>JBKEBY010000082.1:0-12802 GCA_047973445.1 Pseudomonas sp.
ACCGACCGATCAATCCTAGCCAGAAGCGCAGGGTCGATGGACCTTTCCACATCCAGAACGTGAACGCCTACGACAGCCGGTTGAAGGGCTGGATGATTCCCTTTCATGGTGTGGCCACCAAGTACCTGACGCATTACTTGGGATGGCGTCGCCTGCTCGAACGTCATAAGACCCAGCTCAATCCATTGATTTGCTTGAGGGAAGCGCTGGGACGAGCGGCTATGCAACAGCTAACTCAGACATAGCCTTTTGTTATGCGCTGAATTATTCGGCCAGAGGCGTGAGATTCCGGTGCTTCGATGAAATCAGTTGCTGAATGATCTGCCATAGCACGCGCAGGGGCGCAGAGACGCCCGATTGCAATAGACTTGTCGCGCATTACAGCGAGCGAGAGGTAAGCATGATCTGGGACCAGCCCGACGCATTCATCATCGATATCGAGGTCGAAGCCGAGCACATCGACGAGCTCGGCCATGCCAATAATGCGGTCTATGTCTCCTGGCTGGAGCGCTGCGCCTGGCAGCACTCGCAGAGCCTGGGGTTGGGGCTGGAAGATTACCAGCGGCTGGATCGCGCGATGGCGGTGCTCAGGCACGAAATCGATTATCTGGCGGCCGCCTATCAGGGCGATCGTCTGCAACTGGCGACCTGGATCGTCCAGTCGGATCAGCGCCTGAAAATGAAGCGTAACTTCCAACTGGTCAGGCCGGCCGATACCACCACCTTGCTGCGGGCACAGACCACCTTCGTCTGCATCCAGATGTCGAGCGGCAAGCCGAAACGGATGCCGGAGGCGTTCGTCGAGGGGTACGGCAAGGCGCTGGTGCCACCTTACCTGCTCGAACTCTGACTGTCTTCAGTGCTGTTCGGGCTTGCGCATCTCGGCATCTCGGCGTTCTTTGGCATCCTCGCGCCAGCCGCTCTTCGGGTGATTGGTCATGCGTGGGTCCGGGTCGGTGCCTGTGGGGTTCTGGTAGCCATGGGCTGAGGCGTCGTCATCATCTACCCGCTGCTCCATAGACGAATCCTTCGGCTGGTTCTTCATGTCGTCGTCATCGGCCATTGCGCCTGTTGCAACGAGGCTGGCGAGGATGGTCAGGGCAAGCGTCGAGTTTTTCACAGGATCTTCCTCTGCATGCTTGGGATGGTATTGTCCCTTCTTCTGATTCCGACTCGAAGCCCGCGCGGATGTTCGCCTCGAGTGTGCCAGTGCCGATGAGATAAAACAGGTTGCGCAAAATCATCCATGTCGATTGCGATTGCTTCTTCGCTGCCATCGAAATGCGCGACGATCCCAGCCTGGCCAATCGTCCCATGGCGGTCGGCGGGCTGGCCGAGCAGCGTGGCGTCATTGCTACCTGCAACTACGAAGCGCGGGCCTATGGCGTGCGTTCGGCAATGGCCTCGGCGCATGCGCTCAAGCTCTGTCCCGACCTGCTGATCGTCAGGCCGCGGCGGGAGGCCTATCGGGAAGCCTCGCAGGAAATTCACACGATCTTCCGTACCTATACTGACCTGATCGAGCCGCTTTCCCTTGATGAGGCCTTTCTCGACGTAACCGGTTGCGAGCACTTCGCCGGTAGCGCCACGCGTATTGCTCAGGACATTCGTCGGCGCGTCTGGCAGCAGTTGCGCATCACCGTCTCGGCAGGCGTTGCGCCCAACAAGTTCCTCGCCAAGATCGCCAGCGACTGGAAGAAGCCAGATGGCCTGTTCGTGATTACGCCGGCGCAGGTGGACGAGTTCGTGCTCGGCCTGCCGGTCACCAAGCTGCACGGTGTGGGACGTGTCACTGCCGAGAAACTTCAGCGCATGGGCATTCGCACCTGTGCCGATCTGCGTGCGCGCAATCGCCTGGATCTGCTGCGCGATTTCGGCTCCTTCGGCGAACGGCTCTGGGGGCTCGCCCATGGTATTGACGAGCGTCCGGTGCAGGTCGAGAGCCGGCGTCAGTCGGTCAGCGTGGAAAATACCTACGATCGCGATCTGCCGGATTTCGCCGCCTGCCTGGAGCGCCTTCCCGAGTTGCTGCAGGAACTGACACGGCGGATGGCGAGGCTCGACAGCCGTTACCGCCCCGGCAAGCCTTTCGTCAAATTGAAGTTCCACGACTTCACCCAGACGACCCTGGAGCAGTCCGGAGTCGGTCTGGAGCTGGAGGATTACGCCGATCTGCTTGCCGTCGCGTTCGCACGGGGCAAGCGCCCGGTACGCCTGATCGGCGTCGGCGTGCGGCTGATCGACTTGCGTGGCCAGGCCGAACAACTGCGGTTGTTCTGAACCGTCGGTCGGCGCGGCTCCCTAATCAGCTTTCATTTGGCATGTCGCTTGCCCCTGGTTTCGGTGTGTCAAGGTCACGTCATTGTGACAAGCGATGACTGTCGATGCTCACACCTACGGGTGTTTCTGCCGATAACGAAACAGTATTCGATGTTCTTATTTTGACGCATATCAACGCAGGGTTCGTATGGGTGACAAAATTTGGGCATTCCCTATTCGCTCTTGTTAAAGTCCTTCTCCCTATTTTTAATAGTGGCTATTTGCTATGACGTTTGTCCGTATCTGAATCGCCCGTTTGAGGCGTCCTGATGTTGTCGAACAGGCGAGGAATTCATGAGGTTGTTCTCCAGGCGCGGCACCGCCCCGGTCGGTGGGTTGCTGGGTATAGAAACCGGGCCGCAAGGCGTCGCGCTTGCCTTGGTGCAGCGAGATGCTCGGCAGGCGCAGCCGGTGCTGTCGCGTTGCGAATTCCTGCAAGGCGAGGTTGCTGCGCACGCTGAACTGCTCAAACAGGCCGTGGTGACGCATGGCCTTGCTGGCATGCCGGTCAACTACCTGCTGCATCCGGCGACCTATCAGATGTTTCTGCTCGAAGCGCCCGACGTACCAGCCAATGAGCTGCGCGATGCCATGCGCTGGCGGATCAAGGATCTGATCAGAGAGCCGCTCGAAGAGGTGGTGGTCGATTGCTTCGTGCTGCCGGAGGACGCCTACCGCGGGCGTACCCGCATGGTCTATTGCGCGGTATTGAACAAGGCGCGAATGGCCGAGTTCGCTGCGCTGATCCATCAGGCCGGTCTGAAGCTGGCCAGCATCGACATCACCGAGATGGTCTTCCGCAACCTCGGTTTGTTGGCGGGGGCACAGGCCGCCAATCTGGCCGTACTGCGCCTGCGTACCAGCGAGGGGCTGATCTGCGTACAGAATGGCGCGGATGTGTACATGGCTCGGCGTATCGAGCATGGCCTACGCAAGGCTGCAGGCGACCAGTCTGGCATGACGCTGGAGATCCAGCGGTCGCTCGATTATTACGAAAGCCAACTGGGCAAGGGCTACATCAGCCGCGTGATGTTGCTGCCCATGAAGCAGGACGGTGAACGTACTTTTCAGGCGCTTTCCAGTGGGTTGGCGGTGAACCTGCAGCGGCTTGATCTGCGCGAGCTGTTTCCCGGCCAGGCCGCGGCGGAGCTGGATGAATCGCTCCAGGCCTTCTGTATCGGCGCCGTGGGCGCGGCCCTGCGCCAGGAAGCCAGCTGATGCAGAACATCAACCTCTACCAGCGCGAAGGTCGTCGTGGCGGCGGGCCGCAGGCCGGGCATTTGCTGTCGGGCTGCCTGCTGATTGCGGTTCTGTTGGTCGTCCATGGCGGCTGGCAGGGTTGGCAGCTGCATGCGGCACGCGAGGCGGCATCCCTGGCCGAGCAACAGGCTGCGCAGGTGCAGGCCCGGCTCGACGTCGTCAGGGCCGACTACCGCGAGCCGGTGCTGGACGCGCGCCTGCCGACGCAACTGGCCGAGCAGGAGGCCGAGAACCGCGAGTTGCAGCGCCTCGCCGATCACCTGCAGGCGCTGGACGCGCAGCGCAGCAGCGGATTCTCGCCCTTGCTGCAGGCGCTGGCCGACCGCCATCCGCCGCGTGGTCTGTGGCTGACCCATATCCGCCTGCAGGCGGGCGGCAGCGAACTTGCGCTGCACGGCCTCAGCCAGGATCAGGAGTTGCTGCCGCTCTATCTGCAGAGCCTCGGCCAGAGCACCGCTTTCAGCGGCCGCGAGTTTGCCCGTTTCGATCTGCAGCGTGACGAGCAGGACCTGCTGCGCTTCCTGCTGTCTTCCCGTGCGGGCAAGGAGAGTGGCGATGAATAAGTGGCTGCAACGCTGGCAGGCCTTCGCCCCGCGCGAGCAGTGGCTCTGTTTCGCAGTGGGCCTGGGGCTGGTTGTCATGCTCTACATGATGCTCGTCGCCGACCCGCTGGCCGCACGCATCGCCGCCGAGCAGAACCGTCAGCGCCTGGCCGAGAGCCGGCAGTTGGAAGCCGACAGCACCCTGCGCGAGATCCAGGCCAAGCTGGCGGCGGACCCCAACCTGACTTACCGGCAGGCGCTGCAGAGCGCACAGGCCAATCGGACGCGGATTCTCCAGCGTATCGATGAGGAAACCCGCGCCCTGATCTCGCCGGCGAAGATGAAGGTGCTGCTGCAGGACCTGCTGCGAACCCAGGACAAGCTCAAGCTGATCGAACTGGAAAGTTCCAGCACCCCGCTGACGCTGCCCGGCAACGTCCAGACCGACGCCGAGCAGCGCCAGATGACGTCGCTGACGTTCTATCGACACGGGCTGCGGTTGACGCTGGAAGGTGGTTATTTCGAGTTGCTGACCTACCTGAATGCCGTCCAGGCCAGTGGCTGGCGGCTGCATTGGGACAGCCTTGATTACGAAGTGGGTGAGGCGGGCGCAGGTCGTGCGCGAATCATTCTGGATCTGCATACCTTGAGTCGTGATGCGGGGTGGGTCGGTGTCTAGGTTACTGATCACAGTCGGCGGGCTGCTGTCGCTGCTCGTGGCGCTCGATGCCAGCGCACTGGACCCGACTCTGCCGCCTACCAGCCCGAGTGCGATACACGCCGCCAATAACGCGGGAGCCACCCTGCGTCTGCAAGCCATCCTGCGCCTGCCTCAAGGTGCGCGTGCGGTGATCAATGGCCGAACACTGAAAGTTGGCGAGCAACTGGCGGATGCCCGCCTGCTGGCCATCCACCCGCATTCCGTACTGATCGAACGCGAAGGCAAGCGTGAAGAACTACGCCTGAGTGCCCCCATTTTCAACACGAGCCGTATCCAACCATGATGCCGACCCTTCTGCCTCGCTTCGGCCTGCTGAGCCTGTTCTGCCTGCTCGGCGCATGCCAGACCTTCAAGGACGGTGACCAGCGGCTCTACGAACAGAGCGAACGGCTGTTCGAAGAAAGCCTCGAACAGAGCCAAAACAAGGTTGCGCCGCCGCCCTCGGTGCAGGCCGCGCTGATTCCGCCACTGGATATCGCCGGCTCGAGCGGTGCCGGTCCGCGCTTCGACGTGGCGGTCAACGACATGCCGGCGCGTGATTTCTTCCTCAGCCTGATGCAGAGCGCCGGACAGAATCTGCTGGTGCATCCGGAGGTGACCGGCAACATTACCTTCAGCCTCAGCAACGTCAACCTCGAGGAAGTGCTGGCCGCTGTTCGCGACAGCTACGGCTACGACTATCGCCGTACCAGCTATGGCTATCAGATCCAGCCGAATCAGGCGATCACCCGTACCTACGACCTCAACTACCTCAACGTGCAGCGCCTGGGCACCACCGATACCCGTGTCAGCTCCGGCCAGGTCACCTCCAGCGACAACACCGGCGTCGGCGTCGGCGGCACGACCACCAGCAGCACCTCGTCGACTGTCAATGCCAGCCAACTGCTGACCAGCAGCAACGTGGATTTCTGGGCGGAAGTCCGCGAGGTCATCGCCATGATGATCGGCAACGAAGAGGGCAACCAGGTGGTGGTCAACCCTCAGGCCGGGCTGCTGGTAGTGCGCGCCTCCAGTGCTGACCAGCAGGCGGTCGAGAACTTCCTGCGCCTGGCACAGCGCAACCTGCAGCGCCAGGTCATCCTGGAAACCAAGATTCTCGAAGTGAATCTGTCTGACGGCTTCCAGGCGGGAATCAACTGGAGTTTTCTGCAAGGGCAGAAAGGCATCGGCCTTGGCGGCTTCACCACCACGGCTGGAGGCGTGAATATTCCCAATATTCCCCTGGAAGGCCCGGATGGGATCGGTGGTGTCTTCGGCGCCACCTTCGACTTCGGTAATTTCGAGGGCGTGGTGCAGCTCCTGGAAACCCAGGGGGACGTGCGCGTGCTCTCCAGCCCACGGATTTCCACGTTGAACAACCAGAAGGCGGTGATCAAGGTCGGTACCGACGAGTTCTTCGTCACCGACGTGTCCACTACCACCACCTCGCTGGCTGGCGGCACTACCGCGCCGGACCTGGACATCACCCTGACGCCGTTCTTCTCCGGCATCTCGCTGGACGTCACACCGCAGATCGACGAGAACGACCAGATAACCCTGCACGTGCGGCCCACCGTCAGCCGTGTGCAGGACCAGAACAAGAGCATCCAGCTCGGCAGCGATGACAACGTCTTCAACCTGCCGCTGGCGCTGTCCACCACGCGCCAGTCCGACTCCATCGTTCGCGCCCGCAGCGGTCAGGTGGTGGTGATCGGCGGCCTGCTGGAAAACCGCAACAGCAACGATGACGCCAACGTGCCTTGGCTGTCGAAGCTGCCTTTTGCCGGCGCCCTGTTCCAGCAGCAGCGCAAATCGCTGGAGCAGACCGAGCTGGTCATCCTCATGCGCCCGCAGGTGGTCAACGACCAGGTCTGGCTGGACGAGTTGCGCAAGAGCTCTGAATCCTTCCGGTCGACAAGGTAGCGGGCGAGATGTACGAGGCATTCTTCGGTTTGAGCGAGAAGCCCTTCGCGCTGACTCCGAATACCGGCTTCATGGTCCAGTTGGCGCCTTATCAGGCCTGCCTCAATCTGCTGCGCGTGGCGCTGGCGGAAGGCGAGGGCTTCATCAAGGTGACGGGCGAGGTCGGCACCGGCAAGACGCTGCTGTGTCGTGCGCTGCTCAACGAGCTGGACCCGGAGCGCTACCAGGTCGCCTGGCTGCCGAACCCGACGCTCAACCCGCTGGCGCTGCGTCAGGCGTTGGCCCATGAGCTGCATGTGGTCGACGCCCAGGAGCTGGACAACCACGGCCTGCTGGCTGCCTTGCACGAGCGTCTGATAGAGCTGGCCGGGCAGGGCAAGAGCAGCGTGCTGCTGATCGATGAGGCGCAGGCACTGCCAGCCGCCACGCTGGAAGCCTTGCGCCTGCTGACCAATCTGGAGACCGAACACAGTAAGTTGCTGCAGGTTGTGCTGTTCGGCCAGCCGGAACTCGATGCGACCCTGGCTCGCGAAGATTTTCGTCAGTTGCGCCAGCGCATCACCTTCTCCTACAGGCTGCGGCCGCTGGATGTCAGCGATACCCAGCGTTACCTGCAGGAACGTCTGGCCGTCGCAGGCTACCGTGGCGAGCCGCTGTTCCAGCGCGCTGCCGTACGCAGCCTGGTACGCGGCAGTGGCGGAATCCCGCGGCTGCTCAACATCCTTGCCCACAAGTGTCTGATGGCCGCCTTCGGCGAAGGCAAGCGCCAGGTCTCGGTGCGCCACGTGCGCCGTGCGCTGGCGGATACCGAAGGGGCGCGGCAAGTTTCGGCACACCGGTTGAGCTGGGTGCTGTTCGGCTGCGCACTGTCCCTGGTCGGCCTGATCGGCGCCTGGCCCTGGCTCGAACAGTTGCCGAAGGTGCTGCCATGAGCCTTGTCAACGACATGCTCCGCGATCTCGAAGCACGCCGTGCCGCTCCGGTCGAGCGCGAACGGCTCTCCGGCCTGAACTCCGTTAACGAAACCGCAGCCGCACGCCGGGCAGGTTTTGCACGGTTGCGGTGCTGGCTGCTGGTGATCGCTGTGCTGGTGCTGATGGGCATCGTGCTGGCGTTGCTGCCTGTGTGGACCTCCAAGTCGGTCGAGCCCCAGCCGGAACCCGTCACCCCGATCGTTTCGGCAAGTGCTACCACACGCCTGCTGGAAGTACTGCCGCAGAACGATGGCTCGCGGTTCGTTCTGCAACTGTTGCTCGATCGTGCCGTCAGTTATCAGCGCAGCGACGAGGGCGGTTCCGTCAGCCTGCAGCTGAGCGGCGTCCAGCTGAACGGCGAGGCGCGCAGTGGCCGGATAGAAACCCAGGGGCAGAGTCTATCCTGGCGGGTGGAGGCGCACGGCGATCAGGTACAGGTGCTGTTCGTCGGCCTGGCCGAGCGCCTTCAGGTGCGTGACCGCCTCGAAACGGCCGGTGATCGTTGGCAGCTCTGGCTGGAAGTGCCTCTGAATAGCGAACGCACCGAGCAGGAGCCGTCGCTGACCTTGCCGGTAGCCGAACCGGAAATGCCGGAGGAGGCGAGCCTGCCGGAGTGGGTAACCCGCGAAGCACCCGCGAACCAGCCCGAGTCGGTGATTACCTCGACGCCCAAGACCGCACCAGCAGAAAGGCCCGCCCCGAGCACAAGCCCGAGCCGCGCGACCTCGCCGGCGAGCAAGATCGGTCGTCATGCCCCAAGCGCACTGGAGCAGGCGCGCCAGGCATTGCACGATGGCGACCATCCCCGTGCGATTCGCGAGCTGCAGGCCCTCCACCAGGCGCAGCCGAAAGACCCGCAGGTGGCGCGCTGGCTGGCGCGCGCCTACCTCGCGGTCGGTGAAACCCAAACCCTGCTCGCCTGGCTACCGGCGCAGTTGCAGGCGCGTCCATTCGATTCAGAGCTGCGTGAACTGCTGGCGCGTGCCCAACTGCAAGGTGGCGACAACCTCGGCGCCATCGCAACGCTGCGCGAGAACCCGCCGGAGCTGTCCCAGCACACCGCCTATCACGCCTTGCTCGCTGCGCTGTACCAGCAGGTCGAGGACTGGGCCGCCAGCGCGGCGATCTACCGTCAGCTGGTTGCCGCCCGTCCCGACCAGGCGTCCTGGCAACTGGGCCTGGCCATTTCCCTCGAACAACTCGACCAGCCCACCCAGGCCAGCCGGCATTACCAGATGGCCCTGCAAGGGCAGGGGCTGGACGAAAGCGCACGGCGTTTCGCCAGTGAACGGGCCGCTTCCCTGGGAGGAACCCAATGACTCAGGACATACGCCAGCGCAAGGTTCGCCTCGGCGACCTGCTGGTCCAGGCCGGACTGATCAGCGACGCCCAACTGCAGTTGGCCCTGCAGGACCAGAAACGCAGTGGCTCCAAGCTCGGCCGTACAGTGCTCGATCTGGGCTTCATCGACGAGGTGCGCCTGCTCACGGCGTTGTCCGAGCAGTTGCAGATTCCCTTCGTCGAGCTCAAACACTACAAGTTCGACAACCAGCTGACCCAGAGTCTGCCCGAAGCCGTGGCGCGGCGCTTTCGCGTCATCGTGCTGTCGCGCCAGGGCGATGGTTTGCTGGTGGGCATGTCCGATCCGCTCGACCTGTTCGCCCAGGACGAGATGGAACGCCTGCTGGGCAAGCGCGTGTATCCGGCGGTGGTGCGTGAAAGCGAGCTGCTCGGTGCGTTGGATCGGCTTTACCGGCGCACCAGCGAGATCGCTTCGCTGGCCGGCGAGCTGGAGGGCGATCTGCAGGACAGCGATTTCGACCTCGCGCGCCTGGGCGCCGAGAGCAACAGCGATGCGCCGGTGGTGCGCCTACTGCAGACGCTGTTCGAAGATGCCGTGCAGATGAAGGCCTCGGACATCCATATCGAGCCGGACGAGGGCGTGGTGCGTATACGCCAGCGTATCGACGGCGTGCTCAACGAGCAGGTGATGAAGGAGCAGCGGGTCGCGTCAGCGCTGGTCATGCGCCTGAAGATCATGTCCGGCCTGGACATTTCGGAAAAGCGCCTGCCGCAGGATGGCCGCTTCAACATCCGCGTGAAGAACCGCAGCCTCGATGTGCGTGTCTCGACCATGCCGGTGCAGTTCGGCGAATCGGTGGTGATGCGTCTGCTCGACCAGAGCGGGGCGATGTTCCAGCTCGAAGGCACCGGCATGCCGCCGGCCATGCTCGAGCGCTTCCGCCGCCTGCTGCAGCGCCCGCACGGTATGGTGCTGGTCACCGGCCCCACCGGCTCGGGCAAGACCACGACGCTCTATGCCGGCCTGTCCGAGCTGAACAGCCCGGAGAACAAGATCATCACCGTGGAAGACCCGGTGGAATATCGTCTGCCGCGCGTGAACCAGGTGCAGGTCAACGCCAAGATCGAGCTGACCTTTGCCCGCGTGCTGCGCGCCGCCCTGCGCCAGGACCCGGACATCGTGCTGGTGGGCGAGATACGCGACCAGGAAACCGCCGAAATCGCCCTGCGTGCCGCGCTCACCGGCCACCTGGTGCTTTCGACCCTGCACACCAACGACGCTCTGACTTCGGCGATGCGCCTGATCGACATGGGTGTCGAGCCTTTCCTGGTCGCCACCGCGCTCAACGCCGTGCTGGCCCAGCGTCTGATCCGTCGCGTGTGCGAAAACTGCCTTGAAGACCACCAAGCCGATCCGCGGCAGATCGCCTGGCTCGAAAATCTCCACGGCCAATCGCTGGCGGGCACGCGCTTCAAACGTGGCAGCGGTTGCCACCATTGCCACAACACCGGCTACAGCGGTCGGGTTGGCGTCTATGAGCTGCTGGAGCTGGACGAGCCGATGATCGCCGCCCTGCGCCGTGGCGACTCCCAGGGTTTCGCCGAAGCCGCACGTCAACAGCCGCACTATCGGCCACTGGCCGCCAGTGCTCTGGACTATGCCATCGCCGGTATCACCAGCGTCGATGAAGTGCTGAAAGTCTGCGCCACCCTGACCGACGAGGAGCTGAGTGCATGAACGCCCGGCCTGTGCAGCGTCGCACTGTTCCTGTAGGAGCCAGCTTGCTGGCGATGACCGGCTCACCGACAACTGCCGGAGCGCTCGCCTGATGCCCGCCTTCCGCTATACAGGCCGCAATGCCCAGGGTGCCAAGGTCAACGGCGCCGTCGAAGGCGTCAGCGCCGATGCCGTGGCCAGTGAGCTGCTCGCGCGCCAGATCACCCCGCTCACCATCGAAGCCGAACGAGCCCAGGGCGGCAATGATGTGCTGACCGTGCTGCGGCAAAAGCTGCGTCGCAAGCGCGTCGATCTGGATGAGCTGATCATCTACACCCGCCAGATGTACAGCCTGACCAAGGCGGGCGTGCCGATCATCCGCGCCATCGGCGGCCTGGCCGAATCCAATCGCAACCTGTATTTCCGCGAGGTCCTGCAAGACGTCCGCGCCAGCCTGGAAAGCGGCTTGTCCATGGCCGTGGCGCTCAATGCGCATCCCAAGGTCTTCAGCAACCTGTTCGTCAGCATGGTCAGCGTCGGCGAGAACACCGGCCAGCTGGACCAGGCCTTCAAGCAGCTTTCCGCCTACCTGGAGCTGGAGCGCGAGACCCGCAAGCGCATCAAGCAGGCCACCCGTTACCCGATCTTCGTACTGGTGGCTATGGGCGTCGCGCTGGCGGTGATCAACCTGCTGGTGATCCCGGCGTTCGCCAGGGTCTTCGCTCAGTTCCACGCCCAGTTGCCCTGGGCCACCCGCGTGCTGATCGGCACCTCCAACTTCATGCGCGACTGGTGGTGGCTGCTGTTGCTCGGCATCGTCGGTGGCCTCTACGCCTTCTTCAGATGGGCGGAAACCGACGCCGGCGCGCTCAAGTGGGACCGCATCAAGCTACGCCTACCCATCGTCGGCGGCATCTTCGAGCGCATCGCCCTGGCGCGTTTCACCCGGACCTTCGCGATGATGTACCGCGCCGGCGTGCCGCTGCTGCAAACCCTGTCCATCAACAGCGCCAGCGTCGGCAACCGACATATCGGCGAGGCGATTCTTGTCATCCGCGAGAGCGTCGAGCGCGGCGAGGCGCTAACCCGATCGGCCCGCAACAGCGGTCTGTTCACGCCCCTGGTGCTGCAGATGATGGCCGTCGGCGAGGAAACCGGAGCGCTGGACGACCTCTTCGTCGAAGTGGCCGATTTCTACGAACAGGAAGTCGACTACGACCTCAAGCAACTGGCCGACGCCATCGAGCCGATCCTCATCGTCTGCATGGGCGTGATGGTGCTGGTCCTCGCGCTGGGCGTGTTCCTGCCCATGTGGGAGCTGGGTAGCGCGGCGCAAGGGAGGGGGTGATGGCTGAAGCGGCGAACAACGAAACGCGAAGGGCAGGGCGGTGTGCCTGTGCAGATACGAAAGGTGAGCAGATGACTGAAAACCAGCAACGGGCGCATGTAATGCAGAAGAACCAGGGCTTCACCATGATCGAGCTGGTGCTGGTCATCGCCATCCTCGGCATTCTCGCCGCGGTGGCGCTACCGCACTTCATCGACTCGGCCAAGGACGCCCACCGCGCCACCGTGCGCAGCGCTGGCGGCGCCTTTACCTCGGCTGTCTCCCTGGTGCGTGGCCAGTACGAACTCAACCGCAACGGCGGCAGCAACAGCTGCGTGGCTGGCAACTGCCAGATCGATGTCGCCGGTTACGGCAACGGCACGTTGGACGTCAACGCGGCTGGCTGGCCGGTCGGCACCGAACGCAGCGGCAACCCCGGCACCAGTACCAGCATGAGTCAGCAGGAATGCACGAACCTCTGGGCCAACCTGCTGCAAGCCTCGGCAACCAGCGTCACCGGCGCCAATCCTGCCTTCCGCGCCGAGGCCCAAGGCTATCGCTGTCTCTATCGCTACACCCTTGATGGAAGTAACGATTTCATCGAGTACAACAGCAATACCGGCGAAGTCGCCATCACTTTTGAGTAACGTAAGTAAGGAGCAACATTATGAAGAAGCAACAAAGCGGTTTCACCATGATCGAGTTGATCATGGTGATTGTGATTCTGGGGATTCTGGC
>JBKEBY010000084.1:0-3431 GCA_047973445.1 Pseudomonas sp.
AACACACCTTTGAACTGCTTCGAATCAGTGAAATTCGCAGCGATGAAGTCGGTGTTGTAGACCATTGCCGGAATCTGATTGCCCTGCGCCCACGTGACCTTGGAGGCAGTTGATAGTGCTGGGTTGTTTAATCAGCCTGCTGATCGTTGTCTTGCCTGCTCCGTTTGCACCGTAGAAGTAGTTCACGGCCTTCAGGTTTTGAATCATTTCGGGGGTTACGGGGCTGTAGGTCGCTATGCCGGAAAGAGTGATCGATTCAATCATGTCTCGCATCCGTGGAGATGGGGAAATTAGGGATCAAACCAAGGGGCGGCCCTAGATATGACGTAGGTCATCCTGGAATTCAGAGCGGGCGGCGGCCTTTTGCCACCTCGGCGAAGACCACTACACCAGCTTGTGAAGCCGGTGGCAATCTAGGACTACTATCGCGAACCCGGTCGTAGTGATCTACCGCTGTTTTGTCGTCGCTCGGCAGTTGAACGAGCGCCCCAGGAAAACTCTGGGCTACTCGACTCCTGCCGAGTGTATTGACCACGCTGTTGCGTCGACCGGTTGAATCCACAGCCGATTGCTGCCACTACGGAGAAACGGCATGTGTCCGCATGGCGTGTTAAGCACATATGACGGCTTAACGGATCCTTCCGGGGAGGGGGAACAGGTGGGAGGGGGCGCTGAGCCGCGATCTCGAAAACTGCGGGAAGCTGCCTAGTCCTCCGTTGCTGAATCACCACGTGCTGATTGAATAGCCGCAGGCCCTAAGCTCCGTAACTACTTTCAACTTCCATGCGCCATGTTGGTCATGAAGGACATAGGCCACTCCGCTAATGTCATTCGGCGTCTCAATATCGCCTTTTACCAAAGCGCAGACATTTTCTCTACCAAGCTTGGCCATGAGGTAGCCATGCTCAAAGACAACATTCTGTCGAGCGCGGTCCTTTGGGCGAGCGTTTCCTTCATGGTATCCACGGCCTTGATCGCATGGCGTGTAGAGGACAAGTGCAAAATCGGCATCGTTGGTATATCGCTCTATTTTTTCGATGATCGTCATGCCTGCGTTGGCTTGCTCGTGCAGTATGATCGCTTCAAGACCGAGGCTTTCGATAAACCGACTGACTTCAACTCTCGCGAGATCATCTCTTCCGTGAACGATGAATACTTTCCGCTTGTTCCTAGCAACGACTGGCGCCGGAGTAACAATTGGAGCTGCAGTTGAGGGGCCAATACCGTTCGGCTGTATGAACTGGGGAGGGGGAGCCGGACGCGAGAGCGGAGGGAATTCCAACGAATCTAAGAGCGGGGTGAACTGCTCTGAAAGGAACGTTCTCCGCTTGGCGTACGTTTGGTGTTTCCCCTTTATCCAAGTCCAAAAAGTATCAAGGGAGCCATGTTGCCTCACGAATGCTGGGAGTGCTGCGCTCATTGCAGGATCACTCAGCAGTTCACGTCGAAGATGGAGATACTCATTCGGATCCGCAGCATTTCCCGTAGCTCGGGCTACCAAGAGGTTTTGTAGGTAGCTTGCCTTGTCGAACGTGCTAACCAGAAATTCTATGGACACGGGGGAATCTCTTTATCTTACAGAGTGTCATGAGGAAACGATTTAGGCTGAGATTGTTCAGCCCATAACCTTGTTCCAGTCGATTGCATAGCCCGCCTGTTTCAACTCGCGTGCCAGTGCGGTTTTCCACTCGCCGGACATCTCTGTCCAAACTACCCCGGCAAAGTCGGTAGGTATTTCCACTTTTCCAGATCTCAGCGCGCAGACTTTGTCACGACCCAGCGCACCAATAAAGTAACCAAGCTCCAGTAGTACATTCTGCCTCACGCGAGGTTCCACCTGGCCGCCCGCTTTGCAGCCAACATCGTCGGGCGTTAGCAGCACCACGGCCATTCCCACATCAGAATTGTGCTCGATTTTCTCAATGATCGTGCGCCCACTATTGGCCTGCTCGTGGAGGATGATCGCCTGAAGGCCGAGCTTCTCTAGGAAGCGTGCAACGGTTTCACGGACAGCTTCATCGTGCCCATGGACGAGAAAAACTCGAGAGGAGCCCGTTGATGAACTAGCTTTCGTTGCTGGCGCAAGAAGGCTAGGTCCAAGGTCTTCAAGGTCTTCAAGGTCCGCTTTTAAGGCATTTATCGCTTGGCCTAGCAGCGCTTTCGCCGCGTCTATATTTGTTTTCGTGTGTGCTTTGTAGTTGGGCTCTGGCATTCCAGATACCCAAACCATCTGATGGTAATGCAGCTCATGCGCCGTTTTATAACGATTGGCTGCAGTAGTGTTTACTCCGAAATAGCGCTCCAACGTATCTTCAATACTGCGCTCTAGAGCTTGGAGTTCGGGAGATGTCCCACTCTTCAATGTGTTGAGATCAAACGCATCAAGATCCGCGATTCTTTGCTTAAGCCGGTCAATTCCTTTCTGCAGCTGATCTGCCGTCAAGTGAACCTTTGGTTGAACAACCGGGGATGGGGGTGACTTCCGAGCCATAGCTAATCCTTGGTATGTGGCGATGTGGCGATGTGGCGATGTGGCCATCATGCCATTACGCGGGGCTGGAGCAAAACTGCAAAAGGCTCAATCGGACGCACTGTCCGGGACGTCCCGGATATCCCGGATATCTTCAGTGATCTTACTACTGGACGAAAATATTTTTGACTTCAGCCTCTTTCTCTCTGTTTTCCGGGAAATCCGGGACAGATTTCTAAGGGAAATAGAAAAATATAGGAAAATCATCCGCTTAGCGGATATTTGGAGGAAATGCCCCTGGCCGCTATTTCACGACGTGGCCGGATCATCTGGTCGTTTGCGGCCGCCTTGATAAAGGTCGTTTTCGTCGCGCTGTCCCACTCGTCCTCAGTTGGGCCGTTCTGCATGTAGTCGCGAATGAAAGTGGTGTTCACCGCTAGATTGCCACCGTTGCCGGCGCAGGTGAACATGTCTGGAGTGCAGGAATAGAAGCGGCAACGCTCTGTCCCCCAAGCGGACACGATCCAAAGCCACGATGCCGTTGTTCGCCAGCACGAATTCAAGCGTCTTCGGCGCCGGCATCTCGAAGTCGTAGTCCGCATTCAGTGCCAGGCTCTGTACCATTCCGGAAATAGCGCGTGTCCGCTTCTGGCCGGTTTCCGCCGTTGACTAGCCGGCTGGAGTCGGCCAGGAGCAGCCGTTCAGGTTTAGAAAAGGCTATGTCTGAGTTAGCTGTTGCATAGCCGCTCGTCCCAGCGCTTCCCTCAAGCAAATCAATGGATTGAGCTGGGTCTTATGACGTTCGAGCAGGCGACGCCATCCCAAGTAATGCGTCAGGTACTTGGTGGCCACACCATGAAAGGGAATCATCCAGCCCTTCAACCGGCTGTCGTAGGCGTTCACGTTCTGGATGTGGAAAGGTCCATCGACCCTGCGCTTCTGGCTAGGATTGATCGGTCGG
>JBKEBY010000118.1:0-21833 GCA_047973445.1 Pseudomonas sp.
ACGGCAGTGGCGTACAGATCGCGATCGATGATTTCCTGCTGAATCTTCGGGTCCAGCGCGCCGGACATGCCGTTACAAGTGGTGCAGGCATAGGCGACGATGCCGAAACCGAGCTTTTCCAGCTCCGGTAGCAGGCCGGCCTCCTCCAGGTACAGCTTGGCGACTTTCGAGCCCGGCGCGAAGGACGTCTTAACCCAAGGCTTGCGCACCAGCCCCAGCTCGTTGGCCTTCTTCGCCACCAGGCCAGCGGCGACCACGTTGCGCGGGTTAGAGGTATTGGTGCAGCTGGTGATGGCGGCGATGATTACCGCGCCATCCGGCATCAGACCCTCCTTCTCTTCGGCCTGCGCCTTGTCCAGGTTGACCGCGATGCCGCGTTCGGCCAGTGCCGAGGTAGGTAAGCGGCGATGCGGGTTGGATGGGCCAGCCAGATTGCGCACCACGGTCGACAGATCGAACTCAAGCACGCGCTCGTACTCGGCGCCGACCAATGCATCAGCCCAGAGGCCAGTGGTTTTCGCGTAGTTCTCGACCAGCGCCACCTGCTCCGGCTCGCGGCCGGTGAGCTTGAGGTAGTCGAGGGTCTGTTGGTCGATATAGAACATCGCCGCCGTAGCACCGTACTCGGGGCACATGTTGGAGATGGTGGCGCGGTCGCCGATGGACAGGCTGTCGGCGCCTTCGCCGAAAAACTCCACCCAGGCCCCGACTACGCGCTCGTTACGCAGGAATTCGGTCAGCGCCAGGACGATATCGGTCGCAGTGATGCCCGGTTGGCGCTTGCCGGACAACCGGACGCCGACGATATCGGGCAAGCGCATCATGGAAGCGCGACCGAGCATCACGGTTTCGGCCTCCAAGCCACCAACACCGACGGCGATCACGCCCAGAGCATCGACGTGCGGGGTATGGGAATCGGTGCCGACGCAGGTATCCGGGAAGGCGACACCGCCACGCGCCTGGATCACCGGACTCATCTTCTCCAGGTTGATCTGGTGCATGATGCCGTTGCCGGCCGGGATCACGTCGACGTTCTTGAACGCGGTCTTGGTCCACTCGATGAAATGGAAGCGGTCTTCGTTGCGACGCTCTTCCACCGCACGGTTCTTCTCGAAGGCATCCGGATCGAAACCGGCATGTTCCACCGCCAGCGAGTGATCGACGATCAGCTGGGTCGGCACCACCGGGTTGACCTTGGAGGGATCGCCGCCCTGCTCCGCGATCGCATCGCGCAGGCCGGCGAGGTCGACCAGTGCAGTCTGGCCGAGAATGTCGTGGCAGACCACGCGCGCCGGGTACCAGGGAAAGTCCAGGTCCTGCTTGCGTTCGATGATCTGCTTAAGCGAATCGGTCAGCATGGCCGGGTCGCAGCGGCGCACCAGTTGCTCGGCGAGCACGCGCGAGGTGTACGGCAACTTGTCGTAGGCACCCGGCTGGATGGCTTCGACCGCGGCACGGGTATCGAAGTAGTCCAGTTGGGTGCCCGGCAGGGATTTACGGTATTCGGTGTTCATGCCATGGACTCGATGATGTTGTTTCGTAAAGCGAGGGTGAGCGGACCGGTCGCCCGGCCCGCCCCTGGCGGCTCAACGCTGATCGATAGGTACGACCTTGCGCTGCTCCGGGCCGACGTACTCGGCACTTGGACGAATGATGCGGTTATTGGCCCGCTGCTCGAACACGTGGCTGCACCAGCCGACCAGGCGAGAGCACACGAAGATCGGCGTGAACAGCGGGGTCGGAATGCCCATGAAGTGGTACGCCGAGGCATGGTAGAAGTCGGCGTTGGGGAAGAGCTTCTTCTGTTCCCACATGGTCTCGTCGATCGCCACCGATATCGGGTAGAGCTTGGTGTCTCCCACGGTGTCGGCCAGCTTCTTCGCCCATTCCTTGATGACTTCGTTACGCGGATCGCTTTCGCGGTAGATCGCATGGCCGAAGCCCATGATCTTTTCCTTGCGCTCAAGCATGCCCAGCAGGCCTTCACGGGCTTCTTCCGGCGTATTAAAGCGCTGGATCAGCTCCATCGCCGCCTCGTTCGCGCCGCCATGCAGCGGGCCGCGCAGCGAACCGACGGCACCGGTCACGCAGGAATAGATGTCGGACAGAGTCGAGGCACACACCCGAGCCGTGAAGGTCGAGGCGTTGAACTCGTGCTCGGCATAGAGAATCAGCGAGACGTTCATGACCTTCACTTCCAGCTCGCTCGGCTTGCGCCCGTGCAGCAATGCCAGGAAGTGACCGCCGAGCGTCGCCTCGTCGCTGTTGCAATTGATGCGCTGGCCACCATGGCTGAAGCGGTACCAGTAGGCCATGACCGACGGAGCCATCGCCACCAGGCGATCAGCCCGGTCCTGCTGCTGCGAGAAGTCCTGCTCGGGCTCGAGCATACCCATCACCGAGCAAGCGGTGCGGATCACATCCATGGGATGAGCGTTGGACGGTGCACGCTCCAGCACCTCCTTGAGCACGTCCGGCAGGTCGCGCCACTGATGCAGGCGGGCCTGGTACGCCGCGAGTTGCTCGGCGTTGGGCAGTTCGCCATGGAACAGCAGGTAGGCGACCTCTTCGAAACAGCAGTGCTCGGCCAGGTCGCGCACGTCATAACCGCGATAGGTCAGACCCGCACCTTCCTTGCCCACCGTGCACAACGCCGTTTGCCCGGCAACCTGTCCGCGCAGCCCTGCTCCGCTCAATACCTTTGCTTCAGCCATTTGTTATCTCCTTATTGGATTTATTCTGGATACTGCTCATCACGTCGGTGGAAGGCTCCGACACACCGGAGCCGAAGCGCTCAGCTCTTCTTCTGAGCGAACAACGCATCGAGGCTCTGCTCGAAGGCGTGGTAGTTGATGCGATCGTAGAGCTCCATGCGGGTCTGCATGGTATCGACCACATTCTTCTGTGTGCCGTCGCGTCGGATCGCGGTATAGACGTTCTCCGCCGCCTTGTTCATGGCGCGGAAAGCCGACAGCGGGTAGAGCACCAGGGAAACGTCTACCCCGGCCAGTTCCTCGGTGGTGTACAGCGGCGTGGCGCCGAATTCGGTGATGTTGGCCAGGATCGGCGCCTTCACGCGATCGGCGAAGGTCTTGTACATCGTCAGCTCGGTGATCGCCTCGGGGAAGATCATGTCGGCACCCGCCTCAATGCAGGCGGCAGCGCGATCCAGTGCGGCGTTCAGGCCTTCCACGGCCAGCGCATCGGTACGCGCCATGATCACGAAGCTGTCATCGGTACGGGCATCGACGGCCGCCTTGATGCGGTCGACCATTTCCTGCTGGGAAACGATCTCCTTGTTCGGACGATGGCCGCAGCGCTTGGCGCCAACCTGATCCTCGATATGGATGGCTGCAGCGCCGAACTTGATCATCGACTTGACCGTACGCGCCACGTTGAACGCCGAGGAGCCGAAACCGGTATCCACGTCCACCAGCAAGGGCAGATCGCAGACATCGGTGATACGGCGCACGTCTGTCAGCACGTCGTCCAGGCCACTGATGCCCAGATCGGGCAGGCCCAGCGAGCCGGCCGCAACGCCACCGCCGGACAGGTAGATGGCCTTGAAACCGGCACGCTGCGCCAGCAACGCATGGTTGGCATTGATCGCGCCGACGACCTGAAGCGGATGCTCGTTGGCCACGGCGTCACGGAAACGCTGACCGGCAGTGGGAAGAGTCATGCATTACCCCTTTATATGTGGTGTTTGTTCCAGAGCGCTGTTGAAGTGGCGCTCGACGTTACGCTTGGAGGCAGCGATATGGCGGCGCATCAGCAGCTCCGCCAGTTCGCCATCGCGATCAGCAATGGCGTCGAGAATCCGGTGATGCTCGGCAAAGGCCTGGTGCGGCCTATTAGGTGTGGTGGAGAACTGGATGCGGTACATGCGCACCAGTTGATAGAGCTCGTCACACAGCAATTTGGCCAGGGTGCGGTTGCCGCTGCCCTGGATAATCCGATAGTGAAAGTCGAAATCGCCTTCCTGCTGGTAGTAGCCAACCCCGGCCTGAAAGGCCTCGTCGCGCTCGTGGGTCTTCAATACCTGGCGTAGCTCGTCGATCTCACTTTCGGTCATGCGCTCGGCCGCGAGCCGGCAGGCCATGCCTTCCAGGGATTCGCGAATCTCGTAGAGTTCGATCAGCTCGGCATGCCCGAGTGATACCACCCGTGCGCCCACATGCGGCACCCGCACCAGCAGCTTCTGCCCTTCCAGCCGGTGGATCGCCTCACGCAGCGGCCCACGACTGATGCCATAGGTGCGCGCCAGCTCCGGCTCGGAGATCTTGCTGCCCGGCGCGATCTCGCCCTTGACGATGGCTGCCTGGATCAGGCGGAACACATGCTCCGAAAGCGTTCCACTGTCGGCCTGTCCAGAAAGAGGTGCATCCACTACATCTAACATGATTGTCGACACATTGATCCGATATATGAGGAACGCTACTCATGAGACGCAGGATCGTCAAGGCATCCAAAAGTATATTGTCGACACATGGAAGTTTGACAAAGGAGACAACCACACTCTACGCATGGCCTTTCACAGCCAGTCGCGACCCCCAAAACGCCATGCTAGAATGCCGCGCTACGTTATCGCGCTCGGTGCCAGGTCGCTCTCCAGTCCACGGCCCAGCTCCTTCCCGCGCTCCTTCGACCTCCCGAAAAAAACAACTGGATTTATGAGAGTCAAACCCTACTCATTGTTGCTCTGCTTGCTGCTGTCCCCCCTTATCAGTCACGCCGAGAGCAAAACCGTTTACGGGCTCAACGAGCATGTCGCGCTACCGGACTTCGATCTGGAACTCCCCGCCAAGCTGGATACCGGCGCGCAGACCGCCTCACTCAGCGCACGCAAGATCGAACGTTTCACGCGTGACGGAGAAAAATGGGTACGTTTCTATCTGGCGATCGACGAGGCAGGCGCGCGCCCGATCGAGCGCCCGCTGACACGTATCAGCAGAATCAAGCGCCGTGCCGGGGACTTCGATCCCGAAGAAGACAAGGCCTACACGGCCCGCCCCGTCATCGAACTGCAGATGTGCATGGGCACTACCATGCGCAACATCGAAGTGAACCTGACCGACCGTACCGCTTTCCAATACCCACTTCTGATAGGTTCCGATGCGCTTACCCGCTTTGGTGCACTGATCGATCCAAGCCTCACCTACGTGGCCGGCAAGCCCGGTTGCATTACCGAATCCGACGCTGACGAGTAATACCCATGCGCGCGCTTACCCTGCATCTGAAAGTACTGATCTTCCTGCTCGTCGCCCTGGGCATCTCGATTACCGCGTACCAGATCTTCGTTCTCGGCATTCCAGTGGCTGAAAATGAAACGGATGACCTATGGAATATCGACGCCAAGGTCGAGTTCCAGGCCAACGCTCGAGAGCCGGTCAAACTACAGATGTACGTTCCGCCGCTGAATCAGGAGTTCGTCAGTCTCAACGAGAGTTTTATCTCCAACAACTATGGCGTCAGCATCAACCGTGCCGACGGCAACCGCCGGGTAACCTGGTCCGCGCGCCGGGTCAACGGCAGCCAGACGCTGTACTACCGCCTGGTGCTGACCAAGCGCTACAGCGGTGAGCAGACCCGGGTCGAAGGTCCGATATTCCGCGACAGCATCCCCGTCGAAGGCCCCGAGAAGATCGCCGCCGAGGCCCTGCTGTCACCAATTCGCCAGCACTCGGCCGACGTCGAAACCTTCATCAGCGAAGCCATCAAGCGCGTCAACAATACCAATGACGACAACGTAAAGCTGTTGCTGGGTGGCGATACCGATTCGCCCAACAAGGCACGGGTCATCGAACTGCTGCTGTCCATCGCCCACGTTCCCATGGAGCGCGTGCACACCGTGCGCCTGGCCAGCGAAATCGCCCAGACGCCGGAACTCTGGCTGCGCAGCTTCAATGGCAACAAGTGGCTGTACTTCAACCCGGAAACCGGTGAGCAGGGTCTGCCAGCCGACCGCCTAATCTGGTGGACCGGCGACGAGCCTCTGTTCAGCCTCGAAGGCGGTCGCAACGCGCAGGTTTCCTTCACGCTCAACCGCAGTGAAATGAACGCCATCCGCCTGGCCAAGCTGACCGACGAGAACACCGACGCGGATTTCCTCGAGTACTCGCTGTACGGCCTGCCACTGCAGACCCAGCAGACGTACCAGATCATGATCATGATCCCCATCGGCGTTCTGGTGATCCTCATCCTGCGCAACCTGGGCGGTCTGCAAACCCTCGGCACCTTCACCCCGGTGCTGATCGCCCTGGCCTTCCGTGAAACGCAGATCGGCTTCGGCATCATTTTCTTCACGCTGATCACCGCGCTCGGGCTGTCGCTGCGCTCCTACCTGGAACATCTCAAACTGCAGATGCTGCCGCGCCTGTCAGTGGTGCTCACCTTCGTCGTGGTACTCATCTCCGTGATCAGCCTGTTCAGCCACAAGCTCGGTCTGGAACGTGGCCTCTCGGTATCGCTGTTCCCGATGGTGATCCTGACCATGACCATCGAACGTCTGTCCATCACCTGGGAAGAACGTGGCGGCGGTCATGCCTTCAAGGTGGCTGTCGGCACCCTGATCGCTGCGAGCCTGTCGTTCATGCTGATGAACATCCCGGAACTGACCTACTTCATCTTCACCTTCCCCGCGGTGCTGCTGATCATGGTGGGCTTCATGCTGGCAATGGGTCGTTACCGCGGCTATCGGCTGACCGAGCTGTTCCGTTTCAAAGCCTTTCTGAAGGATTGAGCCCATGTTCGGTCTGATCAAAACCTGGAAGGCACTGGAAGCCAAAGGCATCATGGGCATCAATCGCCGCAATGCCGACTACGTGCTCAAGTACAACAAACGCAGTCTGTATCCGATCGTCGACGACAAGATCATCACCAAGGAACGCGCCATCGAGGCCGGCATTCACGTACCGGAAATGTACGGGATCATCGAGACCGAGAAGGACATCGACAAGCTCAAGGACATCGTCAAAGATCACGTCGACTTCGTCGTCAAGCCGGCTCAGGGTGCCGGCGGCGACGGCATCCTGGTGATCGCCGACCGCTTCGAGGGCCGCTACCGGACGGTTTCGGGAAAGATCATCACTCATGAGGAAATCGAGCATCAGATCTCCAACATCCTCACCGGTCTCTATTCGCTGGGTGGCCTGCGCGACCGCGCGCTGATCGAATACCGCGTCACGCCCGACCCTATCTTCAAGAGCATCAGCTACGAAGGCGTACCGGACATCCGCATTATCGTGCTGATGGGCTATCCGGTCATGGCCATGCTGCGCCTGCCGACCCGTCAGTCCGGCGGCAAGGCCAACCTGCACCAGGGCGCCATCGGCGTCGGCGTGGACCTGGCCACCGGCATCACCCTGCGCGGCACTTGGCTGAACAACAAGATCTCCAAGCACCCCGACACCACCAACGCGGTGGACGGCGTGCAACTGCCCAACTGGGATGGTTTCATGAAGCTGGCGGCGGGCTGCTACGAGCTCTGCGGCCTGGGTTACATCGGCGTCGACATGGTGCTGGATGTGGACAAGGGTCCGCTGATCCTCGAGCTCAACGCGCGCCCCGGACTGAACATCCAGATCGCCAATGACTGCGGCCTGACCCATCGGACCCAGGCCGTGGAGGCACGCATCGCCGATCTCCGGGAAAAAGGCATCCAGGAAACACCCGAGCAGCGCGTGGCCTTCGCGCAAGAACTGTTCGGGCATGTTCCGGCTCACGACTAGAATCTGCTGGCGTTTCGCTCACATTCATGCCGAAACGCCAGCGCTCCCTTAGGGTCTGTTGCCATTTCTCGCAGCAACGCGGCTCGCAGCGAAACGGCAACAGTCCCCAGTAGTCACTGCTGATGGCCTCGCGCCTCTACCGAAACCGCCATGTCCATCTGTACGCTGCATCCCCTTCCCTACCGCCCCGATCCGAGTGCCTGGTTTGCTCGTATTCGCCAGGCACCCGGCGCAGTACTGCTCGACTCGGGCCATCCCACCGCCGAGCGTGGACGCTACGACCTGCTGAGCGCTTGGCCGCTGGCGATACTGCAACCCGCGGACGGCGAAGCAGGACGCGATTTTCTGCAACGCCTGCGCCTGGCGCTACGCACACTGGAACCGGTCGAGGCACCCGCCGACAGCCCTCTGCCCTTTGTCGGCGGTCTGATCGGCATGCTTGCCTACGACTTCGGTCGCCATCTCGAACAACTGCCCCACCGCAGCGTGGACGACTGCGCCCTGCCGGCTGCACGCATGGGTCTGTACACCTGGGCGCTGATCAGCGATCACCAGTTGCAGCGCAGCCAGCTGGTATTTCATCCGAGCGTCGAGGAAGACGAGCGAAGCCGGCTCGTCAGGCTGTTTACCGCGGATGCACCGACCAACGCTGCAACATTCCAGCTACAGGAGCGTTTCAAGGCCGATATCAATGCAGCCGAATACCGCCAGGCGCTCGGCCGTATTCAGGATTACATCCAGGCCGGCGACTGCTACCAGGTGAACTACGCGCAGCGCTTCCGCGCGCCCTGCCAGGGCGACGCCTGGGTGGCCTACCGCAGCCTGCGCGCGGCCTGCCCGACGCCCTATGCGGGCTTCATGGCGCTGGAGGAAGGCGCCATTGCCAGCCTTTCGCCGGAGCGCTTCCTGCGCCTCAGCGCTGGTGAAGTCGAGACGCGCCCGATCAAGGGCACTCGTCCCCGCCGGACCGACCCTCATGCCGACGCCGCCGAGGCACAGGCACTGCTGGCCAGCCCCAAGGATCGCGCGGAAAACCTGATGATCGTCGACCTGCTGCGCAACGACCTGGGTCGCAGCTGCCAGGTCGGCAGCATCCGCGTGCCCGAACTCTTTGTGCTGGAAAGCTACCCCAACGTTCACCATCTGGTCAGCAGCGTGGTCGGAACGCTTGCCGATGGCTGCGATGCCTTCGACCTGCTCGCAGGCAGTTTTCCCGGCGGCTCGATTACCGGCGCTCCCAAGATTCGCGCCATGCAGATCATCGACGAGCTGGAACCCAGCGACCGTTCTATCTATTGCGGCTCGCTGCTGTACATCGACGTACGAGGTGAAATGGACAGCTCGATCGCCATCCGCACCCTGTTGTTCAAGGACGACCAGGTGCGCTGCTGGGGCGGCGGCGGCATAGTCGCCGACTCCGATTGGCAAGCCGAGTATCAGGAATCGATCGACAAGGTACGGGTGCTGATGGAGACACTCGAGGCACTCCGCTAAACGGCCGTCAGCGCGACAACGCCTCAATCGCTCGCAACTTCCGCACTCTGATCAGATGCACAGCGCCGTGACCGAGAGACACACCTGGCCATTTCACTGTCTTCTCGAGTAGTCGCTGTCCTCTCGAGTAGCCGCTGGTCATAGTGAGAACGGGCCGGCGGCATCACGTCACCGGCGGTTTGACCAACAGATGACTGAGCACCGAGCGCATCTTGCCGGCCTTGACCGGTTTGTTCAGCACCGGTACGCCGAGGCCCTGTAACTGCTTGCGGCACTGGTCGCTGCGATCAGCGGTGATCATCACCACCGGAATCGCCCCGCCGAAACGCTCGCGCAATGCCTGCGCCACTTCCCAGCCGGTGGTGCCCTGGTCGAGATGGAAATCAGCCAGGATCAACTCCGGCGCCCGGCCCTCCAGCACGGCGATCGCCTGTGCCCGATCGGTTGCCGTGAGCACCTCGCAACCCCACTGGCCGAGCAGCGCGGCCATGCTGTGCAGGATGCTCAGCTCATTATCCAGCACCAGCAGTCGCCGCCCCGGCAAGGGATCGCCCAGTTGCGGCACGCTGACCAGCGTCTCCAGATTGCGTCTGGGCATCGATTCGCTCAATGGTACCTCGATGCTGAACACCGAGCCGCGCCCCGGTTGCGACCGAACCTGGATGCGGTAGTCGAGCATCTTGGCGATGCGCTCGACGATGGCCAGCCCCAAGCCAACACCTCGCCGCTCGGAGGCACGCTCGACCCCGAGCTGATTGAATTCGAGGAAGATCGACTGCAACTGGTCCTCGGCAATGCCACGGCCGGTATCCCAGACCTCTATGCGCAACGAACCACCGCGTTTGCGCGCGCCAAGCAACACCCGACCGCGTTCAGTGTAACGGCAAGCATTGCTGAGAAAGTTGCGCAGGATGCGGCTCAGCAGGCGGAAATCGGTCTGGATCGCATAGCGCGGAATGAAGTGCACGAGTTGCAGCCCCGCCGCCTCGGCGACCGGCTGAAACTCCGACACCAGCGGCAACAGCACCTCATCGAGGCCATAGCCATCGATGTCCGGCTTGATCGCGCTCTGGTCCAGCTTGGAAATATCCAGCAGATCGGTAAGTAGGTCTTCGGCGCCTTCCAGCGCCTGGTGCGCCCGCAGTACCAGGTTGCGCTCGGTGCTCGGCAAGTCCCGTTCACACAGGGTGGAGATCAGCAGCCGCGCCGCATTCAGCGGTTGCAGCAGATCGTGGCTGGCGGCGGCCAGGTATTTGTCCTTGCTGAGGTTGGCCGCTTCGGCGGCATCACGGGCTTCGCGCAGCTCGCAGGTGCGTTCGGCCACACGCTGTTCCAGTTGTTCGTTGAGCTGCAGCAGACGCTGTTGCGCCTGCTTGCGCTCGGTGATGTCGGCGACGAAGCCTTCCACCAGGCCGTCTTCGTCCGGTTTGAGCAGCAGGTTCATCATGACGTCGATGAAGCTGCCGTCCTTGCGCCGCAACCGGGTCTCATAGCCGAACAGGCCCAACTGGCTGCTCAGGGTATGGCGAATCTGCAGCAGCTCTTCTTCACCGCCGATGAACAGGTGGTGCGACAGATCAGTCAGCGCCCATAGAGCATCCTCGGGGCTGTCGTAGCCAAGCATACGTGCCAGGGCCGGGTTGGCCGCGCGAATACCCTCCTGCAGGCTGGCCTGGAAGATGCCGTGCACCGCATGCTCAAACAGCCATTTGTAGCGGTTGCGCTCGGCCTCCAGCTCCTCCAGGCGGCTCAACAACTCGGGGTAATGGCTCTTGCGCGCCGAATGGCTGCCGAAGCCGAGCAGTTGGGTCAGAGCCTGCTGCTGATCGTCAGAGGGCTTCGGCATAAACGACCTCGACATCGCGCTGGGTCGAAGAGCGTGGGTTGGTGAGGATGCACGGGTCCTGCATTGCATGCTGCGACAGGAAGGGGATGTCCGACAAGTCGACGCCATGAAGGCCGAGGCTTTCCTTGAAGCCGATCGATTGCTTGAGGCTGATCAGATGCTGCACTAGACACTCGCGAATCTGCCGGTGGTTCAGGCCACGGGTATCGACGCCCAGCGTCTGCGCGACGATCTTGAAGCGCTCCGGCGCGGCGTCGTAGTTGAACGCCACCACGTGTTCGACCAGCACCGCGTTGCATAGCCCGTGAGGCAGGTCGAGATAGCCGCCGAGGCTGTGGGACATGGCATGCACGGCGCCCAGGATCGCGTTGGAGAACGCCAGCCCGGCCTGCATGCTGCCGAGCATGATCTGCTCGCGCAGAGCGATATCCGTCGGGTTGGCGATCATCTGCACCAGATTGCCATTGATCAGCCGCATCGCTTCCAGCGCGTGGGGATCGGTCAACGGGCCGTTGCCGGTGGAGACGAACGCCTCGATGGCGTGTACCAGCGCGTCGATGCCTGTACAGGCCGACAGGAAGGGATCCATGCTAGACGTGGTTTCCGGGTCGATCAGCGAAACGTCCGGCACCGCCGCCTTGCTGACGATGGAAAACTTCATCCGCTCGTCCTGGTTGGAGATGATCACGAACTGCGAAACGTCGGCCGAGGTACCGGCCGTAGTGGGAATCAGGATTAGCGGTGGGCTGGGCACTCGCAGGGTGTCCACCCCTTCGAACTCGACGATATGGCGACCGTGGGCAACCACGATGCCGATGCCCTTGGCGCAGTCCATCGGGCTACCGCCGCCCACCGCGACGATCACATTGCAACCTTCGTTGCGATAGACCTCAGCGCCGAGCATCACCTCTTCGCAACGCGGGTTGGGCGATACATCGGTGAACAGGTGGTGTTCGATGTTCTGCCGCTCGAGGCTGGCCTGCACGTCGGCTACCCAGCCAGCGGCTACCACTCCGGGGTCGGAAACCACCAGCACCTTGCGCGCACCGAAGTTGCTGGCGCAGGTGCCGACACTGTGGCGGCAACCAGCGCCGAAGATGATTTCAGGGGAAACGAATTTACGCTGGAGGCTGATATTCGGGCTCATCACCGTGGCCTTTATTATTTTTTGTAACAACCGCCCAAGCCTACTGAATTGTATGGCTAAAGCAATGCGCCGAACGAATGGCTACCGTCCGTCCGAATCGTTCTACGTCACAGCAACCGCTGATAGAAGCGCCACTCGCATTCGAGCGCGTCAGCCAGATTCGCCGCGTCGCGAAAGCCATGGCGCTCCTGCGGGTAGAGTCGATATGCCACCTCGACGTCGCCGGCTCGCAACTGCGCCACCATGGTCTCGGTCTGTTCGGGCAGCACCACGGCATCCTGACCGCCCTGGAAGAAAATCACCGGCGCCGTAATGCGCTCGGCATTGCGCAGTGGCGCGCGTTCGTGGTAGCGCTCTGGATTCTTCTGTGGATCGCCGATCAGCCAGTCCAGATAGTCGGCCTCGAACTTGTGCGTGACGCGGCGCAGTGCTAGCGGATCGCTGACGCCGTACAGGCTGGCGCCACCGCGAAACAGGTCGCTCGCCACCAGCGCACAGAGCGCCGTGTAGCCGCCCGCACTGGAGCCCCGGATGAACACCCGCGAAGGGTCAATCTGCCCGCCAGCCGCCAACGCGTGAACAGCCTGGCAGGCATCCTCCACATCCAGCACTCCCCACTGTTCGCGCAGCCTGTGCCGGTAAGCACGCCCGAAGCCACTGCTGCCACGATGGTTCACATCGACCACGGCAAAGCCGCGCTGGGTCCAGAACTGGATGCGTGGATCGAACACCGGATAACAGGCTGAAGTCGGACCGCCGTGAATGAAGACAACCAAAGGCGGCCGCTCGCCCGGCATACCGCAGTACTCGGCATTGTTCGGCAGGTATAGATAAGCGTGGGCGGACTCGCCCTGCCCGGTAGGGAAATACAGGCTCTGCGGGCGCGAAAGCTGAGTGTCGGGCAGCGGCTGTTCTCCACCGGCCAGGACGCTGGTTTCACCACTGTCGCGGTCGATCTTCAGCACCGAAGCGGTACGACCCGCCGAACCTGCGATGCAATAGAAGAAGCGCTCATCAACCGCCAGTTGGCGACAGCGGGAATAGTCCGCGGCCAGCTGACGTAGACCATGGACACCCTGTTCGAAGAGCAGGCCAAAGCCGTCGCGCATCCGGGTCAGCAGCAGCCCGCCGCCAGTCAGGGGCAGATAGCTGACCGTGCCCAGCTGCCAGGGTGCCGGTGCACAGTCGAATCCCGTATCCGTCCCCGCACTTTCCTGCTCGTATGGCTCGAACTGCCCTGCACACTCGCGCCAGGGCTGCCAACCACCAGCGCGATCGCTCAGGCAGTAAAGAGTCCCGTCCTCGGCAAAGCGCGGCTGCTGCAACGATTCATGCCCGTCGGCACCGGCCAGACAGCGAACATCTCCCCAGTGCCCGTCGACCATGCGCTCGGCACAGCACAAGCGGGTCGAAGTCCAGGGTTGTTCGGGGCGGCTCCACTCGATCCAGGCGAGGCGTCCACCTTCCAACTCGAGCGTGGGCGACGAATAGAAATCGGCCCCCTCGACCAGGACGCGCCGCTCGCCGTCATCGAGCGCCAGGCTCACCAGACGGTGTTCGACGCCAAGCTCGCCATGGCGCTCTTCCAGGGCGACGATGGTATTGCCGCGACGATCGAACTGCAGATCACCGTAGCGACACTCCAGGTTTCGGCTCAGCGCGACCGGCGCCTGCTGACACAGGATCTGGACGTAAATCTGCTGATCCGCCTCGTTGACGAAGGCAACCCCCTGCGTGGTCAGGCAGAAGGCGCCACCGCCGTATTCATAGACGCGGCTGCGCAGCGAGAAGCCGGCCGGCGTCAGGCAGCTTGCCTGCCCTTCCCGCCAGTACCAGAGCGTGCAACGCGCATCCGCCGGGTCGTACTCGATCCAGAACAGCCCGCCATGACCGGCCCGCAGCTCAGCGAAGTCTCGGCTGGCGGCAGCAGCCCGCTCAGCGCTCCATTCGCTGGGCCAGAAACCATAGGAAACAGCGGTTTTGCTCATGCGTGCATCCATTGTTCAGTAGCCAGCCGCGCCGAGCTCAAACCTTGAGGATGAGCCTCGAAGCCTTCTCGTTGCGGTAGCGCAGTTGATCGAGGCCCGGTGCATCCTGCTCGGCCTGTTTGCGCGCGGCGAGGATGACGCCGTGCTGCGCCGACTTACCGCACACCGGATCGGCATTCGCGGCGTCGCCGGTGAGCATGAACGCCTGGCAACGGCAGCCACCAAAGTCTTGTTCCTTCTCGTCGCAACTGCGGCAGGGTTCGGGCATCCAGTCGTAGCCGCGAAACTTGTTGAAGCCGAAGGAGTGCCGCCAGATGTACTCGATACTGTGTTCGCGCACGTTGGGAAACTCCACTGGTAGCTGGCGCGCGCTGTGGCACGGCAATGCGGTGCCGTCGGGAGTGACGTCGAGGAACAGGTTGCCCCATCCGCTCATGCAGGCCTTGGGGCGCTCCTCGTAATAGTCGGGCGTCACGAAGATCAGCTTGCAGGGATGATTCTCGGCGGCGAGCCGCTCGCGCCACTGGTTGGTGATGCGTTCGGCCCGCTCCAGTTGCGCCTTGCTCGGCAACAGACCAGCACGGTTCAGCTCGGCCCAGCCGTAGAACTGGCAGGTGGCCAACTCGACGAAGTCCGCTTCCAGTTCCAGGCACAGCTCGATGATCCGCTCGATGTTGTCGATGTTGTGCCGATGGGTGACGAAGTTGAGCACCATCGGATAGCCATGCCGCTTCACCGCGCGGGCCATTTCCAGCTTCTGCGCGAAGGCCTTTTTCGAACCGGCCAGCAGATTGTTCACCTCTTCGTCGGCGGCCTGGAAGCTGATCTGGATGTGGTCCAGCCCGGCTTCGGCGAAGCGGGCGATCTTCTCTTCGGTCAAGCCGATGCCCGAGGTGATCAGGTTGGTGTAATAACCCAGCCCGCGGGCCGCCTTGATCAGTTCGGCCAAGTCCTGGCGCACCAACGGCTCGCCACCGGAAAAGCCCAGCTGCGCCGCGCCCATCTCCCGCGCCTGGCGGAACACCTCGATCCACTCGGCGGTACTCAGTTCCTCATGGCTGCGGGCGAAATCCAGCGGGTTGGAACAGTACGGGCACTGCAGCGGGCAGCGGTACGTCAACTCGGCGAGCAGCCAAAGCGGCGGGCCGGGCTCGTAGCCGGGTTTAACGAAGCTCGATCCAGAACCGTTCAACGGCCACCTCCACGAACGCCAGGATGTCTTCTTCGATGCCCTCCGTACCAGGGAAGCTTGCCTGAAGCTCGGCGACGATACCGCCCACCGAGCGCGCGCCATCGACCCGCTTGAGGATCTCCGCAGCGCTGTCGTTGAGCTTGATCATGCCCTCCGGGTAGAGCAGCACGTGGCAGCCTTGCACCAGCTCGAACTGGAAGCGGTAGCCGCGGCGCAAGATCGGGACTTTCGGCAGGATGTTCTCGGTCATGTCGGGGCACTCGTCAGAAATCAGATGGAAATGCTCGCAGCGCTTTCCGAACTCATAACGTAATCCCCTTATGCCAGATTCGCTCGCGGGTGACGGTGTGGTACGGCGGGCGGTCCAGCTCGTAGGCCATGCTCATGGCATCGAGCATGCTCCACAACACATCCAGCTTGAACTGCAGGATATTCAGCATCCGCTCCTGCGCATCGCGCGTGCGGTAATGCCCGAGGGTGATGCGCAAGCCGTGCTCAACATCGCGGCGCGCTTCCTTCAGGCGCTTGCGGAAATAGTCGTAACCGGACGCATCGATCCAGGGGTAATGCTGCGGCCAGGCATCTAGGCGCGACTGGTGGATGGTCGGCGCGAAGAGTTCTGTCAGCGAACTACTCGCCGCCTCCTGCCAGGAAGCGCGACGTGCGAAGTTGACGTAGGCGTCCACCGCAAAGCGCACGCCGGGCAACACCAGCTCCTGCGACAGTACCTGCTCGCGGTCGAGCCCCACCGCCTCGGCCAGCCGCAGCCAGGCCTCGATGCCGCCCTCCTCGCCGGGCGCGCCGTCATGGTCGAGGATGCGCTGGACCCATTCGCGGCGTGCGTCGCGATCCGGACAGTTGGCCATGATCGCCGCATCCTTCAGCGGAATGCAGACCTGATAGTAGAAACGATTGGCCACCCAACCCTGGATCTGCTCACGGGTGGCCTGTCCGGCATACATCGCTCGATGGAAAGGGTGATGGATATGGTAGTAGTCGCCCTTGGCACGCAGCGCCTGTTCGAATTCAGCTGGGGTCATGGCTGGCAGGGTCATCGCGGCTTCCTTTGCATGTGCCCCGCAAGCGGGACGACGGTTGCTCTGCAGGGTGCGCGCTGCGCACCGACTTTGAAGGCCTGGCACTACAACGCGATGCTCATTCCATCGAATGCCACTTCGATGCCGTGCTCCTCGAGCATGGCGCGCTCGGGCGAGTCCTGGTCGAGTATCGGGTTGGTGTTGTTGATATGGATGAGGATCTTGCGGGCTGCCAACAGCCCGTCGAGCACCTCGATCATGCCGCCCGGACCGCTCTGGGGCAGATGACCCATTTCGCTGCCCAGCTTGTCGCCGACCTCTCGCACGCGCATTTCGTCGTCGCGCCAGAGCGTACCGTCCACCAGCAGACAATCGGCGCCGCGCATGGTGCCCAGCAGCGTCTCGCTCACCTGGCCCAGGCCCGGTGCATAGAACAGCTTGCCGCCGGTGTGGCGGTCTTCGATGAACAGGCCGATGTTGTCGCCCGGATGCGGATCGTTGCGGTGCGGCGAATACGGCGGCGCTGAACTGCGCAGCGGGATCGGCGTGATGACAAGGTTCGGACAGGCCGGAATGACGAAGCTGTCGTCCAGTGCGATGGGGTTCCACTTCAGGCCACCGTTCCAGTGTTCGAGCATGTTGAACAACGGAAAGCCCGTGGTCAGGTCCTGATGGACCATCTCGGTGCACCAGACTTCATGCGGGCAGCCTTCGCGCAAGGTCAGCAGGCCGGTGGTGTGATCGATCTGGCTGTCGAGCAGGATGATCGCGCCGATCGCCGTATCGCGCGGCTTGCGTGCCGGCTGTAGGGCGGGAAAGGCCTCCAGTTGCGCACGAATATCCGGCGAAGCATTGCAGAGAATCCAGTCCACGCCGTTGTCGCTGATGGCGATCGACGACTGGGTACGCGCCTGGCCGCGCAAGGTGCCGGCGCGCAGGCCCGCACAGTTGGTGCAGTTACAGTTCCACTGAGGAAAACCACCGCCCGCAGCGGAACCGAGAATCTGGATGAACATGGAACCCTCCCCGATCAAGACCCCGGCCGAAGCCGGGGCGGAACAGTCAACGATTAGCGAAGTACATCGTCACTTCAAAACCAATACGCAGATCGCTGTACTCGGGTTTAGTCCACATGGCTCGGTCCTCAGTTCTTATGGTGATGCCGGATACGCCCGGCAACTTCATTAGGCACCCTGCCCGCAGTCAGCAGAATGGTACTTTGGAACGAAATTTCGACCTGCCTTGGTAGTGGCCCGATGCCTTGCGGGCCATCCGCCGGAAATAAAAAAACGCGGCCAGAAGCCGCGCTGCGTAACGAGCCACCCAAGCGCCATGGGGATGACGGTCCGGCGAGGCTCGGCACCTGGGTGCCTGCCAAAGTAATCCGGCGCGGGAGCTTGCGCGCCGGAGCCCACATCCAGAATCAGAAGAAACCGAGCGGATTGATGTCGTAGCTGACCAGCAGGTTCTTGGTCTGCTGGTAGTGGTCGAGCATCATCTTGTGGGTCTCACGGCCGACGCCGGACTTCTTGTAACCGCCGAACGCGGCATGCGCCGGGTACAGGTGGTAGCAGTTGGTCCAGACGCGGCCGGCCTTGATTCCGCGACCCATGCGGTAGGCGCGGTTGATGTCGCGGGTCCAGACGCCGGCGCCCAGGCCAAATTCGGAGTCGTTGGCGATGGCCAGGGCTTCAGCCTCGTCCTTGAAGGTGGTCACGGCCACCACCGGCCCAAAGATTTCCTCCTGGAACACACGCATCTTGTTGTGGCCCTTGATCAGGGTCGGCTGCACGTAATAGCCAGTCGCCAGACTGCCTTCGAGCTTCTCCGCCGCGCCGCCGGTGAGAATCTGGCCGCCTTCCTGGCGGGCGACTTCCATGTAGGAGAGGATCTTGTCGAACTGCTGCTCGGACGCCTGGGCGCCGACCATGGTGTCGGTGTCCAGCGGGTTGCCGCGCTTGATCTGCTGGATCTTCTTCATCACCACCTGCATGAAGGGCTCGAAGATTGACTCCTGGATCACGGCGCGCGACGGGCAGGTGCACACTTCGCCCTGGTTGAAGAACGCCAGCACCAGCCCCTCGGCGGCCTTCTCGATGAAGTCCGGCTCGGCCTGCATGATGTCCTCGAAGAAGATGTTCGGTGATTTTCCGCCCAGCTCCACGGTGCTCGGAATGATGTTCTCGGCGGCGCAACGCATGATGTGCGCGCCCACCGGGGTCGAGCCGGTGAAGGCGATCTTGGCGATGCGGGTGCTGGTGGCCAGTGCCTGGCCGGCCTCGCGGCCGAAGCCCTGGACGATATTCAGCACGCCCGGCGGCAGCAGGTCGCCGATGATCTCGGCCAGCAGCATGATCGACAGCGGGGTCTGCTCGGCCGGCTTGAGTACCACGCAGTTGCCGGCGGCCAGCGCCGGGGCGAGTTTCCACGCGGCCATCAGCAGCGGGAAGTTCCACGGGATGATCTGCCCGACCACGCCCAGCGGTTCGTGGATGTGGTAGGCGACGGTGTTCTCGTTGATCTCGGCGGCACCGCCTTCCTGCGCACGGATGCAGCCGGCGTAGTAACGGAAGTGGTCGGCGGCCAGCGGCACGTCGGCGTTCAGGGTTTCGCGCACGGCCTTGCCGTTGTCCCAGGTCTCGGCGACGGCCAGTTGTTCCAGGTTCAGTTCGATGCGGTCGGCGATCTTCAGCAGGATCAGCGCGCGGTCCTGTACCGAAGTACGACCCCAGGCATTGGCGGCGGCGTGGGCGGCATCCAGGGCGAGCTCGATGTCCTCGGCGGTGGAGCGCGGAAACTCGGCGATGATTTCGCCGTTCACCGGCGAGGTGTTGCTGAAGTACTGGCCCAGCACCGGCGCAACGAACTCGCCGCCGATGTAGTTGCCGTAGCGCGGCTTGAGGGTGACGACGGCGCCTGGGGTTCCGGGTGCGGCGTAGATCATGGGGGTGCTCTCCTGTCGGTTCCCGGCCTCCATCGGCCAGGTCATGGAGCGATCTTAGGCAACGCCCTTCCCGGCCCGGAATGCCCCCATGGGAGCGGTGGGTTACTCATTTGGTAGTAGATGCCGGGCATGACTATTTGCAGGAGGGGGCCATGCCCGCGAACGGCGTCGACAGACGACGTCAAAAACAAAGGGCCGGCACAATGGCCAGCCCTCTGCTCGGATCACGCGAACATCATTTCTTGGCCACCAGATCCTTCGGCAGCTTGAAGGTCCAGATCATCCCGCCCTGGTCCAGGTCCTTGATGCGCTTGGCCACCTCGCCGCCCCACAGCGGCACCGCGCCGCCCCAGCCGGACAACACAGTGACGTACTGCTCGCCGTCCATTTCCCAAGTGATCGGCGAGGCAATCACGCCCGAGCCGGTGTTGAACTGGTAGAGCTTCTTGCCGGTCTTGGCGTCGAAGGCCATCAGGTAGCCCTCGGGGTTGCCGGTGAACACCAGGTTGCCGTGGGTCGCCAGCACGCCGCCCCACAGCGGCGCGTAGTTCTCGTAGCGCCAGACCTGCTTGCCGGTCTTCGGATCGATGGCGCGCAGCACGCCGATGTACTTCTCGTTCAGCGGCTTGATGGTGAAGCCTGCGCCGAGGTAGGCCGCGCCCTTCTTGTAGGCGATGTTCTCGTTCCACATGTCCATGCCCCATTCGTTGGACGGCACGTAGAACAGCCCTGTGTCCTGGCTGTAGGCCATGGGCATCCAGTTCTTGCCGCCGAGGAAGGACGGCGCGACGAACACCGAGGTGCCCTTCTCCGTGCCTTCGCCCAGCGCGCCCGGACGGTGGGCGTCGTCGTAGATCGGCCGGCCGTTCTCGTCCAGGCCCTTGGCCCAGGTCACCTTGTCGACGAAGGGGAAGCCGCGGATGAATTTTCCGTTGGTGCGGTCGAGCACGTAGAAGAAGCCGTTGCGGTCGGCGGTGGCGGCGGCCTGTACGGTCTTTCCGCTGTCCTTGTAGTCGAAGGACACCAGCTCGTTGACGCCGTCGAAGTCCCAGCCGTCGTGCGGGGTGGTCTGGAAGTGCCACTTGATCGAGCCGTCTTCCGGGTTCAGCGCCAGGCGCGAGGAGGAGTACAGGTTGTCGCCGGGGCGCAGGTGCGAGTTCCACGGCGACGGGTTGCCGGTGCCGATGAACAGCGAATCGGTGCTCGGGTCGTAGTAACCGCCCAGCCACGGCGCGGCGCCGCCGGTCTTCCACAGGTCACCCGGCCAGGTCTTGCCCGCCTCGCCGCCGGAGATGCCGTTCTCCACCGCCTTGCCGTCCTTGTAGACGTAGCCCATGTGGCCTTCCACGGTTGGCCGGCTCCACAGCAGCTCGCCATTGGTGGGGTTGTAGGCCTCGATCTTGCCGACCACGCCGAACTCGCCGCCGGCCACGCCAGTGATCAGCTTGCCCTTGGCAATCAGCGGCGCGGCGGAGATGGAGTAACCGGCCTTGTAGTCCGCCACGGTCTTCTTCCACACCACCTTGCCGGTGTCCTTGTTCAGCGCAACCAGCTTGGCGTCAAGGGTGCCGAAGATCACCAGGTCGCCATACAGGGCCACACCACGGTTGATCACGTCGCAGCAGGGCATGATGCCGTCGGGCAGGCGCGCGTCGTATTGCCAGAGCTTGCGACCGGTGCGTGCATCGGCGGCGAATACCCGCGAGTAGGAGGCGGTGACGTACATCACGCCGTCCTTGATCAGCGGTTGCGCCTGCTGGCCGCGCTGCTTCTCGCCGCCGAAGGACAGCGCCCAGACTGGCCGCAGTTCCTTCACGTTGTCGCTGTTCAGGGTATTCAGCGGGCTGAAGCGCTGGCCCTGCTGGTTGATCCCGTTGACCACGATCTGGTCGGTGCGCTTGGCAGCGTCGCTGATGTCCTGGTCGGTTACCCCGGCGTGGGCGCCCAGGGAGGCCAGGCTGATGGCGGTGAACAGCACGGTGCGGGCGAAAGGTTGAAGCTGTCTCATGGCGGTGCGCCTCTGCGATTGTTGTTGTACCCGGGAAAATTTCCCGGTCTGTCGCAGATTCTTGGTTTGGTAAGGCGGGCCAACAATTGAACGCAGTGCCGAATTCCCTAGTTCCTTGGTAGCAATACCGGGCCGCAGCGCCACGAAATTCAAGACTTACGTAGGGCGGATAACCTGTTCCAGGTTGTCCGCCCTACGCTCCCTGGCAATCCGTGAATGTAGGATGGGTGGAGCGCAGCGATACCCATGCAGGCGGTGCACCGGAATGATGGGTATCGCTGCGCTCCACGCCATCCTACGAAAGCAGGATCAAGGCTCATCGACCCGAGGCAAGGCCCGCTGCTCATAGCGCGGATAGAGATGGCTGACGCTGCGGATCAACTCGTAGCGCGTCAGGCTGACGCTGGCGAAACGCTCGGGGATGGGCGTACGCAGGAGGTCGTTCAT
>JBKEBY010000041.1:0-4809 GCA_047973445.1 Pseudomonas sp.
GATGTAGCTGTCTTCCTCGACGTCGTGCTCGTCCTCGATGTCGCCGACGATCTGCTCCAGCACGTCCTCGATGGTCACCAGCCCCGCCACGCCGCCGTACTCGTCAATGACGATGGCCATGTGGTTGTGGTTGGCGCGGAACTCGCGCAGCAGCACGTTCAGACGCTTGGATTCCGGCACGAAGGTGGCCGGCCGCAGCAGGTCCTTGATATTGAACGCATGCGTGTCGTCGTGAAGGATCAGCGGCAGCAGGTCCTTGGCCAGCAGGACGCCCATGACGTCGTCGAGGCTCTCACCCACGACCGGGTAGCGCGAGTGCGCCGCCTCGATAATCGCCGGCAGGAACTCACGCGGCGTCTGGGTGGCCTTGATGCTGATCATCTGCGAGCGCGGCACCATGATGTCGCGCACCTGCAGGTCGGCGACCTGGATCGCCCCCTCGACGATGGACAGCGCTTCGCTGTCGAGCAGCTTGTTGACGTGGGCTTCGCGCAGCAGCTCCAGCAGCTCCTGGCGGTTTCTCGGCTCATGGGCAAAAGCCTGGGTGATCTTGTCCAACCACGACTTGTGCCCATTGCTCGATCGATCTTCGCTCATCTTTTCCTTGCTCGGTGGCTTTTATTCTTCATCGGCCGCGTACGGGTCCGGGTGACCCAGTTCGGCCAGCAATTCCCGTTCCAGACCTTCCATTTCCTCGGCTTCGGCATCATCGATGTGATCGTAGCCGAGCAAGTGGAGGCAACCATGGATGACGAGGTGGGCCCAGTGGGCCTCGGCGGACTTGTCCTGTTCGGCGGCCTCGCGGGTGACTACGGGGGCGCAGATCACCAGGTCGCCGAGCAGCGGGATGTCCAGCAACTCATCGGGAACATCGGCGGGGAAGGACAATACGTTGGTGGCGTAGTCCTTGTGTCGCCAGGTCTTGTTCAGTTCGCGCCCTTCGGCTTCGTCCACCACGCGGATGGTGAGTTCAGAATCATTCGAGCGCTGGCGCAAGGCCAGCTCGCACCATTTTCTGAAGTCAGCTTCGCTCGGCAGGTCGGTCGCTTCGGAAGCGACCTGCAGGTCCAGTTCAAGCATGCTTGTTGCCCTGGCCTTCTACGCCGGTCAGGCGATTCTCGTAAGCGTCGTATGCGTCGACGATGCGCTGCACCAGCGGATGGCGCACCACGTCCTTGGACTTGAAGTGGGTGAAGCTGATGCCGGGAACGTCACGCAGCACTTCCATCACGTGCTTCAGGCCAGAGCGCGTGCCTTTCGGCAGGTCGACCTGGGTGACGTCGCCGGTGATCACCGCGGTGGAGCCGAAGCCGATACGGGTGAGGAACATCTTCATCTGTTCCATCGTGGTGTTCTGGCTTTCGTCGAGAATGATGAAGCTGTTGCTCAGCGTGCGGCCGCGCATGTAGGCCAGCGGCGCGACTTCGATCACCTGGCGTTCGATCAGCTTGGCCACGGTCTCGAAGCCGAGCATTTCGTACAGCGCGTCGTACAGCGGGCGCAGGTAGGGGTCGATCTTCTGGGACAGGTCGCCAGGCAGGAAACCGAGCTTCTCGCCGGCCTCGACCGCTGGGCGTACCAGCAGGATGCGGCGGATCTGCTCGCGCTCCAGGGCGTCTACGGCGCAGGCCACGGCGAGATAGGTCTTGCCGGTGCCGGCCGGGCCGATGCCGAAGTTGATGTCGTGGTCGAGGATGGCCTTCACGTAGCGCTGCTGGTTGGCACCGCGCGGGCGGATGTGCGCCTGGCGAGTCTTGAGCGTGACCAGCGGGGCGACGGGCTCCACGGCGAGTTCTTCCAGTCCTGACTCCTGCAGGAACAGGTGAACCAGGTCGGGCGTCATCTCGGTGCCGTTCTGCACTTCGCGGTAGAGGCGCTGCAGGAGGTTTTCGGCCGCTTGGGTGCGCTCGGGGTCACCGACCAGTTCGAACTGGTTGCCGCGGTTGCGGATCTCGATGCCGAGGCGCTTCTCGATCTGGTGCAGGTGTTCGTCGAACTGGCCGCACAGGTTGGCGAAGCTGCGGGCCTCGAAGGGCTCGAGCATGAAACGATGAATATCCAGGGGGGCGTTCAAGGTGTTGTCTAAGTCGCCGTGCTTCAAAGGGAGATGGTCGAAGAATAACCCCACGCGACCGAGTACGAAAGTTCAGTCGCCAACAGGTCAATCAACGGTCGGTTGTCAGTGGCTTGCTTCCACAAGCGTCGCGCGCAGGGAGTTGGGCAGCGCCTCGTAGATTTCCACGTCGACGAACTGGCCGATCAGGCGTGGATTGTCGCAGCGGAAGTTGACCACGCGGTTGTTCTCGGTGCGCCCCTGCAACTGGCCGGGGTCGCGCTTGGCGTAGTCGGTGACGAGGATGCGCTGGATAGTGCCGACCATCCGTCGGCTGATCTCGAAGCCCTGCTGGTTGAGGCGGCTGTTGAGGATCAGCAGGCGCTGCTTCTTTACATCGTCCGGGGTGTCGTCAGCCAGGTCGGCGGCCGGGGTACCCGGGCGTGAGCTGTAGATGAAGGAGAACGAGTAGTCGAAACCGACGTCTTCCACCAGCTTCAGGGTCTGTTCGAAATCTTTCTCGGTTTCTCCGGGGAAGCCGATGATGAAGTCCGAGCTGATGCAGATGTCCGGCACCGCGGCCTTAAGCTTGCGGATGCGCGACTTGAACTCCAGCGCGGTGTGGTTGCGCTTCATCGCTGCGAGGATGCGGTCGGAACCGGCCTGCACCGGCAGGTGGACGAACTTCACCAGTTGCGGCACTTCGGCGTGGGCGGCAATCAGCGAGTCGGAGAACTCCAGTGGGTGCGAGGTGGTGTAGCGGATGCGCTCGATGCCATCGACCTCGGCGACCACGCGGATCAGCTCGGCGAAGTCGGCGATGCGGCCGTCATGGGTAGGGCCGCGGTAGCCGTTGACGTTCTGGCCGAGCAGGGTGACCTCCTTCACGCCGTTCTCGGCCAGGTGGATCACCTCGGCCAGCACGTCGTCGAACGGGCGGCTGACTTCCTCGCCACGGGTATAGGGCACCACGCAGAAGGTGCAGTACTTGCTGCAGCCTTCCATCACCGAGACGAAGGCGGTGGGGCCGTCGACCCGTGGTTCGGGCAGGCGGTCGAACTTCTCGATCTCGGGGAAGGAAATATCCACCTGAGGGGTGTTGGTGGTGCGTACCGCATCGATCATTTCCGGCAGGCGGTGCAGGGTCTGCGGGCCGAATACCACGTCGACGTAGGGCGCACGATCGCGAATGGCGGCGCCTTCCTGGCTGGCCACGCAGCCGCCGACGCCGATCACCAGTTGCGGGTTGTCCAGCTTGAGCTCACGCCAGCGACCCAGCTGCGAGAAGACCTTTTCCTGGGCCTTTTCGCGAATCGAACAGGTGTTGAGGAGGATCACGTCGGCTTCCGCCGCGTTCTGCGTGATTTCCATGGCCTGGTGTTCACCCAGCAGATCCACCATGCGCGAGCTGTCGTACTCGTTCATCTGGCAGCCATGGGTTTCGATGAAAAGCTTGCGGGTCATGTTACGGGCCGGTGTTGTGCAAAAAATGACCGGCGATTATAGGCCGGGAGTAGGGGCGAGAAAAGCTGATAAGCATGGAAAGCTGTTGCCGATGCCGTCTGCCTTGCCGGCTCGTCGATGAGCGCTGATCGCGAGCAAGTGGCGCTCAGCGGTCAGCGCGGATTTTCGACGGTCTGCAGATCCATCAGGTAGTTGCGAAAGATCTGCCCCAGCACCTGGACGGCGATTTCCAGCTCGTCACGGCGCATCTGTGCCGAGACCCGGTCGGCGGTGTCCAGCGCCTCTTCGGCACCGTTCACTGCCGACATTTTCAGCAGGATGTAGGCCTGCACGTTGCTTGCCGGCACGCCTTCGCCACGGAAGAACATGGTGCCGAGGCGGTGCTGCGCCAGCGCATGGCCTTTCAGCGACGCCTGCTCGAACCAGTGCAGCGCCTTGTTCAGGTCGCGTGGCGCGCGGCGGCCGTCGTAATGGAATTCGCCCAACTCGTAGGTGGCCTGCAGGTCGCCCTGGCTGGCCGCCTGCTGGCAGGCGCGCAGGGCGTCCGGAAGCTCCTCAGGAAGGGTATTGAGGGTGCAGCGGGCCGTTGCTGGAATCAGCAGGGAGTTGCCGCCTGCAGCCGATAGCAGGGGCGATAGAAGCAACAGGCAACCCAATGTAAGGCTGCGACCGGTGCGGATCATGGCTCGAGGCGCCTCGAAGAGCAGGGCGGTGACAGAACTGGCCGGTCAGAAACGAGCCAGCCATCACATTATGGATAAGCTCTCGCCGGCTTACAAAGGCTTTCACGGCGCGGAGTGCCTTTTATGCGGACGTTTCGACCTGTTCGTTCGAATTGTTTCGCAGATTTGGCAGCAGCCAGGCCGGCGGCAGGCAAGCCAGGCCTAGGAAAAACAGCTGGTAATCCGCAATCGGCAGCGTCGGCCATGGCAGCGCCGCCAGCATCAACACGCAACCCAGCACACCGGCGCCTGCCGACAGCCGCGCCGGCCACTGCACCAGGCCGGCATAAAGCACAAGCGATGCGCTGCCGATGCCAAGGCCCAGCGCATAGGGCTCGCTCCAGCCCAGCTGGCGAGCCAGTTCGAAGAACGCACACAGGCCGAGCACCATCCGTCCCCAATTAGGTCGGCTCCAGGTCCAGTGGCGTGCCAGGGTCAGTGCGACGGTGCCGATCAGCGGAAAGCCGAGCAGCAGGGTCGCCTGCAACAGCCAGCGCCGGGCTTCCAGTGTGTCGATGCCGAATGCCAGCTGTGCCACGGCACATACGCCGGTTCCGGCGGCCAGGGCGA
>JBKEBY010000005.1:0-83643 GCA_047973445.1 Pseudomonas sp.
CCTTGGGCGTCGCGCCTTCGGGTACGTGCATGTGGACGCAGGCCTGGTCGAAGAACGCCGGGTCACCCTTGAACTCCTTCAGGTGCGCATTCACGTAGCTGTAGGCGATTTCGGCGGATTCCTTCATCACGTCGCCGACCTTGCCGGTCAGCTTGAAGCCCCGGTTGAGGGTATGGATTCGGGTCGCCTCGATCGGCAGTGTTGCGCCGCCCATGCTGTTCCAGGCCAGGCCGGTGACCACGCCGATCCCGCTGAGCAGCTGTTCGGGATGCCAGAACGGCAGGCCCAGGTAGCCTTCGATGCTCTTGGGGCCGATCTTGATGGTGCTGTCCGGCTCGTCGAGCAGCTTGACCACCGCCTTGCGCACCAGCTTGCCGAGCTGCTTGTCCAGCTGGCGCACGCCGGCTTCGCGGGCGTAACCCTCGATCAGCGTCCGCAGGGCCGCATCGTTGATGGTCAGGCGATTCTTCGGCACGCCGGCCCGCTGCAGCTGGCGGGGCCAGAGATGGCGCTTGGCGATCTCCAGCTTTTCCTCGGTGATGTAACCGGACAGGCGCACGATTTCCATGCGGTCCAGCAGCGGGTCGGGCACCGAATAGAGCGTGTTGGCGGTGCAGATGAACAGCACCTTGGACAGATCCAGACGCAGATCGAGGTAGTGGTCGAGGAAACCGAAGTTCTGTTCCGGGTCCAGGGTTTCCAGCAGCGCGGAGGCCGGGTCGCCCTGGTGACTGCTGCCGAGCTTGTCCACTTCGTCGAGCATGATCACCGGGTTCATCACCTCGACCTCCTTCAGAGCCTGCACCAGCTTGCCGGGTAGGGCGCCGATGTAGGTGCGCCGGTGGCCCTTGATCTCCGCCTCGTCGCGCATGCCGCCGACACTGAAGCGATAGAACGGCCGGCCCAGTGACTCGGCGATGGACTTGCCGATGCTGGTCTTGCCGACACCGGGTGGTCCCACCAGTAGCACGATGGAGCCGGAAATTTCACCCCGGAAGGTGCCGACGGCAAGGAACTCGATGATGCGGCTCTTGATGTCGTCGAGCCCCGCATGCTGCTTGTTGAGCACTTTGCGGGCATGCGCCAGGTCAAGCTTGTCCTCGCTATAGACGCCCCAGGGCATCGACGTGGCCCAGTCCAGGTAATTGCGCGTGACGGCATATTCGGGCGAGCCGGTTTCCAGCACCGAGAGCTTGGTCAACTCGTCGTCGATGCGCTTCTGCGCTGCGGACGGCACCACTTTGCCTGCCAGTCGTGAGCGAAATTCGTCGGCGTCGGCGCTACGGTCGTCCTTGGTGATGCCCAGCTCCTGCTGGATGATCTTCAGTTGTTCCTTGAGGAAGAACTCGCGCTGGCGCTCGCCGATCTTGCGATTGACTTCTCCGGTCAGCTCCTTCTGCAACTTGGCGACCTCGACTTCCTTGCGCAGCAGCGGCAGCACCTTCTCCATGCGCTTGAGCACCGGCACGCTGTCGAGTATCTCCTGCAGCTCCCTGCCGGGCGCGGTGGTCAGGGCCGCGGCGAAGTCGGTCAAGGGCGAGGGATCGTTGGGACTGAAGCGGTTGAGGTAGTTCTTCAACTCCTCGCTGTACAGGGGATTGAGCGGCAGCAGTTCCTTGATCGCATTGATCAGGGCCATGCCATAGGCCTTGACCTCGTCGCGCGGGTCCTCGTCGCTTTGCGGGTATTCGACTTCCACCAGGTACGGCGGCTTGCGCCGCAGCCAGCCGCGGATGCGTACCCGGGCCATGCCCTGAGCCACGAACTGCAGCTTGCCGCCTTCGCGTGAGGCGTGGTGTACGCGCACCATGGTGCCATGCTCGGGCAGGCTGTCGGGGTCGAAGTGGGCCGCATCCTGTGCCGGCGTGTCCATGAAGAACAGCGCCAGACGCTGGTGCGGTGTCTTGCCGACCAACTCCAGCGTTTGCGCCCAGGGCTCTTCATTGACGATGACCGGCAGTACCTGCGCGGGAAAGAAGGGCCGATTATGGATCGGGATGATGTAGAGCTTGTCCGGCAGATTCTGGTCCGGCAACACCAGTCCGGTAGAGGCGTCGGGCTCGAAGTCCTGATTGATTTCGTCGTTCATGCAGCACCCAATATCGATACATGACCCTTAGATTGGTCTTGTGCGAATGATTTCAATGGCGAGTAGACGCCGTCAGCCTGGTATGTGACGACAGCGATGTGCGTGGCTGACCGGTGTTTGTGGCTACGCGTACGCGCGGCGGCGAACGCAGTGCGGGCTGTTTCGGTACGCGTGCCGCGTCATGCGTAGCGCGAGTAGTGCCCCATGGTGGAGATCTCAGTCGTCGGCTACCAGCAGTGAGCGGTCATCGATGGCGCCAGCGGCGATCAGATGCTCGGCTTCATCCGCGGCGACATGCACGCTGGCACCGTCGATGTGCAGCAAGTCCATGCGCACCTGCGGATCGGTGGTGATGCGTACATCCATGATTGCGCTGCGATGGGTGATCTCGCCGATGACGACGGAGCAGGTGCCGGTCGTGGTGTCGATCTGAACGCTCATTGGAAGCCTCCTCGGGTGAACAGGACGGTGTCGATGCACGTGTTGTTTCTGTTCCGACCACAGAAGCCGGCATAGGATCTGTCCGGATCTCACAGGAAGCGAATCGGCGTTTGCGAATTCTTCGGTTCGTGGGCAGGGACCCTTCCGACAGGCTATCCTTGTCGTCCTAGAGCTTCTGCCGTCCGGTCAGGTGTTACCGGCAAGGGGTGGTGAGGCAAGACCTTAGGAAAAGGACCCAACAAAAATGAGCAATCCGACCCTGATCACCTTCGTGATCTACATCGCAGCGATGATTCTCATCGGTTTCACCGCTTACCGCGCCACCAAGAATTTCGATGACTACATCCTCGGCGGACGGAGTATCGGCAGTTTCGTCACCGCCCTGTCGGCTGGCGCCTCGGACATGAGCGGCTGGTTGCTGATGGGGCTACCCGGCGCCATCTTCGTGGCGGGTCTTTCGGAAAGCTGGATCGCCATCGGCCTGATCGCCGGCGCCTGGCTGAACTGGCTGTTCGTCGCGGGGCGCCTGCGGGTACATACCGAGCACAACCATAACGCCCTGACCCTACCGGACTACTTCAGCCACCGTTTTGAAGATCACAGCCGTCTGCTGCGCATTTTCTCGGCGCTGGTGATTCTGGTGTTCTTCACCATTTACTGCGCCTCGGGCGTGGTGGCCGGCGCGCGGTTGTTCGAGTCGACCTTCGGCATGGAATACGGTACCGCGCTCTGGGTGGGTGCTGCGGCGACCATTCTCTACGTGTTCATCGGTGGCTTCCTGGCGGTCAGCTGGACCGACACCGTGCAGGCGACGCTGATGATCTTCGCATTGCTGATCACACCGTTGTTCGTGATCCTCGCGCTCGGTGACATGGGCGCGGCAATGGAAACCATCGCTGCCCAGGACCCGTCGAATTTCGACATGTTCAAGGGGCTTTCCTTCATCGCCATCATTTCGCTGCTGGGTTGGGGGCTGGGTTATTTCGGCCAGCCACACATCCTGGTTCGCTTCATGGCAGCCGACTCGGTGAGCACCATTCCCAACGCCCGCCGCATCGGCATGACCTGGATGATCCTCACCCTGGCAGGGGCCGTTGCCGTGGGCTTTCTCGGCATCGCCTATTTCGCCGAAAACCCCTCCCAGGCCGGTGCTGTGACCGAGAACGGCGAGCGGGTCTTCTTGGAACTGGTGAAGATTCTCTTCAACCCCTGGGTCGCCGGCGTGATTCTCTCTGGTGTGCTCGCCGCTGTGATGAGTACGCTCAGCGCCCAGTTGCTGGTGAGTTCCAGCGCCCTGACCCAGGACTTCTATAAAGCGTTCCTGCGCAAGGGCGCGTCCCAGAGCGAACTGGTCTGGGTCGGTCGTGGCATGGTCCTGCTGATTGCGCTGATCGCTATCGGCATCGCCTCCAACCCTGACAGCAAGGTGCTGGGACTGGTGTCCTACGCCTGGGCTGGCTTCGGTGCCTCCTTCGGTCCGGTGGTGCTGATCTCGCTGCTGTGGAAGCGCATGACCCGCAACGGCGCGCTGGTTGGCATGCTGGTTGGTGCCATCACCGTAGTGGTCTGGAAAGAGTTCATCGGCCTGGGCCTGTACGAAATCATCCCCGGCTTCCTGTTCGCCAGCATCGCAATCTACGTCGTCAGTCTGATGGGCAAGGAGCCGGCTGCATCCATCCAGCAGCGCTTCGATGCGGCCGACAAGGAATACCACGCAGGTTGATTTAACCTCACCGCAAGCACCGCCCCGGTTGGGGTGGTGCTGTCCTTTTCATCGGCGACTGCGCCACTCGATGTCTGTATATAGTCAGGGCCTGGGTACAAGGAAAAACCAAATGTTCATCTGGCTACTGGTCGTCACCCTCGCTGTTTCAGCACTGGTCTGCCTCATCGCAACGCGATTCTTCGACAAGCCCATCGGCAGCATCCTGACGCGACTTGTCTCGGAAGAACTGAGCTTTGCCTGGCATCGCTACATCACCTTCGCCATCTATGTCGTCGGTATCTCCGGTGGCGGCCGCATCTGGGCGCTGGAGCGGTACATCACTCCAAACACCGAAGAAGCGGGTGTTCTCCAACTGAACACCGCCCGCTGGACCCTGGAGGTCTATCGCACCATCGTCGAAACACTGCAAGGCATCGCCTGGATGCTGCTGGTGTTCTTCATCTTTGCGCTTATTGCCTATGTGATCGTTCGGGGATTCGAACTTAGGCAGGGCAAGCGGGGCGAGTAGGCTGAGCTTTTCTTGCAGGCGACACGTGCTTATCGATATCACTGCTAGAAACGAAAAAGCCCTGTAAAAACAGGGCCTTAACTTTTGGTGTCTGGAGCGGGCGAAGGGAATCGAACCCTCGTCATGAGCTTGGGAAGCTCAGGTAATGCCATTATACGACGCCCGCTCAGGGGTGCCTTTTTACCAGAAGGTGGGTGGGAATTGAAGCGGTCGGCCGGGTTTTCGCTGAAAGGATCAGGTCAGTGCGATTTCTGCCGGCGTCAGCGCACGGTATTGGCCGGGTTGGAGTTGCGGGTCTAATGTCAGCGGGCCCATGTGCTCGCGGTGCAGGCGAGTGACCTTGTTGTTGAAGTGGCCGAACATGCGCTTGACCTGGTGGTAGCGGCCTTCATGCAGGGTCAGTCGGGCCAGGTGAGGGCCTAGGATTTCGAGCTGAGCCGGGCGGGTAGTGAGGTTTTCGAAGCGGAAATACATCCCTTCGGCGAAGCGTTCGACACAGATGGGGTCGATCGGGTCTTCGGTTTCCACTCGGTAGGTCTTGCCCAGCAGGTTTTCGGGCTGGGTCAGGCGGCGAGACCAGAGGCCGTCGTTGGTGATGATCAGCAGTCCCGTGGTGTTGAAGTCCAGGCGACCGGCGATATGCAGTTCGGCCTTGTCCGGCTCGTCGAGCAGGTCGAGAACCGTCGGGTGTCGTGGATCGGTGGTAGCGCTGACGCAACCGATTGGTTTGTGCAGCATGAAGAAACGTGCGGGTTTACCTGTTTGTAGCGTCTGGCCGTCAAGCGCCACATGATCGAACACTCGGATATCGCAGATGCCGTCGCGCACTGCTTGGCCATTCACTTGCACCTGTCCTGAGGCCAGCAACAGGCGGGCTTGGCGATGGCTGCAGTGGGGCAGGTTGGCGAGAAAGCGGTCGAGGCGCATCAGCTATCGGAAGATGACTCGCCGCGCGCGCAGCGCGTGCAGAGACAGGCCTTGTTCCGTGCCTCGTTGGGAATCCGTTGGCGAGCTTCCGGGGTAATGATGGCGCTGAAGCACCAGCAGGATTGATCGGTGCCCTGCGGTTCGCACTGGCCGCACTGGTTGGGCTGCCCGCACAGCGGGCAGCAAGTGGGATCGATGGCCTGGACTGTCACTTCACCCGCTGACCAGGCTTGGCGCCGCTGTCGGGGCTGAGCAGGTAGATGTCTTCACCACCTGGGCCGGCGGCCAGCACCATGCCTTCGGATACACCGAACTTCATCTTGCGCGCCGCAAGGTTGGCCACGTACAGGGTCAGGCGGCCTTCGAGCTTGCTCGGGTCCGGGTAGGCGCTCTTGATGCCGGAGAAGACGTTGCGCTTGGCGTCGCCGATGTCCAAGGTCAGGCGCAGCAGCTTGTCGGCGCCTTCGACGAACTCGCACTTCTCGATCAGGGCGATACGCAGGTCGACCGCAGCGAACTGGTCGAAAGTGATTTCGGCAGCCAGTGGCTCTTTGGTCAGCTCGCCGTTGCCAGCGGCCGGCGCCGCGCCATCGCTGGCGGCCAGGTCTTCCTTGGAAGCTTCCACCATGGCTTCGATCTTCGCTGGTTCGATACGGGTCAGCAGCGGGGTGAAGGCGTTCAGTTCATGATGGGCGAGCAGCGTCTGGTGATCGTCCCAGGTCAACGGTGCGACGTTGAGGAAGCGTTCGGCATCGGTGGCCAGGTTCGGCAGCACGGGCTTGAGGAAGATCACCAATTGACGGAATAGGTTGATGCCGGTGGCGCAGATCGCCAGAACTTCGGCCTGCTTGCCTTCCTGCTTGTTCAGTGCCCAGGGCGCCTTGTCTGCGATCCAGGCGTTGGCGCGGTCGGCCAGAGCCATGATCTCGCGCATGGCACGGGCGAAATCGCGACTCTCATAAGCTTCAGCGATCGAAGGTGCGGCCGTGCGGAAGGCGTCGGTCAGTTCCGGTGCTGCGTTGTCCGCGACCAGCATCCCGGCGTTGCCCTTGTGGATGAAACCGGCGCAGCGACTGGCGATGTTGACCACCTTGCCGACCAGGTCGGAATTGACCTTCTGCACGAAGTCTTCGAGGTTCAGGTCCAGGTCATCGACGCCGCGCCCGAGTTTGGCTGCGTAGTAGTAGCGCAGGTACTCGGGGTTCAGGTGGTCGAGGTAGGTGCGGGCCTTGATGAAGGTGCCACGTGATTTAGACATCTTTTGCCCGTTCACCGTCAGGTAACCGTGCACGTTGACGGCGGTCGGCTTGCGGAAGCCTGCGCCTTCGAGCATCGCCGGCCAGAACAGGGTGTGGAAGTTGATGATGTCCTTGCCGATGAAATGGTACAGCTCGGCGCTGGAATTCTTGTTCCAGAAGGCGTCGAAGTCCAGTTCCGGGCGGCGCGCGCAGAGGTTCTTGAAGCTGGCCATGTAGCCGATCGGCGCATCGAGCCAGACATAGAAGTACTTGCCCGGCTCGTCGGGAATCTCGAAGCCGAAATAGGGCGCATCGCGGGAGATGTCCCATTCGTGCAGGCCGCTGTCGAGCCATTCGGCGATCTTGTTCGCCACCGAATCCTGCAGGGTGCCGCTACGGGTCCACTCCTTGAGCATGGCCTCGAACTCGGGCAGCTTGAAGAAGAAGTGCTTGGAATCGCGCAGCACCGGTGTCGCGCCAGAGATGGCCGAGCGCGGGTCTTTCAGGTCGGTGGGCTCGTAGGTCGCGCCGCACTTTTCGCAGTTGTCGCCGTACTGATCCTCGGCGGCGCATTTCGGGCAGGTGCCCTTGATGAAGCGGTCGGCGAGGAACATTCCCTTCTCGGGGTCGAAATACTGGGTCACCGAGCGGGTGGCGATATGCCCGGCATCGCGCAGCTTGCCGTAGACCAGCTCCGACAGCTCGCGGTTTTCCTCGGAGTGGGTGGAGTGGAAGTTGTCGAAATCCACCAGGAAATCGGCGAAGTCGGCGCTGTGTTCGGCCTGGACGTTGGCGATCAGCTGTTCCGGGGTGATGCCTTCCTTTTCCGCGCGCAGCATGATCGCCGAGCCGTGGGCATCGTCGGCACAGACGTAGATGCACTGGTTGCCGCGCAGCTTCTGGAAGCGTACCCACATGTCCGTCTGGATGTACTCCAGCATGTGGCCAAGGTGGATCGAACCGTTGGCGTAGGGCAGGGCGCTGGTAACGAGGATCTGACGAGCTTCGGACATGGAAATGGCTGCACCGGTAGAACGAGAAGTCCGCAACTATAAAGGAAGCGACCGCATGCAGGCCACCGCCGGGCGGTGAGGACGGGATGTCGCAAGGGCGCGCGCCGGCGTTGTCGCTGCTGTTAACATAGCCGCCTGTTTTACTCGGTCTTTCCTTGGAGTAGTCATGTCCGTCACCCGTGAAGCTGTGGAAGCGGTATTGCGTCAGTACACCGACCCCCATTTGAACCAGGATCCGGTCAGCGCCGGATGCGTGCGTTCGATCGAGATACAGGGCGAGCGCGTCAGCGTGCAGCTCGAACTCGGCTACGCGGCCGGACTGTTTCGCAGTGGCTGGGCGCAGACGCTGGCCATGGCCATCGAGCAGCTCGACGGAGTGAGCCGCGCGGACGTGCAGGTCGATTGCGTGATCAAGCCGCACAAGGCGCAAGACCAGGTCCCGGCGCTGGCCAACGTGAAGAACATCATTGCGGTGGCGTCCGGCAAGGGTGGGGTGGGCAAGTCCACCACGGCGGCCAACCTGGCGCTGGCGCGGGCCCGCGAGGGCGCGCGGGTCGGCGTGCTGGATGCCGATATCTACGGGCCGAGCCAAGGCATCATGTTCGGTATTCCCGAGGGGACCAAGCCGGAGATTCGCGACCAGAAATGGTTCCTACCGCTCGAGGCCCATGGTGTGCAACTGATGTCCATGGCGTTTCTCTCCGACGACAAGACTCCGATGGCCTGGCGCGGTCCTATGGTGTCCGGCGCGCTACTGCAACTGATCACCCAGACCGCCTGGAAGGATCTCGACTATCTGGTGGTGGACATGCCGCCCGGAACCGGTGACATCCAACTGACTCTGGCGCAGAAGGTGCCGGTGACCGGCTCGGTGATCATTACCACGCCGCAGGACATCGCACTGCTGGACGCCAAGAAAGGCGTTGAGATGTTCCGTAAGGTGAATATTCCGGTGTTGGGGGTGGTAGAGAACATGGCCGTGCACATCTGCTCCAGCTGCGGTCATGTCGAGCATCTGTTCGGCGAAGGAGGTGGCGAGAGACTGGCGGATGAGTACAACGTCGATCTGCTGGCATCGCTGCCGCTGTCCATGGCCATCCGCAGCCAGGCCGATGCAGGCAAGCCGACGACCATCGCCGACCCAGAAAGCCAGATCGCCATGATCTACCAGGAAGTGGCACGTACCGTCGGGGCGCGCATCTCGCAGAGTGGGCAGATCATTGCTCAGTCGATGCCGAACATCGTGGTATCCGACGACTGATCGAGCAGCGGCGCAGGTGGATAACGCGAAGCTTATCCACCGCATCATCGGTATTGAAAACGACACAAGTCTCGAAGAAGGATGGGGTGCAGTTCGCGCTTCTTCACCATCCCAAACCGCAGGCACAAAAAACCCCGCCGAAGCGGGGTTTTTTCAGAGAAGCACAGGTTAGATAACCTGAACTTCCTCAGCTTGCATGCCTTTCTGACCACGGGTGGCGACGAAAGAGACCTGCTGGCCTTCTTTCAGGCTCTTGAAGCCTTCACCCTGGATGGCACGGAAGTGAACGAAGAGGTCGTCACCGGATTGCGGAGTGATGAAGCCGAAGCCTTTTTCATCGTTGAACCACTTAACGGTACCGGTTTGGCGATTAGACATTTAATGTCTCCTTGAACAATGTAGATTTGGTTTGAACGGGCAAATACCCCGAACGGTGACTGTGTGCAAGGAGTTAAAGGAGTCGTAGCAATGATCGGATCGAAATCTAAACATGTAGCGATTCACGGTGACACATGCAGCAGCAGCCAACGCAAGATACCGCATTTGCGCAGCAAAGCGAGCATTATTTTCAGTTTCTGTCAGGTGCCCGCTGGAAGTGACGCACGGTCCCAGGTTGCGGGCTTTGAACAGGCCACGCGGGGCCGGTAAGATGCACGCCTTCTTCAATGATCAATCAGCACAATCAGGACGCCCGTCATGAGCATCAAATCGGACAAGTGGATTCGCCGGATGGCCCTGGAACAGGGCATGATCGAACCTTTCGTCGAGCGCCAGGTACGCACCGAGGGTAACGAGCGCCTGATTTCCTACGGCGTATCCAGCTATGGCTACGACGTGCGCTGTGCCGATGAGTTCAAGGTGTTCACCAACATCAACTCGGCCACCGTCGATCCGAAGAACTTCGATGAGAAAAGCTTCGTGGATGTGAAAAGCGACGTCTGCATCATTCCGCCGAACTCCTTCGCCCTGGCGCGCACGGTCGAGTATTTCCGCATTCCCCGCAACGTGTTGACCATCTGTCTGGGCAAGAGCACCTATGCCCGCTGCGGCATCATCGTCAACGTCACGCCGCTGGAGCCGGAATGGGAAGGCCACGTGACGCTGGAATTCTCCAACACCACCACGCTGCCAGCGAAGATCTACGCCAACGAGGGTGTGGCGCAGATGTTGTTCCTCGAGTCCGACGAGGAATGCGAAGTGTCCTATCGTGATCGTGGTGGCAAGTACCAGGGCCAACGTGGTGTGACCCTGCCCAAGGCATGATGTGAGCCAATGAAAAGCGCCGGAGGCCGAACGATTTTTCGTCCAGCCTCCGGCGCTTTTTTGTTGCTTATCCCCCCAGATAGGCGTCGCGTACCCGCGGATCGCTCAACAGTTCTTCACCGCTGCCCTGGATCACGATATGGCCGTTTTCCAGCACGTAGCCGCGGTCGGCGAGCTTGAGCGCCTGGTTGGCGTTCTGCTCCACCAGGAACACTGTCACGCCATCCTTGCGCAGCTGTTCGATGATCTCGAAGATCTGCTGAATGATGATCGGCGCCAACCCCAGCGAAGGTTCGTCGAGCAGCAGCAGCTTGGGCTTGCTCATCAGCGCGCGGGCGATGGCGAGCATCTGCTGTTCACCACCGGACATAGTGCCGCCGCGCTGCTGGTAGCGTTCCTTCAGGCGCGGGAAGAGTTCGAGCACATGGTCGAGCTGTTGCCCGAAGTCCGCCTTGCCGGTAAAGAAACCGCCCATGGAGAGATTCTCCTCCACCGTCAGCCGGGCGAAGATCCGACGGCCTTCCGGTACCACGGCAATCGCCTTGCGCATGATGTCGCAGGTCTGCTGACCCACCAGCTCCTCGCCCTGGAAGCGAATGCTGCCGCTGCTCGCCTGCGGAGAACCGCAGAGCGTCATCAGAAGGGTGGATTTGCCTGCGCCGTTGGCGCCGATCAGGGTGACGATTTCGCCTTGCTGGACCTGCATGTCGACGTTGTGCAGAGCCTGGATCTTGCCATAGAAGGTCGAGACGTTTTCGAAAGTCAGCATGCTCACGCCTCCCCCAGATAGGCTTTGATCACATCAGGATTGTTGCGGATCTGCTCGGGGGAGCCGTTGGCTAGGGGAGTACCCTGGTTGATGACATAGATGTGGTCGGAAATGCTCATCACCAATTTCATGTCATGTTCGATCAGTAGCACCGTGACGCCATGTTCATCGCGCAACATGGCGATCAACGCCTTGAGGTCTTCGGTCTCACGCGGGTTGAGGCCGGCGGCAGGCTCGTCGAGCATCAGGATGCGCGGGCGCGTCATCATACAGCGGGCAATTTCCAGTCGCCGCTGCTGGCCATAGGCGAGGGTGCCGGCCGGGCGATTGGCGACGTCGGTGAGGTTCACCTGCTCGAGCCAGTGTGCGGCGAAATCCATCGCGTCGCGCTCGCTCTTGCGGAACGCTGGCGTCTTCAGCAGGCCGGCAATAAAGCTTGTTTTCAGATGCCGATGCTGGGCGACCAGCAGGTTTTCTACGGCGGTCATGTCCTTGAACAGGCGGACGTTCTGGAAAGTACGAACCACGCCCTTGCGGGCGATCTTGTGTCCGGGCAGCGCCTGAATCGCCTCGCCGTCCAGCAGAATCTCGCCGGCGGTCGGTTGATAGAAGCCGGTCAGGCAGTTGAATACGGTGGTCTTGCCGGCGCCGTTGGGGCCGATCATGGAAACCACCTGTTTGTCGCCAACGCGCAGCGCTACTTCGTTCACGGCCAGCAGGCCGCCGAAACGCATGGTCAGGCCGCGTACTTCGAGAATCGGGCGGCTCATCGTTTCAGCTCCATGTGAGGGCGTTGCATGGGCAGCAGGCCCTGCGGACGCCAGATCATCATCAGCACCATCATGGCGCCGAACATCAGCATGCGGTACTCGCTGAACTCGCGCATCAGCTCCGGCAGCAGGATCATCACGATGGCGGCGAGAATCACTCCCAGCTGCGATCCCATGCCGCCGAGCACGACGATGGCGAGGATGATGGCCGATTCGATGAAGGTGAAGGATTCCGGCGAGACGAGCCCCTGGCGCGCGGCGAAGAAGCTGCCGGCAAAACCGGCGAAGGTCGCGCCAATGGTGAAGGCTGAAAGCTTGATCACCGTGGGATTCATGCCCAGCGCACGACAGGCGATCTCATCCTCGCGCAATGCTTCCCAGGCCCGGCCGATGGGCATGCGCAGCAGCCGATTGATCACGAACAGCGTCAGCAGTACCAACAGCAGGGCGATCAGGTAGAGGAAGATCACCTTGTTGATCGAAGCGTAATCCAGTCCGAAGAACTCATGGAAGGTCTGCATGCCTTCGGCCGCGCGGCGGTCGAAAGACAGGCCGAACAGCGTCGGCTTGTCGATGCCGCTGATGCCGTTGGGCCCGCCGGTGAGATCGGTCATGTTGCGTAGCAACAAGCGGATGATTTCACCGAACCCCAGGGTCACGATGGCCAGGTAGTCGCCTCGCAACCGCAGCACCGGGAAGCCCAGCAGAAAGCCGAACAACGCCGCCATGGCGCCCGCAATCGGCAGGCTGAGCCAGAAGCCGAAACCGTAGTAATGCGACAGCAGTGCATAGGTGTAGGCGCCGACCGCATAGAAACCTACGTAGCCCAGATCGAGCAGGCCGGCCAGGCCGACGACGATGTTCAGGCCAAGGCCGAGCATCACGTAGATCAGGATCAGCGTGGCAATATCCACTGCGCCGCGCGAGGCATAAAAAGGCCAGACGAGCGCCACCAGCACCAGGGCGATGATGATGTAGCGCTGGGTTGACGGCAGGGTGAGGAAGTTGCCGGCGCCGGCGGGTACGGCCGGCAGGCTGGGGCTAGCGGCCCAGCCTGCTGCCAGGCGGGTGCGGAACAGTTGCCAGACGAACATCGCCACGGCGCAGGCCGCGATGGTCCAGAAGGTCAGCGCGTCGCCGTTGTGAACTTCGAGCTTGATACCGACGGTGGTGAGCTTCAGGCCGAAGATGGGCACCGCGACGGCGATGACCAGCAGGGCGCTGAAGAAGGCTGTACGCAAGTTGCGAGTCATACCTTTTCCACCTCCGGACGACCGAGGATGCCGGTTGGGCGGAACAGCAGAACCAGGATCAGCAGGGTGAAGGCCACCACGTCCTTGTACTGGTCGCCGAAGATGTCGGCGCCGAAGGCTTCGGCCACGCCCAGCACCAGACCGCCGAGCATGGCGCCGGGAATGCTGCCGATGCCGCCCAGCACCGCGGCGGTGAAGGCCTTGATGCCGGCGAGGAAGCCGATGTGTGGGTTGATCACGCCGTACTGCATGCTGATCAGCACCGCAGCCACGGCGGCCAGGGCGGCGCCGATGACGAAGGTCAGGGCGATGATGCCGTTGGTATTGATGCCCAGCAGGTTGGCCATCTTCAGGTCTTCGGCGCAGGCACGACAGGCGCGTCCGAGGCGTGAGCGCTTGATGAAGAACGTCAGGCCGAGCATCGCGACGATGGTGACGACGAAGATCAGGATCTGCATGTAGGACACGACCACGCCGTTCATCGAGCTTTCGCCGAATACCAGGTTGCCCGGCATCAGGTTTGGAATGGCCTTGTCCTTGGAGTCCTGGGCCAGCAGCACGAGGTTTTGCAGGAAGATCGACATGCCGATCGCCGAGATCAGCGGGATCAGCCGGTTGCTGCCGCGCAAGGGTCGATAGGCTACCCGTTCGATGCTGTAGCCGTAGGCGCTGGTGACGATCATGGCGGCGGCGAAGGCGCCGATCATCAGGATCGGCAATGCATCGAGCCCCATCATCGACAGGCCTACGATCATGATGAAGGTGACATACGAACCGATCATGTACACCTCGCCGTGGGCGAAGTTGATCATGCCGATGATGCCGTAGACCATCGTGTAACCGATGGCGATCAAGGCGTAGGTGCTGCCAACGGTCAGGCCGTTGATCAGCTGTTGAAAGTAGTGGTAAAGCTCAGGCATCACATCTCTCCTGAACACCCAGCATCCAGTACTCGGTCGCCGAGGCGGACCTGCTTCGAACACGCTGCATGGAGAATGCAGTGCCAAGGGCTGCGTGCGGATCGCGCGCGCGCCAGTTCGAGGCGGGCCGGCTGTGCAGGCCACTCGCTTGGTGAGGGTGTCGCTGGGGCGCCCATCGCTTGTGGCCAGGCCAGCCCCGATCAGCTAAATCAGCTAAAGCAAAGCCCACAGGGGTACCGTGGGCTTCGGTTATGGTCGATCAGGTCACTTGGCTTCAGTCTTGCTGCCGTCCTGGTGCCATTCGTAGACCACGAAGTTGAAGTCCTTCAGATCGCCTTTCTCGTCGAACGATAGTTGACCGGTGGGCGTGTCGAAGGTGTTGCTGCGCAGGGCTTCGGCCACCTTGTCGGTGTCGGTGCTGCCGGCCTTCTCGATGCCTTCGGCCATCACCTGTACCGCAGCGTAGGAGGGGAATACGAACGGGCCGCTCGGGTCCTGCTTCTTCGCCTTGAAGGCCGCGACCAGTTGCTGGTTACGAGGGTCCTGATCGAAGGATTTCGGCAGGGTGACGTACAGGCCTTCCGAAGCCGGGCCGGCGATCGCCGTGATCTCGGTATGGCCGACCCCTTCAGGGCCCATGAAGCGCACATCCAGGCCTTTTTCTTTCGATTGACGTAGCAGCAGGCCCAGCTCAGGGTGGTAGCCGCCGTAATAGACGAAATCCACGCCCTCACGCTTGAGCTTGGCGATCAGCGAGGAGAAGTCCTTGTCGCCAGCATTGATGCCCTCGAACAGCCCGACCTTGACGCCCTTGCCTTCCAATGTCTTCTTGACGGCCGTGGCGATGCCTTCGCCGTACTGCTGCTTGTCGTGAACCACGGCGACGTTTTTCGGCTTGACGTTGTCGGCGATGAAGTTGCCGGCGGTGGGACCTTGCAGGCTGTCGAGACCGATGGTGCGGAAGATCAATTCATAGCCGCGGGAAGTGATGTCCGGGCTGGTGGACGCCGCGGTAACCATCAGGATGCCTTCGTCTTCGTAGATGTCCGAAGCCGGCTGGGTCGAGCTGGAGCACAGGTGACCGACGACGAAGCTGACGCCGTCATTGACGATCTTGTTGGCCACGGCCACGGCCTGCTTGGGGTCGCAGGCATCGTCGTACACCACGCCTTCGAGTTGCTGGCCATTCACGCCGCCGGCCTTGTTGATCTGCTCGATGGCCATCTGCGCGCCGATGAACTGCATGTCGCCATACTGCGCGACGGGGCCCGTGACGGGGCCGGCCAGGGCGATGCGAATATTATCGGCGGCAAGCGTGTAGCTGGCCGCTCCGGTCAAAGCGATGGCCAGGAAAAGTTTGGAAAGACGCTGGTTGGTCTTCATATGCGCTCCATTGACTCATTATTGTTGGAATCTGCTGGCTGCAGTCTCGTTAAGGGACGAACATCCTCAAACGATGCGGCAACTGTACCGGCACAGTGTAGAAGCGTCATCGCCTATTTGCACAACCGGCATCGATTCGTTTGATGAGGGCTCTGCGACCGCTATCATGTCGCCTTTCGAATCGAGTGAGCTCCCATGACCGAAGAAGCAGGCACTCTCTATGCCAAGTTGCTAGGCGAAACCGCGGCGATCAGCTGGCAGGAACTGCAACCCTTTTTTGCGCGTGGCGCTTTGTTGCAGGTGGCAGGCGACTGTGACCTGGTCGAAGCTGCGCTGGCCGTGGCTCAGGACGACCGCGCAAAGGTGACGCAATGGATGGCGAGCGGCCAGCTTGGCCGGCTCGAAGTCGAACAGGCGAAGGACTGGCAGGCACGCGATCCGGACCTATGGGCCGTGGTGATCGCGCCCTGGGTGCTGGTGCAGGAAAGGGCAGGAAGTCCGAGCCTGCACTGAGTCGGGGCAACGAATACAGTGGAGTGCGCTGGGTTCATGAACTGCTTTTCAGCCGCGCACCCAGCGCTGGCGCGCCCAGCCGCTGAGACTGTCCACCGCCAGTACCATCAGCAGCATCGCCAGGATGACCGTCGAGGCCTGGGCTTCCTGGAACAGGCTGAGGCTCATGTAGAGCATCTGGCCCAGGCCACCGGCCCCGACGAAGCCCAGCACGCTGGCCATGCGGATGTTGTTTTCCCAGCGGTACAGGATGTAGGCCACCAGTTGCGGCCAGATGGTCGGCAGGGTGCCGTAGCAGAACGCGGCGATGCGCCCGCTGCCGGCCATGCGCAGCGCTTCGGTGGGCGCGGCCGGGGTGTTTTCCAGCGCCTCGGCGAACAGCCGCCCCAGCACGCCTGCGGTGTGCAGGGCCAGCGCCAGGGTGCCGGCATTGGGCCCAAGGCCGGCCGCCAGTACCATCAGTGCGGCCCAGACCAGCTCCGGAATCGCGCGCAGGGCATTGAGCAGCAGCCGTGAAACTGCTTGGGCGACAGCACCGAAGCGATTCGCCGCGGGTAACGCCAGCAGCAGGCCGAGCAGCGCCGCCAGCAAGGTGCCGATGGTCGACATGGCCAGGGTTTCCAGCGCGCCATAGCCGATGGCGCGCAGGTGCGCTGGCGACAGGTCGGGCGTCATGAAGCCAGCGGCGTAGTCGGCCATCTGCCCGAGCCCTTGCGGGCTTAACAGCGCGCTGGCCTCCAGCTGCAGGAACGTGAAAGAGGCGATTACCGCAGCGATCAGAGCCACCGGAATCAGCAGGCGCGACAGCAGCTTCATGCGAACCTCCAGCGCAGCAGGCGGCTGAGCAGGTCGGCCAGCAACACCAGCAGCAGGAAGGTCAGCAACATGCTCGCCACTTCGCCACCGGCGAACATGCGCATGGAAAGATCCATCTGCTGGCCAAGCCCGCCGGCGCCGACGAAGCCCATCACCACCGAAGCGCGGATGGCGCATTCCCAGCGATAGACGCTATAGGACAGCATCTCCGAGGTGGCCTGCGGGAGCACGCCATAAAAGAAGGACTGCAGCCGCGATGCGCCGGCACCCAGCAGCGCGCGGGCCGGTAGCGGGTCCACCGATTCGAAGATTTCCGCATAGACCTTGCCGAGCATGCCGGCGTAAGTGATGGCGATGGCCAGCACCCCCGCGGTCGGCCCAAGGCCCACCGCGCGCACGAACAGCAACGCCCAGACGATTTCCGGCACGCTGCGCAGCACGATCAGCAAACCGCGAACCGGCCAGCGCACGGCACGGCTCCACCAGGCGGGGCGACCGCTGCGGATAAGTGCGGAGACCGACAGGGCGCGGGTGGCGATAAGCGCGCAGGGCAGCGCCACCGCCAATGCCAGCGCCATGCCGGCGGTGGCGATGGCGAGGGTTTCCAGCGTGGCTTGCAACAGCAGCGCGAGGAATTCGCTGCCGTGCTCGGGTGGCCAGAAACCGGACAGGAAGATGCCCATGGTTTCCGCGTTACTGCCATCGAAGAGCACGCCGATATCCAGCTCGCTCAACTTCAGCCCAGGCCACAGCAAGGCCAACGCCAGCACCAGAGTCAGCAACCTTGGAAAAGCCGCGGGATCGCGTTGGGCGGGCGAGGAGGTCAGCATCGAGGGAAGTTCAGCTCCTGGGATGCGACCGGTTCCGCGGGGCGCTGTTCCAGTTGCTCGTTGGCATAGAGCGCCGTCAGCTCATCGGGGCGTAGTGCCTCGGCCGGTTTGTCGAACAGGATTCGGCCGTCGCGCAAGCCGATGATGCGTGGAAAATGCGCCAGCGCCAGGTCCACCGCGTGCAGGCTTGCCACCAGCGTGGCATTGCGGCGTTGTGCTTCCTGGTTGAGCAGGCCAAGCGTGTGATCGGACAGCACCGGATCCATGGCCGAAACCGGTTCGTCGGCCAGGATCAGTTCGGGTTGCTGGTAGAGCATCCGGGCGATGCCGACGCGCTGCAGCTGGCCGCCGGAGAGTTGGTCGCAACGTACGTAGAGCTTGTCCGCCAGATCCAGTCGGGCGAGCGCTTCGGCCGCGCCGCTGCGGTCCAGCGGGTAGATGAGGCTGAGCAGGCTTCTGGGTAGAGACCAGCGCCCCAGGCGTCCGGCCAGCACCGCGGTGACGACTCGCTGACGCGGCGGCAGTGGCGGTGCCTGGTGCACCAGGCCGATACGCGCACGCAGCTTGCGAAGCCTGTATGAGCCCTCGCCCCACGGTTGTTCACCAAGCAGGGAAAGCTGGCCGCTGGCGGGCTTCAGTCCGGTTGCCAGTAGACGCAGCAGCGTGGTCTTGCCTGCGCCGGACGGACCGATGATGGCGATGCGCTCGCCTTGCGCGGCCTGGATATCGATCCCCGACAGCGCCGCCTGCCCGCTGGCGTGGGTATGGCCCACGCCGGACAGGCTGAACGCCGGGTTCGATTCGATGGCGCGCCGGTCATCCTGCGTTGTGGTAGCGGCGAAGGTGCTCATCGGAGGGCAAGGTCCGGCTTTACTTGAGCAGGCCGGCTGCGCGAGCAGCTTCCTCGATGCCCTCGTAGTTTTCCGGCTTTGTCTCGATGAAGCGGCTGGCGGCCTGCAGGTCGAGGATGGCCTTGTGCTCGGGGTTGGCCGGATCAAGAGCGAGGAAGGCCGCCTTGATCTTCTCGACCAGTGCCGGGTCGAGATCGCCGCGCACCGTCCAGTTGTAGTCGTAGTAGGGCGGCGTGGTAGAGATTACCCGGACCTTGTCGGTGTCGACCTTGCCGGCGGCGACCAGCTTGTCCCATACCGAGGCGTTAAGCACGCCGGCATCGGCCTTGCCGGCCTCGACCCAGGCGGCGGTGGCGTCATGAGCACCGGAGTAGGCGATGCGCTTGAAGAACTGCTCGGGCTGGATGCCGTCCTTGATCATGAAGTAGCGGGGCATCAGGCTGCCGGACGTGGAGGAGACGGAGCCGAAGGCGAAGGTTTTGCCCTTCAGGTCCTGCAGCGACTGCACGTCCGGGTCGGCGGTGATGAACTTGCTGGTGAACTGCTCATCCTGCTCGCGCTGCACCAGGGGAATTGCATCGCCGGTCTTCAGGCGGGTCTGCACGAAGGTGAAGCCGCCCAGCCAGGCCAGGTCGAGACGATCGGAGGCCAGGGACTCTACTACTGCGGCGTAGTCGGAAACCGGAGTGAACTTCACCGGCATGCCCAGCTGTTGTTCGAGGTATTCACCCAGCGGCTTGAACTTACGGATCAGCTCGGTCGGGGCTTCATCGGGAATGGCGGACACCCGCAGCGTTTCGGCAGCGTGTGAAGTGGCAATAGTCAGGGAAACGGCAAGGCCGGCAACGGCTGCCAAGGTGCGCTTCAGCATTGTGGTTCTCCGGTTCAATAGCGGAAAAAGCGACGAATTATAGGGTGAGTGCCAGGTCCGGGGGCAAGCGGCTTGATACCGCTCGAAAGAAAGCGGAATGCAGAAGAAACGTAAGGCGGCAGATTTGATCAGAACAGAATCCATTCACCAGGCGCAGACGTTGCGCCTCGCAGAGGTACGCAGAGATGCCCGCACTACAAGGATTCATTCCGCCTTACATTCTCGATCGCATCATCAGGAACGGTTCGCAGTACCAGCGCCAGTGTGCGCTGGGCACGCTGGCCCACGTGCAGCAGCTGTTGCCCAATCCCGGTCCGCCGCGTCAGCGATCGGACAATACGCTGCTGGTGGAGCGAGGCCGGCCCGGACAACTCCTGCGCAGCATCCATGATGCCCAGCAACTGATGCAGTTGCCCGGAAAGGAAGTCCGCACCGAGGGCCAGCCGCCGACCGGCGACGATGCCGTGGACGAAGCCTACGAGGCACTGGGGACCACTTACGCCTTCTTCTGGGAGGTATTCGGCCGAGACTCGATCGATAACCAGAGCTTTCCGCTGGTCGGGACGGTGCACTACGGCGAAGGCTACGAAAACGCCTTTTGGAACGGTGCGCAGATGGTTTTCGGTGACGGCGACGGCGAGATATTCGAGCGCTTCACCCGGTCGCTGGATGTGGTGGCCCACGAGCTTACGCACGGTATAACCGAAAGCGAGGCGGGGCTGGTGTATTTCAACCAGTCCGGCGCGCTGAACGAATCCGTGTCCGATGTGTTCGGCGTGCTCACCCGGCAGTTCTCGCTTGGGCAGGCGGCGGATCAGGCCGACTGGCTGATCGGCGCCGACCTGCTGACCGAGAAGGTCCAGGGCGTGGCCCTGCGCTCGATGGCCAACCCCGGCAGCGCCTATGACGACCCCTTGCTGGGCAAGGACCCGCAGCCCGGCCACATGCGCGATTTCGTCGATACGCGCGACGATAACGGCGGGGTGCACATCAATTCCGGCATTCCCAACCATGCGTTCTACCTGCTGGCGATGGCGCTCGGCGGCCACGCCTGGGAGAAGGCAGGGCGCATCTGGTATGACACCCTGTGCGACCGGCGCCTGGCCAACGACACGGATTTCGTGGCGTTCGCACGGTTGACTCTCGATAACGCTGCAAGCCGCTTCGGTACGTCTAGCCCCGAGCGGCAGGCGGTGGAGCAGGCCTGGGCGGATGTCGGTGTCATAGTATCCTGAGGAGGCTCCATGAGCATGAAACAGCTACCGAAGTTGGGCGCCGACACCACCCTGCGGCTTTCGCGGCAGGGGGGCGTGGCAGCAATGCAGGCGCTCAGCCGACCGCGGGAGATCGAGTTTGCCCAGTGCAGCGAGCAGCAGCGCGGGCAGATCTGCTCGGTGCTGGAGAGCTGCCTTCCGCTGGCGAGCAGCGCCAGTGGGCGCGGCGATCAGCGCTACTACCAGATCGAGCTGCGCTATCGCGAACACGAGCAGGACGACGAAATAGTGCTGCGGATACCCGAAGAGCAGGCTCCAGGCGAGCTGGTGCGGCTGTGGGACAAGGGCGAGGTGCTTTGAGCGGGCAGGTTGAAGCCAGTCGGGTTGCGGCTAGAATCCTCTCCTTCGCTTTCCAGGAGCAGTAACCCATGTCCGACCTGCCATCCATTGCCTTCGCCGGTATCGGCCTGATGGGCCTTCGCATGTGCCGCCGACTGATCGCGGCCGGCTTCCCCTTGACGGTGTGGAATCGCTCGCCGGACAAATGCGCCCCCCTCGTCGAGGCGGGTGCGCGGCAGGTGGACAGCCCCGCCGAGCTTTGTGCGACGGCCGATATCGTGCTGCTCTGCCTGGCCGACACCGCCGTAGTGCGCGAGGTGGTGTTCGGCGCTGGCGGTATCGTCGAGGGTGCACGGGCCGGGCAGGTGCTGGTGGATCATTCCAGCCTGGAGCCCGCCGCCACCCGCGCCATGGCCGCCGAACTCGAGTTGCGCAGCGGCATGCGCTGGGTCGATGCGCCGGTATCCGGTGGCACGGCGGGAGCCGAGGCGGGCAGCCTCGCGATCATGGCCGGTGGCCGCGCTGATGACGTCGAACGGGTGCGACCGGTCCTGATGCATCTGGGCCAGCGGCTCACCCACATGGGCGAGATCGGCGCCGGCCAGGTAACCAAGGCCTGCAATCAGATGATCGTCGCCTGCAATGCACTGGTGATTGCCGAAGTAGTGGCACTGGCCGAGCGCTCAGGCGTCGATGCGAGTCTGATCGCGCCGGCGCTGGCCGGTGGCTTCGCCGATTCCAGGCCGTTGCAGATCCTTGCGCCGCAGATGTCCAGCAGTGAGTTCGAGCCGATCAAATGGTACGTGCGCACCCTGCTCAAGGACCTGGATACGGCAGTACAGCTATCCCGTGAGGAAGGCAGTGCCACTCCCATGACCGGTCTGGCCGCGCAACTGATGCGTTTGCACGGTAGCCAGGGCCACCTCGAGCAGGACCCGGCGACGCTGGTGAAAATGTATCGGGAGCAGGATCGATGAAAATCGCCGCCAACCTGTCCATGCTGTTCACCGAACTGCCATTGGCCGACCGCGTGCTGGCTGCGCGGGCGGCCGGTTTTGATGGCGTCGAAATCCAGTTTCCCTACGAATTGCCGGCGATCCGCCTGAAAGAGCTGCTGGAACGGGCCGGCCTGCCGCTGGTGCTGATCAACCTGCCGGCTGGCGACCTGCTGCAGGGCGGCGCCGGCCTGGCCGCCGTACCGGCGCGACAGGACGAATTCGACGTCGCCTTGCGCGATGCGCTGAGCTACGCGGCCATGGCACGGCCACTGTGCGTAAACGTGCTGCCGGGCCGATTGGCCGAAGGCGTGAGCCGCGAGCAGGCACTGACGACGCTGGCCGACAACCTGCGCAAGAGCGCCGAGGCGTTCGCATTGCTGGGCATCCGTGTGCTCTGCGAAGCGATCAACCCGCTGGACATGCCGGGTTTCCTGATCAACACGCCCGAACACCTGCTGGCGTTGCTGGGGCGGGTCGATCATCCCAACTGCCAGGCGCAGTTGGATCTCTATCACATGGCTCGTCAGCAACTGGACGTAGAGGCCGGCATTCGCCTGCTGGGCGAGCGCATCGGTCATGTGCAATTCGCCGACTGTCCCGGACGCGGTGCGCCGGGGTCGGGCGAACTGTGTTTCGAACCCTTGCTGAAAGCGCTGCAGGAGGGCGGTTATCACGGCTGGCTGGCCGCCGAATACCGGCCCGATGCGCAGGGCACGGCGGCGAGCCTGGGTTGGCTGACGACCTGGCGGCAGCGCTGAACCCATCGCATCGTGCGGCATAAGCAAGGCTGATGGTCACAGACAGGTGCGTGACAGCATTCTAGAGTCCTACTCGAGTACCGGTCGGTCACGGCCGGCGAATAACACTCAACAACCACCGACTGAAGTCGGTGGGTTAGTGACTTACGGACTGAAAGTCCGGATACGCGTCGACTGAACGTCAGCATGCTCGATAAGCGATTTTAACTACCGAAACCTGAGTCGCCGTTCGACAATCAACCTGCACCCAACCCCCTCCTCCATTACACTGCGCGGCCGTTTTTCAGCACCCGGACCGCCCCATGCAAGACCTCACCCCCGCCCATGCCTGTGGCATCGACTTCGGCACTTCCAATTCCACCGTCGGCTGGTGGCGCCCGGGTGCCGATCCGCTGATCGCGCTGGAGGAGGAGCAGCCGACATTGCCCTCGGTCGTGTTCTTCAATTTCGAGGAACGGCGCCCGGTCTACGGCCGCCAGGCGCTGGACGAATACCTGGAAGGCTACGAAGGCCGGCTGATGCGTTCGCTCAAGAGCCTGCTGGGTTCCAAGCTGCTGAAGAGCGAAACCACGGTGCTGGGCAGCGCCATGCCGTTCAAGGACATCCTTGGCCTTTTCCTCGGCACGCTCAGGACCCGGGCCGAATCAGCAGCCGGCCGACCGTTCGAGCAGGCGGTGCTGGGGCGGCCGGTGTTTTTCGTCGACGACGATCCTCAGGCCGACCGTGAAGCTGCCGACACCCTGGCGGATGCGGCGCGCAAGATCGGTTTCAAGGAGGTTTCGTTCCAGTACGAGCCCATCGCAGCCGCCTTCGATTACGAGTCGCGCATCGGGCGCGAGGAGCGGGTGCTGATCGTTGATATCGGCGGGGGTACTTCGGATTTTTCCCTGGTGCGGCTTTCGCCCGAGCGGCGCGCTATCGACGACCGCCAGTCCGACATCCTTGCCACTGCAGGCGTGCATATCGGTGGGACCGATTTCGACAGGCAGTTGAGTCTGCAGGGCGTGATGCCTTTGTTCGGCTATGGCAGCCGGATGAAAAGCGACGCGCCGATGCCCACCAGCACCCACCTCAACCTGGCCACCTGGCACACCATCAACGCGGTCTATGCGGCAACTTCGCAGCGGGCATTGCAGAGCATGCGCTATGACATTCTCGACCCCACCGGCATCGACCGACTGTTCCGCCTGATCGATCAGCGTGCCGGCCATTGGCTGGCGATGCAGGTGGAGCAGGGCAAGATCGAGCTGACCGAGGCGGATCGCTATCCCATCGACTTCCAGCGTATCGAGCCGGGTTTGCAGGTGGAACTGACCCGCCATGCCTTCGAGAGCGCAATTGCGCCGTTGCTCGCGCGCATCGCCGGCAGTGTCGACCAGTTGCTGGCCGATGCCGGTGTGCAACATGACGCCGTGGATACGGTGTTCTTCACTGGTGGGTCCAGCGCCATTCCCGCGCTGCGCGAGCGTATCGCCCAGCTGTTGCCGCGTGCGCGGCATGTCGAGGGCAGTCGGTTCGGCAGTATTGGCAGCGGCCTGGCCATCGAGGCGCGCAAGCGCTACGGCTGAGCAACGGGCCGCGCTGAAACCCGCTGTCATACAATCTTCATGATTCTTCATCAGCGCCGAGGCTAGCCTGTGGCTCCCGTGAGCCAAGGAATTACCATGGCCTATCGAATCCGTCCCCTATGCAACATTGCCAAGGAAGTGCGCAGCGCTGCGCTGGACCGCATCGGTGAAGCCCAGCGCGCGCTGAGATTGCCGACTGCACAACGGGCCGAAGGCGTGCATCAGGCGCGCAAGCGCTTCAAGGAACTGCGCGCGCTTCTGCGTCTGGTGCGTGAGCCGCTGGGTGACGGTTTTCAGCGTGAGAATCGCTGTGTACGCGATCTGGGCAGAATGCTGGCCGAATCGCGTGAGGCCACGGCCATGCTGGAAAGCTGGGACGCGCTGGCCAAAATGCAGCGCAGTTTCTTCGCGAGTGATGCACTGCAACAGGTGCGTCAGCGCCTGGTCGAGCGGGCCGAACCGACGGCGAGGGGCGGAGCGCTCGAAGCGGATATCGAGCAGGCGCTGTCTGAGCTGCACGGCCTGGCCGGGCGGGCAGGCGAATGGTCGCTCGAAGGCAAGGGCTTCGCTCTCTTGAAAGGAGGGCTGGAACGCAGCTATCGCGAGGGGCGCCGGGATCTTGCCCGTGCGCAGCGTGCCTCTGATGCCGAATGTCTGCACGAATGGCGCAAGCGCGTGAAGGACCAGTGGTATCACAGCCAGTTACTCGCGCCGTGCTGGCCGCAGGACTTCAAACGTCGGTGCAGGCACCTCAAGCGCCTGGCCGATGATCTCGGCGACGATCATGATCTGGCGATGATGGGGCAACTGCTCGCGGACGAGCCGGCGCTGTTCGGTGATGAGGCGACGCGTGAAAGGCTGGCGGGGCTGATCGAGGAGCGGCGCATTGCTCTGCAGACTGCGGCGTTCGCCAGCGGACAGCGGCTGTATGCCGAGTCGCCCAAGGCGCTGGTAAAGCGCATCGAGGTCTACTGGCGGATTGCACGCGCCGAGCGTGATTGAGCGGCGATGCTTTGCAGCCTCGAGGCCTCCGGCAGGCCTGCGGCCTGCATTCGCCGAGAGGGCGCGGCTCCCAAAGTACTGATGGTTCCCATGCTCCTGCGTGGGAACCCCAGCCGCAGCACTCTACGCCCTGCGACGCGAAGCCCGCACGCTGCGCACCCACGCAGGAGCATGGGCGCGATCAAAGGCTTGAGGCCTTCGCGAGAGCACGCCCTCGGCGCTAAGCTTTTCCGCGTTCAGGTATCAGCCGGCGACCAGTACCCGAATGGCTTCCAGACGTAGCGCGGCCTTTTCCAGCGCCGCCAGGCCTTCTTCACGCTGCTTGCGCAGGGCTTCGATCTCGCTGTCGCGAACGCTGGGGTTGACCGCTTGCAGCGCGGTCAGGCGGGCCAGTTCCTCATCCAGGCTGGCCTTGAGACGTTGCTGACCCTGAGCCACACGTTCGGCGTGGCGCGGTGCCACTTTGGCTTCGGCGACGGCGATCTGCGCCGTCAGCTTGTCGCGCTGGGCCTGCACGAACTTGTTGGCGCTGGCCCGTGGCACACTTTCCAGCTGATCATTGAGTGTCTCGAAAGCCACCTTGGCGGCCAGGTCGTTGCCGTTGGCATCCAGCAGACAGCGCAATGCCAGCGGCGGCAGGAAACGGCTCAATTGCAGTGCGCGCGGCGCCACCACTTCGCTGACGAACAGCAGTTCCAGCAGAACGGTGCCGGGCTTGAGCGCCTTGTTCTTGATCAGCGCCACGGCAGTGTTGCCCATGGAGCCGGACAGCACCAGGTCCATGCCGCCCTGCACCATGGGGTGTTCCCAGGTGAGGAACTGCATGTCCTCGCGGGCCAGGGCCTGCTCGCGATCGTAGGTGATGGTTACGGCCTCGTCGTCACCAAGTGGGAAGCTGGCGTCCAGCATCTTCTCGCTAGGGCGCAGGATCAGGGCGTTTTCGGAATGATCCTCGCTGTCGATGCCGAAGGCGTCGAACAGCTCTTCCATGTAAATCGGCAGCGCGAACTGGTCGTCCTGTTCCTCGATTGCTTCAACCAGCGCGGCACCCTGTTCGCCGCCCGCGGAGTTGAGCTCCAGCAAGCGGTCGCGTCCGGCATGCAGCTCGGCTTCCAGACGCTCGCGCTCGGTACGGGCTTCGTCGATTAGCTTGGCGAACTCTTCATCGTCGCCTTCTTCCAGTTGGCTCAGCAGACGCGGGCCGAACAGGTGCTGCAGGGCATTGCCGGTGGGGCAGGTATTGAGGAAGGCGTTCAGCGCCTGGTGGTACCACTGGAACAGGCGCTCCTGCGGGCTGGTCTCCAGGTAAGGCACGTGCAACTGGATCACGTGTGCCTGACCAATGCGGTCGAGACGACCGATGCGTTGTTCGAGCAGGTCGGGATGTGACGGCAGATCGAACAGCACCAGGTGGTGGGCGAACTGGAAGTTGCGGCCTTCGCTGCCGATTTCCGAGCAGATCAGCACCTGCGCGCCGAACTCCTCATCGGCGAAGTAGGCGGCTGCGCGATCGCGCTCAAGGATGCTCATACCCTCGTGGAAGACGGTCGCCGGAATTCCGGAACGTACTCGCAGGGCGTCCTCCAGATCCAGCGCGGTCTCGGCATGGGCGCAGATGACCAGCACCTTGTACTTCTTCAGCATCTTCAGGGTATCGATCAGCCACTCGACGCGTGGGTCGAAGGTCCACCAGCGGTTCTGCCCGTCCGGCTCGTCCTGCTGGCTCTGGAAGGAAACTTCCGGATACAGCTCGACTCGTTCGTCCATCGGCAGTTCGAGGTATTCGACGGGGCAGGGCAGCGGGTAGGGATGCAGTTGGCGCTCGGGGAAGCCACGCACCGCGGCGCGGGTATTGCGGAACAGTAGGCGCCCGGTGCCGTGGCGGTCGAGTAGTTCGCGAATCAAGCGGCTGCTGGCATCGATGTCGCCATCAGTGGCCGCGGCCAGCAAGGCTTCGCCCTCGGCGCCGAGGAACTCGTGGATGGTCTGGTGCGCGCGTTCGGACAGCCGGCCCTCGTCGAGCAGTTCCTGCACGGCTTCGGCAACCGGCTGGTAGCTGGCGCTTTCGGCGCGGAAGGCTTCCAGGTCATGGAAGCGATTGGGATCGAGCAGGCGCAGGCGGGCGAAGTGGCTTTCCTGACCCAGTTGCTCGGGTGTTGCGGTCAGCAGCAGCACACCCGGAATGACTTCGGCGAGCTGTTCGACCAGCCGATATTCGGCGCTGGCGTTTTCCGGGTGCCAGACCAGATGGTGCGCTTCGTCCACCACCAGTAGGTCCCAGCCGGCGGCGAAGGCGGCATCCTGGGCGCGCTCGTCGTCCTTCAGCCATTCCAGCGAGACCAGAGCCAGCTGGGTGTCTTCGAAGGGGTTGCTGGCATCGCTCTCGATGAAGCGTTCGTCGTCGAACAGCGCGACTTCCAGATTGAAACGACGGCGCATCTCCACCAGCCACTGATGTTGGAGGTTCTCCGGCACCAAGATGAGTACACGATTGGCGCGGCCGGAGAGCAATTGGCGATGGATCACCAGGCCGGCTTCAATGGTTTTGCCCAGGCCCACTTCGTCGGCCAGCAATACCCGCGGCGCGATGCGGTCGGCGACTTCGCGGGCGATGTGCAACTGGTGCGCGATGGGTTGTGCCCGTGCGCCGCCCAGCCCCCATAACGAGGAGGTCAGCTGTTTGCTCTGGTTTTCCAGCGTGTGGTAACGCAGCGTGAACCAGTTCAGCGGGTCGATCTGGCCGGCGAACAGGCGATCGCTGGCCAGGCGGAACTGGATGAAATTGGACAGCTGGGTTTCCGGCAGGGTACAGGCTTCATTCTGCGCGTTCAGGCCGTGGTAGATCAGCAGGCCGTCGACGTCCTCGACTTCGCGCACGGTCATCTTCCAGCCTTCGAAATGGGTGACCTCGTCGCCGGGCGCAAAGCGCACGCGCGTCAGCGGGGCGCTGCGAACTGCATATTGGCGGGTTTCGCTGGTGGCCGGGTAGAGCACGGTGAGCATCCGTCCGTCGAGCATCAGGATGGTTCCCAGGCCGAGTTCGGCCTCGCTGTCGCTGATCCAGCGTTGCCCCGGTAGATACTGCTGCGCCATGCTGCCTCCCGCTATGAAAAAAGCGCGCTATGGTAACGGAACACTGTCGTGAGAGCGACGACAGATGCTGATCGAACAACGGTAGCCCAAGGGGCGTGAAACGGAAGTCGAGCTAAAGTCCGCCGATGGCCGGCCGATCAATCGTTGAAAGGAAGAGTCACAATGCTGCCACCCATCCCCTCAGGCGTCATCCAGGTCACGGCCCAGCAGGATGTGGTCAAGCCCCGTCCGAGTACGCCGCCGATCACCCCAGTGCAGGCGAGCGCCAATGAAAGCGCGATCAGTCCGGACCGGCGTTACCCTGATGACAGCGTGCAACTGCAGCACGATGAGCAGCGTCGCCGGCAGCGCCGTGCTCGCACCGTGGGGGAGGCGGAGGAAGAGCAGGCCGAGACGGATGATGACGCCGAGCTTGAGGAACTGCCACGTCAGGGGCGATGGGTGGATGTCGAAGTCTGACGTCCAAACCGCTCGCGCCTCGCTCGACTGGTCGGGTGGCCAGTTGCGGTACCTGCCCCAGTGGGTCGATGCGAGAATGGCCGAGCAATGGCTGCGTGAGCTGCTGGTTCGGACGCCCTGGTCCCAGCCGCAGCTGACACTCTATGGGCGAACCGTCGCCGTCCCGCGGCAGGTCGCCTGGTACGGCGACGCCGATGCACGGTACCGCTATTCAGGGCATACCCATGTGCCGCTGCCCTGGACGCCCTTGCTGAGCGAGATTCGCCAGCGGCTCGAAAAGCAGGTCGGTCAGCAGCTCAATGGCGTGTTGCTCAATCTTTATCGCGACGGGCAGGATGCGATGGGCTGGCACAGTGATGACGAAGCGGCCCTCGGTCCCGATCCGATGGTCGTCTCGCTCAGCCTCGGAGCCGCCCGGCGTCTGGATTTTCGCCGCAAGGGCGGCAGCCGGATCGAGCATTCGATCCAATTGGAACATGGTTCGCTGCTGGTCATGAGTGGTTCTACCCAGCATCATTGGCAGCATCAGGTAGCCAGGACGCGCAAGGTGACCGCACCGCGCCTGAACCTGACCTTTCGTCTGATCCGCAACGAGTCTGAAACATGAATGGTGATGTCAAACTGATCGACTTCGGCGCCGAGCGCGACAAGCGCATCCATGATCTCAACGACAAGCGCCTCACCGAAATGCGCCAGGCGTTCGAACAGGCCCTGCCGCTCGGCAAGGGCAAGCCTGCCGGCAAGTCGAAGAAGAAAAAGCCCGGCAAGCGTTAGGGCTGTCGATGTTTCGTCGTGAGCTACGTTGCAGAGATGAGTGGCAACAGAACCTAACCGACTCGCTCGGGTAAACCCTCTTCCACCAAACCATTCGCGCCGGTAATTGCTGGCATCCGTGACCGTACACGGGGCTGCCTGCCTGCGAAGGCCCTCTCGATACCCCTATTTCTTGATCCAGATCAGCAGAACGACTACCGCTCGGCAGGTGCGGGCCGGCTATTGACCCCGGTCAATTTATTCCTGCGATTAGGTCGGTAACTTGCAGCCATCGGACAGCGAAATGGCTTGGAGGGAAGAAATCATGTTCGTCGATAATGTGGTGCTCGCAGGGGTGGTCACGGTCGGCCTGATGGTCGCCTTTCTCGGTGGTTTCGGATATTTCATCTGGCGGGATGCGCAAAAGAAGCGCTGATCCAGCCAGATCACAGAGCACGCAAGGCATTTGGGCGACTTCGGTCGCCCATTTTTTCGCCTGCTTTCCACCCGTGAGCCGCCGGTCTGCGAATCGATCCAGCAGCGTCCTGCACTCAGCCGATGGAGATCGACGGCAGCTCCTTCAGTTCGACGGTTTCCGCCCGACGTGGTGCCAGCACTTCCGCTTCGCCTTCTACCACCAGTTCGCCGTTCTGATTGGATACGTTGGTGCCGACGCGTACCCGATTTTTCGGCAGCTTCTCGAGGATTTCCACGTGCACCGTGATGGTGTCGCCTATCTTCACAGGGCGGGCAAACCGCATGGTTTGCCCCAGATAGATAGTGCCAGGGCCAGGCAGGGTGCAGGCCACAGCGGCGCTGATCAACGCACCGCTAAGCATTCCATGGGCAATGCGCTCCTTGAACAGGGTGCCGCGGGCGAATTCGGCATCCAGATGCACCGGGTTGCGGTCACCTGACATGGCAGCAAACAACTGAATGTCGCGCTCGCCGATGGTTTTCTCGAAGCTCGCCTTCTGGCCGACTTCCAGAGCGGAGTAGGGCGTATTGCTGATGGTGGTCATCAAGTTTCCTCGGTATGGGGCCGCCGGCGCGTTGCGCTCCGACGGTTCGAATAGGGTCGCGCACTGTGCCGCTGCTCCCTGCGCTGCGGCTGCATTCTAGAAGCAACTCGTCGCTTTGTCCCGGATACCTCTTGCGGAGCACGCATCTTCGCCGCGAAGCAGTGCGGCCTCTGATGAAAGGCTCACGTCACTGACTTACGCCGGAGCAGCTATTGTCTGCTGGCATGGAGTTGTTAATTTCGTGCAAGCCCACTCTCAGGTAAAGAGGCCAATAACAATGCAACCTGACTTCTGGAATGGCAAACGTCCTGTCGGCGTGCCCAACGATGTGGATATGGGCACCTACTGCTCGGCAGTGGAAGTTTTCGAGCGCTCCTGCAAGGCCTTCGCCAATTGCCCGGCTTTCAGCAACATGGGCGTTACGCTCAGCTATGCCGACCTGGAGCGCTACTCAGCGGCTTTTGCCGCCTGGCTGCAGAATCGCACCGATCTCAAACCCGGCGATCGCATCGCTGTGCAGATGCCCAATCTTCTGCAGTATCCGATCGTCGTGTTCGGCGCCTTGCGCGCGGGGCTGATCGTGGTCAACACCAACCCGCTGTATACCACACGGGAAATGCTCCATCAGTTCAAGGATTCGGGTGTTCGGGCGCTGGTCTACCTCAATACCTTCGGCAAGCTGGTGCAGGAGGTGTTGCCCGACACCGATATCGAGTTTCTCGTCGAGGCACAAGTTGGCGACATGCTGCCTGCATTGAAGGGCCTGCTGGTCAACGCCGCGGTCAAGCATGTGAAGAAGATGGTGCCGGAATATCGGCTGCCACAAGCGATGCCCTTCAAGCAGGCGCTGCACGACGGCGCTCGGCACAGCCTCCGGGCGGTACCACTGAGCCTCGACCAGGTGGCGGTGCTGCAATACACCGGCGGCACCACTGGCGTAGCCAAGGGCGCCATGCTGACCCACGGCAACCTGGTGGCCAACATGCAGCAGGTGCGGGCGAACATGCAGCAGCTTGGTGAGGACGGCCATCCGGTCGTTCGCGAAGGGCAGGAGGTGATGATCGCACCGCTGCCGCTCTATCACATCTACGCCTTCACCGTGAATTGCATGTGCATGATGGTGACCGGCAACCACAATGTGCTGATCACCAATCCCCGCGACATCGATGGTTTCGTCAAAGAGTTGCAGCGCTGGCGATTCACCGCCTTCCTCGGACTCAATACCCTGTTCGTCGCGTTGATGGCGCACCGCGATTTCTACCGAATCGATTTCTCCGGCCTGAAGGCGACCAACTCCGGCGGCACCGCACTGGTTTCCTCCGTGGCGGACCGCTGGAAGCAGCTCACCGGCTGCCAGGTGGGTGAGGGCTACGGCCTCACCGAAACCTCGCCGGTGGTCTGTGCCAGTCCGCACGGTGCGATGATGCGTCCGGGAACCGTCGGGCTGCCGGTGCCGGGCACTCTGCTCAAGGTGATCGACGACGAGGGGAACGAGTTGCCTCTGGGCGAGCGCGGTGAGCTTTGTGTGAAAGGCCCGCAGGTAATGAAAGGCTACTGGCAACAGCCGGAAGCGACCGAGGAAGTGCTGGACGGCGAAGGCTGGCTGAAAACCGGCGATATAGCTGTCATTGATGGCGATGGCTTCGTGCGTATCGTTGATCGCAAGAAGGATCTGATCATCGTCTCGGGGTTCAACGTCTATCCGAACGAGATCGAGGAGGTGGTGATGGCGCATCCGCAGGTGGCCGCTTGTGCCGCGATCGGTGTGGCGGACGAAAAATCCGGGGAAGTGGTGAAGCTGTTCGTGGTACCCAACGATACCGCTCTCACTGTCGAAGCCCTGCAGGCATATTGCAGGGAAAACTTCACCGGCTACAAAGTGCCGCGGCATTACGTTTTCCGTGACTCCTTGCCGATGACTCCGGTTGGTAAGATCCTTCGCCGAGAGCTACGCGATCTGGCCTGAACTCCGGAAAAAATCGCAGTTTCCTGTCATTTCTTGAGGTGACTAATCGCTGCTGATTGGTCACTTTATGTCGTTTTGACTCGCTGCGGACTCTATTCGGCTGGTTTCAAAGCTGCTAACCTCGAATCCGCTTTTTGCCCAGAATTACGGTACAAAAGTTAACAAAACACAACAAAACAGCTGCCATTTGGCAGTAAGGCTGTCGCTTAGGAGTAGGGTTTCATGACCGAAAACTTCTGGAAGGATAAGTATCCTGTCGGGATCAGCAGCGAGATCGATCCTGATGAGTACCAGAACATCCAGGCTGTCCTCAGGCAGTCCTGCGAGCGTTTCGCGGACAAGCCGGCTTTCAGCAACCTCGGCAAGACCCTGACCTACGGCGAGCTTTACAAGCTGTCCGGTGATTTTGCGGCCTATCTGCAACAGAACACCGACCTGCAACCGGGCGATCGTATCGCTGTTCAGCTGCCCAATCTGCTCCAGTACCCCATCGTCGTGTTCGGTGCCATGCGTGCCGGGTTGATCGTGGTCAATACCAACCCGCTGTACACCGCGCGGGAAATGGAGCATCAGTTCAACGACTCGGGCGCCAAGGCCCTGGTCTGCCTGGCTAACATGGCGCACCTGGCCGAGGAAGTACTGCCGAAAACCGGCATCAGGCACGTTGTTATCACCGAAGTCGGCGACATGTTGCCCACGCTCAAGCGCATGCTGGTCAATGCCGTGGTCAAGCATGTGAAGAAGATGGTGCCGGCCTACAACCTGCCCGGCGCGACCTGCTTCACCGATGCCATGGCCCGCGGTCGGGACAAGGCCGTACAGGAGGCCAGCCCGCAGAGCGACGATGTTGCCGTGCTGCAGTACACGGGTGGTACCACCGGTGTGGCCAAGGGCGCGATGCTGACTCATCGCAATATCATCGCCAACATGCTGCAGTGTCGTGGCTTGATGGGCCCTGATATGGGGCTTGGTTGCGAAGTCATGGTCGCGCCGTTGCCGCTGTATCATATTTATGCCTTCACCTTCCATTGCATGACCATGCTGCTCGTTGGTGCGCATAACATATTGATCACCAATCCGCGTGATCTTCCGGCATTCATCAAGGATCTGGGCAAGTATCGCTTCACCGGTTTCGTCGGTCTGAACACCCTGTTCGTCGCACTGTGCAACAGCGAGGATTTCCGCAAGCTGGATTTCTCCGGCCTGAAGGCCACCTTCTCCGGCGGCATGGCGTTGCAGCTGGCTACGGCCGAGCGTTGGCAGGCAGTCACCGGTTGCACCATCTGCGAGGGTTTCGGTATGACCGAGACATCGCCAGTGGTATCGGTCAACCCAATGCAGAACAACCAGATCGGCACCATCGGCATTCCAATGCCGTCTACGCTGTGCAAGATCATCGATGATGAAGGTAATGAACTGCCAATCGGTGCGGTTGGCGAGTTATGTGTAAAGGGGCCTCAGGTGATGAAGGGCTACTGGCAGCGTCCGGAAGCGACCGCCGAAGTGCTCGATGTGGATGGCTGGCTGAAGACGGGCGATATCGCCATCATCCAGGACGACGGCTACATGCGCATCGTCGATCGCAAGAAGGACATGATTCTGGTCTCGGGCTTCAACGTCTATCCCAACGAACTGGAAGACGTTCTCGCGACCCTGCCGGGCGTGCTGCAGTGTGCCGCCATCGGCGTGCCGGACGAGCGTGCGGGCGAGGCGATCAAGCTGTTCGTGGTGACCCGGCCCGGCGAAAGCCTGACCAAGGAGCAGGTCATGCAGCACATGCACGACAACGTCACCGGCTACAAGCGCCCCAAATACGTCGAATTCCGCGAGAGCTTGCCGACCACCAACGTCGGCAAGATTCTGCGCCGCGAACTGCGCGATGAGGAACTGAAGAAGCTCGCCGCTGCCAACTGATCCGAACGCTAGCCCAAAGCCCCGCCAGAGTGTCTGCGCGGGGTTTTTTCATGTCTGACATACCCTGAGCCTGAGAAGGTTTTTCGTTCGAGGGGTAAATAAGCTGCGCTATCCGCCGACAAGCTTAAGCGACCCTTCGATACTGTCGCTTTTAGGCCGTCACGGCTCCATGTTCAGGAAGACAAGAAATGCTGATCAATCTGCGACTTCGGACAAAACTTCTTCTTGCCCTCGGGCCTATCCTGCTATTGGCCATCCTGCTTAGCGGTATCACTGTCTACAAGCTGCAGGAGCTTGCCGAGCAGCAGGAAGAGCAGACCCGACAGAGCCTGACTCAGGACCGTCGTGCTGAGCTCAAGCATTACGTCGAGCTGGCACTCAGGGTTGTCGGACCGCTCCATGAGCGTTCGGTGCAGGGCGACCTGCAGGCGCGCAATGAGGCGGTGGCCATTCTTGAGAAGATGTCCTACGGCAAGGATGGCTACTTCTGGGGCTATGACGGCAAGGCCGCGCGTATTCTCCAGGGCGATACTCGGGACAGGATCGGTGAGAGCTTCTACGACTACCGCGACCCCAACGGGGTCTATGCGATACGCGAGTTGGTCAAGGCCGGCCAGAACGGTAGCCATTATGTCGATTACAGCTTTGTGCTGGGTGACGGCACCACCTTGGTGCCCAAGGTGGGGTATGCGGAGCATCTGCCGAAGTGGGACATGGTGTTCGGTACTTCGTTGAACCTCGATGGCGTCGAGAGTGATGTGCAGGCCGCGCGTGCGGAATTCCAGGAGCGGATCGACGCTCTGGTGATGATCATGCTCGGCTCGGCCGTCGTGCTGCTGGCGTTGATGGGGCTGCTGGCGCTGCTGATGAGCAATGCGCTGCTGCGCCCGCTGGTGTTGATCAAGAACAACCTGGACGACATGGCCCAGGGTGACGGTGACCTGACTCAGCGCCTGCCGGTGACCGGCTCCGATGAGCTGGGTGACTTGGCGCGCTCCTTCAACCGTTTCGTCGAGAAGATTCATTCCCTGGTTCAGCAGGTGGCCGGTACCACCACCCAGCTCGCCGGGCTGGTCGGTGCGGTCGCCAGCCAGGCGCAACGCTCCGAACAGGCGATGGCGGCTCAGCGGCATGAAACCGATCAGGTGGCCACCGCCATCAACGAAATGTCCGCGGCGGCCCATGAAGTGGCGATGAGCGCACAACGAGCGGCGGAAGCGGCACAGGAAACCGATCAGCAGGGCCAGGCCGCCAAACGGGTGGTGGACGGCGGCGTGCAGCAGATTCACGCGCTGGTCGGTGAGTTGCGCGAGAGCGGTGAATCGCTCGACGGCTTGAGCAAGGATGTGCAGGGTATCGTCGGGGTGCTCGACGTGATTCGTGCGGTAGCCGAGCAGACCAACCTGCTGGCGCTCAACGCGGCCATCGAGGCGGCGCGCGCCGGCGAAGCCGGACGTGGTTTTGCGGTGGTTGCCGATGAGGTACGCGCGCTGGCAAGTCGCACGCAGCAGAGCACGGTGGAGATCCAGGGTATGGTCGATCGCCTGCAGAGCACTACGGCCAGGACAGTTGCCGGTATGCAGCATGCGAGCGAGCAGGGCGAGAGCACCCGCGAGCAGTCCAACCAGGCCGGTGTTTCGCTGGATGCCATCGCCGCACTGATCGGCACCATCAACTCGATGAACGCACAGATCGCCAGCGCAGCCGAGGAGCAGACTGCTGTCGCCGAGGAGATCAACCGCAGCGTGCACCACATCGCTGATGCGGTAGATGGCGTAGCCAGCGAAGCTGCCGAGAGCGCACAGACCTCACGGGAACTCAACGCGCTGGCCGAGACCCTGCAGCGGCTGGTCGGTCAGTTCCGGGTCTGATCGGCATCGAACCCGGCGGCTGCCTGGCAGCCGCCGGGTTCGATGGGCGGCCATGGTCGCTGCCCAGCGGATCGACGCGGGGCGCTGCAAATCTGCGACAATCGCGCCCTTCACGAGAATTGCCCCACGGCTGTCCATGACCGACGCAATGCCCGCTTTCGACACCCTGTTCAAGAACCTCGACCAAGCCTTCAGCGCCGACCGGCATCGCCTGCGCCGACAGTTGCACGAGCTGAGGAAAAAACCGGACGAGAGCAAGCTCGCCCAGTGGCTCGAGCGTTTCCAGACCTCGGCGGCCAAGGTCGAGACGCGTCGGCAGAGCGTGCCGGCCATCCGCTATGACGATGCCTTGCCGATTGCCGCCAAGCGCGACGAGATCAAGGCAGCGCTGGCAAAGCATCAGGTGTTGGTGATCGCCGGCGAAACAGGCTCGGGCAAGACCACCCAGTTGCCGAAAATCTGCCTGGAGATTGGCCGCGGCGTTCACGGTCTGATCGGCCACACCCAACCGCGCCGGCTGGCCGCGCGCAGCGTTGCCACCCGCGTGGCCGAGGAGATCGGCGCGCCGCTGGGCGAGCTGGTCGGCTATCAGGTGCGCTTCGAGGATCAGAGCACAGAGCGCACTCTGATCAAGCTGATGACCGACGGCATCCTGCTAGCCGAGACCCAGCACGACCGCTTTCTGGAAAAGTACGACACCATCATCGTCGACGAGGCCCACGAGCGCTCGCTGAACATCGACTTCCTGTTGGGCTTCCTCAAAACGCTGTTGCCGCGCCGGCCTGATCTGAAAGTCATCATCACCTCGGCGACCATCGATCTGGAGCGCTTCTCGAAACATTTCAATGATGCCCCGATCATCGAAGTCTCCGGCCGCACCTACCCGGTGGAAACCTGGTACCGGCCGCTGGCTGCCGAGACCGACGAGGATGGCAACCGCGTCGAGGACGATCTGACTGTCGATCAGGGCATTCTCGCCGCGCTGGATGAAATCGAAGTCCACGAGAAGTCCGTCGGCAAGCGCCCCGGCGACGTGCTGGTGTTCCTGCCCGGCGAGCGGGAAATCCGCGAGGCCGCCGAGATGCTGCGCAAGGCCAACCTGCGCCTCACCGAGGTGCTGCCGCTGTATGCGCGCCTGACGCCGGGGGAGCAGCAGAAAATCTTCAAGCCCGCCGCTGGCCGCAAGATCGTGCTGGCCACCAACGTCGCGGAAACCTCACTCACCGTACCGGGCATCCGCTACGTGATCGACTCCGGCACCGCACGCATCAGCCGCTACAGCTACCGCGCCAAGGTCCAGCGGCTGCCCATCGAAGCGGTGTCCCAGGCCAGCGCCAACCAGCGCAAGGGGCGGTGCGGACGGGTTGAGCCGGGTATCTGCATTCGCCTGTACAGCGAGGAGGATTTCCTTTCCCGCTCGGAATTCACTGACCCGGAAATCCTGCGCACCAACCTCGCGGCGGTCATCCTGCAGATGCTGCACCTGCGCTTGGGCGATATTCAGGATTTTCCCTTCATCGAGCCGCCGGACGGCAAGGCCATCAGCGACGGCTTCAATCTGTTGCAGGAGCTTTCGGCGGTCAACCGCGAGAACCGGCTGACGCCGCTCGGCCGGCAGCTGGCGCGCCTGCCCATCGACCCGCGGCTGGGCCGCATGATGCTGGAAGCGGCGCAGCAGGGCAGCCTGGCCGAGGTGCTGATCGTCGCCAGCGCGCTCTCGGTGCAGGACGTACGCGAGCGACCGGCTGATCGCCAGCAGCAGGCCGATCAGGCGCATGCGCAGTGGAAGGACCCCGATTCGGATTTTGCCGCGCTGATCAATCTCTGGCGTGGTTTCGAGGAGAAGCGCCAGGAGCTGGGCTCCAATCCGTTGCGTAGCTGGTGCCGGAAGAATTTCCTCAACTATCTGCGTCTGCGCGAGTGGCGGGATGCCCACCGCCAGCTCACCCTGATCGCCCGTGAACTCAAACTGGGCGCGGGCAATGTGGTGGATGGCTCCGGCCATCCACCCTACGCAAGATCCGGCTCCCGTACGGTGGAAAACGCCGAAGGCTTTTCCACGCGTCAGGCCGAGGCGGTTCCGACCACCGACACCAAGATCAACGCCATCGTCCGCCAGCAGGCTGAAGCCAGCGAGGCCGCACAGAAGGCCAAGAGCTACGCCGCGGTGCACAAGGCCATTCTCGCTGGCCTGCTCAGCCAGATCGGCCACAAGACCGAGGAGGGCGACTTCCTCGGTGCGCGCCAGCGGCGCTTCTGGATTCACCCCTCCAGCGTGATCGGCCGCAAGAAGCCCAGCTGGATCATGGCCGCCGAACTGGTGGAGACCACCAAGCTGTTCGCCCGCATGGTGGCGAAGATCGAGCCCGATTGGATCGAGCCGCTGGCCGGGCACTTGATCAAGAAGAATCACTTCGAGCCGCACTGGGAGAAGAAGCGCGGCCAGGTGGTGGCCTATGAGCAGGTCACGCTCTACGGGCTGATCGTGGTGGGCAAGCGCCCGGTGCACTACGGCCCGGTTGATCCGGTGGCGGCCCGCGAACTGTTCATCCGCGAAGGTCTGGTGCGCGGCGAGATCAACAGCCGCGCACGGGCGCTGTCGGCCAACCGCCAACTGCTCGAACGCATGGACGAGCTGGAAGCCAAGGCGCGCCGCCGCGACATTCTCGCCGACGAGGAAACCCTCTACGCCTACTACGAGGCGCGCCTGCCGGCGGATATCTACCAGACCGCCAGCTTTGAGAGCTGGTACAAGCGCGAGAGCCAGAAGAACCCGCAACTGCTGGTCATGCGTGAGGAAGACGTGCTGGCCCGCGATGCTCGCGAAGTCACTGCCGCGCAGTACCCCGACACCCTGCGCATCGGCGAACTGCAGTTGCCGCTGGACTATCACTTTGAACCCAACCACCCGCGCGACGGTGTAACCCTGCGCGTGCCGGCGCCGCTACTGCCGCAGCTGCGCGCCGAGCGGCTCGACTGGCTGGTGCCGGGTCTGATCGAGGCCAAGGCCGTGGCGCTGGTGCGCAACCTGCCCAAGGCGATCCGCAAGAATTTCGTGCCGGTGCCGGATTTCGTCGGTGCAGCGCTGGGCAAGATCACCTTCGGCGACGGCGCACTGCCCGACGCGCTCGGTCGCGAACTGCTGCGCATGACCGGTGCCCGCGTGCCGGAGGAGGCCTGGAGCGAGGCTGCCGCCGGGCTGGATAGCCATCTGAAGATGAACATCGAAGTGGTCGACGCCCGGGGCAAGTTCCTCGGTGAAGGGCGTGATCTGGCCGAATTGACCGCGCGTTTCAATGAGGCCAGCCAAGCCGCGCTGGTGCCGGCGCAACGGAAGGCCGAGCAGAAGCCGGTCGAGGCCAAGGGCTTCGCCGAGGTCGCCGCAACCGCGCAGCAGAAGGTCGCCGGGCTGTCCATGACGGTCTATCCGGCGCTGGTGGAAGAGGGAGGCGTCGTCAAGGAAGGACGCTTCCCGACCCAGGCCGAAGCCGAATATCAGCACCGCCGTGCGCTGCAACGCCTGCTGCTACAGCAACTGGCCGAGCCGGCGAAATACCTGCGCAGCAAGCTGCCAGGGCTTACCGAACTGGGCCTGCTCTATCGCGACATGGGCAAGGTCGATGCGCTGGTCGAGGACATCCTGCTGACGAGCCTGGACAGCTGCATTCTCGACGGCGAAACCACATTGCCGCGCGATGGCGCCGCCCTGGCCTCGCTGGCCGAGAAAAAACGCGGCGACTGGACCGGCCACGCCGAGCGCCTGGCGCGCCTGGTGCTGGAAATCCTCAAGCACTGGCACGGCCTGCAGAAACGCTTCAAGGGCCGCATCGACCTGGCCCAGGCGGTGGCGCTCAACGATATCAAGGCGCAGCTCGCCAATCTTGTCTATCCCGGCTTCGTCCGAGAAACACCAGTGCAGTGGCTGAGGGAATATCCCCGCTATCTGAAGGCTATCGAGCAGCGTTTCGAGAAGATCGGCGCCCAACTGCAGCGTGATCGGGTATGGTCCGGCGAGCTGGCGGGTTATTGGGAGCAGTACCAGGCTCGGCTGAAGAAGCACCAGCAGGAAGGCAAGCGCGATCCGGAGCTGACCCAGTACCGCTGGATGCTGGAGGAATACCGCGTCTCGCTCTGGGCACAGCAGCTCGGGACGAAGATGCCGGTGTCGGACAAGCGCTTGAACAAACAGTGGAGTCAGGTTGAGCCTTAACAGCTTGTATGGCCAAACGCTGAAGACGTTGTGAATTGGGAAACCTTGCATGCAAAGCCGTAACAGTCTGCCGGGCGTGGCCAGCTCGGTCGGGGCCTCGGTGCTCTTCGCCACGCTGTATTACTACACCTCGCTGCTCGAACCGCTGGACGGCCAGCAGATTTACGGCTGGCGCATCCTGCTTACCGCGCCTTGCCTAGCGCTGTTGCTTCTGGGCTTCGGGCGCTGGGTCGAGGTTCGCCAGATCCTTGCGCGTCTGGTCACCGAGCCACGGTTATGGCTTGCGTTGCCGCTGTCCTCGGCGCTGGTCAGCTTGCAGCTCTGGCTGTTCATGTGGGCACCGATCAACGGTCACGGGCTGGATGTCTCCCTCGGCTACTTTCTGCTGCCGCTGACCCTGGTACTCACCGGGCGGTTGGTCTTCGGTGAGGCGATCAGCCGCCTGCAACGCCTGGCCTGCGTGTTGGCGGCCGTCGGTGTCGGCAACGAACTGCTACTGGCCTCTTCGCTGTCCTGGCCGGTGCTGGTGGTCGCCCTCGGCTATCCCTGTTATTTTGTCCTGCGCCGCAAGATAGACACCGCCAACCTCGGCGGCCTGTGGCTCGACCTGGTTATCAGTCTGCCGGTCGCTGCCACCTTCGCTCTGGGCGACAGCGCTACCCTGCAACAGGTCATCGAGCGTCCGCAATTGCAGCTGCTGATCTTCGGATTGGGCGCGCTCAGCGCGCTGGCGCTGGCCCTGATGATCATCGCCACCCGGCTCAACCTCGCCCTGTTCGGCCTGCTCAGCTACGTCGAACCGGTGCTGCTGGTTGTGGTGGCGCTGCTGCTCGGCGAAAGCATCGCACCGGACCAGTGGCTGACCTATGGCGCGATCTGGGCAGCAATCGCGGTGCTGGTGGTGGAGGGGGTGAGGGCGTTGCGGAGGAGGTAGCGCACGGGGCAAGGTGGATGACTAGGTTCCCGAAAGCCTCAGCGTTCTGATTAGCAGGTCATGCAGGCTGTCCACGGCCTTGGACCCCTGTGAAGCCCGGCTTCTATACACAGCGACTTCCATCGGTTCGAGCGGCCCCAGACCCTGTTCGCTGCCGAGTATTTCCAGGTGCGATGGTGCACTGCAGCGGGTCAGTGCTGCGATGGCCAGGCCGCTTTCGACCGCCGCGATCTGCCCCGCTAGGCTGGAGCTGTTGTACACCACTTTGTAGCGGCGCCCCTGCAGCGCCAGGGAGCGGATGGCGCTGCGTCTGGCCAGGCTGGCGTCTTCGTAGACGGCGATGGGCAGCGGGTCGCGTTGCCAGAGTTGGAACTGGGTGGCGCCGACCCAGACCATCGGCTCATGGAACAATAGGGTGCCGTGACGGGAATGGTCTCGGGAGACCAATGCCAGATCGAGGTCGCCGCGTTCGACGCGAGGAATCAGCGAGGTCGACTGTTCGCAGTCCAGCTCGATCTCCACTGCCCCGTGATGGGGTGCGAAGCACTTGAGTGCCGGCGTGAGATAGCGCGCGGCATAGTCATCCGGGACACCCAGGCGAATGCGACCGCGCAGCTCCTCTCCATGGAAAGCAGCCTGGGTCTCGGCATGCAGATCGAGCATCCGCCGCGCATAGCCCAACAGCAACTGCCCTTGTGGGGTGAGCTGGTGCTGCCGGGGACCGCGTATCAGCAGCTGGCAACCCAGGGCGCGCTCGAGCTTTCTGAGCTGCATGCTGACGGCTGATTGGGAGCGGTGCACGTGGGGCGCTGCCCCGGACAGAGAGCCCGCATCCACCACAGCGACGAAGCATTTCAACCAGTCGATCTGGAGGTCTTGAAAGGTCATGGGATGCTCAGTCATTTGTTTAGCGAATAGGATTTAAGCGAATTATGCGTTTTTCTTGATCTGTGTGTCTGGCGCATAGTGAGACGTTTCAATCGCCCCGAACACAAGGCTGCACCATGTCCGACGCCGAAACCCAACTGCATGAATTCGACCGCCGGATGGTCTGGACCGGCTTCAGACAACTCGTCCCCCTGTCCGTGTTCGTCACGATTTTTGGTGCGGCCTTCGGGCTGGCGGCCGTCCAGGTGGGCCTGGATAGCTCGCTGATCATGACCATGAGCGCACTGGTCTTCGCTGGTGCCTCGCAGTTCGCGGCGCTGGAGTTGTGGGGGAGTCAGGTCCCGGTCTTCACGCTGGCGATCACCGTATTCGCCATCAATGCGCGGCATCTGCTGATGGGGGCGACGCTCTATCCGTGGCTGCGTCATCTGCCGCCGCGCAAGCGCTATGGCGTCATGCTGCTGGCCTCGGATGCCAACTGGGCGATGTCCTTGCAGGCGTTCGCGCGCGGCCAGCCGGGAATCGGCATCCTATTCGGCGGCGGCATTGCGTTGTGGGCATTCTGGGTGCTGGGCACCTGGCTGGGCATCCACTTCGGCGGAGCCATTCGTGATCCGCGCAGCCTGGGGCTGGACATGGTGATGGGCTGCTTCCTGCTGGCCATGGTGGTGGGTGGGGAGAAAAACCTGCGGTTGCTGGTGATCTGGATCATCGCCGCCTGCACTTCGTTGCTGGCCTACCGGTATCTGCCGGAAAACAGCCATGTCGTGGTGGGGGCACTAGCGGGTGGGCTGGCTGGTATCTTCTGGATGGAGAAGACCGATGAGCATTGAGCCGACAGGCTTCGGCGCACTGGTGCTGGTGTTGCTGATGGCGGTGGTGACGCTGGCGACCCGCTGGGGCGGAGTCTATGTGATGGCGTTCGTGCCCATCGGCCAGCGGGTCAGGCGCTTCATCGGTGCCATGTCCGGTTCCGTACTGGTGGCACTGCTGGCACCCATGGCGCTCGAAGGCGACAACGGCGCACGGCTGGCATTGCTGAGCACGGCCATCACCATGCTGGTGATGAAGAAACCGTTGCCCGCGATTGCCGCCGGCATCGTGACGGCGGCGCTGTTCCGGCAGTTCTGACAGGCCGCTAGCGTCCCTTTACCAGGGCGGGAATCGCTTTCAGGTAGATCAGTTCGCCGATCAGCTCCATCAGGGTCTGGCAGATTACGGCTGCCGCGGCGAGCCCGCGGATGGGCTCTGGAAGGGCCAGCGCCAGGGGCAGCACCACCAGGGAGTTGCGCGTGGCGGCGCTGAACGCGACGGCTCGGGTTGCCGTGGTGTTCAGGCCGAACAGCCTGGCGCTGAAGACTCCGAGAGCGGGTGCCAGCAACAGGAACGCTCCGTACACCGGCAACAGGGGCGCCAGGACTTCGAGCTGTGCCGTCACGGCTCCAATCTGCGATCCGACAACGACGACCAGAACCGCCGCCATCGCCGGAACCGGCAGCCAGGCCCAGCCAGCGCTCCATGAGCGGAGCAGGGTTGAGCGCCGCCCGCCGAATTCCGTGGCCACGGCCGCCAGCAGCGGAATGACGATGAGCAGCACGAAGGCCTCTGCAAAAGGCCGTATGTCGATGACCGTGCCGGCCTGAGTGCTGAGCATCACCTGGAGGTACAGCGGCAGCAACAGAAGCTGGAGCAGCAACAGCAGCGGTGTCGCCGCGAGCACCAGGCGCGAATCGCCCTTACCCAGGTGGGTAAAGACCACCACGTAGTCGATGCAAGGCGTCAGCAGTACCAGCAGCGCGCCGGCCAGCAGGGCCTTGTTCGACGCTAGCGGCAGGGTCAGCAGCCAGACCAGCAGTGGGACCAGCACGAAGTTGGCGAACAGCAGTGCGCCGAGAAAATGGCGATTGGCCAGGGGCTGGCGAAGCTCGAGGAAGGGAATCTGCAGGAACATCGCGTACATCAGTACGGCGATCGCCGGAGTGATGGCCGTCGCCGCAAGCCCGGCAAAGGTTGCAGAACTCAGCCCGACGATAGCCGCCACGGCCACCGCAACGAAGTACAGGCCGATCTGGTTCTGCTCCAGCCAGTCGCGCGACATGATCACTCCCCTGATGAACGGGGCGTGATCATACATCGTCCGTGCCGTGGTGTTTGTCAGCGACTGTCTTTCAAGGAGGGTAATAGCCTAGCGCTATCATTGGATTGGCAATTTCAATGCCTTCTTTCTACCACCCGCCGCTAGAATCGCGCCGCTATTACGGCAATCGCTCCGTTCGGGGCTTGGATTAGGGAAGCATGTATCAGATCTACAGCTGTATCGCTGACCTGCATCATCCGGGGTTGGTGATCATGGCTGCGCTGTTGTGCCTGCTTGGCACTTTCATCACCATGCGGCTGTATCGTCGTGCGCAACATACGCAAGGCGTACAGAAGGCCGGTTGGTGCGTTCTGGGCGCCGGTACGGCGGGAGCGACCATCTGGTCGACGCACTTCGTCGCGATGCTGGGCTATCGACCCGGTCTCCCCATCGAACTGGACCCGGCGCTGACCTCACTGTCGCTGTTGGTGGCCATGCTCGGCGCTTCGGCAGGGCTGCTGATCGCCATGCTGGGCAAATGGCGGCTGGCACCGGCTTATGGCGGCGGGCTGTTCGGGTTGAGCATCTCGGCGATGCATTACCTGGGGATGCTGGCCTATCGCGTACAGGGGCTGGTGGTCTGGGACATGGGCTACGTGGTCGCCTCCATCCTTCTGGCGGTGGGGCTCGGGGCGCTGGCGTTCCACCTCGCGCATCGGCTTCGCGGTGTATGGGTGCCCGCGCTGGTGCTCAGCCTGGCGACGGTAACGCTGCACTTCACCGGAATGGCCGGCTTCGGCGTGTCGCCGTTGCTGCTCGAGCATGAGTTGACCAATCCGCCGGCGATTCAGGCGCTGGCCTTTGCCGTGGCGGGCGTGACCCTGCTGATCTTCGGGGCTGGGCTGGCGAGCTACCTGATCGACGACAGCGTGCGGCTGGAGTCGGTCAGGCGTCTGCATTTCCTGGCCATGAACGATGCGCTGACGGGGTTGCCCAACCGCGAAAGCTTCAACAGCCACCTGGAACACGAGTTGGCCCGTGCGCAGATTGCCGGGGGGCAGGTCGGGCTGCTGTACATCGACCTGGATGGCTTCAAGGCGGTGAACGACCTGCATGGCCATGCGGCCGGCGACGAGGTGCTGCGTCTGCTCGGCCAGCGCTTCAAGGCTCTCGATGACGAACATGTGCATCTGGCGCGCCTCTCCGGTGACGAGTTCGCGGCCGTGCTGCGCATGCACAGCGTGGAGGAGCTGAGCCTGTTCGCCGAGAAACTGCAGGATGTGATCAACCAGCCCATGCCGACCTCCTTCGGGCTGTTTACCCTGGGTGCCAGCCTGGGCGGTGCGGCGTATCCACAGGATGGCCACACCAAGGAAAGCCTGCTCGGCAATGCCGACTTGGCGATGTACCGGGCCAAACGCGAGCTGGGTCAGCAGGTGTGTTTCTACGAGCCGGCGATGGACGAACGGGTGCGCCTGCGCCAGTCATTGGCCAGCGAATTGCGCGCCGCCATCAAGCATGATCAGCTGCAGGTGCACTACCAGCAGCAGATCGATATTGCGACCGGGCGCGTTCGTGGTTACGAGGCATTGCTGCGCTGGCAGCATCCGATCCGGGGCAGTATTCCGCCGAGCGAGTTCATTCCCCTTGCCGAGCGCGACACCACCATTCTGCTTCTCGGCGAATGGGTGCTGCGCAAGGCCTGTCAGGATGCGGCGTGCTGGATGCATCCCTGTAGTGTGGCGGTCAATCTGTCGCCCATGCAGTTCATCCATGACGATCTGCCGAGCCTGGTGCGGCGTATTCTCGACGAGACCGGGCTGGCTCCCGCGCGCCTGGAGCTGGAACTGACCGAATCGAGCATCTTCGCCGATCGTGACAAGGCGCTGGCCATGCTCACGCGCATCAAGGCGTTGGGTGTCAGTATCGCCCTGGATGATTTCGGTACCGGCTATTCATCGCTGGATATCCTGCGCTCGTTCCCGTTCGACAAGATCAAGACCGACCGTTCTTTCATGCCCGGCATCGAGGAGAATCCCCAGGCACGTGCGATCATTTCCGCCGTGCTGGCCCTGGGGCGCAGCCTGGATATCCCCGTTCTGGCCGAGGGTATCGAAACTCCCGGCCAGTTGGAGCTGCTGCGAGGCATGGGCTGTGCAGCGGTGCAGGGCTATTTCCTGGGTAGGCCCAAACCGCTGACGGCACTGGTCGAGGCCGGGCAGATCGTGCTGCTGCACGACGGCCTGCCGGTCTGATCCTTCCTGGTTCGCGCCGTAGCGGCTGTGCATGACGAGAGGGCGCCTCTCTCCAGGCTGTTCGAACTGCTGCTGGCCTCTTCGTTGTCCTGGCCGGTGCTGGCGGTCGCCCTCGGCTATCCCTGCTATTTCGTCCTGCGCCGCAAGATAGGCACCGCCAACCTCGGCGGCCTGTGACTCGACCTGATCATCAGTCTGCTGGTGGCCACCACCTTCGCTCTGGGCGACAGCGCTACCCTGCAAAATGTCATCGAGCGTCCGCAATTGCAGCTGCTGATCTTCGGGTTGGGCGCGCTCAGCGCGCTGGCGCTGCTGCTTGGCGAAAGCATCGCACCGGACCAGTGGCTGACCTATGGCGCGATCTGGTTGGCGATCCTGGTGCTAATACTGGAGGGCATGAGGGCGCTGCGCAGAGCGCGCAGGTAGCCAGGAAGGTGGCCGATCAGGCCGTCGGATACCTTTTTCGAGCGGCGCTCGACGAATTCAGAACTAGGGTCCACCATTACTTCATCCGCATAAGCAGTGCGCGCCTTTAGTTTCAAAGACGACGACCGCGGGCCTATCGCTTGAATCGCTTGCGGGTGATATCCATGGCGGACCGTGATGAGTTGATCATTTGTGAACATTGCGATTGCGTGTTTGAAAAGGCCGTTCTGGCCAAACACCAGACCTTGCTCTGTTCACGCTGCGGTGGCGTGTTGCAACGTTTCAACGGCCTGTCGGTAGACCAGCGCCTGGCATGGGCCATCACTGCGGCGGTGCTGTGGATTCTGGCCAACTTCTACCCGATCATGAACATCAGCCTGCAAGGGCAGATGAGCAGCGCCACCTTATGGGATTCGGTGCTGGCGTTGAGTGTGGGGCCGATCACCTTCATCGCGCTGGTTACTGCGCTCTCCATCATCATCGCGCCGGCTTTTCAGCTGTTCATGCTGATATGGGTGCTTGGCTTCGCCTTGGCGCGTCAGCGTGCTCCCGGTTTCAGCCTGTGCATGCGCTGCCTGGAAGCGCTGCGGCCCTGGAGCATGCTGGAAGTGTGTCTGCTGGGGACGCTGGTGGCAGTGTTCAAGCTGGTCGGCATGCTGGATGTGTTGCCGGACATCGGTCTGCTGGCTCTGGCTGTGCTCAGCGTTGTGCTGATTCCTATCGCCGGGCGCGATGTGCGCGAGCTGTGGGACATCTTATGAGTACGCCTCCGGTGGCTCACGATCTGAACCTCTGTCTCTGCCATGGCTGTGGCAAGGCCTGCGACATGACCGCCCAGCCTTCGGCTTGCGAACGCTGCGGCGCGCCCTTGCACATGCGAAAAACCAATTCACTGTCTCGCGCGTGGGCGTTTTTGCTGGCGGCGCTGGTGTTCTACATCCCGGCCAACTTATTGCCAGTGATGAACACCAATTTGCTCGGCAGTGGCGCGGACAGCACGATCATGAGTGGTGTGCTGGATTTCTGGCGACACGGTGCGTGGGACATCGCGCTGATCATCTTCATTGCCAGCATTGCCGTGCCGGGGATCAAGTTTGCGGCCTTATCGTTGCTGCTCATCAGTGTGCAATGGAGCAACCAGTGGGCCCGCCAGGAGCGCTCCCGGCTTTACCGCGGCATCGAGCTCATCGGCTACTGGTCGATGCTCGATGTGATCGTGGTGGCGATGGTGGCCGCGCTGGTGAAGTTTCATGCTCTGGCCAATATCGAGCCGCGCGCGGGCATCCTGTTTTTTGGCCTGGTGGTGGTGTTGACCATGCTCTCGGCCATGAGCTTCGACCCGCGGCTGATCTGGGAGAAACCGACAACACAGGAGGGCGCGCATGGAGCCGCAAGCTGCTGATTCAGCACCTGTGCCGGGCAAGGGGGTGCTCAGGGCGCGTCGCTTCAGGGTCTCGCTGGTGTGGATTGTCCCGATCGTGGCGGTTCTGGTGGGGATTTCCCTGGTGGTGCATAACGCCATGCAAGAGGGGCCGACGATCACCGTGACCTTCAAGACCGGCAGCGGTCTGACTGCCAACAAAACGCTGGTCAAGTACCGCAATGTGGTGATTGGCCGGGTCTCGGATGTGGCGTTAAGCAAGGATCAGCGGCGTGTCGATGCCACGCTCAAGCTGGTCAGTGAGGCAGAGGGTTTTACCCGGGAGGATTCGCTGTTCTGGGTTGTACGGCCGCGCATCGGTGCCGGGGGGGTGTCTGGCATCGACACTCTGCTTTCTGGAGATTACATCGGTGCGGACACTGGCCAATCCGATGTGCGGGTCAAACGCTTCGAAGGGCTGGAAACGCCACCGCCCATCACTTATGGCGAGCCAGGCAAACGCTTTACCCTGCATAGCGCGGACCTTGGCTCGCTGGATATCGGCTCCCCGGTTTATTTCCGCAAAATTCCGGTCGGTCAGGTCGTGGCTTATGGACTGAATCCAGATGGCAAGAGCGTCAATATCCAAGTTTTCGTGCATGCTCCGCATGATATTCACGTCACGAGAAATACCCGGTTCTGGAACGCCAGCGGAGTCGCAATCGACCTGGGCGCAGACGGCTTTTCGGTGCAAACCGAATCCCTGTCTTCCATCCTGGTGGGTGGCATTGCCTTCCGAGCACCGGAGTACAGCCCGAATGATCAGCCGGCTACCGAAAAAACTACTTTTGAGCTGTTTGATGATCAGCAGACGGCCCTGGCGCCGCCAAGTGGAAAGTCACAGTTCCTGGTATTGCGCTTCGACCAGGCTTTGCGGGGGCTGAAGGTTGGGGCGCCCGTCGAGTTTCTGGGCATCGAAATCGGCAAGGTCGTTGCGGTGAATCTGAATTTCGACCAGGAAAAGCGCAGTTTTCCGCTGGATGTCGGAATCCTGATTTACCCGAAACGCCTTGGCCGGGCTCACACCACGATGCTCGCCGCGCTGAACCATGACCCCAACGATGAGGCTGCTGGTGCCCGCCTCATGGGCAGCTTCATTGAGAACGGCTTGAGGGCCCAGGCCCGTACCGGCAACCTGTTGACCGGGCAGTTGTACATCTCTTTCAACTTCTACCCGAAAGCGGAAAAAGTCCCGTTTGACCCCATGGCCCGTCCGGTGGTTATTCCCACCATTCCCGGAGATTTTGAGCAGGTGCAGGAACAACTGCAGGCCGTGGCGGAAAAGATCAGCAAGCTGCCGCTCGATCGCATTGCCGGAAATCTCGACAGCAGTTTGATCGAGCTGCGCAAGGTGCTGGCACAAATCAATGCCAAAACGCTGCCAGGCGCCGCAGTGACCCTGGCTGAAGCCAGTAAGGTGCTGGAATCGGCCCGTTCCACCTTCGCCGAGAACTCGCCGCAGCGCGAGCAACTGACGCAAACACTGGAAGAGCTCAGCCGCACGTCGCGTTCCCTGCGCGAGCTCTCGGACTATCTGGGACGGCATCCGGAGTCGCTCATTCGGGGTCGGCCCGAGCAGGTGGAACCGCACCGAGTGCCGTCCACCGAATGAAGGAGCATTGTTCATGTCCTTTCCACTGCGGCTCATGCTCGCCACTGCCTTGCTCATGCTTGTCGCATGCCGTGGCGACCCCATCCACTTCCACACTCTGACCCCAACTCTGCCAGCCAACACGGAGCAGGCCGGCAATGTCGATGTGCAGATCGAAGTCATCAGCGTGCCGCCTCAGGTCGACCGGCAACAGTTGGTCATTCGCCAAAGCGACAGCAGCCTGACAGTTCTGGATGGGCATTGGTGGGGAGCCAGCCTGGTGGATGAACTGCGCAGTGCGCTGGTGCAGCAATTGCCCACGAACAACGGTGGACGCAGGGTCTCGGTGCGGCTGGATGTGCAGCGTTTGGATTCGATTCCCGGCCAGTACGCACTGCTCGACGTCAAATGGCGATTGCGGGACCGTAGCGTTGCGGATGCTGCCTTTGCGCATTGCCATAGCCGGCTGAAAACCGCTGCCAGTGCGGAGGTCGATGCCCTGGTGATCGCTCATCAAAACAACCTGCAGCACCTGGCGAAGGAGATTATTCAAGCGGCTGGGGGCGGTGGCTGCCCTACAAGGTCGTGAGGCGACCAGCGGCAGCTCGCTCAAGCTGCCCTGTTTCTTGCCTGCAATCTGCACTGGCGCCTACCAGGCAGACACGGACCGGCTATACCTAATGAACGAGATCGCCCCTGCATCCTTATTGCATGCAGGCATGACGCAAAACCTCGAGGTTTGGCTTCTGGGGTGAACGCCGAAGGAGAGGCGGGAGTCGGTATGGCGCGCCATGTCTGCAGGAGGTCTCGGTGCATTAATGAGCCCACCGGCACGTGCGTGAAGCCTCGTGACCGGTGATTGATGTTTGCCGATTGCAGCCTGGCTGCACTGCATTGGAGAGACTGGAATGAATATTCTCAGGGCGCTGCTGATAGGCATCGGGTTGAGCGGCATGTTGCTCGGCGGCTGTACGTCGAAAGTCACCGGAGAGGACCAATACTCGGGGTTCTTGTCCAGCTATGAGGGGCTGCGCCAAACCACATCGGCGCAAGGAGAGCCGGTCATGCGCTGGGTGGCCGAAGGGTTCAGCCCGGATGCCTATGACACCGCCGTGTTCAACCAGCTTGAACTTTACCCCGCGCCCAAACCCGACGAGCGGGTCAATTTGCAGACCCTGCAGGAACGCCAGGCACTCACCAGCGCTGGCGCAAAAAAGGCGCTGGCCCAGAAATACCGCATCGTGCATGACATGAATGCCGCGCCGGCCGGTGCTCGCACCTTGGTTATGAACGCAGCGATAACCGGCGTCTCGGCCTCTAATGAAGGCATGCAATGGTACGAAGTATTGCCGGTAACGGCCGTGGCAGGTGTTGTGTCCAGTACCGCAGGCTATCGTGACCAGAACACCGAACTCTATCTGGAAGCCGAGTTGATCGATGCCGCAACGGGCCAGTCGACCGCCAAGGCCGTGCGCAAGGTGTTCGGTAAAAACCTGGGAAACAACCAACAGGCAATCACCGCGAAAGACTTTGAGGCGGCAATCCAGGGTCTGACGGCTGACCTGAACGCCTTCATCAATAAGTGATTCGGGCCCATTCACGCGCCGCCCCTGCAAGGGTTGGACATGAGAAGAATCTGGAGAAAGTACCTGGAGCTGCTGGAGAACGACTTTTGCGCGAAGGTTTTCGATAACGTCAAAAATCTGATTGCCTGCGCGCTGCTGTTTGCCGCCGGCACCAGTGCATTGCATGTCGAACAACCGGTGCTTCTCGGTCTGTGGGGCACGAAGGTGGCCGGTTCAGGGCTGTTGCTTATTTCAGCGTTGCTGATGTTTCTCAACGTCAGCGATGGTCTGCACCGCGTGGCTCGGTTGCGTTACCACCTGCTGCTGCAGCTGATGCTGTGGGCCGTTTACCTGATCGTGGCGATCCGTCTGGTGCAACTGGTCTGGAGCTTTCGTGCCGATTGAGTGGTGGCGCGTCTGTTTGAGTGCGCTTCAGGTAAGGTTTGAAAGGTGATGGGCTGCAGCATTTCCTTCGAACTCGATTTGGTGCTCACAGCGTTGTCGCTGCTGGTGGCCATGCTCGGAGTGTCCGTGGAGTTAGTGCCGGCACTGATTGCGCGGTGGCGGTTAGGCCCGGCCATTGGCGGAGCCGTTTGCGAGCTGAAGTCGCGGCGATGCACTACCTCGGCATGCAGGCCTATCGTGTGCAAGGGCTGGTGAGCTGGAGCAGCGGCTATTTCATCGTCTCGGTTCTGCTTGCAATGGTGTTTAGCGCCTTGGCGCTCCAGTTCGCTCAGCACAACCGTCAGCAAAGGCACTACGGCTATCCGGCATAGCTGCTTGCACTGGCGATCATCTCACTGCATTTTGCGCCGTAACGGCTGTGCATGACGAGAGGGCGCCCCCTCTCCAGGCCGTTCCCAGGGCATCAGGCTGTGACCGGTCGCAGCTCCCCATCCTTGTCCAGATGCAGGCGCATGAAGTCCTGCGCCAGGAACAACTGGCCCCGATACGCCGCTGACGCCTCCGCACGAACGTCCTCGATGGAGAAGCCGCCATCGGCCTTTGCCTGGTAGCGCGCGCTGAAGTGCGTCAGTACCAGGTTTGGCAATCCGACGTTCTCTGCGAAGGCTGCCACCTGGGCGGCGGTGCTGTGGCCGAACTGGTCGCGGGCCGCTGTGGCTGCAGGCTGGGTGTAGGTCGCCTCATGCACCAGCACCTGGGCGCCCCGGCAGGTATCGGCGAGCAGTTCCGGACGGTCGTTGTCGCCGCCGATGACGATGCGTCGAGGGCGGCGACCGAAGTCGAGATACGTCTCGCTGCGTAGTTTGCGGCCCTCATGCTCGACGTCGAAGCCTCGCGCCAACTGGCCCCAGAGCGGGCCGCGGGGAATGTTGTCGCGTTCCAGGCGGTCGATGGCGAGCTTCGGATCGGGACGGGCCTCGGTGAAGCTGTAGCCGTAAGAAGGCACTCGATGGGAGAGGGCGGCGACCTCGACGCGAACCTGCGGGCTGCGCCATTGGTCGAGGCTTTCCGCTGCATGGAAGCGCAGTTCGAACGGTAGTCCGGTGCGGCTCATGGCGAAGGTTGCGCGCAGCCAGTCCTCGATGCCTTCAGGGGCGATGATATCCAGTGGCTCCTGCCGGCGTGCCATGCCGGCACTGGCAAGCAGTCCCGGCAGGCCGTAGCAGTGGTCGCCGTGCACGTGGGTGATGCAGATGGCGCGCAAGCCATGCAGCGTCAGTGGTGTGCGCAGCAACTGATGCTGGGTGGCCTCGCCGCAATCGATCAGGTACCAGTCCTTGCCGCTGTCTTCCAGCAGTGCCAGCCCGCTGACGTTGCGCGCCCTGGTGGGTATTCCGGATGAGGTGCCGAGAAAAAGCAGGTCCACCGGGATACTCCTGTTCCGTGGGCGTCAGTATGTCGAGTCGGTGCGAGGCGGGTAGATTCTGCCATTGGCGCGCCGTGTCGTCCGTTTTGTATCGATTGGCATCGATCTAGTTTGCTTGTACCGGCTCAACAGGCAAGAATCCGGCATTCTGCGCAACTCCTGCTTTCGTTCATCAGTGCCGAAGCGGAGTCATCCCTCCTTGCAACTTCAACGTACTCGATCATATGAGCCACCGTCACGCCGTACCCGCCGATATTTCCGGCGTACTCCCTGAGAATGTCCAGCGCGGCAACATCTGGCGGCTTGCCATCGCACAGGCGCTGGCTGGCGCCAACACGGTGGTCGTCTACGCCACGGGCGCCATCGTCGGGGATATGCTGGCCCCGACACCCGTGTTGGCAACCCTGCCCATCTCGATCTTCGTGGTGGGCATGGCGGCGTGCATCCTCCCAGCGGGTGCGATTGCCCGGCGCCATGGCCGGCGTGCCGCCTTTCTGGCAGGTACGGGAGCCGGCGTACTGACCGGCCTGCTGGCCATGGTCGCCGTCGTCCTGGGGTGGTTCTGGCTGTTCTGCCTTGCGACCTTCTTCGGCGGGGGCTACGCCGCCGTGGTGTTGTCGTTCCGTTTCGCGGCGGCCGACGGGGTGGCCCCGAAGCGGCGTGCACGCGCGCTGTCATTGGTTATGGTCGGAGGTGTCGCGGCCGGGGTCGTCGGCCCGCAACTCGTGACATGGACGATGGACTGGTGGCCTCCTCACATGTTCGCGGCCACCTTTCTCGTGCAGGCGGCGGTCGCCGCTCTCTCGGCGCTGATCCTGCTCGGTGTTCGCTCGCCTAAGCCAACCACAGCGGAAATTTCCGGAGGACGGCCGCTTTCGGTGATCGCCCTGCAACCACGTTTCGTCGCTGCGGCGATCTGCGGCGCTGCTTCTTACCTGGTGATGAACTTCCTGATGACGGCGGCACCGCTGGCCATGCACATGTCGGGACACTCACAGGTCGCGGCGAACCTGGGGCTGCAATGGCACGTCATTGCGATGTATGCGCCCAGCTTTTTCACGGGCAGCCTTATCGCGCGTTTCGGTGCCATGCGCATCGCGACGGTCGGGCTGCTTTTGACCGGGCTATCCGCCGCGATAGGCCTGGGCGGTATCGAGGTCATGCATTTCTGGTGGATGCTGGTGCTGCTCGGTATTGGCTGGAACTTCGGTTTCCTGGGGGCGTCGGCCCTGGTCCTGGAGTGCCACAGGGCCGAGGAGAAAACACGCGTGCAATCGCTTAACGACTTCATCGTGTTTGGCCTGATGGCCATAGGGTCGTTCCTGTCGGGCGGTCTGCTGGCCGGCTATGGCTGGGATATGGTGCTCTGGGTGTCCTTTGCGCCGCTGGCCATCGCATTCACTGGATTACTGGTGGCAGAGCGCAAACGGAAGGCCGGTTTGCTGGAGCCGGGAGAGATCGGTTGAGGGATGCCCTGGCCATCAACAGATCCTGATGGCCGTGCTGATAGTTGGTCGCACAGGGGCGGAGCCCCGCCGTTCTCCGCACCGGCGACTGCATGCTCAGGACGTTTCGCAGTTGACCATCCAGGACACGCCGAAACGGTCGGTGAACATGCCGAAGCGCTCGGCCCAGAAGGTTTTTTCCATCGGCATCACCACCTGGCCGGCCTCGGACAGCGCCGCGAACAGACGTTCGCCCTCGGCGACGCTATCGGGGTGAAGGCTGATCGAGCAGCCCTTGATGCCTTCATAGGGTGCGCCACTGCAGAACTCGCCGGGCAGGGTGTCAGAGGCCATCAGGAGGAACTCACCCAGGCTCAGGCAGACGTGCATGACACGGTCGTGGTACTCGGCGGGAAACTGTTCGGCGTCCGGTGCCTGGCCGAAGCTGAACAGCTCCAGCGTGCCGCCCAGCGCCTGCTGGTAGAAAGCGAAGGCTTCGCGGGCCTGGCCGTCGAAAGTGAGGTATGTGGATATCTTCATCGGGTTTGTCCTCGTGCCGATCCAGTTCGAGTGGAAAGAGCCTAGACGAAAAAGTCTGCAGGCTCCTTTCATTGGTCGAATGGGCGAGTGGTGAATCGACAGCGGCATCCTGTCCCTCGCGATGCTGTTCAGCCGACGGCACCATTCACGAGCGCCGCAGGCAAGCTGCACTATGCTCAACGCTGTACAGGGCTATGGTCGCCCGTGGCGCGTCCTGGCTTGCAAACAATGACTCGAGGAGTTCGACATGGGGCTGGTACTCATACTGCTGGCGTTGATTGCGTTCATCGTTTATTCCACGGTGCGCTGGAAGCTGCATCCCTTCCTCGCACTGCTGGCCGCGGCAATTCTGGCGGGCTTCGCTTACCAGGTGCCGGCCGGGGAAATTCTCAAGACGGTGGCTTCCGGTTTCGGTGGCATCCTTGGCTACATCGGCATCGTCATCGCCCTGGGCACCATCATCGGGGTGATTCTCGAACGCTCCGGTGCGGCGATCACCATGGCCGAAAGCGTGATTCGGCTGCTTGGTGAGCGCTTTCCGACGCTGACGCTGTCGATCATCGGCTATCTGGTGTCGATTCCGGTGTTCTGCGATTCTGGTTACGTCATTCTCAACTCGCTGAAGAACGCCCTGGCGGCGCGAATGAAGGTTTCGGTCGTGGCGATGAGTGTCGCGCTGGCCACCGGTCTGTATGCCACCCATACATTCGTACCGCCAACACCGGGCCCGATCGCCGCGGCGGGCAACCTGGGGCTGGAAGGGTCGCTGGGGCTGGTGATCGCCGTCGGTCTGCTGGTATCGGCGCTGGCCGCGCTGGCCGGGATGCTCTGGGCCAACCGTTTCCTCAGGCAGGATGACCGCGAGTTGCTGGACGAAACCCCCAGCGAGCTGCTCGCCGAGGATGTGGATTTCGATACCTTGCGAGCCCGCTACGGCGTGCTGCCCAGTACCTGGCAGGCCTTTGCACCGATCTTCGTACCCATCGCGCTGATCTGCATCGGCTCGGTCGTTGCGCTACCGGGAAAGCCGCTGGGCGAAGGTGTCGTGTTTTCGGTGCTGAGCTTTCTCGGCCAGCCGGTGGCTGCTTTGCTGATCGGTCTGGGTTTCGCCTGCCTGCTGCTCAAGGGCGAAAACAAGCGCCAGCAGTTCCATGATCAGGTGGCCGCAGGCATCGTCTCGGCCGCGCCGATCCTGCTCATCACCGGCGCTGGCGGTGCCTTCGGTGCCATGCTGAAGATCACCCCGCTGGGTGATTACCTGGGTCAGAGCCTGTCGGCGCTGGGGATCGGCCTGTTCATGCCCTTCATCGTTTCCGCTGCGCTGAAGACCGCGCAGGGTTCGACTACCGTTGCCCTGGTGACGACCTCGGCCATGGTCGCGCCGCTGCTCGGAAGCCTGGGGCTGGACAGTGAAATGGGCCGGGTGCTGACGGTGATGGCCATCGGTGCGGGTGGCATGACCGTCTCCCATGCCAACGACAGTTTCTTCTGGGTGGTCTCGCAGTTCAGTCGGATGAAGGTCTCAACGGCCTATCGCGCGCAGACCGCAGCGACGCTGATTCAGGGCATGGTGGGCATGACTGCCGTCTGGCTACTGAGCTTGGTGCTGCTCTGAGGGTTCGACTTGTCGTATCACTGGCCGGGGTGATTGTTCTGGTGTGAGCGAGCGCCTTTCAGGTGTCGCCGCCATACAGCCGCTTGCTCCAGTCTTCCACCCTGCGCTCCTGCAGGCGGCGGTCGACCAGCTTGCGCCACGATGGCACCAGCGGCAGTTCGCTCAGTTCATGCAGGGCGGCCTGGTCCAGGGTGCGCTGGTAGAGCACCTCCAGCACCCGTGTCAGCGACCAGCGCGGGAAAGGGCGGTGTTCGAGGCTGAGCATCTGCCCGGCCTCGAGGGTGCCGGGCTCGAGTACCCGGTAGTACCAGCCGGTCATGCCGCTCTGCTGCACACGCAGGGCCATGTCCGCTACGCCGAAGCGATCGTTGAGCTTCCAGCAGGGCTGGCGTGTCTGGACAACCTCCAGCAGTGCTTCGCCGCAGCGCAGCACGTCCCCCAGGCACAGGTCCGCCTCGCCGAGGCCGCGGGTGCTGATGTTCTCGCCGAAGGCGCCTGGCTGTTCCAGCAGCGGTAAGGCACCGAGTTGTTCGCGCCAGCGGGCGTAGTGGTCGTAGGCATAGTGGTGCACGGCCTTGTTCGGGCCGCCATGCACCTTGCGGTCGCCCTGCTCGTCGCCTTCCAGCCCTTCGATATCGACATGCACGGGGCCGGCAACCGGTTGCTTGGCAATCGCACTGAAGCTGCCGGGGCGGGTGTAGGGCACGGCCTTGCCCACGAGCAGATACTCGATCCTTGCCAGTTTCATCGCGATACTCCGGTGTCCATGTCAGCCGACGATTATGCCTCATCGTCCGGACCGTATATGGTTTGCCTGACAGAACCCAGACGGAGCCTTCGATGAGCCTGACCACCCCCTACGATCCGCAGAACATCTTCGCCAAGATCATTCGTGGCGAGGCCCCTTGCTACAAGCTCTACGAGGACGAGGATGTGCTCGCCTTCCTCGACCTGTTTCCACAATCCTTCGGCCATACGCTGGTGATCCCCAAACGCTCGGCCGCCTGCAACCTGCTCGATGTGGACACCGAGGCGCTGTGCAAGATGATGGCGGTGGTGCAGCGACTCGCCCGCGTGATCGTCGATGAGTTGCAGCCGGATGGCGTGCAGGTGGCGCAGTTCAGTGGTGCGCCGGCGGGGCAGACGGTTTTTCATATCCACATGCATATCGTCCCGCGTTACGTGGGGCAGGGCATGGGCGTGCATGCCGCCCGGCAGGCGGACCACGCCGAGCTGGAGCAGTTGCAGAAGCGGCTGGTGCAACGGATCGCATGAATGCCTGACGGGCGACTCAGCTTCCAGCCAGTTGTGTCAGCGCATGCAGCACCAGACCGACCAGGCCACCGACCAGGGTGCCGTTGATGCGGATGAACTGCAGGTCCTTGCCGACGCTGTTTTCCAGCTGCTGCACCAGTTCGGTGCTTTCCCAGTTTTCCACCCGTTCGGCGATGTAGCGGCCGATCTGCCCGCGATAACGTTCCAGCAGCCTCGGGGCGGCGGTCATCAGCTGTTCGTTGATCCAGCTGCGCATGGCGGTGTCGGCGGCCAGCGCATCGCCCAGGCCGGCAGACAGTTTGACGATGTGCCGACCGATACGGGATTCGTCACTGGCCAGATCCTGCTCCAGCCACTCGGCCAGTTCCTGCCAGAGATTGGCGAAATAGGCGCTGGTGGCCGGGTGCTCGAGCAGTTGCGCAAGAATCCGCTCGACCTCCAGCGCGTAGGCGGGGTCATGTCTGAGGCGGTCGATGTACTCGCCGACATGTTCGTCGAAGCGCTGGCGGATCAGATGGTCGGGATCGGCGGCGACCTCGGCGATCAGCGCCGACAGGCCGTCGACGAACTTGTTCGCCGACCAGCCGCCCACTGACCTGCCCAGGCCGAGATAACGCAGCGTGCGGATCTCCGAGGTGATGGCATCGGCCACCAGTGTGCGGGTTTGTTCGTCCTGCATGATCGAGTCGAGACGGATCAGCAGTTCGTCGAGCATGGCCTGGTGACGGCCCTGGCTGGTCAGCACTTCCAGCGCCTGGGCCAGTGGCGCGGACAGATCGAATTTGCGTACGCGGTTGATGACCTTCGCCTGGACGAAGTCGCGCACCCGCTCATCGTGCAGCGCGGCTACCCCGAAATGCGCGATACCGGTGAGCTGGCGGCCAACGGCTGCGGCATTGTCCGGGTGGCGCAGCCAGCCCGCCAGACGCCCGGCGAGGTCCAGCTCAGCCAGCTTGGCCAGCACCAGTGGCGTGGCCAGGAAGTGCGTGGTGATGAAGCTCGACAGGCTCTGGCCGATGCGCGTCTTGCTGCGCGGAATGATCGCCGTATGCGGAATCGGCAGGCCGAGCGGGCGGCGAAACAGCGCGGTGACGGCGAACCAGTCGGCGATCGCACCGACCATGGCGGCCTCGGCGAAGGACGCGAGATAGCCCCAGGCCGGATGCTGGTCTTCCATCATGGTGGCCAGGGTGTAGAGCAGGGCGGCAAGCAGCAGCAGAAGGCCGGCGACCAGCTTCATCCGCGAAACCGGTGATTGCCATGTGCTGGAGAGTGAGAGCATGGACATTCTCGTCGTCAATGGCGGTAGCAATGAAATCAGGATGCTCGGTGGACAGCTCAGAGTGGGCCTGGGATCGGTCTGCTTACGCGGAGAATACAGGTGATCGGTTATCAACAAGCCAAGAGCTTCGGGCTGAAGTCGGCGCCCACAGGTATATAGGCCATCCCTCCGCGCGTTCGAGGGACGCGCCCTCGCGTCGAATGCAGGCGCAAGCCTGCCAGCCTTGATTCTTGCTCGATGAGCCAGTCGCTGAAATGGCCAGATGTGTACCAAGGAGCTTGCTCCCTCCGACCCTCTCCCCAGAAGGAAGAAGGTCGGCAGGGGCTGTGGCGGTTCAGAGTGCGTCTTCTTCTTCGCGAATCAGCACATACTCGCCTTCGACATCGTTGAGGCAGTCCCAGACATAGAACATCGAAATCTTGCCTGGGGCTTCCGTTACGGCGGCGTAGTCACCGGGTACCGGGATGAAGCTCGCACCCGAGTCGGGCGCGGCTTCGCAGGCGATGCGGGCAGTGACGAAAGCTTCGGGCGGCGTGCCGTCGAAATAGTCTTCCCGGTCCTTGGCATCCCATTCGGTAGGCGCCTCGAACGGTCCGAGGAACAGGATGCGCGCATCGCCAAGGTCCTGCTCTTCGGCTTCGGTGTCGTATTCGTCAGCGCGATACAGGGTGCATTCGAGTGCGTCCGGGCTTGCGAGGATGGCAGTGCGAGATTGAGCGGTAAGGGGATACATGAAATCTCCGACTGCAGTGAAGTGAATCGGCAGTGTGGAGCAGCCGCCAGGCGGGTGCAATGGCCACTATCGGAGCGCGGGCTTTCGCTGGAGCTGACTCTCATCCATGGTCGGGAGGGTAATTTCGTTCAATACCCTTGGTCGGCACAGCTCCTAGCCTGCTTCCAGCTCAACCACTGGAAGCAGATATCTATGGACCCCTACCTTTCCATGGCCGCCTTCGCCCTGGCGTCATCCATTACTCCCGGCCCGGTCAATCTCGTAGCGCTGAACAGCGGCGCACGCTTCGGTTTTCGCGCGAGCCTGCGGCACATTTCGGGGGCTTCCCTGGGCTTTACTCTGTTGCTGCTGTTGATCGGGCTGGGTTTGTTCCAGTTGCTGGAGCGAGCACCGGCATTGATGCGGGGAATCCAGTGGGGTGGTGTCGCCTTTCTCCTGTACATGGCCTGGCGACTGGTGGCAGATGACGGCCGGCTTGAGTCAGGGCAGGCGCGCGGCGGACCCTCGCTGTGGGAGGGGGCACTGATGCAATGGCTCAATCCCAAAGCCTGGTTGGCATCGGTGGCCGGGATGGGGTTGTTCGCCGCGGACGGTGATGTATTGCGGGTGTGGTCGTTCGCCGGGCTGTACTTCCTGATCTGTTATGCCTCTATCGCCTGCTGGGCCTGGGCCGGCAACTACCTGGGCCGCCACCTGCAGCAGCCTGCGCGGGTACGCTGGTTGAACCGGACGATGGCGCTGCTGCTGGCGGGCAGCGCTTTCTACCTACTGACTTGAACGGTCGCGATATTGCCCGGGTGTCGCCGCCAGCTGGCGCTTGAAGGTGCGCTGGAAATGCGCCTGGTCGGCAAAGCCTGCGGCCAGCGCCACCTCGGCCAGATCCCGACCTTGCCTGAGCCAGTGCTGGCTGCGCTGGATACGGCGATTGAGCAGGTAGGCGTGTGGCGTCATGCCGTAGCGCTGCTTGAAGGCGCGAATCAGGTAGGACGGCGACATCCCGGCTGCCTGGCAGATATCTTCCAGCCGCAATGCACGGGTGCAATGACTGGCGACGTAGTCGGCGGCGTGTTGCAACTGGCGTAGAGGCTCGGTGTTCGACAGCGAGGGGACGGGCGCCAGTGTTTGCTGAAGCAGACTGAAGAATTCGACGGCGAGGCTCTGCTTGTGCAGCGTTTCGATCTGCGAGTCGATCAGTGTGGCATAGAGCTGCGTCAGGCCGGTGAACAGTGCCGGGTCGCGACTGAGGATCGACGAATAAGGCATGAATGCGCCATCGGTACTGGCACCCAGCTCGCCCTGCAGCGTGCTGAGCCAGCCGGCATCCACGTAGAACATCAGGTAGGACCAGGGCTGCCCGTCGATGGAATTGCAGGCGTGTACGGTCTGGGGATTGATGATCACCAGCGCGCCACACTCGAGCTGCTCGCGCACATCGCCGTTGAAATAGGTGCTGCAACCTGCGGTGATCGCGCCGATCGAGAAGGTCTCGTGGCAATGCGGTGTATAGCAGACCTTGCGTCCATCCTCGACCGCGCGGACCTCGATGAAGGGTAGGGCGGCGTCGCGCCAAAAGCGTGGCTGGGTGCTTTCGCGTGCGTTGCTGTTCACGTGGTCCCTGCCCTGGTCGGAGGTCGCAGTCCATCGAGCCTGCCGTGAGTCATTGCGCGGCGGACCCAGCTGACGGGGATTGCTCGCCGGCAAAATGGCTGGACAGAGGCGCAGCTCAAGGGCAATATCAAAGTGCTATCATGCGGTGGGCTGTGTGGACTGTACAGAAGTGCGTAGTCTCTTGTGTCCGTGAGCCCCAGTCAAAGGAATGATTTCGTTCGATCTGAACGTTCGTGTGTTGTATTGGAGATGGCTGAAGGTCGGGCCTGCTTGCTGCCCCCGTCACCCCCCGCAATGTGCTGATCAATCCTGTTCATCGCTGCCTGGCTCCGGAGGCCGGGCCGACAGGATTTCACCTGCCCGCTCGTGCTGTCCGGATCGTCATGGATCAAGGGACATAACAAGTATGAAGACCCGCTTAACTTCGTCGCGCCATTTCGCTTTGCTGGGTGCCATTGCGTTGGCCAGCGGCTGCCAGACCCTGGCGCCGACGGAAAAGATGGCCGATTTCAATCAGCTTTATGCCTCGGGCAACTATCAGGCCGCGGCTGATTCTGCCCTGCAGGGGGCCGGCGGCCTGTCTACGAAAAAGCAGCCGGAGCTGCTCTGGTCGTTGCAGGCGGGCACGGCGTTGACGGCCAGCGGCCAGTTTGCGTTGAGCAACCAGATATTCGATGCCGCCGAAGACCTGGCCAAGGAGGAAGATACCGAGCACCTGGTGCGCAAGGGGTTCGAGAAGCTGACCTCGACGCTGGTCAACAACAACCTCAATCGCTACTCGCCGACGGTGTACGACGGCGTGATGGTCAACACTTACAAGGCGCTGAACAGCATGTTCCTCGCCGATGCGCAAAATGCGCGGATCGAGTTCAACCGCGCGGCTGATCGCCAGCGCCGCGCGGAAGAGTATTTTCGCGGCAAGATCCAGGCACAGAAGGAGAAGCTGAGTCAGGAACAGGCCAAGGCTGAAGTTTCTGCGCCGGCCAACGGCTACCAGCCGAACCGCGCCGAGGCGGAGCAGACGGTCTACCAGGCCTATCCCGAGCTTCAGGAGTGGCAGGTTTACCCGGATTTCGTGAACCCTTACACCGACTATCTGCACGGCCTCTATTTCATGCTCGGCAGCAGTGACAAGGATGATCTGGGCAAGGCCCGGGATTCGTTGCGTCGAGTCGCCGGTATGAGTCCGAACCACCCGGCGGTGAAAACCGATCTTCAGGTGGTGAACAACCTGATCCGTGGCACCTGGCGCAGACAGAAGCTCAACCCTGCGGTATGGGTGATCTTCGAGAACGGCCAGGGGCCGGAGATCGAGGAACTGCTGGTGCCCATCCCGCTGTTTCTGGTCAACGACAAGGTCGAGTATTCGCAACTGGCGCTGCCCAAGCTGAAACTGCGCGACCAGGCCTACAGCCACCTCGAACTGCTCGCCGGCAGCAAGTCGCTGGGCAAGACCGAGCACCTGGCCAGCCTGGATCGCGTAGTGCAGACCGAGTTCAAGAAGGAGTTTCCCTACAAGGTGACCGAAGCGGTCATCAGCACTATCGCCAAGGGCGCGATCCAGTATGAAGCACGCAGGCAGGGCGGATTGGCCGGAGCCTTGGCCGCCGGGGTCTATCAGGCTGCGACCACGCGTGCCGACAAGCGCATCTGGAGCGCCTTGCCGAAGGAGGTGCAGGTCGCGCGCATCCGTCCGCCAGCCAATCGCAAGCTCACCATCAAGAGTCCCGGCCTGGCCGCGCCGCTGGAGGTCGAGCTGCCCGATTCGCAGTTCTCGATCGTCTACGTCAAGGCCAGCGCACCCGGTTCCCAGCCCGTCTATCAAATCGCCGGTTACTGACCGGCCCCAGCGAGTAGATGACATGAACATTCGTACCCTGGCCCTGATGGCCACGATGCTGCTTGCGTCAGGTTGCCAGACGCAACCGGTCGCCACGCCCTATCCACAACTGGTGCTGGGGCCGAGCACTAGCGGATATCTGGAGATCGAGGCGGTGCAGGAAGGCAAGGCGTCCAGCGACCTGCTGCGTGCTGGCGTGCGCCTTCACAACAAGAGCCTGCTGAAGCAGGAACTGCGTTACCGCTTCGAGTGGCTCGACAGCGATGGCTTCGAGCTGCCCGGCCTGGCGGCGCGCTGGGAGTTGCTGGAGTTGCGCCCGCGCATCAGTCATTCGCTGGACCGCGTTGCGCCTTCGCCGCGCGCCGTGGCCTACCGCATCCATCTGTTCGATGCCGATACACCACCTGTAAACACCAATGCTTCGGGGAGTCATCAATGAAATTCGGGGATAAAACCAAGTTGTTCCGGGCTATGGGCCTGGCTGCCGTCCTTGGTCTGACTGTCGGCTGTGCGCCGCAAACACAGCTGTTGTCGTCCTCCGCCGTGGACCGGCCCGTCACGTTGGGTCTGAGCGCTGCCGATTTCGAACAGGCTGCCGCGGCTGCGACGCAGTCCATGCTGCTGTCCGGTGCGGTCGACCGGAACGATGGCAAGAAGAACATCATGGTGGTCTCCACCGTGCTCAACGACACCATGCAGCGCATCGATACCGATCAGTTGGTGAAGAAGATCCGCGTCGAACTGCTGCGCAGCGGCAAGGTGCAGGTCACCACCGCCATCGGCCTGCACGGTGCCGAGGACCAGATGAACACGGCGTTCTCCGAGCTGAGCCAGTCGCGCAAGGTCGACCGCTCCACACTCGTCAAGCAGAAACTGGCCGCGCCGAACATGAGCCTGTCCGGCAAGATCCTGCAGCGCAACAACCGCGTCGATCGCAACAAGGAACTGGTCGAGTACTACTTCCAGATGACCCTGAGCGACCTGCAGAACGGCCTGGCCGTGTGGGAAGGCGAAGAACAGATCAGCAAGCTTGGCAGCGCCAAGGGCACCTCCTGGTAAGGATGAGAACAATGAATAAACTGATTGGAAATACGCTGCTGGCGCTGGCCGTGGCCGGCTGCATGGCACCGCTGGCTTATGCTCAGGAGGCCGTCGAGGCTCAGGAGGTCTCCGGGCAGGAACTGGATGCCACCGCGGCCAACATTGCCCAGGCGGCACGGCCGCAAGTGACCGATCCCGGTATGGAGATCGAAGCGCTGATCGAGGATTTCGAAGCCTCGCCGCTGGGCCAGAGCTTCCGTGACCGGCCTGGCCTGTTCTACACCACCGCCAGCACCGTGGTGATGGCCAAGCCGGAAAGCCGCGACTGGGGCAATGCGCGCGTCATGGCGTACAAGGAAGCGCTGCTCAAGGCCCAGGCCAAGTACGTCGAACACCTGGGCGTGAGTGTGCGTACCGAGAGCATCAATCGCCTGTTCGATGACAAGACCCAGATGCCGTCCTTCAGCGAGGCGGACCTGCGTGCTAGCAGCAAGCTGGGCGAGCTGTTCGACAAGGCGGTCGCCGTGGTTGGTGGCAAGTTGGACGGTGAGTTGCAGGAAATGGGCATCGACCCGGCGGAATTCCGCGCCGCACCCCAGGAGAAGCGCGCCAAGCTGTTCGAGCGTTCGGTGGCCGAAACCACCGTAACCCGCGCCCGCCAGACGCTGACGGGCGTCATCCCGGTGAAGACCTTCGAGGCGCACAACGAGAACGGCGACCACGCGGTGGCCGTGGCCATCGTCGCGTCCAGCAAGTTCCGCCAGTTCGTCCACGACATTGCCCAGAGCAAGGGCGATCTCGCTCCCGATCCGGCCAAGGCCAGCCCGCAGCCACTGTTGCAGATGCTGCGCAGCGACAAGCGCGCGCTGATCAACGAGTTCGGTATTCGCCGCATGTACGACGAACAGGGCTATCCGGTGCTGATCTCCTTCGGTCAGGCGAGCAACCCCTATCGCGGTGATGACTACCAGCAGCGTGCCGATAATCGCGAGTTGTCCTATGCCGCGGCCAAGGCTTCCAGCTATGCCAACTTTGCGTACCTGTTCAACGCCACTGGCGCCTCCGAGCAGGCCACCAGCCAGAAGATGAGCCGCCAGACCACCGGCGTGGTTCGCGCTGAAGGTCAGAGCATCACCGAGTCGGAGGAGCAGACCCAGGAGTTTATCCAGACCATTGACCGTGAAATCTCCGCGCGAGGCAGCATCTCCAACCTGCCGGGTACCCGCGAGCTGTTCCGCTGGAGCGAGAAGCACCCGCTTTACGATCATGAGATCAACGGCGTCGTCTACGTCTGGCATCCATTGAGCGAGCAGAACGCCCGCCAGTTGCGTGATTTCAAACCTGCCCGCACCAGCCAGGGCGCTCAACAGCCGCAGAACCGCAACAGCGGCCAGGCCGGCACCAGCCAGAGCCGCGACCTGATGTCGGCTGATGATTTCTGAGGGCTCTCCCATGCGAATGATTGGAGCAACGCTGGGCCTGCTGCTGGCACTCCTCGGCTCGCCCGCTTCGGCGGCCGAGCAGGCTGTCGATGCGGTCGGCTACGGCGCCAACCGGACCCAGGCCATCGCCGATGCGCTGGTGCAGGGCTTGCGTCAGGTGACCGGTGTCAGTGTCGAAAGCCGCGAAGTGATGCAGTCCATCTCTGGCCGCCAGAGCATTAGCGAAGGCGACCAGGCGACCCACACCAGCAGCTTTGAGGTCGCCCGTCAGGGTGATCTCAAACTGACCACCGGTGGCGTGGTATCGCGCTACGACGTGCATGATGTCGCGCAGGAAACCGATGGCAGCTATCGCGCCGACATCACTCTGCACGTGGTCAAGTACGACAAACCGGGGTTGCCTGCTGACAGTCGCCGTACCCTGGCGGTGCTGCCGTTTCACGTCGATCGCAGCAGCTTCTCGCTGCTGGGCGACAATACCCCGGCGACCAAAGTGGAATCCGAGCTGCGCAACCGCATTCTCGATCTGTTCACCCAGTCGCGTCGGCTGAATGTGCTGGATCGCGAGTTCGGTGCCGAATTCCAGCAGGAGAAGGCCATCTGGGTAGGCGATGACGCGGCGCTGGCGGAGCAGGCCAGGGCCGGCAACGTGCTGGGAGCCGACTACATCGTCGTGGGGAACCTGCGCGGCCTGCGCAGCACGCGCAGCGTCAAGACGCTGCAACTGACTGGCGAAACCATCACCAGCTACAGCGGCAGCGCGCAACTGGACTACAAGATCATCCTGGCCGCGACGCGCCAAGTGAAATGGTCCGACTCCATTACCCTGAACTTCAGTGATGCTGGCGTTCGCGGCTTGCTGGCCAAGTACGGCTCGTCCCAGGCCGGGATGACCGCAGAGCTGGCCGAACAGCTGGTCAATGGCGCGCTGTCGAACATTTACCCGATGCGTGTGGTCGCGGTGAACGGCAAGACCGTGGTGCTCAATCAGGGCGGCAAGACCCTCAAGTCCGGCGACAAGCTCAGCGTCTACTTCCTCGGGGAGGAGATGTTCGACCCCTATACCAAGGAATCGCTGGGGCAGATGGAAGAGAAGGTGGCCGACATCCAGGTGGTGCGAGTCAATGCCAAGACCACTTACGCGAAAATCGTTGGTGGCGATGCCGAGCTGGTGGAAGCCGGCTCCATCGTGCGTCGTTGAGCGCAGTCTGCTAAAACCTCTCAGGCAACGCTGCGCTTCCGCGCGGCGGCCATATGGAGTTTCTATGCGCCTGATCCTTGCTCTGACTTTGTTGCTGTCCCTGACGGCCTGTTCCTCATGGCAGCCCGACGCCGAGGACATCGTGCCGGTGCCGGCGGATCGGGTGCTGGCTTATCAGCAGCCTGTGGACAATAGCGGTGAGGTGGTGGTGACGCGAGACTTCGGCTGGCGCGGCGGCGGTTGCTATATCGCGCTGATGATCGATCGCGAGCTGGCCGCGCGGGTGCATGTGGGCGAGGTGGTTCGCCTGCAGGTGCCGGCCGGGCAGCGCATCGTCAGCATCGGCACCGATCCGCTGGACGATACGCTGTGCGGCAAGCTGCGGTTACGACGCGAGAAGCTGGCGCAGGTGGAGGCGGGGCAGACGCTGGAATACCGCATCATCGTCGACAACCAGATCGGTTTCGACATCGTTCCGCAGAAGCCCTGAATGGCATGGCTGTGGCGGAGGACCTTCTGGAGGCCACGGATTGGCTGTCAGTTGGGCGCAGCAGCGCGAATAGTGACGAAACGACAGACCCACCAGACCATGACAGCCCTCCTCTGAAATTGAACCATTGTCGCGCGCGTCTTGATTCCAGTCAGTGCAGCCCGGCGGGTCACTCTCTTACCTTTGCCGCCTGAACTGGATGTTCTGCAGTTGCCTGGTTCTTGAGGCGTTCCGACTCCGGGTTTCTGCAGCCACTGCATAGGAATCCCGATGAAGAAACTGTTTCTGCCCGCCGAATCGCTGATGAACCGCCTCAGCTATCCGGTCAAGTTCGCGGCGCTCGGGCTGCTGGTTTTTCTTGCGTTCGCGAGCCTGATGCTGGCACTGGCCGATCAGTTGAATCGCACCATTGAACGCTCAGAGAACGAGCTGGTCGCCTCCACGCTGTCGAAGCCGCTGTTCGAATTGGTGGAGTCCTTGCAACGGCACCGCGGGCTGTCCTCGATGTTGCTGAGCGGTAACACCGCAGCGGCGCAACGCCGTGCTTCGCTGCAGCAGGAGATCGACGAGGCGCTGGCGAGCATGGCTCGTCAGCTTCCCGAAGCCGAGCTTGGCCTGCGTGAGTGGCAGGAGATCGGCGTGATGTGGGAGGACATCAGGGACAACGGCCTTGACTGGTCGCAAGCGAGCAATACCCAGGCCCATACGGCGTTGGTCGAACGTCTGCTGAGCTTCCAGACCCAGCTTGCCGACGCCTACGGTCTGACGTTCGATCCCGAGCCGCAGACCTATTACCTGATGAATGCGGCGACCAATCGCATGCCCTATCTGATCGAGCGAATCGGCCGGCTGCGCGCCAACGCCTCGGCCGTGCTGGCGCAGGGCAAGATGGACGATGCAGAGCGTACGGCGCTGATCGTATTGAACGACGAGATCCGCGCAGGCCTCGGCAGCATCGAGGACAGCATCGAGAAGGTCGTCCGGATGCGTCCGGAACTGCGTGCGCAACTGAGCGAGGCTGTCAGAGCGCTGCACGAGCGCAGCGAGCGAATCGGCAAGGTGGTGGAGGGCATCGTCCAGCGCGGTGATTTCAGCTCCACCACGGACGATGAATTCTTCGGCATGACCACCGAAACGATCGAGCTCGGCTACCGGCAGATGTACGAAGTGCTGTTGCCGACACTGGATATGCTGCTGGGGCAGCGTATCGGTGCCGCGCGGCAGATTCTCACATGGAACTTCGCGGTGCTGCTGCTCGCCGTGGCGGTGATCGGTTACCTCTCGGCTGGCGCCTACCTGTCGGTGATGACCAGCATTCGCAGCCTGCGCGCCGGCAGCCGCAAGCTTGCCGCCGGTGACCTCACCGCCCGCATCGAACTTGCGGCGCGTGACGAACTGCGTCATGTGGCCGGCAGTTTCAACGAGATGGCCGATGCCATGCGCCGGCTGATCGGCGACATACGGGACAACTCCGATCACGTCGCCGATTCGGCGCGTAATCTGGTGGCGTCTTCAGGACAGATCAACGTGGCTTCGCAGCACCAGAGCGATGCAGCTTCGAGCATGGCTGCCGCCGTCGAACAGATGACGGTGGGCATCGAGAGTATCGCGTGTCATGCCGGCGATGCCGACGCGCTGGCCGTGCAGTCCGGCGAGCTGTCACGCCAGGGTGGTGAGATCGTCGCTGCGGTGATCGAAGAAATCAGGCAGATCGCCGACTCGGTGGCGGACTCGGCGCGTACCGTCGCTGCGCTGGGGGAGCGTTCGGGCGAGATATCTACCATCGTCGGCGTGATCGGTGATATCGCCGCGCAGACAAACCTGCTGGCCTTGAATGCAGCAGGTTCTGTCCACGGTTGCGGAAATCTCGCATTCCTTGCGCGAGCAAAGTGCCGCCTCCGCCGAGATCGCCGAGCAGGTTGGCATGATCGCGCGGATGGCCGAGGAGAACGGCAGCGCGGTCGGCAGCAACCACCAGACCGCCAGCCGCCTCAGTGATCTGGCCGAAGCGCTGCTGCACAACGTCGCCCGTTTCAGAACGACATGAGCGACTCGAAGGGAAGGATGGGTCAGCCCTGAGCCGGCTCCAGTCGGCTCAGTAGCGCTTGGGTGTCGGCAGCGCCCATCATGGCGGCGGCCTCCAGTGGGGTGGCGCCGTTGCCGGCTCTGACATGCGGGTCGGCACCCTGGCCGATCAGGTACTCGACGATCTCGGTGCGGTTGAACATGGCTGCCATCATCAGTGCTGTCTTGCCGTCGGGTGAGGCGCCTTCGACATCGGCACCATGCTCGAGCAGCAGCCGAACCATCGCCAGATTGCCCTTGAAGGCCGCGCCGGCCAGCGGGGTGTGGCCTTTGTCGTTGCGCAGCTGTGGGTCGCCGCCATGCTCGAGCAGCACCCGCGTGGCGTCCAGGTGACCGTGATAGCTGGCCAGCATCAGCAGACTGTCGCCGTTGCTGTTGCGGATGTTGGATGGCAGGCCACGCGCGAGAAGATCGCCGAGACGCTCCGCATCGCCATTGCGGGCGCTGTCGAACACCTGCTCGGCGAACGCCAGGGCAGCATCGTCCAGTTCGGGCTTGTCGGTTCGGTTCATCTCGGCTCCTTGTCTGCCGCTGGCGGGAATGCCAGCGGTTGTCATTGTGCCAAGCGTTTCACCGGTTGGCGCGCGCAGTCTGGCTATGTGATGCATAGCCCGGCTCAATTGCCGGTCGAGCCGGAATGGCGCTCAGAGTGTGCGCAGGAAGGCCGCCAGGACAGCCGCCAGGACAGCCTTCAGTTACTGATGTCCACCAGCTGCTTTGGCACTTTTCCAATATCCGGTTGGTTGATGAGGTAGTGGGCTGAAGCTCCTGCAGGGAATGATCGGCCGTATTAAGGTAGGGCACAGGTACTATGCCGAATCGATACAAACCATGCTGTTCCGCAGTTGTGGCACTATCCGCCCCTATCGAAACGAATGCCTTCCATGAAACCTGAAGACCTCGAACGCCTGGTGACCCAGACGATGCCCTACGGAAAGTACAAGGGGCGCCTGATTGCCGATCTTCCGGGAAACTACCTCAACTGGTTTGCCCGGGTCGGCTTCCCGCCGGGTGACATCGGCCAATTGCTGGCGTTGATGCAGGAAATCGATCATAACGGCCTGTCGGCGCTGCTCGATCCGCTGCGCCGCCGCTGAGCGTCAGCTACCGAGCTCCGCCTGCACTGCTGCCAGCGCTGGGGCAGCATAAATACCCACCTCCACGGCCAGCGCCACCACCCGCTCGACATCGCAGGTGTAGACCAGCACAGCCTGAAGTTCGTCATCCAGCGGTTCGCTGAAGTCGACCAGCACGTAGCCACCTTTCTCGGGGTAGAGGGCGCCGAGTTGCGTCTGGATACGGTTGAGGGCCTTCAGCGGTTCGGTCTTGGCCAACTGCTTGGGTTGCAGCACGAAGTTGACGCTCTCGCCGAACGAGGCGCGGATCTGCTCGAACAGCGCCTGATAGTCGTCGGCCTGGAACAGTACCGTGTCCGGCAGGCTACCTACCACCACCCATTCACCCAAGGGGATCGGGAAGTCGTCTTCGTAGTTGATGTCTGGATTGGCTTGCAGGAAGGCCTGTGGATCGGCATAGGCCTGGGCGGCTTCGTCAGCGATTCGGGCAATCTCCTCTTCGGCCATGCAGCCTGAGCTGATGAGCGTGAGCAGTTCGGCGAGCGAGTCTTTCATGGCGGATGGTCCTGCTTGAGGGAGCGCAAGGATAACCAACGCGCGCCGAAGAGTGTCAGCGTTCAGGTGCGCCTATCGGGTCTGCGCGGTAATCGAGTCGTAAGAAGACGTTCCCTTCATGAATCGACCGATCGGTCACGCTGGAATACATCGAAAGGACTAATTCTTGATACCGGAATCAGCGCAATGTTACGGATTCTTTCAGCTTTTCATGCACAATAGTCGACATAAGAGGCGCTGGAAACGATGGCTCGGTTGTGAACCACGGTGACTTCGGCCAACGCCCGATTCGATCAAGCCCTATTCGAGAGGAACGACAGTGCATAACGTCGTCATCAGCGGCACCGGCCTTTACACCCCTGCCCAGAGCATTTCCAACGACGAGCTGGTGGAGTCGTTCAATACCTACTCGCGCCGTTTCAACGCCGAACACGCCGCTGCCATCGAGGCGGGCGAGGTCGAGGCGATGCCTGAATCCAGCTCGGCCTTCATCGAGAAGGCTTCCGGCATCAAGAGCCGCTACGTCACCGACAAGGCCGGTATCCTCGATCCCGAGCGCATGGTTCCGAGCATTCCCGAGCGCGACAACGATCAGTGGTCGATCCTGTGCGAGATGTCGGTAAAGGCCGCCGAAGAGGCGCTGGTGCGAGCGGGCAAGACCGCCGCCGATATCGACGGCGTGATAGTCGCCTGTTCCAATCTGCAGCGTGCCTACCCGGCCATCGCCATCGAAGTACAGGCTGCGCTGGGCATCAAGGGCTTCGGTTTCGACATGAACGTGGCATGCTCCTCGGCTACCTTCGGCATCCAGAACGCCGCCAACGCGGTGCAGCTGGGGCAGGCGCGGGCGGTGCTGATGGTCAACCCCGAAATCTGCACCGGTCACTTGAACTTCCGTGACCGCGACAGCCACTTCATCTTCGGCGATGCCTGCACCGCCGTGATCGTCGAACGCGCCGACCTGGCGACCTCGGCGCATCAGTGGGACGTCGTCAGCACCAGGCTGGTGACTGAGTTTTCCAACAACATCCGCAACAACTTCGGCTTCCTCAACCGTACCGCCGAGGAATGCATGAGCAACCCGGACAGGCTGTTCGTCCAGGAAGGCCGCAAGGTATTCAAGGAAGTCTGCCCGATGGTGGCAGAGCTGATCGGCGAGCACCTGAAGGAGAACGGCATCGAGGTCGGTTCGATCAAGCGCTTCTGGCTGCACCAGGCCAACCTCAACATGAACCTGCTGATCGTACGCAAGCTGCTCGGCCGCGACGCCACCTCCGAAGAGGCGCCGGTGATTCTCGACACCTACGCCAATACCAGCTCCGCCGGCTCGGTGATCGCTTTCCATAAGCATCAGGACGACCTGCCGGCTGGCAGCCTCGGAGTACTCAGTTCGTTCGGTGCCGGTTATTCCATTGGTAGCGTGATCCTGCGCAAGCGCTGATACCACCTCTCCGCAGATCGTTCCCATGCACCGCGTGGGAACGAACCATTCGTACCGAGTCATCCGTATGGCTCGGTCGCTTTGCCTCTCCGGTTTCCCCCGGCACCTTGCCAAAGGCTCTGCAATGCCATTCGCGGAAAAGTTCCCGCGAATTTGAACTGTCATATCTCAGCAAACCTTCTGTCATATCGGCTTCCCATAATCGCCTCCGTCGAACAGACGACGTCATGTCATTCGCAGGACGACGTTTCATAAAACGAAGGAGCTTTTCCGATGAAGAAGAAGTTGATTGCGATTGCTGTTGGTGCTGCGATGGTGGTGCCTGCTGTAGCAATGGCCGATGTGTCGTTCTACGGCCGTGCGCATATATCGGTGGATTATCTGGATGATGGTGCCGACTATTCCGAAACCAACCTGTCGAGCAACTCTTCACGCCTGGGCTTCAAGGGTGATCACCAGATCAACCCGAATCTGGAAGCCTTCTTTCAGATCGAACAACAGATTAACTTCACTACTGGTGGCAACGATAGCGGCAGCGCCGATTTCGCAACCCGCGATACCTTTGTCGGCCTGCGCAGCAACGACTTTGGTGCGGTTCAGGTAGGTCGTTTCGATAGCCCGTTCAAGGTCGCTCGTGGTCCTGCCAACCTGTTCGGTGACCAGGTCGGTGACATGCGTAACCTGACTCGTTTCGGCAACGGCCGTTTCGATGAGCGTTATGACAACACCATCCAGTACACCACTCCTAGCATGGGCGGCTTCAACGCCAAACTGGCTTATTCGATGTATGAAGGCCAGTGGGCGGTGGAGGATGAAGACAGCGATGCCCTCAGCATGTCGCTGAACTATGCAGGCGGCCCGTTGGAGGCTTCCCTGGCATACGAGAAGGTGGAAGAAGATGCTTCCCGTGGCGAGCGTGACGGTATTCGTGCCGCTGCTGCCTACAAGCTGACTGACGCCTTCAAACTGGTGGGCTTCTATCAGACCGTTGATCACGACTCACCGGTTCAGGCTGATCGTGATGCGTGGTCGTCCGATGTCTATGGCCTGGGTGGCGAATTCGCGGTTGCCAAGAACACGGCTCTGAAGGCCATGTGGATGACTCGCGATTCCGACGCCGATAATGCTGATGCCGATATGTGGGTTGTGGGTGTCGAGCATAAGTTGGACAAGGCTGTTCGTGTTTATGCCAACTATGCGGTAATCGATAACGACGAAAACTCCGGACAAGTTCCGTGGGAGCAGGCACGTTCGGCAAACAACAGACTGGTTACTGCTATGGGTGAAGAAGCTTCCGGTTTCACCGTAGGTCTTCGCTACGACTTCTAATTCCCTTCGCGGAATCAGTAAAACAAACCGGGCTGCTCCTTCAGGGACAGCCCGGTTTGTCATTTAAATGAAATTTTACAGTCTTATTATCGTTTCCAGATTGTCATCTGACCCTCTCGCCAATAGTTGGTGAAACTTTGCACTAGGAGTTTTCATGCGCAGTTTGTTCGTCATCGCCATGGCTTGCCTGTTGGCCGCCTGTGCCCAGCAGTCCCACGTCCAGCTGTATTCCGGTGCGGCCCTGCCCGAAAGCCAGGTGCTGACGCTGGTGGTTCCCAGTGAGCTGGAAATCCGCAGCATCAATGGCCAGCCGCACACGGCTGCCAACTCCATGTTCGGTGCCTCGGACAAGCGTCTGCACCTGCAGCCGGGCGCCTATCAGGTAAATGCCTTCTACAAGAACGGCTTCGATGTCGATGGTGGCATGAGCCACGAAGTGGTGCGCGGTCGTACCGCCATCTTCACGTTCGAAGGGAAGGCCGGTGAAACCTGGCGCCTGGACTTCGATCGCCCGCAGAACCTGGGTGAAGCCAAGGCGTTCGAAACCGATTTCCCGGCCTGGGCGCTGAACACCCGCACTGGCGAGCGCATCGAGGCCGAGGCCGGCAATCGTAATGCCTCGGTTCTCAGCGCAATGCTGGGTTCCAGCGAAATTGCTCCGGAAGCCATCAGTGTTGCACCTCTGGGTAGCGCCCCCGCAATGTCCCAGACCGTACCGCTGAATCCGGCGCCTGTTGCCACGGCTACCCTGCCGCATAGCGATGCGACCCTGACCACGTTGCAGCAGATGTGGAACCTGCTGACGCCGCAAAGCCGCGAAGCATTCCTGAAGTGGGCCCAGCAGTAAGGGTTTGAATCACGCTCCTTCGCCCACGGCGCTGTTGAGGTCAAACGCCGGAGATTCTTTACTTCCTTGACGGGAGAGGGTGTAGTGCCTCTCCCTCACAGAACAGTCTCCGGCCATGGCGGCCTCCTCAACAGCCCTGGGCACTTTTTTTCCGGCGCGCGACGGGCCAGACTGCTCGGCATGCCTATCCAGAAAATTTCCCGCCTTGCCGAGATCGAGCCGCAGCAGTGGGACACGCTGCAGACGGCTCCCCAGCCCTTTCTGCGCCACGCGTTCCTCTCCAGCCTCGAAGACAGTGGCAGCGTCGGTGATGGCACTGGCTGGCAACCGCAGCATCGGTTGCTGGTCGACCTCACGGGCACGCCCCAGGCGGCGCTGCCGCTGTATCGCAAAAGCCATTCCTATGGCGAATACGTCTTCGACTGGGCCTGGGCGGATGCCTGTCACCGCGCGGGTATCGGCTACTACCCCAAGCTGCTCTGCGCCGTGCCTTTCTCACCAGTGGCCGGCGCGCGGCTGCTGGGCAACGTCGAATCCGCGGCGCAGATGCTGGATCAGCTCACCGGCGAACTGGCCGAGCGGGGTGAGTCGAGCCTGCACGTTAACTTCACGGAAGCGGACGCCGATGCGCTCCTGCGTGGTCGAGACGGCTGGCTGGAGCGCATCGGCTGCCAGTTCCACTGGCACAACCGCGGCTACCGTGATTTCCAGGATTTTCTCGACACGCTGACCTCGCGCAAGCGCAAGCAGTTGCGAAAGGAACGCGAGCAGGTGGCAGGGCAGGGCATCGCGTTCGAGTGGCGCGAAGGCCGTCAGGTCAGCGAAGCCGAGTGGGATTTCGTCTACGGCTGCTACGCCAATACCTACCATGTACGCGGACAGGCGCCGTACCTGACGCGAGCCTTCTTCAGCCTGCTGGCCGAGCGCATGCCGCAGGCGATCCGGCTGGTGCTGGCGAAACGGGGCGCGACGCCGGTGGCGATGGCCTTCAGCCTGGTCGACGGGCAGGGATTGTATGGCCGCTATTGGGGCTGCCTGGCCGAGTTCGACCGGCTGCATTTCGAAACCTGTTTCTATCAGGGCATCGACCAGGCGATCGCCGCTGGCCTTCAACGCTTTGATGCCGGCGCGCAGGGCGAACACAAACTGATTCGTGGTTTCGAGCCGGTGATCACACGCTCATGGCATTACCTGGCACATCCGGGGTTGCGTGCGGCGGTGGCGGATTTCCTGCTGCAGGAACGCCAGGGTGTGCTGGCTTACGCACAGTCCGCACGCCAGGCGCTGCCTTACCGGCAGACCCAGCAGGCTTGAGCATAGGCCTGCATCACGCTGGCAGGCTGTTCACCTCGTGGATGCTCAGCATCTTTTCCAGCTCGCCGCGGATGAAGGGATCGTCACAACCGGGCAGGTATTCGCGCAGCTTGCGGATGACCCACTGCTGGCCGCGATCGATGAAGGGGATGCGCTCTTCGAGTGATTCGATGGCCATGGCCTTGCCGTAGAAGGCGCCGATCTCGCGGTTGGGTTCCAGGCCCTTGTGCTTGAGGCAGTTGAGTACCAGCTTGCAGCTGTCGACCTCGCCCTGGCGAATCTGCTCCAGCAGCTTGCGCTGCGTCGGGTCGTTGCACTGTTGCAGACTGTCACCAGCGACCTTGGCCCCGGCACGCTCGGCGCTGAGTAGATCCTGCAGCAGCTTGGCTTCGCCTTCGATGGTATTCAGAGGACTGGGCTGGGCACTCATGGGCGTATCTCCTGTTACAGGCAAGGCGAGGGTCGCTCACCCGTCGCCATGTAGTCTGTTGACGTTTCGGCGCGGCTGCGGACTAAACGCCAACAGACGTGCCGGCGGCGTTACAGCTTCTTCGCGGAAACGATCTTCACCGGCTGCAGCGGAACGTTCTGCATCATGGTGCGGTTGCCGGTGGGGACCTGGGCAATCTGGTCGACCACGTCCATGCCGCGCACGACCTTGGCGAATACGGCATAGCCGAAGTCGCGGCTACCGTGGTCGAGGAAGGCATTGTCGCGGTGGTTGATGAAGAACTGGCTGGTGGCCGAATCGACGTTCTGAGTACGGGCCATCGCGACGGTACCGCGTACGTTGTGCAGACCGTTGTCGGCTTCGTTCTTGATCGGTTGGCGGGTGGGCTTCTGGCTCAGGCCGTCGTCGAAACCGCCGCCCTGGATCATGAAGCCGGGAATGATGCGGTGGAACACGGTGCCGTCGTAGAAGCCGCGCTCCACATAGCCGAGGAAGTTCTCCACGCTGATGGGGGCTTTTTCCGCTTCCAGCTCGAGTTCGATTTCACCCATGCTGGTGTTCAGCAGCACGCGAGGGTTGTCCGCAGCCAGCAGATTACCGGCGAGCAGCAATGAACAGGCGGCGAGTACGAGTCGTTTCATGGTGTGTTCCTGATGGTATTGGAAGTCTGGGCCAGGCTGCCGAGGGCAGGTGGCGATTGCGTATCGTACGTCTTGATCAGCTCGATGAGAATCCGCGTGGCGGGACCGAGTGGCTTATCGGGATGGGTGTACAGATAGAACTGGGGACGACGAATGCTGCCCTGGATCAACGGCAGTGGTTTGAGAATGCCTTCGGCGAGTTCGCGTTCGATCATGTGCTGCGGCAGCCAGGCGAAGCCCAGGCCGCTGCTGACGAAAGCTACCGAAGTGGCCAGGCTGCCGACCGTCCAGCGCTGCTCGGCGCCCAGCCAGCCGGCGTCTCGCGGCTGTCGCTGGCCCGAGTCGCGGACCACCACCTGCATCTGGCTCTGCAGATCCTGCACGCTCAGTTTGCGCTGTAACTGATGCAGTGGATGGTCGGCATGGGCTACGGCAATGAACCCCACGGTGCCCAGCTCTGCCCCGAGGTAACCGGTGATGTCCAGGGCGCTGATGGCCAGGTCGGCCGTGCCGTCCTTGAGGATTTCCTCGACGCCCGAGAGGACTTCCTCGCGCAGGCGCACGCGGCAGCCGCGGCTTTTCGGCATGAATTCGGTCAAGGCGCGGATCAGCCGGGCGTTGGGGTAGGCGGCATCCACCACCAGCCGCACTTCTGCTTCCCAGCCCTGTTCCATGTGGTGGGCCAGTTCTTCCAGTTGGCTGGCCTGGGTCACCAGTTGGCGCGAGCGGCGCAACAGCATCTCGCCGGCATCGGTGAGCACGGCCTTGCGTCCCTCGATGCGCAGCAGCGGAATGCCGAGCTGCTCCTGCATGCGCGCCACGGTATAGCTGACCGAGGATTGCGAGCGATGCAGCATCTCGGCTGCCTGGGCGAAGCTGCCATGGTCGACCACGGCCTGCAGGGTTCGCCATTGATCGAGCGTCACGCGGGGAACTTTCATTCCATTGTTTTCCTGTCGCCTCTGTCTGGTACGCTGGCCACCTGCTGGAGGAGCCTGCCTGTGATGAAAAGATTCTGCTGCACCTTGCTTGTCATGTTCCCACTGACTGCGCTGGCCGTCAGCTATCCGGTGGAAGTCGAGCAGCAGCTCAACGGTACCGAAGTGCTGGTCTCCACCGAAACCATCGACCGGGACATGGCTGGCGTGCTGTTGCAGAACTATGGCGCGACACCCGTCGCCTGTAGCGCCGTGTTTCGCAATGGTCCCGAAGCACCCCGTACCCGTCGCACCACGTTGCAGGCTGGCGAGCGCAAGCCGCTAACGGTCAAGTTCAAGCGCGACGTGATTCGGCTGCGGATCAAGCTGACCTGCGAATCCACCTGAACGCTCTTGCAGTGAAATGACGCCAACGTCTGCTCCCACCCGGCGGGCCGGCATTTCTTCTGCGTTTTTATCAGCGAAACAACTCGCCGCCCATGTCTATGGACAAGCAAACACGCGCCTTTGCCGGGCGGACGGGTTAACCTATGCCATCGTTCTTCCGACTTGCCGAGGTAGCCCCCTTGTTTGACCAATTCGCCCTGCACGAACGCCTGCTCAAGGCAGTCGCCGAACTCAAATTCGTCGAGCCGACTCCCGTGCAGAATGCGGCCATTCCGCCGGCGCTCGAGGGGCGTGATCTGCGGGTAACGGCGCAGACAGGTAGCGGCAAGACCGCGGCCTTCGTGCTGCCGATGCTCAACCGTCTGATTGGTGATGCGCAGCCGCGTGTCGATGTTCGTGCGCTGATCCTGCTGCCGACCCGCGAGCTGGCGCAGCAGACGCTCAAGGAAGTCGAGCGCTTCTCGCAGTTCACCTTCATCAAGTCGGCGATGATCACCGGAGGCGAGGATTTCAAAGTCCAGGCGGCGATCCTGCGCAAGGTGCCGGACATCCTCATCGGCACGCCGGGGCGGATGATCGAGCACCTCAATGCCGGCACACTGATCCTCAAGGACGTGGAGCTGCTGATCCTCGACGAAGCCGATCGCATGCTCGATATGGGTTTCGCCGACGACGTACAGCGCCTGGTGAACGAATGCGCCAAACGCCAGCAAACCCTGCTGTTCTCCGCCACCAGCGGCGGCGCTGCCCTGCGTGAGATGGCGGCCAGCGTGCTGCGTGACCCGTTACACCTGCAGCTCAATCGCGTCAGCGAACTCAACGAAGGCACACGGCAGCAGATCATCACCGCCGAGAGCGTCGAGCATAAGGAAAAACTGGTGCATTGGCTGCTGGCCAACGAGACCTACAAGAAGGCTGTGGTCTTCACCAACACACGCGTACAGGCCGACCGCCTCTACGGGCGGCTGGTGGCCGAGGGCGTCAAGGTTTTCGTGCTGCACGGCGAGAAGGACCAGAAGGAGCGCAAGCTGGCCATTGACCGTGTCAAGGAAGGCGGCGTGAAGGTGCTGGTGGCGACCGACGTGGCGGCGCGTGGCCTGGATATCGAAGGGCTGGACCTGGTGATCAACTTCGACATGCCACGTTCCGGTGACGAATACGTGCACCGTATCGGTCGCACCGGGCGTGCTGGTGCCGAAGGGCTGGCGATCTCGCTGATCTGCCACAACGACTGGAACCTGATGTCCAGCATCGAGCGTTACCTCAAGCAGCGCTTCGAGCATCGTGTGGTCAAGGGTCTGAAGGGCAGCTACATGGGCCCGAAGAACCTCAAGGCCTCGGGCAAGGCGGCGGGGACCAAGAAGAAAAAAGAGGACAAGAAAAAAGCGGGCGACAAGAAGGCCAAGCCTACCGCCAAGCGACCGAAGAACGCCAAGCGCGAAGCACCGGCCTCGCAGGTGGTCAGCGGCGACGGAATGGCGCCGTTGCGGCGCAAGAAGGTCGAAGGGCAATAAAACGGCCGGCTGCGCTCGTGGTGCGAATCCGCGAGCTTCACGGCTGAAGCCACGTACCGCCAGACGCGCAGGGTGGATATCGTTTTTTATATCCACCAGAGCTCCGCTCGGTGGATCGGTGAAGCGTAATCCACCCTACGATGTTCGTCGATCCGCGAAGGCTCAACGCTCCTGATTCGACGGGATATCCGCTTCCTTTTCAGCCTGTTCGATATGTTGCAGGCGGCGCTCATGGGCCTGGCACTCGTCGCCGAGTTCGTCTGCGGTCCGCTTGGCGTCCATTTCCTTCAACTGCTCGTTGATCTCGGCGGCACGTTCGGGATCATTCTCGGTCAGTTGGGCGACCCGTTCGGCGAGACGTTCGGCGGCAGCCTCGACATCCGCCGCAGTGCAAGCGGCGTAGGCCCCGGGGCTGGCCAACAAGGCGGCAAGGGGAATCATCAGATATTTCATGGTCTGCTCCGTTCGACGTCCTGTTCGGTGGATCGTCGTCGGGCCGCTTTAGTTCAGCCTTTTGCCGCTGCGAACCATGGCTGGCCCGGTGGGGTCCGTATCAATGAGGCGGTGACAAGCAAGCGGAGAATGGCCATGACTTACGACTGGGATCTGATGCTGCGCCTGCTGCGCGAAGTGCAGCACTCTGGCAGCGAAACCTTCACGCCGCGCCAGTATGCCGACGAGCACGCCCTGGCACTCGAACAGGCCGGGCAGTCGATGCCCAATCTCGATGCGTTGAAAGCCGAAGCGCAGAACTATGAGAGCCTGCTGTTCAAAGGTGGTTTCATCGAGTCGCGTCCTGAGGAGCAGGGCGGCAACGGTGAGAACTTTATACTGACCGAGCGCGGCCAACGGCTGTTGGCAATGCTGGAGAGTGGCGGTTCGGGTGGCCTCCATCGTGGCCATCTCGAGGATAAGGGCGAGGCCGCGCTGGTGCCGGAAGTCTTCGATCACTTACCCAACTGAGCGAGTCACCCCGCATTGTGCGGGGTGACTCGCTCGCCGGTCAGAGCGGGCCTATGCTCGCGCAAGACCGATTTGTAGCGTGTTTGCGCAGCACCGGCAATTGGGGCCGTGCCTTGCCGCTCGTTACATCCAGCGACAGTACGTATTCACCCCACCAAGGGCCACCCGCCCAGTAAGTGCTGGGAACACACTGCTGGCCCAGGTATTTCAAGAGATTGTCGGTCGCAACCACGGCGGAGGGTGAGAAGTCTGGAACACCATGTTCACCGATGAAGCCCCGCAGGTTGTTCTTACGCAGCCATTCAACGAAAGGCTTTACACGGTTGACGCCGATCATCGGGTCATAGACTGCCCCTCGGTTGGCGTAGCTGCCCGAGAAATCATGGTCCAGATACAGGTGTGCTTCGTAGACCAGATTATTTTTCGGGTCGCGCATCCAGGGATCGGTTGCCAGCTGGGTGTTGTGCGAGGGCCAGTGATAAGCGCTGGACCAGCGATCTCCAGCGACGTAAATCCAGCGCTTGCCATCAATCTGGCGAATAGCCTTGGAGGCAGCCAGTGCGGCGGCGGGCCATTTGCCATTGGTGGAGTGAGGCTCGTTCATCAGGCCGTAGCCATACACCGCTGGGGAGTTGGCAACCTTCTGAGCAATGCGTCGCCAGGTGTCCGCGAAGGCGCTGATCGGGACTTCACCCGAGGCGATCAGCTTTCCGTAGTAGCGGTAGTAGTTGTGCATGTCCAGGATGACCTGAACGTTGTGCTTGCGAGCATGCTCAAGGGCGGTCATCAGTCGGGACAACTCTGCGGCATCAAGCTCGGTATTCAGTTTGGGTTGCAGGCGTTCCCAGCGGAAGGGGAGGCGAACCAGCTTCATGTTCATATCGGCATAGCGCTTGAAGTCAGCTTCGCCTGGGTAGATGTAGTGCTTCTGGTAAATCCCCGGCAGAGAGCCGGTGCCAAACTCGGCACCCGCAAGGTTGACGCCAACCAGGTGGATCGGGTTGTTCGGTGTTGGGATGTTATCTATCGACGAGTCGCCGCTGTTGCCACTGTCAGGGATATGCCCATCGAAGCCGCTGCTGCTTACCGAAATGGTTCTAGGGTGGCCCACGGCCTTACCATCGATGGGGCCGCCATCGACTAGTACCGTCATGTTGCCATCCGGGTAGTACACCGCTTTCACGGTGCGAACTTGTCCGTCAGCGAACTTGATCTGCGCGCCTTTATGAAAGGCGGCTCTGTTTGCAGGAGTGTCCTTTACGGAAATCCCCGGAGAGGTCAAGTAGATGCCGCCGGTGAAGTCTTTGCCGGTGAATGCGTTTAGAGCGACCGTTAGCGACTCGGTTGACCCGGATACGTCCGGTGGTGGCGTGACGGGCGGTTTGACATCCGGCGGTGGAAGGCTCGGGAGCGAGTCGTTGCTGCCGGCGGACAGCTTGTTTGGATAGCCAAGACTACCGCTGAGTGCAGTGCCTTTGAGCATGACGCTCATGTTGTTGCCAGAGAGATAGATCGCATTGATGGTGCGGTTCTCGCCGTTGGCGAGCGTGACCGAGGCGCCGGCCTTGAATGCTGCCTTGTTGGCCGCTGTGGCTGGTACGGAAACACCGGCCGACTTGCGCCAGATGCCATTTAGCCAGTCATTATTGGTGAAATTGTTGATTACGCTGCTGTGAGCGGTGCTGTCCGGTGTAGTGACAGGAGGTGTGACCGGCGGCTGTGTAGTGCCGGAAACCGCGCTTATTGTTTGGCTATGTCTGAGTTAGCTGTTGCATAGCCGCTCGTCCCAGCGCTTCCCTCAAGCAAATCAATGGATTGAGCTGGGTCTTATGACGTTCGAGCAGGCGACGCCATCCCAAGTAATGCGTCAGGTACTTGGTGGCCACACCATGAAAGGGAATCATCCAGCCCTTCAACCGGCTGTCGTAGGCGTTCACGTTCTGGATGTGGAAAGGTCCATCGACCCTGCGCTTCTGGCTAGGATTGATCGGTCG
>JBKEBY010000078.1:0-23614 GCA_047973445.1 Pseudomonas sp.
CCGCTGGTACCCCACGGACGCAACTCGCTGGACTGGCAATGCGGGCAGCTATTGGGCGTGGGGATCATATCCTGCGCAAGAGGTCCTGATACCGAAAGGCATCTCGCCAATTGCTCACGCTGCCCCGGGCTGAGCTGGGAGAGCCGGGCAATCCAGCTGTTGAAATGACTCGCTCTCATGATTCACCTCCCGTATGTGGAGACGTCATGATCAGCTTAGCCTGTTGCAACAGTTAGCTCAGACATAGCCTTAAAAAAGGCCGCCAGGAGCGCCGAAAAGCGCCTGGCTGTGTTCGTTGAGGTCGTTTGCTGTGCGGTCGGGCAGGTGAACCTTCCCAGGCGCAGGTCCTATAATCGGCGGACGTTTTTCAGGGGGTGGTATGTCTAGCGAAGATCAGCGTTTCGGCGGCATTGCCCGTCTGTATGGCCGGGCTGGGCTCGAACGGCTGGCGGCGGCGCATGTCGCCGTGGTCGGCATCGGTGGGGTCGGTTCCTGGGCGGCCGAGGCGCTGGCGCGCAGCGGCGTCGGCGAGATCAGCCTGTTCGATCTGGATGATGTCTGCATCACCAATACCAACCGTCAGATCCATGCGCTGGAGGGCGCGGTGGGCAAGCCCAAGGTGGACGAGATGGCGGCGCGCATCCGCGCCATCAACCCGGCCTGCGTGGTGCATGCGGTGGCCGATTTCGTCACTCGGGAAACCATGGCCGAATACATCACCGAGCAGCTGGATTGCGTCATCGACTGCATCGACAGCGTGCCGGCCAAGGCGGCGCTGATCGCCTGGTGCAAGCGGCGCAAGATCCAGATCATCACCACCGGCGGGGCCGGCGGGCAGGTGGACCCAACGCAGATCCAGGTCACCGACCTGAACAAGACCTTCAACGACCCGCTGGCGGCCAAGGTGCGTTCCTTGCTGCGCCGCGAGTACAACTTCTCGCGCACGCCGGGCCGCACCTACAGCGTGCCGTGCGTGTTTTCCACCGAGCAGCTGCGTTATCCCAAACCCGATGGCGGCGTCTGCCAGAGCAAGAGTTTTGTCGGCGAGGGGGTGAAGCTCGACTGCGCCGGTGGTTTCGGCGCAGCGATGATGGTCACTGCCAGCTTCGGCATGGTGGCGGCAGCGCGTGCGGTCGACAAGCTGGTGGCAGGCGCAAGGAGACCCGCGGAGCGCGTTGTGGCCAGAAAGCCTTGAAGGCGTTGCGGCAAACGAGGGCGAACCTGGCCGTTGCGCTTGTTGTCTTCAGATTCCTGGAGAAGATCGGACGCCATACGACGTGAAAAAGCTGCTCGGCAGTATCGATACGCTGATCTATCTGATCGTCGGTCCATTCGGCGTGCTTTACGTGTTCCCGCGTTACCTGCTGCAACTGGAACAGCAACTGGGCATCGAGCTGCCGCGCCTAGCGATTCTGAAATATGCCGGTGTCACCCTGATGAACCTGGGCGGGCTGCTGGCGATCGTCTGTGCACTGATGATGTACCGGCATGGCAAGAAAACGGTCAGCCCCTTCGTCGGTCCGAAAATCCTGCTGCGTAACGGTCCGTATGCCTGGGTCAGGCACCCGATGATGTGGTCGGGCACTTTTGTGCTGGTTGGTCTGATGCTGGTCTACAGCTCACCGCTGATGGCGTTGTGGCTGGCGATCTGGAGCCGTTTCGCCGCGATGTATATCGCCCGTTACGAAGAGCCCTATCTGGAGAAGGTGTTCGGCGATCAGTACCGCGATTACTGCCGGCGTACGCCGCGCTGGTTTCCTTGGCGTACGGCCGAATAGCCGTTTTCAACGACTGTTAGAGCGTGTGCCGACTCAATTCACGCATGCGTGCCAGCACCGCATTCATGCCATTGCTGCGCGAGGGCGACAGCTGCCGCGACAGGCCGAGCTGCTCGAACCATTGCGCGACGTCGAGCCGTTGCAGCTCGGTAGCGTCCAGCCCGTTGACTCGCACCAGCAGGACGGCGAGTAGCCCGCGCAGCAGGCGCGCTTCGCTGGTACCCCGAAAATGCCAGCGATCCTCGTGGCGTTCGCCGATCAACCACAGCCTGCTTTCACAGCCTGCCACCTGATTGTCCTCGTTGCGCTCGCGTTCGCCGAGCGGTTCGAGTCGATCGCCCCACTGCATCAGCAGGCGCGCCCTTTGCTCCCAGCCGGCTGCCTGCTGGAACGCGTGCAGGGCTTCGCTGGCAGGAGTGGGCAAGGTACTCATCGGAGCAACTCCAGCGACTGGTCCAGGGCTGCGAAGAAGCGCTCCAGGTCGGTGCCGTCGTTGTACAACCCCAGCGAGACACGAATGGCGCCGTCGACGCCGAGAGACTTCATCAGCGGTTGCGCGCAATGCGTCCCGCTGCGGATGGCGATGCCCTGCTCGGTAAGCAGGTGCGCCAGATCGCCATGGTGCACGCCTTCGACGCGGAAGCTGGCCAGCGCCACCTGTGGCTCGCCCAGCACCTGGACGCCAGGGCGAACGGCAAGCCCCGCCAGCAACTTCATGTGCAGGACCTGCTCATGGGCGGTGACGGCCGCACCGTCCAGTTTCGCCAGGTAGTCCAGGGTCGCGCCAAGGCCGATCACGGCACCGATGGGAGGCGTGCCGGCCTCGAAACCCAGCGGCGCGGCATGGAACTCTGCACTCTGGAAATCGGCCACCCGGACCATCTCACCGCCGAACTGCCAGTGATGGAGTTCGAGCAGGGCTTCGCCACGGCCGTAGAGCGCGCCGACGCCTTCTGGCCCGTAGAGCTTGTGGCTGGACAGCACGTAGAAATCGCAGGCCAGCACCTGCATGTCGTGGCGACCATGCACCACGCCCTGGGCGCCGTCGACGATGGTCAGTGCGCCATGGGCCTTGGCCAGTGGCAACAGCTGCGTCAGCGGCTGCCAGGCTCCCAGCACGTTGGACAGTTGGCTGACGGCGAGCAGGCGCGTGCGCGGGCCGATAAGTCTGGTTGCTGCTTCCAGATCGATCAGGCCCTGTTCATCCAGCGGCAGTACCACGAGCTTGGCGCCGCGTCGTCGGGCCAGTTGCTGCCAGGGCAACAGGTTGGCGTGGTGTTCGAGGGCGCTGACGACGATCTCGTCATCCGGATGCACCCGATGTTCGAGCCCGTAGGCCAGCAGGTTCAGCGCCTCGGTAGCGCCGTGGGTGAAGACGATCTCGGTCGGGCTCTGGGCATTCAGCCAGTGCGCCACCTTGATTCGTGAATTCTCGAACGCCCGCGTGGCGCGTTCGGCTGCCTGGTGCTGGGCGCGGTGCACATTGGCGGTGCCGCAGGTGTAGTAGCCGGTCAGCGCATCAATGAGCGCCTGGGGCTTCTGCGCGGTCGCGGCACTGTCGAGATAGGTCTGGCCCTGGGCTTCGAGAATCGCCAGGGCAGGAAAGTCGGAACGCCAAGGGGAAACAAGCATGCTCGTAGGCCTGAAGCTGGAAGCTGGAAGCTGGAAGCTGGAAGTCAAGACAGCCCGCTGTTACTTCCAGCTTCTAGCTCATGGCTTCCAGCTCGGCGGTCAGTTATGCGCGTGCAGCGCCTCGTTCAGTTCGATCGCGGATTTGTGGGTCTTGCACTCCACGGCGCCGCTCAGCGAGTTGCGACGGAACAGCAGGTCGCTCTGGCCGGCCAGCTCGCGTGCCTTGATCACCTTGACCAGCTCGCCCTGTTCGTCGAGCAGGTTCACCTTGGTACCGGCTGTGATGTACAGGCCTGACTCAACGGTATTGCGGTCGCCCAGCGGGATGCCGATACCGGCGTTGGCGCCGATCAGACAACCTTCACCGACAGAAATGACGATGTTGCCGCCACCGGACAGGGTGCCCATGGTGGAGCAGCCGCCGCCGAGGTCCGAGCCCTTGCCGACGAATACGCCCGCCGAGACGCGCCCCTCGATCATGCCCGGGCCTTCGGTGCCTGCGTTGAAGTTGACGAAGCCTTCGTGCATCACCGTGGTGCCTTCGCCGATGTAGGCGCCCAGACGAATGCGCGCACTGTCGGCGATGCGTACGCCGGTCGGTACCACGTAGTCGGCCATCTTGGGGAACTTGTCGATCGAATTGACTTCCAGCAGGTAGCCCTTCAGACGTGCTTCCAGTTGGCGCTCGGCCAGCTCGGTCAGGTCCACGGCGCCCTGGTTGGTCCAGGCGACGTTGGGCAGCAGCGGGAAGATGCCGGAGAGGTTTACGCCGTGCGGCTTGACCAGGCGATGGGAGAGCAGGTGCAGCTTGAGGTACGCCTCGGGCGTGGACGTCGGTGCGGCGTCTTCGGCCAGCAGGGTGACGACCAGCGGGCGTTGGCTCTCCGCGAGGCGGGTCAGCAGCGCGTGCTGTGCGGTGTCCAGCGGCTTGATGGCATCAGCCAGTTGCGCTGCCTGGGTGGTGTTGATGGCAATCGCCTGGTTTCCGCCCTGGTAGCCGAGCAGCGGCGCGATGGCCGCGACCAGCTCTGCGTTTGGCTGCAGCAGGGGCTGTGCGTAGAAGACTTCGAGCCAGTTGCCCTGGCGGTTCTGGGTGCCGACACCGAAGGCCAGGCTGAATAGAGTCGTGTTCATGGAAATCCTTGTCTTGGTCGCTCGCCGTAGCGAGCGGCAATCAGTTCTTGGTGGCCAGTTCGGCCGCGTAGACGTCGGGCTTGAAGCCGATCAGCGTTCTGTCGCCGAGATCGAGCACCGGACGCTTGATCATCGAAGGTTGGGCCAGCATCAGTTCGATGGCCTTGGACTGATCGAGATCGGCCTTCTGGGCGTCGTCGAGTTTGCGAAACGTGGTGCCTGCACGGTTGAGGACTGTCTGCCAGCCGTGTTCGTCGCACCAGGCTTCCAGATGGGCGCGGTCGATGCCGACGCTCTTGTAGTCATGAAAGTCATAGCTCAGCCCCTGCTGATCGAGCCAGGTGCGGGCCTTTTTCATAGTGTCACAGGCCTTGATACCGTAGAGACGGAGTCCTTGGGTTGAGTGAGGCATAAACGGATTTTCTTTTCTCAGGCCACAGGGTGGCGAATTATGCCATGTCGACGCCCTGGTTGTCGGACGCATGGTCGAGCGCCTGCCGGATGTCATCTGCATTCGTCGGGCGGACCAGGCGTACCAGTTCCTCCCCTTGGCGCAACAGAATCAGCGTGGGCCAGAGCTTTACCCGGAACGAACGACCCAGCGGCCGGCCCGGACCGTCTTCGACCTTCAGGTGACGGATGTCATCACGATCCGCCAGCTCCTTGGCCAGCAACGGCTGTGCGGCGCGGCAGTGGCCGCACCAGGGGGCGCCGAACTCCAGAAGAGTCAGGCCCTGCAGCGCATCGACTTCGGTACGTCCGGGTTCGTTTGCTGCGTAAACGTCGTTCATGGGCATGCGGGCTCTCCTTCGGGTTCATGGCATTGTGAGTGCGTTCGAGGGACTGGGTTCAGATCTGGTCGCTTCGGGGCGCCATACGATCTTTCCGCTGTCACGTTGTCCACTGATGACAGCCGCAACGATGAGAGGCGAGGTATGGCACGCAAGCATTTCGAGAAGTTCGAGGCGATTTCATCCGCGGTTCCGGCGGAGGATGCGTTCGAGGCGGTGATCGCTGTCAAGCGCCGCGATGGTGATGAGCCGTTGCACATCTTCAAGATTGCTGGCGGTCGCCGTTACGATCTGGCCTCCGAAGCCGAGGTGGCGGCCGATGCGGCCCTGGCCAAGGTGGTAGAGGTCAGTGACGAGGCCGAGCTGATCTGGGAAGAGCATGCGAACTGAGACATGAGCCATGAACGAGCCAGACGAACGCACCGACGAGGATTGTCGTGAGGATGAATGCGAGTCGGAAAAGGCGGACATTCCCGAGCACCCTCTTAGGGTGAAGGGGCGGAGCAAGCACAATGTCCCGCCTGCTGTCGTAGCGCTACAAACCCGTCACGAACGTGCGAATCCGCTGCGCCGCCTCGATGCAATCCTCCAGCGGAGCTACCAGCGCCAGGCGCACGCGGTTGGCACCGGGATTGAATCCGTCGACCTCACGCGAAAGATAGGAGCCCGGCACCACGGTGATGTGCTCGCGAGCGAACAGTTCGCGGGTGAATCGCTGGTCGTCCACTGGTGTTTCTGGCCACAGGTAGAAACCGCCATCGGGGCGCTGCACGTTCATGACCGGCGCGAGAATCTCGAGTACTGCATCGAATTTCTGCCGGTACAGCTGGCGGTTGGCCTGCACGTGCTCTTCGTCGTTCCAGGCGGCGATGCTCGCCAGTTGCGTCTGCACCGGCATCGCGCAGCCATGGTAGGTGCGGTAGAGCAGGAAGGTCTTGAGGATCTCCGCATCCCCCGCGACGAACCCTGAGCGCAGGCCTGGCAGGTTGGAGCGCTTGGACAGGCTGTGGAATACCACGCAGCGCTTAAAATCCTTTCGGTCCAGCGCTGCACAGGCGCTCAGCAGGCCTGGAGGGGGAGCCGATTCGTCGAAGTAGAGTTCGCTGTAGCATTCGTCGGCGGCGATGATGAAATCATGCTCGTCGGCCAGGACGATCAGCTTCTTCAGTGTTTCCAGCGGGATCAGCGCGCCGGTGGGGTTGCCGGGTGAGCACAGGAACAGGATCTGCGTGCGCTGCCAGATGTCCGCCGGCACGGCATCGAAATCGGGGTTGAAACCATTTTCGGCCAGGCAGGGAAGGTAATGCGGGGTGGCGCCAGCCAGGAACGCAGCACCTTCGTAGATCTGATAGAAGGGATTGGGGCTGAGCACCAGTGCATCGGCCGAGCGCTGGACCATCGCCTGGGTGAAGGAGAACAGCGCTTCGCGCGTGCCATTGACCGGCAGTACCTGGCGCGCTGGATCGAGGGCACCTGGCTGCAGGTCGAAACGGCGCTCACACCAACCGGCGATGGCTTCGCGCAAGGCAGCTATGCCGAGAGTGGTCGGGTAGACCGACAGTTGATCCAGGTTGTCGGCCAGCGCCTGCGCCACAAATGCCGGTGAGCGATGCTTGGGTTCGCCGATGGACAGCGCGATGGTGCGTTTGTCTTCTGCTGGCCGCACGCCCGCGAGTAATGCGCGGAGCTTTTCGAAGGGGTAGGACTGCAGGCGAGTCAGGTCGTCATTCATGGCAATTCTTCAAATCGGTCGATATGGTGCAGTTGCAGGTTGCGTGGTCAGTCGTTGCGAGCGCCACCGTAGTAGGCGCAGCCGCGGAACACGTCGTCGCCCAGACGCAATTCGGCGGTCAGGTGGCTGACCGCACCGCTGGAGTCATCCACGCAACGTTGCGGTGCGACCCACAGGCCGATCTGCTGGCCATTGGCTTCGCTGCTGAAATGGGTTTGGCCGCCGGGAAGCTGTTCTTCCAGGTAAGGCAGAGCAAGGGGAGAGTGGTCCATACGCTCGAGCAGCATGCCTTCGCGGGTTACGCGCAAGCTCCAGCCGGGCTCGTTGCCGTGGGCGGCGAGCAGCAGTTGTGGAAAGCCTTGCGTGTCGCAACCGTGGCCTTCGGCCTGTACGCGATAGACGCGTGTGAGCTCCATGCGTTCTTCGTTATCCTGGCGCTGCAGCACGCCGCGGACATCGGCGAACAGAGGCATGCCGGTGTCACTGCTCAGGGCCAGCGCATCGTCCAGCAGTCCGCTATCGATCGAATCGACCAGCCTTAGCCGACGCTCACCTTGGCAGGAGTGAAACGCCAGTTGCCCGTTGTTTATTACGAGCTGGCCTTGCAGGCGCTCGGTCGCACGCGGCAGTGCATCGTCTTTCCAGCCAAGTGACTGGCAGCCGGCGAACAGCGGAATCAGAAGGAGCAGCAGGATAGGGTGGCGGCGCATCGGCGGGTTGGTTCCATGGCGGGGCGGGATGGCGCCAGATCGCCTGGCGCCGGGTTGGCTCAGTTTCCGTGGACGGTCTTGCCGTCGACGATGCCCTGTTCGAGCATGATCTGGTATTCCTTGCCGTCCTTTTCCACCTGATGCAGGCGAACCAGCAGGTAATCCCATTCGGTTGCGAACCAGAGGATGGTCTGGCGCTTGCTCTGGGTGGGGTCACGCACGCGCTCGACCTTGATCGCTTCGACCTGACCGGCCTTGGTGCTGACCTGTTCTTCGCCCAGCACGCGGAAGTCATAGGTCTCGATCTCGTCGCCGTCGACCACTTGGTAGCTCATGCTTTTTTCGCCAGCGGCCACGGCTTCCTGCAGGGCGATCTGGTAGGTGGACTTGTCCAGCAGGCCGCGGTTGAGTGGCAACTTGACTGGGTCGCCGCGATCTTCACCGGTTACCTGCTTGGCATCCCAATCGAAGTTGTGCTCGATGCTCTTGCCCTTGCCCAGGCCACTGCGCTTGAGGTGATAGCGCTGCGGGAGCAAGGTGTCGCCGTCGACGCGGAAGGTGCTGTGCTCGTTGAGGCTGGCCACCAGCATCGAAGCTTCGAAATCGAGCCTCCAGAGGTCACCATCGGTTTTCTCGAGGCTGCGCTGAGCGGTACCGCTGATGGGCACCTGCTTCCAGTCTGCCGTGTAGCTGGCGGAGAAAGGCTTGAGCTCCAGCGCCTGGACCGGCAAGGTCAGCAGGCTGAGGGCGAGCAGCAGGGTGCGACGCATAGTGACTCCTAGATTCTGATCGGGTGACCGGTGGCTGGCAGCTTGGCGCCGTCCAGCATCGCGCCTTGTTCGCAGAGGCGCAAGCGTCCTTCGGCGAACCAGCGCATGGCAAGGGGGTAGATCATGTGCTCGGCGGCATGCACCCGACTGGTCAGCGCGTCTATGCCTTCCTCAGGGCGCATCGTGAAGGCCGCCTGTATCGCTACGGGGCCGCCATCGAGTTCTTCGGTGACGAAATGCACGCTGCAACCATGCTCGCTGTCACCGGCCTCGAGCGCGCGGCGATGGGTGTCCAGCCCCTTGTGCCGGGGCAGCAGGGATGGATGGATATTGAGCAGGCGCCCCTGGTAATGGCGGACGAAGGCAGGTGTGAGGATGCGCATGAAACCGGCCAGTACCACCAGCTGCGGCGCATAGGCATCGATGTGTTCCATCAACGCCGCGTCGAAGGCGTCCCGGTCGGCGAACTGCTTGTGGTCGATCACCCGGGTGTCGATGCCGGCCGCCTGCGCGCGTTGCAGTCCGAAGGCCTCGGCGCGGTTGGAAATCACCGCGCGGATGCGGGCGGGATTGCTTTCATTCAGGCTGTCGATCAGCGCCTGCAGGTTGCTGCCGGAGCCTGAAATCAGTACCACCACATTGCAGGGTTCGGTCATCAGTGGCTTTTCAGGTTGTTCAGCACGACGCGCTCGGCGCCCTCGGTCGCGGTGGCGATCTGGCCGATCAGCCATGGGGTTTCGCCGGATGTGCGCAGGTTCGCCAGCACCGCTTCGACCTGATCCTGCGCGACGCAGATGACCATGCCGACGCCGCAGTTGAGCACGCGATGCATCTCGTGTTCGTCGACGTTGCCTTGCTGCTGCAGCCAGTCGAATACCGCCGGGCGCTGCCAGCTGGCGATATCGATGACAGCCTGGCTGCCCTCGGGAAGAACGCGCGGGATATTGTCCAGCAGGCCGCCGCCAGTGATATGAGCCATGGCCTTGACCGCGCCGGTGTCCTTGATCAGCTTGAGCAGCGGTTTGACGTAGATGCGCGTCGGCGCCATCAGCAGTTCGGTCAGCGGCTTGCCATCGAGCTGGATGTTTTCGATATCGGCGCCGGCGACCTCGATGATCTTGCGGATCAGTGAATAGCCATTGGAGTGCGGGCCCGAGGAGGGCAGGGCGATCAACGCATCGCCGGTCGCGACTTTCGAGCCGTCGATGATCTCGCTCTTTTCCACTACGCCGACGCAGAAGCCGGCCAGGTCGTAATCCTCGCCTTCGTACATGCCAGGCATCTCGGCGGTCTCTCCGCCGACCAGAGAGCAGCCGGCCAGCTCGCAACCGGCGCCAATGCCAGTGACCACGGTCGCGGCGATATCCACGTTGAGCTTGCCGGTGGCGTAGTAGTCGAGGAAGAACAGCGGCTCGGCACCGCACACCACCAGGTCGTTGACGCACATGGCGACCAGATCCTGGCCGATGCTGTCATGCCGATTCAGGTTCAGCGCCAGGCGCAGCTTGGTGCCCACGCCGTCGGTGCCGGAAACCAGTACCGGCTGCTTGTAGCCGGCAGGGATTTCGCAGAGCGCGCCGAAGCCGCCCAGGCCGCCCATGACTTCAGGACGAGCTGTACGTTTGGCGACGCCTTTGATGCGTTCGACCAGCGCTTCGCCTGCATCGATGTCGACGCCTGCGTCCTTGTAGCTGAGGGAGGGTTGCTTGCTCATAGAGTCCGGACCTGTGAAAGGAGTGCGGGGCGACCGGGCCCGAAGCGCCTGCTGTGCTTCAAAGCCGGGAGAACGGCGGACCGGTCTGCGGAAAGCGCGCGATTTTATCAGGCTTGCCGCATAGCGACCATCCCGCGCCGAGTGCGGGATGTCGCTCAGCATTGCAGCGTGGTGGTTGCTGCGATTGGGGCGGCTGTTTAAGGTATAGCGCTTCATTTCATGAGATTTGCCGATCTGTTGCAGTCCAATCCAGATCCGCCAATTGTTCCAGCCTGTGAGAACTCCCCCATGCGCCTAATCTCTCGTCTCCTGATGCTGTGCGCAGCCTGCTTCGCTCTGCCCAGCCTGGCCGCGCCGCTGAGCAATCTCTACGAGGTACGCGAACCGGTCACCGATCAGCAGCCCGAGGAGCGCGAAGCGGCTCTGCAGCGGGCGTTCGATACCCTGGTGTTGCGCCTGACTGGCGACGCCGAGGCAAGCCAGCGGCCGGCAGTGGCCGAGCTTCGCAAGAATCCGCAGCAGTTGATCAGCCGCTATGCCTACGAAAACGAAGGCATCCGGGCTTTTTTCGATCCGCAAACTACCGAGCGCAGTCTGCGTGGAGCCGGGCTGGCCCTGTGGGGCGCCAATCGCCCAAGCATCCTGAGCTGGTGGCTGGTCGATTCGGGTGAGGGGGCGCGCCTGATTGGCGACGGCCAGGATCAGTCCGGTGCGCTGCGGGTGGCCGCTCAGCATCGCGGGTTGCCGCTGCGCTTGCCACTGGCGGACCTGGGAGAACAGATGCTGGGTGTCGCTGAGGCAGCGGAGGGTAAGGATGCGCAGGCGCTGCGCGAGGCTTCCGAGCGCTACGATGCCGATGCATTGCTGGCCGTCTCCGCCGTTCAGGCAGGTTCGCAATGGGAGGCCAACTGGCATCTCTGGCTCGGCGAGGAGCAGACCCGAGGCAAAGTCGGCGGCGAAACGCACGAGGCCCTGGCCGATGGGGTGATGCTGGCAGTGAGCAAGTTCCTGGCGCCGCGCTACACCGTCGCGGCGGGTGAGGTCGAGGATATTACTCTGGAGGTTCTGGACGCCGACGTCAGCCGCTTTGCCGAGCTGGAGCAGTTGCTGATACCGCTGGCGGGGCGGCTGATCAGGGTGGAAAGTGATCGCCTGGTGTATCGACTGTCGGCCTCGCCCGAGCAGTTGCGGGCGCAGCTTGCCTTGGCACGGATGCATGAGGTGCCGGCTGAAGAAATGCCGGTCGAAACGCTTCCGATAGAAAGCCTGCCACAGGAACAGGCGCCTGCCGACATGCCGACAGCGGAAGCGCAGGCGACGACAGAGGCCCCGACCGAAGAAAGCGCTCTACCCGGAGGCGAGAAGCCTTTGCTGCAGCCCGACGTAGGCCTGCTGTTGCGTTATCGCTGGTGAGTCTGTCGGTGTCGGCTGAGCGCTTCTCTCAGCGAGCAGCCCGCCGCCCGAACGTAATCTATTTACCGAAAGCCACCTGACTCAGGGATCGAACATGACCATCACCCAATCGAATCGCTGGCCCTGGCTGGTGGCGCTGCTGCTGTGTGGCTGGCTGCTTTATCAGCTTACGCCGATTCTGTCGCCCTTCCTGGTCGGCATCCTGCTGGCCTATCTGGGCGATCCGCTGGTGGATCGTCTGGAGCGCTGGAAGCTGTCTCGTACCTGGGGCGTGGTAGCGGTGTTCACCCTGTTCAGTCTGCTGCTGGTGTTGCTGATCCTGGTGCTGGTGCCGATGCTCGGCAAGCAGCTGATGCACCTGTACCAACTGATGCCGCTGGCGCTGGACTGGTTGCAGCATGAGGCATTGCCCTGGCTGCAGATGCAGCTCGGTCTCGAAGAGGGCTTCTGGCGCTTCGACAGGGTCAAGCAGGCCATTACCGATAATCTCGGCAGCACCACCGACGTGGTAGGACTGATTCTCAGCCAGGCCACTGCCTCCGGTCTCGCGCTGATGGCCTGGCTGGGCAATCTGCTGTTGGTACCAGTGGTTGGCTTCTATCTGCTACGTGACTGGGACCTGATCATGGCCAAGTTGCGTAAGTTGCTGCCGCGTCGCCGCGAGGCGATGGTAGTTGGGCTGATGCAGGAGTGTCACGAGGTGATAGGGGCGTTCCTGCGCGGACAGCTGCTGGTGATGCTGGCGCTGGCCGTGGTCTACTCCAGCGGCCTGATGCTGATCGGGCTCGAGCTGGGACTGCTGATCGGTGTGCTGGCCGGCCTTGCCAGCATCGTGCCCTACATGGGTTTCGTGGTGGGTATCGGGGCGGCGATCGTCGCGGTGTTGTTCCAGTCCGGTATTGATCTCTACCTCTTGCTCGGCGTGGCGGCGGTATTCACGGTTGGCCAGTTGCTTGAGGGCACGTTGCTGACGCCCCTGCTGGTCGGTGATCGCATCGGCTTGCATCCGGTTGCGGTGATCTTCGCAGTGCTTGCCGGTGGGCAGTTGTTTGGCTTCACTGGCGTCCTGCTGGCGCTGCCCGTCGCTGCGGTGATCATGGTTCTGCTGCGGCATGCGCATGATCTCTATAAACTCTCGGACCTTTACGCACCGGCCGAACCTCCCAGCCAACCATGAAACCCATCCAGCTTCCTCTCGGCATCCGTCTGCGTGACGATGCCACCTTCGCTAACTTCTATCCCGGTGCTAACGCCGCGGCGCTGGGCTATGTCGAACGGCTCTGTTCGCCTGCAGCCGGTTGGTCCGATGAGTTGATCTACCTCTGGGGGCAGAGCGGTGTCGGGCGCAGCCATCTGTTGCAGGCCGCCTGCCTGCGGGTGGAAGAGCGCGGTGAACTGGCTGTCTACCTGCCGCTTGCCGAAGTGGCCGGATACGGCACCGCGTTGCTCGAAGACCTCGAGCAGAGCGAGCTGGTATGTCTGGATGACCTGGACGCCGTTGCGGGTGACCCGGTGTGGGAAGAAGCTCTGTTCCATCTGTTCAACAGGTTGCGTGACAGTGGTCGGCGCTTGCTGCTCGCTGCCGCGGCATCGCCCCGTGAGCTCGCCGTGCAGTTGCCGGATCTCAAGTCGCGCTTGAGCCTTGCTCTGGTGTTTCAGTTGCAGCAGCTCTCCGATGAGGACAAGTTGCGCGCGCTTCAGTTGCGTGCATCGCGCCGTGGCCTGAACCTGCCGGATGATGTGGGGCGCTTCATCCTCACCCGTGGTGCGCGCAGTATGAGTGCGCTGTTCGAGCTGCTGGACCGCCTCGATCAGGCTTCGCTGCAGGCACAACGCAAGCTGACCATTCCCTTCCTCAAGGAAACTCTCGGCTGGTAGATGGCAGGCAAGTCACAGGTTTGACCTAGCAAGCGAGGTATCTACTTCGGAAATGAAAAAGGGCCCCTTGGGGCCCTTTTTGATCATGACGCTGAATTACTTCAGTTTCATTGTGCCGTGCTCGGCCAGGTGGGTGTGCCAGGAGAAGGCTTTTTCCAGCATGTGCGGGGTATGGCCACCACGCGCCTTGGCTTCTTCCAGGTAATCCAGGGCCTGCTGCTTGTAGTCCGGGTGCATGCAGTTGTTGATCATGCGCTCGGCTGCCTCGACGGGGGCCAGGCCGCGCAGATCCGCAAAGCCCTGTTCGGTGATGATCACGTCCACATCATGGTTGGTGTGGTCGACGTGGGTCACGAAAGGCACGATGGAAGATACGTTACCGTTCTTGGCCGTGGAAGTCGTCACGAAGATGCTGATACGAGCGTTCCGGGCGAAGTCACCCGAGCCACCGATACCGTTCATCATGTGGGTGCCGCTGACGTGAGTGGAGTTCACGTTGCCGTAGATATCCACTTCCAGTGCGGTATTGAAGGAAATGATACCCAGGCGGCGAATGACTTCAGGATGGTTGGAGATTTCCTGTGGACGGAACACTACCTTGCCGGCGTATCTGGCCATGTCGGACGCCAGGTTGTCCACGCGCTTCTTCGACAGAGAGAACGCGGTGCCAGCGGCGAACTTCACGACGCCTGCGTCGATCAGGTCGAACACGCCGTCCTGCAGCACTTCGGAAGCCACCACCAGATCCTTGAACTCGGAAGTCCGCATGCCGTTCAGAACCGCGTTGGCAACAGAGCCAACGCCGGACTGCAGCGGTGCCAGGCTGTTGGTGAGGCGACCTGATTTCACTTCGGCGCGCAGGAAGTCCAGCAGGTTGTCGGCGATCTTCTGGGTTTCCGCGTTCGGTTCGAACAGCGGCGAAGGAATGTCCGGCTGGCTGGACAGCACGATGCCGCGCACCTTGGCCGGGTCGACCGGAATACCCACGGTACCGATACGAGTGCTGATGTCGTAGACAGGGATGTCCTTACGGGCGTTTTCACCTGCAGGTCCCGGAATATAGACATCGTGCATGCCTTCGTATTCGCGCGGAGCAGAAGTGTTCAATTCGATGATCACATGCTTGGCGGTCTGTACGAAGATCGGGGAGTTGCCCACGGAGCCGGTCGGGATGATCTGGCCGTCTTCGGTGATGGCTGCCGCTTCGATGATCGCGTAGTCGACCTGAGGCAGTACGCCCTGACGGATCAGTTCCGCCATGTGGGACAGATGCTGGTCGATGTAGAGCACTTCACCCGAGTTGATCTTCTTGCGTTGGACCGGGTTGCCCTGATAGGGGATGCGCTTGTTGATGATGCCGGCTTCGGCCATGGACTGGTCAGCGGCCGGGCCCATGGAGGCGCCGGTGAACAGGTTGACCTTGAACTTCTCTTTCTGGCCGCGCTCAGACAACGCTCGAGGGAATTCCTTCGGCTCGCCGAACAGAGTGAAACCACTCATTCCCAGCGTCATTCCGTCTTCGACCCACGATGCTGCCTCTTCTGCGGAGACGACTTTGTCCAAAAATGCAGCATTGCGAATGTATTTGTTTAAATCCGTTGTCATGAAGTCACCGCTGAATTCGTCTCATGGATGTCTGTCGATGGTCCGGCAGCCGCATATCTGAAGGCGTCTCGATGGGCGCGGGATGCAACTGCTTCGGGCCCAGGCAAAATCGATCTTTACCATTGGGCCGCATTGAACTTCATCGCGCTTATAACGTACACACTTAAATGCTCGCCACCCATTTTAGAGGCCCTCGCTTTTTTGGCAGTTATACTAAGGTCGATTGCCAGATCGGGTTATATCCGCTTGTTGCCGCTTCGCTGTCTCCCCGATACCGAGTGAGGCGACCGCTCTGTCGAGCCGCTCAGCTTTCACCTGCAGCCTTCCGTGCGTACTGGTAACCCCAGCGGGTGTAGAGCAGTGCGGCGACAAAGAGCACCAGGCTGATGATCGCTTCCAGCCAGCCGAAAACCATCCGCTCGGGGTTGATCGCGGCCAGCACGCCCTGGATGAAATACAGGTTGACGATGAAACACAGCCACGCGTGCGCACGCGGACTACCGGCGATCATGCCGGGCGCGACCAGCAGCAACGGAATCAGCTGGATGCTCACCACCACCCAGGTTCTTGCGCCGTGCAAATCGGCGAAGGTCAGGTTCCACACCAGAAGTAGTGCGGCCAGGCTTATGAAGCTGATCAGGCTGACGGCGCGGCTGACCTTCACGCGTGGCTTCAGCCATTCCAGCGAGGGCAGGGGTTTGGGTTTTCTAGCCACGAACGTTCTCTAGGCCCACTGCCGTCTGCGCCACACGTTGGCCGAGTGCGCGACACAAGGCGATTTCGTGCGGGTCCAGGCGGCGTTTGCCGTCGGCGCCGGCAAAATGACTGGCGCCATAAGGCGTGCCGCCGCCCGAGGTCTCCAGCAGGGCGTTCTCGCTATAGGGCAGGCCGAGCACCAGCATGCCGTGGTGCAGCAGGGGCAGCAGCATCGACAGCAGTGTCGTTTCCTGACCGCCATGCAGGCTTGCCGTCGAGGTGAATACGCCTGCGGGTTTGCCGACCAGTTCGCCGGTCAGCCACAGGCCGCTGGTGCCGTCGAGAAAATACTTCAGCGGCGCGGCCATGTTGCCGAAACGGGTCGGGCTGCCCAGGACGAGGCCCGCGCAGTTCTTGAGGTCTTCGAGGGTCGCGTAGATGGCGCCTTCCTCGGGCACCATGGGTGCGACCGACTCGCATTCGCTGGATACCGCCGGCACCGTGCGCAACCGTGCTTCCATGCCGGTCAATTCGATGCCGCGGGCTATGTGGCGGGCCATCTCTGCGGTGGCGCCGTGACGGCTGTAATACAGCACCAGGATGTAGGGTGCGCTCACGGCAGGATCTCCAGCACTTTCTCCGGTGGGCGGCCGACAGTTGCGCGGTCACCCGCAACCAGAATCGGCCGCTCGATCAGTCGTGGGTGAGCCACCATGGCTTCGATCAGTTGCTCATCGGACAGGTCGGGATCGGCCAGATTGAGCTGCTTGTATTCGTCTTCGCCAGTGCGTAGCAGCTGCCGGGGCGCGATGCCCAGCTTGTTCAGCACATCCTGGAGTTCGGCGGCTGTCGGGGGCGTTTCGAGGTAACGGATGATGGTCGGGGCCAGGCCACGGCCTTCGAGCAGTTCCAGCGCACTACGCGACTTGGAACAGCGGGGGTTGTGATAGAGCGTCAGTTCGGTCATTTTCGGGTTGCTTCGCGCCAGAGGAGTTGGCCATTCTAACCTTCCACGAGGCGATGCCTGAAATGCTGGCGTCGCCTCGACTGGAAACGCCGAATGAAACGTCGAGAAAAACGGCCGGATTTTCATCCGGGAGGGTGCCGTGTGGTTGGCGGGCTCGTTTGTAAAGGAGAGGGCATGCCACAGCGCATCGATGATCTGGTGGAATTCTGTCGCTTCCTGCTGCAGCGTTTTCTGGCCGACCGAGGGCCGCAGAGCGCGGCGGCTCTGACCTACACCACGCTGTTCGCCGTGGTGCCTATGATGACCGTCACCTTCGCCATGCTGTCCGCCATTCCGGCGTTCCAGGGCGTGGGTGAGCAGATACAGATGTACATCTTCAGCAACTTCATACCCTCCACCGGTGCGACCATTCAGCAGTACTTGGTGGCCTTCACCGACCAGGCAAGGCAGTTGACCTGGTTTGGCGTGGGCTTCCTGATGGCGACGGCGCTGATGATGCTGCTGACCATCGAGAAAGCCTTCAATGCCATCTGGCGGGTGCGCCAGCCCAGGCGCGGCATGTCGAGCTTCCTGCTTTACTGGGCGATCCTGAGCCTCGGCCCCCTGTTACTGGGAGCGGCGTTCGCGATGAGCACCTACATCACTTCTCTGTCGCTGATTTCAGGGCCGGATGCCTTGCTCGGCGTCGGCATCCTGCTCAAGGCGATGCCGCTGATCCTGAGCATCGCAGCCTTCACACTGATCTATGCTGCGGTGCCCAATACGCGCGTATCGCTACGCCATGCGCTGGTCGGCGGGGTGTTTACCGCTGTGCTATTTGAGGCGGCCAAGCAACTGTTTGGACTTTACGTGCGTTTTTTCCCCAGCTATCAGCTGATCTACGGTGCTTTCGCGGCGGTGCCGCTGTTTCTGCTGTGGATCTACCTATCCTGGATGATTGTGCTGTTCGGCGCCGAGCTGGTCTGTGGTCAGTCTTCCTCGCAGCGGTGGCGGCGCCAGTCGATGCCCCGCCTGTTGGTGATGTTGGTGCTGCTGAGGATTCTCCATGAACGCCAGCGACTGGGGCGTGAGGTGCGCCTGCGCGATGTGCACCGTAGTGGCTGGCTTCTCCCTCAGGATGAATGGGATGAAATTCTCGAGTTTTTCGAGCGTGAACGGCTGGCCTGCCGAACCGGCTCGTCGGGCTGGGTGCTGTGCCGGGACCTCGATCACTACAGTTTTGACCGGCTGCTGCGACACAACCCCTGGCCCATGGCGGGGTCGCAAGCACTGCCGGAGCAGCTCGACGAACCTTGGTACCCTGCCGTACGCCAGTCGTTGGAGCTGCTGCGTGGCGAGCAGGCCCGCTTGTTTGGTGGCAGCATCGCGGATTGGTTGCAAGGCGAGGAGGGCATGAGCACCGCCTCGCGAAGAAAAGTGGCTTCGCCCGAAGTCGAATCCACGGGATTGTCAGAGGAAGAGCGATGAGCAGGTTCATGCGGGTTGTCGCCCTACTGGGTTGTGTGGCGCTGGCCGGTTGCAGTGATGAGTGGGGCCTGGATCAGCACGGTCAGCCGGTAACGGGCGCACAGCTGGAGGGCCAGTGGCTGGTGATCAATTATTGGGCGGAGTGGTGCGGCCCCTGCCGTACGGAGATTCCCGAGCTTAACGCCATGGCCGCCTCGCCCGATGGTCCGGTGGTGCTCGGGGTGAATTTTGATGGGCTTCAGGGTGAGGAGCTGATCCAGGCCTCGCAGGCGTTGGGTATCGAATTCCGAGTGCTGGCGGAAGATCCGGCCGAACGTCTGCAGTTGCCGCGCAGTGCGGTGCTGCCGGTAACCTATCTGGTGGATGGTGAAGGCAAGGTTCGTAAGCAACTAGTGGGTGAACAGACTGCGGAAGGGCTCGAAGCACAACTGGCGAAACTGGGGCGCAAGACGAACACCCGGTAGTCCCAGCAGTGTCGCTCTCGGCGCGGAACTACAGGTTGGCGCCTACGATCCATTGTGGCTGTCTTCAGGGCTTCACGTACCAGAAGTCCTGCCAGAACCCGATCACCTTCGCCGGGTAGCGGGTCTTGCCGAGGCTGCCGTTGTAGCGGGCGAGTGCGCGCTGGATATCGCCGTTCTCGCGCTTGAGGTAGTAGCTGAGAATGGTGCAGCCGTAGCGCAGGTTGGTGGCGTTGTCGGTGAGGTTATCTTGCGGTCGCCCCAGTTCCGCTTTCCAGAAGGGCATCACCTGCATCAGGCCCTGGGCACCGACGCTGGAAATGGCGAAGCGGTCGAAATGGCTCTCGGCATGGATCAGGGCCAGCACCATATCCGGCTTCAGGCCTGCCTTGCTGGCTTCGCGGTGCACCAGACGCAGCAGCGTCAGGCGCTCCGATGCATCCGGCATGTAGCGTGTGAGACGCGTCGACATGTCCAGCAGCCAGACTTCGGCATCGAAACGGTCCTGGAAGCTATCCGCTTCGGCAACGGTGCGTTGTAGCAAATCACGCAGCTCGGGCTCCGGCGCCTGACGCAGGCTCGCCGTTGTTGGCAGTGCGAGCGCCAACAGCAGCATCAGCAGAGCACTGCGCAGCGCCATGGCGGTCAGTCGTTCTCGCCGAGATCGTTGGCCTGGCGCCCGGCGTCCTGTATCAGCTTGTTTAGAAACTCTTGCTGCAGCTCGGGGTCGTTGCGGGTGAGCTCGATCAGGCTCTGCTCGAGTTCGCTGGCTTCCTCTTCCAGCCCCAGTTCGGATAACCGTTTGACCCGGTGTACCCACTGAGCGATGTCGTCACCTTCCAGATCCGTATAGATCAGGTCGTGAGCTTCCTGCAGCTTGCCACGCAGGTTGCGGCTGACCAGCAGATAGGCGTCGGCACGGGTGCCGTCCTGCTCATCTTGGACCGTCAGCAGAAGTTTACCGATCTCGCTGATGTGCTGTTCGGCGAATGGTCCATCGAGCAGGTTGAGTCGCAGCACGCCGTTTCGGTCGGTGTTCAGTTCGTGGGTCTGCGGGCCGGCGACAACCTGTACCGGGCGTTCGGCCCAGGGAAGGCTCGAGTACTCCAGGCGCGTGTCCCGCCGCTGTTCCTGGATGCTCGCGAGATTCTGCTGTGCGCGACCATTCGATTCGGTATTGATGAACGGGTTGAGCCCGGCAAAGCCATAGCTGATCCAGTCGCGCGTAGCGCTCTCGGGCAGATTGCCGAGCAGAACGACATTGAGCACATTGGCCCCGACACCCGCGACCACGGCGACAGCGCCCAGCGGAATCTCGTACAGCTCGCGCCACGCCTGATAAGGCGTGTAGCGGTCATAGCGACGGCTCACCTCGAAGTCGGTCACTTCGAAGGTCTTCTGGTCCAGGATACGGATGCGCCGTTGCGGTAGTTCCAGCAGCGGCTCGCCGACTTCTATGCGCAGACTGTGATCGAGCAGCTGCCTTTCGGTGCGTGCCTCGTGCTCGCTGCGCTGCGGCAACTGGTTGGCACAGCCGCCAAGAAGAAGCGCCACGCAGAGCGTGGCGCCGGTTGAAGCGAAAACACTTCGGTTGAGCATGATGTCCGTTAGCGACTCGCGCGTGATCTGATGAGGTCGAGGATATCGGCAGCGGGAACACTCTGGGCCTGCGCATCGCGGCGATGTTTGTATTCCAGGGTGCCCTCAGCGAGCCCGCGGTCGCCGATGACGATGCGATGCGGGATGCCGATCAGTTCCATGTCGGCGAATTTGACGCCCGGACTGGTTTTCTTGTCACGGTCATCGAGCAGAACTTCAAAACCGGCAGCGGTAAGCTCGGCATAGAGCTTGTCGGTCGCTTCGCGGACCGCTTCGTTCTCGTATTTCATCGGCACCAGAGCGATCTGGAAGGGCGCCAGAGCCTCCGGCCAGAGAATGCCGCGCTCATCGTAGTTCTGCTCGATGGCGGCAGCCACCACGCGGGATACGCCGATGCCGTAGCAGCCCATGGTCAGGGTGGTCGGCTTGCCGTTCTCGCCCATGACGCTGCAGTTCATGGCTTCGCTGTACTTGGTGCCGAGCTGGAAGATGTGCCCGACTTCAATGCCGCGCTTGATTACCAGCGTGCCCTGGCCATCCGGACTCGGATCGCCGGCCACCACGTTGCGCAGGTCGGCGATCTCCGGCAGCGGAAGGTCGCGCTCCCAGTTGAGGCCGAAGTAATGCTTGTCGTCTTCGTTGGCGCCCGCGGCGAAGTCACTCATCAGTGCCACCGAGCGGTCGATGACGCAGGGAGTCGACAGCTTCAGCGGGCCTAGCGAGCCCGGACCGGCACCGATGGCGGCACGGATCTCGGCCTCGGAAGCGAATACCAGCGGGCTGGCCACCTGTGTCAGGTTGGCGGCCTTGATCTCGTTCAGTTCATGATCGCCACGAACGATGAGCGCCACCAGTTGGCCTTCTTCGGCACCGTGCACCACCAGTGTCTTGATCGTCTTCTCGATCGGTAACTGGAATTGCTCGACCAGGTCGGCAATGGTCCGGGTGTCGGGCGTGTCGATCAGGCGCAGTTCTTCGGTCGCGGCGCCGCGTTCGGATTCGCGCGGAATGGCCTCGGCCTTCTCGATGTTGGCTGCGTAGTCGGAGCTGTCGCTGAAGGCGATATCGTCTTCGCCGGACTCTGCCAGTACGTGGAATTCATGGGAGCCGGTACCGCCGATGGAGCCGGTGTCGGCCTGCACCGGGCGGTAATCCAGGCCCAGGCGCGAAAAGATGTTGCAGTAGGCCTGATGCATACGGTCATAGGTCTGCTGCAAGGAATCCTGGTCGAGGTGGAAGGAGTAGGCGTCCTTCATCAGGAATTCGCGTCCGCGCATCAGGCCGAAGCGCGGGCGGATCTCGTCGCGGAACTTGGTCTGGATCTGATAGAAATTGATCGGCAACTGCTTGTAGCTGTTCAGTTCGTTGCGGGCCAGATCGGTGATGACTTCCTCGTGGGTCGGGCCCACGCAGAATTCGCGGTCGTGGCGATCATGAAGGCGCAGCAGTTCAGGGCCGTATTGCTCCCAGCGACCGGATTCCTGCCACAACTCTGCGGGCTGGATCGCCGGCATCAGCACTTCCAGGGCTCCGGCCTTGTTCATCTCGTCACGGACAATGGCCTCGGCCTTGCGCAGCGCGCGCAGGCCCATCGGCATCCAGGTGTAGAGGCCGGAAGCCAGCTTGCGGATCATCCCGGCGCGCAACATCAGCTGGTGGCTGATGACCACTGCATCGGATGGAGTTTCTTTCAGGGTCGAAAGCAGGAACTGACTGGTGCGCATGAGGGCCGTTGTGTCCTTGCAGAGCGGAATTTGGCTCGGCATTGTACGGCTGCCGGGGTGTGGCGTACAGGTGTGTGGCGGCTGATGGGGTGGGGAAATACGATGGTTTCAACGCAAAAAGAAGCCCGGCTAGAGCCGGACTTCTTTACTTGCATGACCGCGAAGGATTACAGGATGTCCAGCGGATAAATGGCAAAGAGACGCCATTCGTTGGTGTCAAACCATGCGGGGTTGTTGGTGCGCAGGATAGAGTTGCGAGCTCTGAGGGTCAGGTCCTTGGCTGCGCCGCTCTGGATGGTATAGGAAACCTGGTTGAAGATTTCTCGCTCGGTTGCCTCGCCCTGGCCGCCATAATGTGCCGCGTCAATGTTGTCGCCGCGCAGGTAAGCTGTTTTCCATGCCAGGCCCGGGACGCCGTAGCCGCTGAAGTCCAGTTCATAACTGGCCTGCCAGGAGCGCTCGTCCTTGAAGTTGAAGTCCGAGAGGAAGGAGTTGGCTACCCAGATGGAACCGCCACCATCGCCGTTGTCGTACAGAAAGCCGGTGTCACCCGAGACACGTTGGTGGGCGATGATAAAGGCATGAGCACCGACTGCGTACTTGGCCGACAGACTCCAGAAGGTGTTGTCGTCGACAGCTGCCCCATCTTTGCCAACGAAACGCTGGTCGATGTCGTCAGTTTTGTAGTAGTTGAAATCGAATGTCATAGACTGATCTTCAGTCAGTGGCATCACATAGTTGATGTTGGCGTACTTCTTGTCGTAAGTGTCTTCAACATCCGAGAAATACAGAGAGGCACTCAAGTTGTCAGTCAGGGCGTAAGAGCCGCCGAAAAGACTGAGGCTTTTCAGTCGATTGTCATCGCGAGCAGGGGAGCCCATCGGGCTGTCCGCGGTAAAATGGCCTGCATTCAACTCCAGGCCTTCGATCTCGTTGCTGGTAAGCAGAGTGCCGGTGAAGGACTCAGGGAGTAGGCGAGAGTCGTCGGAAGCAATTACCGGCAGGTTTGCGAACTGATTACCGTATTTGATTACGGTATTGGATAGGCGTGCCTTGATGGCAGCTCCGGCTTGTGAAATGTCGTCCGCCCAGTCTTCGTGATCGTCGCGGGGGTCACGGTCAGGGAACATATCGCTTCGACCACCATCGAGTCTCAGGCCCAGCAGGCCAAAAGCATCAACGCCGAAGCCAACCGGGCCCTGAGTAAAGCCGGACTCGAAGGTCAGAATGAAACCTTGTGCCCAGGCTTCAACATCCCTGTTCCCGTCTTTATGGTCACGGTTCCAATAGGTATTGCGCATCAACAGATCCAGGTTGGCGTCGTCCACGAAGCCTTTGGATTCCGATTGGGCACTGGCGAATGCCAGCTGAGAGGTACCGGCCGCAACGGCCATTGCTATGACGCTCCACTTCATCACTTTCATCAGTGATCGCTCCCTTTGATTCTAATTTTTGGTGCTTGCTCTTCGGGTGTGCCGGAGAGGGGCATTTTGTTTTTGTATCGAGCTTCAATCTAATCAACGTTTGTTCGGCTGGTCGTGAC
>JBKEBY010000096.1:0-72284 GCA_047973445.1 Pseudomonas sp.
AGGCCTGCAGCGCCGTGAGTACCACTGCCAGCGTACAGTGGATGAGGCTGTAGGCGAGCATCACGAAGATGATGGCGTCGTGCGCAGTGGCTTTCGGTTCGAGACCGGCGGTGAGCAGCAGCCACAGCAGTGTCGCGGACTGCAGGAAGGCCAGACCGGCGAGCAGTGCCAGATTGGGCAGCAGGCGCCGGATATTGCCCGCGCGCAGTTGCCTGACTACCTGATGCAGACCGAAGGTGCCAACGCTCAGCAGCAGGGCGCTGGCCAACATCAGCCAACTGTTGAGCGATCTGTCCGGTACCTGCCAGTCTGGCGAGACCGTCCACAGGTAGAACCAGCCGAACAGCAACGACAGGTACAGCGCACCGTTGGCCAGCAATGTCACGCCCATCCCCCACAATCCGGGGCCGTCGAAGGTTCGCGAGTGCAGAGGCGGTTCACCCGGTTGGGTCTTGGCATCGGGGGCGGCGTCAGGGTGGGCGCCGTTCACCCAGGACCAGCGAAACAGCACGACCAGCGTGGCCAGCGTCGCGACGATCGCCAGCATGTAGGTCTTGTTCAGCAAGCTCAGACACAGCATCGCGAGGAACAGCGATGCGATGAAGGGCAACCAGCTGTTGCCCGGCAGGTGCACGATTTCGCGGACCTTGCCGGTCAGCGGGTCGACGCCCCAGGTTTCCCGGCGCCCATGGTCGATCACCGTCAAAGCATGCTCTCCGCGGGCGATGCTGTCAGGCAGATCCGGGTCTTTCCAGAGTGGATGGCGGTCGCGCACTTCCGGCAGGCTGACGAAGTTGTAGGCGCTTGGCGGCAGGCTGGTGGCCCATTCCAGGGTATCTGCGCTCCAGGGGTTCTTCGGCGCCGCCACGCCGAAGCGAAAGTGCAGCACGATATCCAGCAGGATGGTGGCAACGCCGATGGACATGATGAAGCTGCCGATAGAGGAAATCAGGTTCGGCATGTCCCAACCCAGCCCGGTGTCGTAGGTGTAGACCCTTCGCGGCATGCCTATCAACCCGGTCCAGTGCATGATCAGGAAGGTCAGGTTGAAGCCGATGAAGAACAGCCAGAAGCCCCAGCGGCCGAGCTTTTTCGAGGGCATCCGCCCGGAGAAGTGCGGCAGCCAGTAGTACAGCCCGGCCATCAGCGGAAAGAACATCCCGCCCACCAGTACGTAGTGCATGTGCGCTACCACGAAATGGGTGTCGTGCACCTGCCAGTCGAAGGGCACCAGCGCCAGCATCACGCCGGTCAGGCCACCGGCGACGAACACGATCAGAAAGCCCACCAGCCAGAGCATTGGCACCCTGTATACCGGCCGCCCCAACCAGAGCGTGGCCAGCCAGGCGAAGACCTGAATGCCGGTAGGAATCGCCACCAGCATGCTCGCCGCCGAAAAGAACGCTTGTGCCAACTGCGGGATGCCCACCGTGAACATGTGGTGTACCCACAGCCCGAAGCTGATGAAGCCTGTGGTCAGCACGCCCAGCACCACCCAGCGGTAACCCACCAGCGGGCGCTGGCAGAACACCGGAATCAGTGTGGAGACGATGCCCGCACCCGGCAGGAAGATGATGTACACCTCGGGATGGCCGAACAGCCAGAACAGGTGCTGCCACAGCAGCGGGTCGCCGCCACGAGCGACGTCGAAGAAGGGCATGCCGGCGGCGCGCTCCAGCTCCAGCAGGATGCTGCCGAGGATCAGCGGCGGAAAGCCCACCACGATCATCATCGCCATCACCAGGATGTACCAGGCGTAGATCGGCATCTTGTGCAGCGCCATGCCGCTGGCCCGGGTGCGCAGGATCGAGACCACCAGCTCGACACCGGCCGACACCGCGGAAATTTCCACGAAGGTGATGCCCAGCAGCCAGAAGTCCGAGTTGACGCCCGGCGTGTGCGCAGCGCTGGACAGCGGCGTGTACATGAACCACCCGGCTTTCGGCGCCACGTCGAGGAAAATGCTCGACAGCAAAATGATGCCGCCGAACAGGTAGCAGAAGTAGCCCAACGCCGACAGCCTCGGGAATACCAGGTCGCGCGCGCCGAGCATCTTCGGGATCAGGTAGACCGCCAGGCCCTCCATCATCGGCACGGCGAAGAGGAACATCATCACCGTGCCGTGCATGGTGAAGACCTGGTTGTAGACGTCCGGCTCCATCAGCTCATAGCCGGGCAGGGCGAGCTGGGTGCGGATCAGCATCGCCAGCAAACCGCCGATGAGGAAGAACACCCCGCCGGTGACGAGGAAGCGCAGGCCGATACTGGTGTGGTTGACGATGGTCAGCGCCTTCCAGCCGCGCGGGTTGCCCCAGACCTCGTTGAACTGGTCGTGCAACGGATCGGTGCTCGGGGCGCCTTCTTTGTGAACGGGGCTCATGGGGCGAGCGTCTCCAGCCAATCGGCAATCTGTTCGAGGGTTTCGTCGGCGACGTCATCGTGGTGCGGCATGGCATTGCCGTGCTTGAGGTGCTGATGCTCGTGCAACCAGCGGCGCAGGCCTTCGCTGTCGTTGTCGATGACCCCGGCGCCGAGCGTCGGCCGAGAGGCCAGGTCGGTAAGGTCCGGCGCACGCTTGCCTTCGGTCACGCCGGCCACGCGGTGGCACTGCCCGCAGCGATCCACGAAAACCGTCGCGGCCTCGCCTGCGGGCGGTTGAGCGACGACGAGGTTCTGTCGCACGGCGATCCAGTCATCGAATCCAGACGCCTCCAGGGCCTCGACATGCAGGATCATGTGCGCGTGCTGGGTGCCGCAGAACTCCGAGCATTGCCCGCGAAATATCCCGGCCTGTCCGGCTTCGAGGCGGATCAAATTGGTGCGGCCGGGCACCATGTCGATCTTCCCGCCCAGGCGCGGGACCCAGAACGAGTGGATGACGTCGGCGCTGGTCACGGCGATATCCACCGGACGCCCCACGGGCAGGATCAGCTGGTTGGCCGTCACCACACCGCTTTCCGGGTAACGCACCTCCCACCACCACTGATGGCCGATTACTTCGATACGCAGCGCCTGGTCACCTGGCAAGGGCAGCATGCTGCGTCCGGCGGGCAAGCCGAACGCCAGCAGCAGAACGATGCTGGCCGTGGGCAACACCAGGCCGCCACCGATGAGCCAGCGCAGGTGAATGCGCCGGGCTTCTGCCGGGCTGGTTTCCCTGGGCTGGCGCCGCATCGCGTAGATCCACAGCGCGCTGAGTACCAGCAGCACCAGCGTGGAGAAGCCGAGCATCGCCCACCAGACGTTCGCCACGCTGCTGGCCATCGAACTGGCCGGCGCCAGCGCCGACTGTGGACCGTCGCAGGCGGCCAGCAACGGAACTGCCGATGCCAGCGCGGCTCCATTGAAAAGACCGGAGCGTTTCCTGGCCGGTCTTTTCAGCCACTGGAGGGCCATATGGCCGAGTATCGAGACAGTATCCACAGTCGCGCGGCCATTGGCGGGCATCCGCTGCACCCAATGCTGATCCACTTCCCGGTGGCCGCGCTGACGGGGTTGCTGCCGGTCGATCTGGCCTATCTCTGGACGCTCGATGAGTTCTGGTGGCGTGCCGGCCTCTGGCTTTCCGGCGTGGGCGCGCTGGGCGGCTGGGTGGCCAGCATCTTCGGACTCATCGATCTTGTCAGCGTGCATCAGATCCGCCTGAAGATCACCGCTTGGTGCCACGCGATCCTGGCCGTGATGATGCTCTCGCTGGCCTCGCTCAACTGGGTGCTGCGCTACCACGACGAGGCCCTCAGCATGCAGTACTGGGCGCTCTACCTCTCCGCGATCACCGCGGTGCTGATCGCCCTGGCGGCCTATCTGGGCGGCAGGCTGGTCTACGAGCATGCGGTTGGGGTAGACGTGGAACGTTGAGGCGGGCAGGTCGCGTTCGGTCATGGGATTGCGTTCGGGTCCGTGAGGTGATGGCGGTCTGCGCTTCATGAGAACGGCTTGGCCAGGACCAGCCACAGCGTCGCAGCGATCAGCAGCATGGCCGTCACGCCGATCAGCCCGCAGCGAAGATCGATGCTCTGCTCGGGCGCGCGTTCCACGCGTAGAATCAGCACGCCGCACCAGGCATGGCAAAGCACCATGCCGGCGACGGTGGTGAGCTTCACGATCAGCCAGCCCTCGAAGATGGCGTCGCGCAGGAACAGCGCGGTGCCCGAGCCGATGGCCAGCAACGCGGCCGGTGTGGCGACCAGGGTGAACACCATCCGTGTGAGGTGCGCATGGTCACGGTAGAAGAGTGAATTGCCGCGCCTTGTACCCGCGGCGATCAATGCCGGCAGGTAGAGCAGCGCACCGCACCAGCAGAGCAGGGCAGCAAAGTGCAGCAGTTTCAACAAGGGCATGCGCGTCTCCATCCTGCTTGTGGCCCGGTACGCTTCGAATCCGTTGTCGAGGGTCCTGAACGTCGAAAAGGTCGTGCGGGGCAGGTCAGAGTTTGTGACAGCCCTTGCTTGGGGCGGTTCGGCGTGGCTGCGCCTGCGAGCGCGGCGCCGTCGCAGCGGTTACCATGGCCGGTCTGGATGGAACGAAGCCTTCCTGCCGACTATCACAATCAGGTGGACGGCCGGCTTTGCGACAATCCCGCTTAAGGCATAGTCTTCAGTCATGCTCAGAACGTAGTTGGAGAGCGAAATGCAGGACTCACAGTTGGTCGACCCCTTCGGCCGACGCATTACCTACCTCAGGTTGTCGGTAACCGACCGCTGCGATTTTCGCTGCACCTATTGCATGAGCGAGGACATGGTCTTCGCACCGCGCGCGCAGATCCTCACACTCGAAGAACTCTATGCAGTAGCCGACGCCTTCATCGGCCTGGGGGTCAGGCGCATTCGCGTGACCGGTGGCGAACCCCTGGTGCGCAAGGGCTTGCCCAGCCTGCTGGCGCGTCTGGGCGCGCGCGAAGAGCTGGAGGACCTGGCCATTACCACCAACGGCTCGCAGTTGCGCAACATGGCGACCACGCTGCGCGAGGCCGGCGTAAAGCGGCTGAACATCAGCCTCGATTCGCTCAAGGCAGAACGCTTCGCCGAATTCACCCGTCGCGACAAGATCGACCAGGTGCTGGATGGCATCGAAGCGGCGCGCCAGGCGGGCTTCAAGCGGATCAAGATCAACAGCGTGATCCAGAAGGGCCGCAACGACGATGAGGTGGCGGATCTCGTGGCGTTTGCTGTAGCCCGTGAGCTGGACATCAGCTTCATCGAGGAGATGCCGTTGGGCAGCATCTCCAGCCATCAGCGGGAAATCACCTTCTGCTCCAGCGAAGAAGTGCGCGAGCGCATCGAGCAACGCTATCAGCTGGTGCGCAGCAACCACGCCACCGGCGGGCCGTCGCGTTACTGGCAGGTGGCCGGAAGCCAGACGCAGGTGGGCTTCATCTCGCCACACAGCAACAACTTCTGCGGTAGCTGCAACCGGGTGCGCGTCACCGCCGAGGGCAAGCTGGTGCTCTGCCTGGGCGACGAAGGCGCACTGGACCTCAAGAGTCTGATCCGCCGCCACCCGGGCGACAGCGAGCGACTGCGGGACGCCTTGATGACGGCCCTGCAGCTCAAGCCGGAAAAGCACCATTTCCGCAACGACGAGCAGGTCCAGGTGTTGCGGTTCATGAGCATGACTGGCGGCTGACCAATGAAGCCGGCTCGCCGCCCCAAAAGCTTCGCTAGGGACGGCTTTTCCACCCTGTCGGCATATTGAAACATAACCGTACGCTTCTCTGTTCTCTGCTGTGAAATACGCCGCACAGCCTGCTGCGAGGCTGCCTGACCGGCGTGATAAACTCCGCGCCCTATGACTCCCGCCAACAATGCTCAGGCTTCCCGATCTAATGCACGGTGAATTGCGCTCATCGAAGCGGAGACTGACTGCCACGGACAGGCCGACATGAGACTGAAAAGCATCAAGCTCGCGGGCTTCAAATCCTTCGTCGATCCGACCACGGTGAGCTTTCCCAGCAACATGGCGGCGGTGGTCGGCCCCAATGGTTGCGGCAAATCCAACATCATCGATGCCGTGCGCTGGGTGATGGGCGAGAGCTCGGCGAAGAACCTGCGCGGCGAGTCGATGACGGATGTCATTTTCAACGGCTCCAACACCCGCAAGCCGGTCACTCAGGCCAGCATCGAACTGATCTTCGACAACTCCGACGGCACCCTTACTGGCGAGTACGCTGCCTTCGCGGAAATCTCCATTCGCCGTCGCGTGACCCGAGACTCGCAGAACACCTACTTCCTCAATGGCGCCAAGTGCCGTCGGCGCGATATCACCGACATCTTCCTCGGCACCGGCCTGGGGCCGCGCAGCTACTCGATCATCGAACAGGGCATGATTTCCAAGCTGATCGAGGCCAAACCGGAAGACCTGAGAATCTTCATCGAGGAGGCCGCGGGGATTTCCAAGTACAAGGAGCGTCGCCGCGAAACCGAGAACCGTATCCGCCGTACCCATGAGAACCTGGCGCGCCTGACCGATCTGCGTGAAGAGCTGGAGCGTCAGCTGGAACGCCTGCATCGTCAGGCGCAGGCGGCCGAGAAGTACCAGGAATACAAGGCCGAGGAGCGCCAGCTCAAGGCGCAGCTGTCGGCGTTGCGCTGGCAGGCGCTGAACGAGCAGGTTGGCCAGCGCGAACAGGTGATCGGCGACCAGGAAGTCGGTTTCGAAGCGCTGGTGGCCGAGCAGCGTAATGCCGACGCCAGCATCGAACGGCTGCGCGACGGCCATCATGAACTGTCGGAGCGCTTCAATCAGGTTCAGGGGCGTTTTTACTCGGTGGGTGGTGATATCGCCCGGGTGGAGCAGAGCATCCAGCACGGCCAGCAGCGTCTGCGCCAGTTGCAGGATGACCTGCGTGACGCAGAGCAGGCGCGCCTGGAAACCGAATCCCACCTGGGCCACGATCGTACCCTGCTGGCAACGCTCGGCGAGGAGCTGGCGATGCTCGAGCCCGAGCAGGAACTGACCAGCGCATCGGCTGAGGAAGCCGGTGCCCAGCTGGAAGACGCCGAGATGGCCATGCAGGGCTGGCAGGAGCAGTGGGAAGGCTTCAACCAGCGCAGCGCCGAGCCGCGCCGCGCCTCCGAAGTCCAGCAATCGCGTATTCAGCAACTGGAGCAGAGCCTGGAGCGCCTGGCCGAGCGCCAGCGGCGTCTGGAAGACGAACGCCAGTTGCTGGTGGCCGACCCGGAAGATGCGGCGGTGCTGGAGCTGGGCGAGCAACTGGCGATCAGCGAGATGAACCTCGAGGAGTTGGCGGCGGCACAGCAGCAGACCGACGAACAATTGGACCAGCTGCGCGAACAGCTCCAGCAGATGAACCGTGAACAACAGCAGGCGCAGGGCGAGCTGCAGCGTATGAACGGTCGCATCGCTTCGTTGGAAGCCTTGCAGCATGCGGCGCTGGACCCGGGCAAGGGCGCCGCAGAATGGTTGCACGAACAAGGCCTGGAGCAACGCGCGCGACTGGCCGAAGGGCTGCGCGTCGAGCCCGGCTGGGAGCTGGCGGTGGAAACTGTGCTCGGCGCCGATCTGCAGGCGGTCCTGCTGGATGATTTCAACGGGCTGGACCTGGCTCGCCTCGATCAGGGCGAGCTGCGCCTGCTCAGCCTGGCTCGTGCTGGCAGCGGCCAGGCCGGAACCCTGCTGGAAAAGATCGAGTCGCCGCACGACCTGTCGCCCTGGCTGGCGCAGGTGCGTCCTGTGGAGACCCTGGAGCAGGCGCTGGCCATGCGCGCTTCGCTGGCGGCGGGTGAAAGCCTCATCAGCCGTGACGGTTATTGGCTTGGCCGGCATTTTTTGCGGGTACGGCGTGCCCCTGAAGCTGAATCCGGCGTGCTGGCGCGAGGCCAGGAGTTGGAGAGCCTTTACGCCGAGCGCGATGAGCGGGAAGCCAGGCTGGCCGAGTTCGAGGAAAGCCTGGAGCAGCTCGGCCAGGCCCAGCGCGCGCAGGAGGAGATTCGTGATCAGCAGCGTCGCAGGCACCAGGATGAATCGCGTCAGCAGGGCGAGTTCAAGGCTCAGTTGCTGGCCAGCCAGACCAAGCTGGAGCAGTTGAGTCTGCGACGCCAGCGTCTGGATGAGGAGTTGAGCGAACTCGGCGAGCAGCGGGCGCTGGAAACCGAGCAGTTGGGTGAAGCGCGTCTGCAACTGCAGGATGCGCTGGACGCCATGGCGCTGGACAGCGAACAGCGTGAGGCACTGCTGAGCCGTCGCGATGTCCTGCGAGACGGCCTCGATCGGGTCCGTCAGGAGGCAAGACAACGCAAGGATCAGGCCCATCAACTGGCCGTGAGGATGGGCTCGCTCAAGGCACAGCACGAATCCACGCGCCAGGCGCTGGAGCGGCTGGAACAGCAGTTCGATCGGGCCATCGAGCGCCGCGAGCAGCTAAGCCTGAACCTGGAAGAGGGCGAGGCGCCGCTGGAAGAGTTGCGCATGAAACTCGAAGTGCTGCTCGAGCGGCGCATGGGCGTGGAGGACGAGCTGAAATTCGCCCGGTTGGCGCTGGATGATGCCGATCGCGAACTGCGCGACGCGGAGAAACGCCGCACTCAGGCCGAGCAACAAGCCCAGCTGCTGCGTGGCCAGTTGGAGCAGCAGCGACTGGAGTGGCAGGCCCTGGACGTGCGGCGCAAGGCTCTGCACGAACAGCTGCAGCAGGATGGTTACGATCTGCATGGCGTGCTTGCGACCCTGCCGGCCGAAGCCGGGGAGGCGGACTGGGAGGCGGAGCTGGAGCGCCTGGCCGCGCGTATCCAGCGGCTCGGCCCGATCAACCTGGCGGCCATCGACGAGTATCAGCAGCAGTCCGAGCGCAAGCGCTATCTGGACGCCCAGAACGACGACCTCACAGAGGCCCTGGAGACGCTGGAAAACGTCATCCACAAGATCGACAAGGAAACCCGCAATCGCTTCCGGCAGACCTTCGACCAGATCAATGGCGGCTTGCAGGCGCTGTTCCCCAAGGTTTTCGGCGGAGGCAACGCCTATCTGGAACTAACCGGGGAAGATTTACTCGATACCGGGGTGGCGATCATGGCGCGCCCGCCGGGCAAGAAGAACAGCACCATCCATCTGCTTTCGGGCGGTGAGAAGGCTCTGACGGCCCTGGCGCTGGTATTTGCCATCTTCCAGCTCAATCCCGCTCCGTTCTGCATGCTGGACGAAGTGGATGCGCCGCTGGACGACGCCAACGTCGGCCGTTACGCAAGACTGGTCAAGGAGATGTCGGAAAAGGTGCAGTTCATCTACATCACCCACAACAAGATCGCCATGGAGATGGCTGATCAGTTGATGGGCGTCACCATGCACGAGCCGGGGTGCTCGAGGCTGGTCACTGTGGATGTCGAACAGGCGGTCGCGTTGGTGGAAGCCTGATGGCCGCACCAACGCTGGTCCGGATAGAAAGGAGTGCCTATAAAAGAGAAGGGGCGGGCGGTGCAAAACTACCGTTCGTCGTGCTAGTTTAAGGCGCAATTTTTACGATGCGCGGATGAGCCTGTTCAGCGGCTCGGTTTTCGCGTCTTTACCATCGGAATCAGAGGTTTAAGCATTAATGGATATCGGTCTGCGCGAGTGGCTGATCGTCATCGGCATCATTGTCATCGCCGGCATTCTGTTCGACGGCTGGCGGCGCATGCGGGGCGGCAAGGGCAAGTTGAAATTCAAGCTGGACCGGAACATTGCCAATCTTCCCGATGACGACGAATCCACCCACGATGTGCTGGGCCCCGCGCGTGTCGTCAGCCGTGCCAGCGAACCTGAGCTCGACGAGAGTGATCTGCCGTCGATGAGTTCGCGTGATTCGAGTGTTCGTCGCAATCGCGAGCCCTATCAGGGCGATCTGCAATTGAATACCGAAGAGCCGGTGCCGACCCTGCTCAACCCCGTGGTGGGCGAGGAGGAGGACGAGCGAGAAGAGCCCTCCAAGGACCTGCCGCCGGTCGAAGAAGTGCTGGTGATCAACGTGATTTCCCGGGACCCTTCCGGTTTTCGCGGGCCGGCGTTGTTGCAGAACATCCTCGAAAGCGGCCTGCGTTTCGGTGAGATGGATATCTTCCATCGTCACGAAAGCATGGCCGGCAACGGCGAAGTGCTGTTTTCCATGGCCAACGCAGTCAAGCCCGGAGTGTTCGACCTGGACGACATCGACCACTTCACCACGCCGGCGGTGAGTTTCTTCCTCGGTCTGCCTGGTCCGCGTCATCCCAAGCAGGCCTTCGACGTCATGGTGGCCGCTGCGCGCAAGCTCTCTGCCGAGCTCAATGGCGAACTCAAGGACGATCAGCGCAGCGTGCTCACCGCGCAGACCATCGAGCATTACCGCCAGCGCATCGTCGAATACGAGCGTCGGCAGATGACCATCAAGCGATAAGCTCTTTTCTGTGAGGTGCGACCTGAAGGCTTGCCTGTAAAGCCAAAAGCGTCGCGCCAAGATCGGCTCCCACGGGGTAGCGTATTCACTGCGCCGCTCTTGTCGGGCGCGCGCCCTCACTGCGACTCAGACCTAAGACCTGCCACTCTGAACCCCGCGCATCTGCCGTTAATAGCGTAATCGGCTAAAATCCCGCGCCTCACCATCAACCAAGGCGCGCTGATACTGTCCGAATCAGCATCGCCACAGCTACGGCTCCGTCATATGCCTTCCGCCCAAACTGCTGCCGAGCGCATTGCCGAACTGCGCAGTGAAATCGACGCTCATAACTATCGATACTACGTGCTCGACGAGCCCAGCGTGCCGGATGCCGAGTACGATCGGCTGTTCAAGGAGCTGCGAGCGCTGGAGGCCGAGCATCCCGAATTGGTCACCCCCGAATCGCCCACCCAGCGGGTGGGTGGCGAAGCGCTGGCGGCCTTCGGCCAAGTGCGCCACGAAATACCGATGCTCAGTCTGAGCAATGCGTTCGAGGAGCAGGACCTGACCGACTTTGATCGCCGGGCACGCGAAGGGCTGGATCTGCCGGCTGGCGACCTGTTCGGTGATGGTGCCGAGCTGGAATACAGCTGCGAGCCGAAACTCGATGGTCTCGCGGTGAGCCTGCTCTACGAGAACGGTCATCTGGTGCGGGGCGCGACGCGTGGTGACGGCAACACGGGCGAAGACATCAGTGCCAACGTGCGCACCGTGCGCAACATTCCGCTGAAACTGCATGGCAGCGGCTGGCCTGCGGTGCTCGAAGTACGCGGCGAAATCTACATGCCCAAGGCCGGCTTCGAGGCGCTGAACGCACGCCAGCTGGAAAGTGGCGGCAAGCCCTTCGCCAACCCGCGCAATGCGGCGGCCGGCAGTCTGCGCCAGCTGGATTCGAAGATCACCGCCAGCCGACCGCTGGAGCTTTGCGCCTACGGCGTTGGCCGTAGCGACGGCGAGCTGGCCGACACGCACATCGGCATTCTGCAGGCGCTGAAGGGCTGGGGATTGCCGATCAGCCGCGAGCTGAAGCTGGCACGGGGCCTGGCCGAGTGCCGTGAGTATTTCCAGGCGGTGGGAGAGAAGCGCGACGCGCTGCCCTACGAAATCGACGGCGTGGTGTTCAAGGTCAATTCCATCGCACAGCAGCGCGAACTGGGCTTCCGGGCGCGCGAGCCGCGCTGGGCGATCGCCCACAAGTTTCCCGCGCGCGAGGAGATCACTGAACTGCAGGGAGTCGAGTTCCAGGTCGGGCGTACGGGGGCGATCACGCCGGTGGCGCGGCTCAAGCCGGTACAGGTCGCCGGTGTGACGGTATCCAACGCGACGCTGCACAACATGGACGAGGTGGCGCGCCTGGGCGTGATGATCGGCGATACCGTTATCGTCCGCCGCGCCGGAGACGTTATTCCACAGATCCTCGGCATCATCGCCGAACGGCGTCCGGCCGATGCTCGCGCGGTGGCGGTTCCAGAAAGCTGCCCGGTGTGCGGCTCGGCGGTCGAGCGTACCCAGTTGATCAAGCGCAGCAAGGGACGGGAGACGGTGAGTGAAGGCTCGATCTATCGCTGCGTCGGGCGCCTGGCCTGCCAGGCGCAGCTCAAGCAGGCGATAATCCATTTCGTTTCACGCCGCGCCATGGATATCGACGGCCTCGGCGACAAGATCGTCGAGCAGTTGGTGGACAAGGAGCTGATTCGCTCACCCGCCGATCTCTACTGCCTGACCTTCGAGCAGGTCGTCGTGCTTGAAGGCTTCGCCGAGGTTTCCAGTCGCAACCTGCTGAAGTCCATCGAGGCGAGCCGGACGCCGGCTCTGGCGCGGTTCATCTATGCGCTGGGCATTCCCGATGTAGGTGAGGAGACCGCCAAGCTGCTGGCCCGTGCCCTGGGCTCGCTGGAGCGTGTGGCCCGCGCGTTGCCAGACGTGCTGGTCTACCTGCCCGATGTCGGCCTGGAGGTCGCGCACGAAATCCACAGCTTCTTCCAGGACGAGCATAATCGCCTGGTCATCGAGCAATTGCGCGAACGCGGCGTTGAGTTGCAGGAAGAGGGCGATATCCATCCCGAATTCGCTGCCTGCGCGACCCTGGCCGGCCTGCTCGACAAGCTCGACATCCCCTTCATCGCCCGCACCGGCGCGCAACGTTTGGCCGATCGCTTCGGCAGCCTGGAGGCGATCATCGCTGCTGACTGGCTCGACCTGCGCCAGGTCGAACGTCTCAACGAGAAGGCTGCGCGAGCCTTGCGCGACTATTTCGACGTTCCCGAGAACGCCCAGCGCGCCCGTGATGTGGAAGCTCAACTGCGGGACTTCGGCATGCACTGGCAGAGCGAGCACAAATCGATCGAGGGGCTGCCTCTTGCAGGCCAGACCTGGGTGCTCACCGGCACTCTCGAGACCATGAGTCGGGACGAGGCGAAAATACGGCTGGAGTCGCTGGGCGCCAAGGTCTCCGGCTCGGTGTCAGCCAGGACTCATTGCGTGGTGGCGGGGCCGGGGGCTGGCTCCAAGTTGGCCAAGGCCAGCGAACTGGGACTCAAGGTCCTGGATGAGCCGGCATTTCTCGAACAACTGGCCAAGCTGCAGGCCTGATCCCGGTTTCCGCTTGCTGAGGTAGAACCCGGGTTCGATAACGATCATTCGCCTCACCCCGTGGCCTCTCACAGGACCATCGGCCGCTCGCCTTCGGACGGGCGTGCCGGTCAATCCGTCCTCGGGGAATGCCCGGTGCGCGAACTGGGCGCCAGTGACATGCGCGAACCTCATTCGGAAACTGTCGGGCTGATGACACCCGTCCAGCAGAATTTCCGACATGTTTTGCAATGTTTTCAAAAAAATGGGGAACCGTCGCGCTTCCGCCGCGTCTGACCGAACGTGATGGCCAGCACCCATCATCCTGACCGTGCCTTGCCTTGAATACATCCTTGCGGAGGATGTTCCGTCGTTCGGTTGCCATGGACAGCATCCCTTTAATTATTGCCGAGCGCGCTATATGGAACAGATATTCGCGGTGGTCCTTTCCTACAAACGCAAGGATTTGCTCAAACGTTGCCTTGAGGTGATCAACCAGCAGAGCCGGCGTTGCGATGGCATCGTCGTCGTCGATAACGCCAGCCATGACGGCACGGAGGAAATGCTGCAACAGCTACCTCTGGCCAACCTGAAAATCTATGTGCTTTCCCGCAATACCGGTGCTTCGGGCGGTTTCAGCGCCGGTTTTCGCATTGCCTACCAGCTCGGCGCTGATTTTGTCTGGATGATGGATGACGATGTCATTCCCGAGCTGGATGCCCTGCAGCAACTCATCGACGCCAAGGAGCGGTTGCGGGCGCAGGACCAGGCGCATTCCTTCCTGCTGTCGCTGGCCTATACCGAAGACGGGCTGCTGACCAACGTGCCGAGTGTTGACCAGCGCGCCAACACCATCGATTACGGAAACTGGCCCGCGTTGCTCGATCTGGGCGTGGTACCGGTGCGGCCGGCGACCTATGTTTCGATCCTGGTGCCCAGGGCATCGCTGGAACGCCATGGTCTGCCGCTCGCGCCGATGTTCATGTGGGGCGATGACACCGAGTTCACGCTGAGAATCAGTCAGGACGTACCCGGCTATCTGGTCGCCGCCAGCAAGGTTCGGCACTTGCGGCGGGTGAGCGGAACCATCGATATCCGTCGCGAAATCGATCCGGCCCGGATTGCGTTGCATCGTCATTTCATCCGCAATGAGTTCTTCGTGGCGCGCCGTTATGCCGGCAATCGGCGCGCCGCGAGTCTGATGCTTTCTCGCGCGCTATTGGTCGTGCGGCTGATCAGGGCCGGACAGTTCGCCAAGGCGAAGATCGTGCTGCAGGGGCTGTGGGAGGCTTTTGGTTTCAATCCCCAGGTCGAGGCCGCGGATGCGCCACTCGAAGCGCTGGGTGTTTCCGTGCGCCGGTTGAGCCCGATGGTGTCGGTTCTCGACCAGGCTTTGATCGCTTTGGAGCAATCGGCAGGCGACGAACCGATGAACGTCGCACAGGGGGGCGCCCAGCACGAGATATCCGCCGTGGCTTCGGTCATGCCCAGGATTCTGGTTTGCGGCGCCGGCGGTCAGGTGGGGCATTGTCTGCTCAACCAGGCGGCCAGCTTCGGTCTGGAGGCAATCGGCCTGTCGCACGAGGAACTCGATATCACCTGTCGGACGCAGATCGGCCAGGTGCTGGAGCGTTACCAACCGGCGCTGATCATCAATGCAGCCGCCTATACCAATCTAGATCATGCCGAAGCCGAGATCGCCCAGGCCGAGGCGGTCAATTGCCATGGTGTCGCCAATCTTGCCGAAGCAGCCAGGATGTTCGGCATACCGTTGTTCCATCTTTCCAGCGAATACGTATTTTCCGGTGATGGTGACCAGCCGTACCGGGAAACCGACCCGACGTTGCCGGCCAGCGTATACGGTGCGACGCGGCTGGCTGGCGAGGAGGCCATCAGATCCCGTCTCGACTGCTACCTGATCCTGCGGACCAGTTGGATCTACGGCGAACATGGCAACAACTTCGTCAAGACCATGCTCAAGCTGGGTGGCAAGAGCGATGAAATCTCCGTGGTCAGCGATCAGGTCGGCTGTCCGACCCGTTCCCGAAGCATCGCCCGTGTGCTGATCGAGTTGGCCGCGCGCTATTGCCGCGAGGGAACCCTGCCGTGGGGTCTGTACCACTACTGCAGTTCCTCGCCTTGCTCATGGGCTGCGTTTGCCGAGGAAATATTCCGTGAAGCGGCGCGTGTGGGCCTGATCGACAAGCCCCCCCGCGTGTTGCCCATCGCCAGCGAAAGCCTGCCGCGCGCGGCTGCCCGGCCGGCCTGGTCGGTGTTCGACTGTCGTCGGATCGAAGAGGTCTTCGGTATTCGGCCCAAACCCTGGCGGGATGAGCTGCGCCATGTGATTCGACACCTGAACGAGCTGCCGGACGCCTCGTCCGGCCCGGCGCCGAGCCGTGTTCCGTTCAGGTTGTACAGCCAGGGATAAGAATGCTTCCGCCGGCCCGTCCGGATGTACGGATGGGCGGCGTTTTATTTATCAATGTCCGCTTGGGCAACAACGAAAGGATTCCGTGATGAACGATGCAGTTGGAAAAAGAGTAGGTATTTCGGGCACGGGAATGATTTCGCACTGCCTGGTTCGCCTGATATTGCGCCATTACCCACAGCTGAAGATCAGCCGGGTGCTGACACGCAGGAGCATCGCCACACTCGCCGATTTTCCAGCTGCCGATGTATTGACCCACTCGATCGACGACCTGATCGACCATTCGGACATCATCGTCGAGTGTACCGGCGATGTGGGGTTCGGGACTGAGGTCATCGAGCGGGCATTCGAGGCCGGGTTGCCCGTGGTGACCATCAACGCCGAGCTGCAGGTCACCACGGGCTCGTACCTGGCTGGCAGGGGATTGCTCACGGAGGCGGAGGGCGACCAGCCTGGTTCCCTGGCTGCGCTGCGCGAAGACGCGCTGCGGATGGGCTTCGAGCCGCTTGTCTACGGCAACATGAAGGGCTATCTGAACCACAACCCGAGCCGGGCCGACATGGAGTACTGGTCGAAGCGGCAAGGCATCAGTCTGAATCAGACCACCTCGTTCACCGATGGTACCAAGGTGCAGATCGAGCAGGTGGTGGTGGGCAACGGCTTCGGTGCCACTATTTCCCGACAGGGGCTTGAAGGGCTGGCTTCTACCGACCTGAACCGCAGCGCCGAGATACTGGGCATGATCGCCGATGGCCTGGGGCAGCCGATCGTCGATTACGTGGTGCCCAGCGGCTATCCCGCCGGTGGCGTCTTCCTGGTCTGCAGGCACGACGTCGAGCAGGCGCCTGCCATCGAGTATTTCAAGCTGGGTGCCGGGCCTTACTACGTGCTGACGCGGCCCTTCCATCTCTGCTCGCTGGAAGTCGGCAAGACTATCTGCCGAGTGCTTGCTGGCGGCGGCGTGCTGCTGAACAACTCCACTGCACCGACGCTGGGTGTCGCGGCGATCGCCAAGCGCGAGCTCGGGATCGGCGAGCGGATCGGTCGTGGTATCGGTGGCTTCGATGTGCGCGGCGAGGCCGTGTGCCTGGCCGGCAGTCCCGATCACGTCCCCATTGGTTTGCTGAGCAATGCCGTGCTCAAACGCCGGCTCGAACCGGGCCAACTGGTGACCTTCGACGACCTGGAACTGCAGCCAAGCCGCGTGCTGGATATCGTGCTCCAACAGCGCCAGAAGGTGCTGGAAGTGCCCACGACGCTGCGACTGGTCAGCGACGCGATGCGTTGAGACGATCGCTCAGAAACGTGTTTCGTGCTCCATCGGCGTGTTGTTCGACAAGGTCACCGTGGTTGTTTCGAAGTCCGGGCTATGAACTGCGGAATCCAGCGGCATATGGCTGTAGTGCTGCCAGTCCGTCGTTCCTTTCATTCGCTGAACCGTGCGCCCATTCGCTCGCTGATCCGGCGGGTGATCCGCAGTAGCGTCTGCGCCGCCTTGCCATCGGGTTCGGCCATGAAACCCGGCTCAGTACCGACTACGGTGACGACTCCCGCGATCCGCTGGTCGCCGCTGAACAGTGGCGCGGAGAGCGCGTTGACACCGGCCATCAGCAGCCCCCGCACTGATTGCAACTGTGTCTGGCGAAGCCGCTCCATTGCGGCTTGCAGATCACGAGAGGAGGGTGCGGAGGGCGTTTGCAATTCCAGGTTGCGCAGATCGGCTGTTTCGGCATCGGCGAGAAACGCGTTGAACACCAGCCCGGTGGACGAGCCCAGCAGCGGCAATACCGAGCCCACCTGGGTGACCAGAGTGACCGCGCGCACGGCCTGCTCGACATGCACCACGGTCGGGCCACGGTTGCCCCACACCGCGAGAAAGCAGGTCTCGTTGAGCTCGTCGCGCAATTCGGCGAGATAGGGCGTAGCCAGCTTGACCACATCCAGCCGGCCTAGCGCCGCGAGGCCGACGAAGAGTGCGGCAGGGCCCAGGCCGTAGTGGTTGGTGGTGGCATTCTGTTCGGCGAAACCGCTGGCGATCAGCGCCTGCAGATAGCGGTGCACCTTACTGGCCGGCATGCCGACGTGCTCGGCCAGACGCGACAGGGAGGTTGCCGGTGCCAGCTCCGCCAGCGCGGTGAGGATATCCGTTCCCACTTCGGCGGCCTGTACCTTCTGCCGCCGACCTGCGCCACCTGTATTGCTTTCTGTCATGAGTCGAACCGCCCGTCTGTGGAGGCGGTGTTTATAACTTGACGCTGAGGGGAGTTCAAATTACTTTTCGCGTAAGCGAATTACGCTATACGTGAGGCGGTCATGCAACCACAACAACAATCCGCAAGAAACCTCGAGTATCTGCCCGGCTTTGGCAACCAGTTCAGCAGCGAAGCCTTGCCCGGTGCCTTGCCGGTGGGCCAGAACTCGCCCCAGAAGGTGCCGTACGGGCTCTATACCGAACTGCTGTCCGGCACGGCCTTCACCGTGCCGCGCAACGAAGCGCGACGGACCTGGCTGTACCGCATTCGTCCGTCGGCCAAACATCGCAAGTACCAGCGAATGGAACGGCAGCTGGACAGCGCCTTGGGCGCGGTCACGCCCAACCGTCTGCGCTGGAACCCCGCACCGACTCCGGAGGCCGCGACGGATTTCATCGACGGTCTGATGTGCATTGCCGCCAATGACGAGCCGAGCCAGCCGACGGGTGCCAGCATCTATCGTTATGCGGCGAACCAGTCGATGGAGCGCGTGTTCTTCGACGCTGACGGCGAGTTGCTGATCGTCCCGCAGCAGGGCAGGCTGAAGCTGGTTACCGAACTGGGCGTGCTGGAAGTCGCGCCGCTGGAAATCGCCGTGATTCCGCGCGGTATGAAGTTTCGCGTCGAGCTGCTCGATGCCAGTGTCAGTGGCTATTTGTGCGAGAACCACGGCTGCGCCTTGCGCCTGCCTGACCTGGGCCCGATCGGCAGTAATGGCCTGGCCAATCCGCGCGACTTTCTCGCGCCGGTTGCGCATTTCGAGGAACGTGACGAGCCGGTGCAGCTGGTGCAGAAGTTCCTCGGTGAGCTCTGGTCGACAGAACTCGACCACTCGCCGCTGGACGTGGTCGCCTGGCATGGCAACAACGTGCCCTACAAGTACGACCTGCGTCGCTTCAATACCATCGGCACGGTCAGTTTCGATCATCCGGACCCCTCGATCTTCACCGTGCTGACCTCGCCCAGCGCCATCCATGGCATGGCCAACATCGACTTCGTGATCTTTCCGCCGCGCTGGATGGTGGCGGAAAACACCTTCCGCCCGCCGTGGTTCCATCGCAACCTGATGAACGAGTTCATGGGGCTGATCGCCGGCGCCTACGATGCTAAGGCTGACGGCTTCTCGCCCGGTGGCGCCTCGCTGCACAACTGCATGAGCGCTCATGGGCCTGATCACGTCTCGACCGAACAAGCGACCAACGCTGAACTCAAACCGCACAAGATCGAGAACACCATGGCCTTTATGTTCGAGACCGGCCAGGTGCTTCGCCCGACGCGCCTGGCACTGGAAAGCCCACAGCTGCAGGACGACTACGATAGCTGCTGGGCCGGCTTGGCCAAGTCCTTCGACAAGAACGAGAAATGACATGACCGTACAAACCATGACCGCACGAACAGAGCTAAGCAGTTGGGTCGAGTCGGCCAACGGCCATTCGGAGTTTTCCCTCGCCAACCTGCCGCTGGGCATCTTCAGCCGCGACGGTGGGCAGCCGCGTGGCGGTGTCGCGGTGGGCGACTGCATCTTCGACCTGAGCGTTGCCTGCGAGGCAGGGCTGTTCGAGGGGCAGGCCGCCGAGGCTGCTAAGGCCGCCAGCGCCAGCAGTCTCAACGCCTTTTTCGACCTGGGCACATCGGCGCGCCAGGCGCTACGCCAGGCATTGCAGAACCTGCTGGCGGAAGATGGAGAGCGGCGCGAGCAGTTGCAGCACATGGGCGAGTCGTTGCTGCAGCCGATGGATCGCTGTCGGATGCATCTGCCGGCCAGGGTGGGCGACTACACCGACTTCTATGTCGGCATCCATCACGCCAACAACGTCGGCAAGCTGTTCCGTCCGGATAATCCGCTGCTGCCGAACTACAAGTACGTTCCCATCGGTTATCACGGTCGCGCTTCGACCGTCGATGTGTCCGGCGCAACGGTGAGACGCCCCAATGGCCAGACCTTGCCGGCGGGTGCCAGCGAGCCGAGCTTTGGTCCGAGCAAGCGGCTCGACTACGAGCTGGAGTTGGGCATCTGGATCGGCCAGGGCAACGCTCGCGGCGAGGCGATTCCGATCGGCGAGGCGGGCGGCCATGTGGCGGGTTTCTGCCTGCTCAATGATTGGTCGGCGCGCGACCTGCAGGCCTGGGAATACCAGCCGCTGGGGCCGTTCCTCTCCAAGAGCTTCGCTACCAGTGTCTCGCCCTGGGTCGTGATGCCCGAAGCGCTGGAACCCTTCCGTTGTGCCCAGCCGGCGCGCCCCGAGGGTGATCCGCAACCGCTGCCCTATCTCTACGATGGGAAGGACCAGCAGCAGGGTGCGCTGGATATCGAGCTGGAGGTGCTGCTGCTGACCCGGCGGATGCGCGACAAGGGTCTGCCGGCGCAGCGGATTACCCTCAGCAGCACCCGCAACATGTACTGGACCGTGGCGCAGATGGTGGCGCACCACAGTGTCAACGGCTGCAGCCTGCAGCCGGGCGATCTGTTCGGTTCTGGCACTCTATCGGGCGAGCGTGACGACAGCTGCGGCAGCCTTCTGGAAATCACCCAGGGGGGCAAGAGGGTGCTGGAGCTGCCTGGTGGCGAGATCCGCACTTTCCTGGAGGATGGTGACGAAATCATTCTCAAGGCGCGTTGCCGACGAGAGGGCTATCCGCCCATAGGGTTTGGTGAATGCCGCGGTCGGATCCTGCCGGCTGCAAACTGATCTGCCGCAATGGACGGCCTGCCTATGGCAGAGCTTTTTCCGCGAAGGGGCGGGTGTCCAGGCCGAGCTGAGCGCGGAAGCTTTCCATGTCGAACATGGTGCAGATTTCTCGTATCTGGCCAGCCGGCGTAAGGGTCCAGAACGCCATTGCCGATATGCTCAGCACCTTGTCGCTGGGGGAATAGCCCAGCGCGGGCTTCTCGATGGTGCCGATGAGGGTGCTCCAAGTCACCACCTTGTCGGCTTCGGCCAGGCATTCCTCGATGACTACTTCCAGGTCCGGCATGGCGGTGCGGATCTGCTCGACCATGGCCAGGAACTCGCCACTGCCAAGTGGCCGGCCGACGAAGGAACTCTTGTAGAGAAAATCCTTGCTGTGCAACTGCTCGGCCAGCGCTATGTGTCCTCTGTTCCAGGTCAGGTCTATGTGTTTGCGAGCCAGCTTTTTGTTGCGGTCCAGTGGCATTCCTTTCTTCCTGGTATCTGCACGAGGCTACATTCTACCCCTGCAATCTTGCGTGGAGGCTGCTGAATGATGTCTGAACCCTGGCTGAACCTGAGCTGAACGAAGCCGCGCCCGGTGAGCGGCCTGTGTTTACAGCGGCGCTAGACCAACACTTGGCGAGTCGAGGCGATCAGTTGGTGAACCTGGCGCTCGATATGCGGCTCGGTTGGCTTGTCCGGCCCGCGTCCGCGTGGGCAGGGCAGGCTGAGCGTCGTCCCGAACAGTCGGCAGATCAGCGGGCGCTGGTCGTAGACTTCGCAGCCATCCGGGCCGAGGTGGACACAGCGCCAGTCGGCGAGCGCGGCATCATGCTCGGATTCGCTTTTGACCGGTAGCCGCGACATTTCCATGGACGAGGTCGTGACCGGCCCGCAGCAGTCGTGACAGCCCGGAACGCAGGCGAAGCTGGGAATCCTCGTGCGCAGCCGGTCGATCCTTTCACTGATGCAACTCACGTGGCGATCCTCCGTAGTGAAAATCGCTGCATGTTAACCGCTACTGCAGCGGGCTGATCGAGGTGCAATTGCTGGGAGCCGTTGAATGCTTTTCAGCACCGGAAATTGCAGGCGGCTTTCGTCGCGTTTCACATCCAGCGCCAGTACGAAGAAGCCCGCATCAGAGGTGCGGGCTTCTTCGTGGCTTGCAGTACGGGATGGCTCAGCGGCGCCTGCGGAACAGTGGCAGCGCGTCGTCCGCTGCCGACTGGTAGGTGACCGAGAAATCCTTCAGGCCTTCCAACGCGTCGTAGGGATCGCGATCGGGGCGCACGGCGTAGGCGTCGAAGCCACAGCGACGCATCAGGAACAACTGGTCACGCAGCACGTCGCCAATGGCGCGGATCTCCCCCTTGTAGCCATAGCGCTCGCGCAGCAGGCGTGCGCTGGAGAAATGCCGGCCGTCGGTGAACGCCGGGAAGTTCAGCGCCACGACCTGGAAGTGTTCGAGCTCGTCGACGATGTCCTCGATGGCTTCGTCGGCCTCCAGCCAGATGCCCAGGCCACCATCACGCGCCTTGAGGGCGTGGGCGTGTTCCAGCCAGAGTTGCATCGGCACTATCACATCGTCGCTGTTCGGTATCTCTGCCAGCGGGACGTCCTTGGCCAGCAGGTGCCAGGTTTCGTCGACGACCTGGTCGCCCTTAATGATTCGCTGCATAGACGCGTTCCTTGAAGGGATCGATGCCGATACGGCGGAAAGTGTCGAGAAACTGTTCATCTTCGTTACGTTGCTCCACGTAGACGCCAATGATTTTTTCGATGACGTCGGGCATGTCGTCCTGGGCGAAGGACGGGCCGAGAATCTGGCCCAGGGTGGTGTCACGGCCCGAACTGCCGCCGATGGAAACCTGATAGAACTCCGCGCCTTTCTTGTCGACGCCGAGGATGCCGATGTGGCCGACGTGGTGGTGACCACAGGCGTTCATGCAGCCGGAAATGTTCAGGTCCAGGTCGCCGATGTCGAACAGATAGTCCAGGTCATCGAAACGGCGCTGGATCGCTTCGGCGATCGGGATCGACTTGGCGTTGGCCAGCGAGCAGAAGTCGCCGCCGGGGCAGCAGATGATGTCGGTCAGCAGGCCGATGTTCGGCGTGGCGACGCCCAGCTCGCGCAGTTCGTGCCAGAGCTCGAACAGACGCGATTGCTCGATGTCGGCAAGGATAATGTTCTGCTCGTGGGAGTTGCGTACCTCGCCGAAGCTGTAGCGATCGGCGAGGTCGGCGATCATGTCCAGCTGCTTGTCGGTGACGTCGCCGGGCGCAACACCGGTGCTTTTCAGCGACAGGGTCACTGCGGCGTAACCGGGCTTCTTGTGCGCAACCACGTTGCGCTCGCGCCAACGGGCGAAGCCGGGATGCTCGGCATCCAGTTGACGGAGGGCTTCGTCCTGGTCTTCGAGCGACTTGTAGGCCGGGTCGACGAAATACTGTGCAACCCGCTGGACTTCTTCGTCGGTCAGGGTGCTGGGACCGTCCTTGAGGTATTCCCATTCGGCATCGACCCGCTCGGCGAAGACTTCCGGTGTCAGTGCCTTGACCAGGATCTTGATGCGCGCCTTGAACTTGTTGTCACGGCGGCCATAGCGGTTGTACACGCGCAGAATGGCTTCGAGATAGGTCAGCAGGTGCTTCCAGGGCAGGAATTCATTGATGAAGCTGCCAACGATCGGGGTGCGACCCAGACCGCCGCCGACTGCCACGCGGAAGCCCAGCTCGCCTTCGGCGTTCTTCACCGCTTCGAGACCGATGTCGTGCACGCCGATGGCCGCACGGTCGCTCACTGCACCATTGATGGCGATCTTGAACTTGCGCGGCAGGCGTACAAACTCGGGGTGGAAGGTCGACCACTGACGGATGATTTCGCACCAGGGGCGCGGGTCGATCAGCTCGTCCTTGGCCACGCCGGCGAACTGGTCGGTGGTGGTGTTGCGGATGCAGTTGCCGCTGGTCTGGATCGAGTGCATCTGTACCGTGGCGAGCTCGGCGAGGATCTCGGGCACGTCTTCGAGATCCGGCCAGTTCAACTGCACGTTGGTACGGGTACTGATATGGGCGTAGCCCTTGTCGTACTTGCGCGTGATCTCGGCCAGCTTGCGGACCTGCGTCGAGGAAAGCAGGCCATAGGGCACCGCGATGCGCAGCATCGGTGCGTAACGCTGGATATACAGACCGTTCTGCAGGCGCAGCGGTAGGAATTCAGGATCAGTCAGCTCACCGGCCAGGTAACGGCGGGTCTGCTCGCGGAACTGATTGACGCGTTCTTTGACGATCTGGTGATCGTACTTGTCGTAAACGTACATTGAGTATCCTGTTCAGGCTGTCTACAGCTTGTCAGGGCGTTGAAAGCCTTGCCTCGCCTAGGTTTTCAACGCTCTGTTCTCGCGCGCACGGCCGCGCACCCATCAGGGAGGCGGCAAGATACCAGTTAGTTGTTATGCGCAAAAGTGATGTTTGGGAATATGTTTAGAACCAAACGATGCTTTTTGGGCATTTAGAGCATGCGCCTTGAGGCCTTGGTTGCAGTGGTCTTAACTCCAGGAACCTGGATTTCGCAACGAAGGAGAATGGCCGTGGCCAACCATTCGAACCATAAAGGCAGCGACAGCCTGGTAGATGCCGCCGCAATTTTCATGCTGATCGTGCTGGCGGTAGGTACTGCGGTGTTCTGGGTCAGCCATCAATAGACCTTGGCCGAGCTGCTTCAGAGACCTGCCAGATAGATCACCAGCTTCACGATTCCCAGAATTACCAGAATAAAGATCAGCGTGAAGCCCAGCCCGAAGAGGATGAAGTGGCTGGGCTTGCCGTGGCTGAAGTCGCGCGCGCGGTTCTTTCCGCTCTGCACGCCCAGGGCGCCGGCCAGGATGCTCTGCAGCATCTGGCGAAACGTCAGCTTGTTCTTGTCGTCGCTGTCCATGCCTACCTCGGGAAGCCTGGTTCCTTCAGTCTAGTCAGGATTTCCGCTCCGGATGACGAGCCGCCATGGTGAATCGTCTTTTTTCGACCGTAGTGATTTACCATTGCGGCGCGTGAAAAAGATCGGACAATCCGGCACGCGATGCACCAACAGCGCACGGGAGATGTATTTTGAGTCGTTATGCAGTAGATCCGTTGACGGCTTTGCAAGCCAAGGAACAGGCGCAGAAACTGGCCTTCGCCCCTATTGCCTTCCAGGCTGCGCAGAGCCTGCGCGAGTTGGGCATTCTTGCCGTACTGGACGAGGCCGGGCCAACGGGCTTGAGCGCGCAGCAGATCGCCGAGCGCAGCGAGGTTTCCGAATATGGGGCCAAGGTCCTGCTGGATATGGGGCTCAGCGCTCTGGTCGTGACGCAAAACGGCGACAACTACGTGTTGGCACGCCTGGGCCACTTTCTGCTGCACGATGCGATGACCCGGGTGAATATGGATTTCACCGCGGACGTCTGCTATCGCGCCATGTCGCACCTCACCGAAACCATCCGCAGCGGTCGCCCAGAAGGCCTGCGCGAATTCGGTGACTGGCCCACCATCTACGAAGGACTGTCGTGCCTGCCGGAGAAGGCGCGCAAGAGCTGGTTCGACTTCGATCACTTCTACAGCGACAAAGCATTCCCCGAGCTGCTACAGCGGATCTTTGCCGAGCGACCGAGGACCATTGTCGATATTGGTGGCAACACCGGCAAATGGTCTCTGCAATGCTGCGCCCAGGATGAAGAGGTGCACATGACTATCGTCGACCTGCCGCGGCAACTGGCGCTGGCACTGGACAATGCTCGGGAGCATGGCTTCGAGGCGCGCATTCATGGCCACCCGATGAACATCCTCGACGACAGCCAGCCGTTGCCGGCCGACGCTGATATCTGGTGGATGAGCCAGTTCCTCGATTGTTTCTCGCCGATAGAGATTCTGCGCATCCTGCGGCGGATTCGCGCTGCCATGCGGCTGGATGCCAGCGTCTACATTCTCGAGCTGTTCTGGGACCGCCAGCATTTCGAGGCGGCGGCCTACAGCCTCAACGCCACGTCGCTGTATTTCACCTGCTTGGCCAACGGTAACAGTCGTTTCTATCGCAGCAAGGACATGCTCGATATCGTTGAGGAAGCCGGTTTCGTCGTTGCCGAACAGGTCGACGATATCGGCCTGGGTCATACTTTGCTCAGGCTTCGCGCAGGCTGAGTTCGTTCAACGGCTGCCCTTGATCCAGTCCCATAACCCCAGTGAGTGGTTGGGCAGCAGGTTGATGCCGAGTGCGGACTTCAGGACGTAGAGCATGATCAGCCCCAGAAGTAGCGAGAAAAGCAGGAACAGGGTGATCGCGCCGGCCTTGGCTGCCATGGAGAGTCTTTGCTGCCCTCGTGTCAGGTCGCGCTTGTTGCGACCGGCAACCAGTACGTAATAGTACTGGGTTCGCCAGAAGCTGAAGGTGCCGCGCAGGTCCAGCTTGTGTCGCGCCCATGAGCGGGTCGCGAGGGCCGTGCGCAGGCCTTGCAGCTGTTCATCGGTGAAGCTTTCGCGCAGCTCTTCGGGGAGTCGTTGCTTCAGCCCGATGACGAAGGGATCGAGGTCCAGGGGCTTGGTGTTGGCAGGCGAGTCGGATGCGGGCATGAGCGGACTGTCGTTCAGGATGTGAATGAATGATAGCCGTCTAGGGTCTGTTGCCGATGGCGTTGATCTCGCTTACCAGGCTGCCAAAGTCGGGACGTTGCAGCGGAGTGTCGAGTAGGCACTGCTGCCGCAGCGCGCTCAGCTGCTGCAGACGCGGATTCCGTTCGACATCTTCGCAGCGCTCCAGCAACTCCTCCAGCAGATAGCCGAAGGCCCTGGCTTCGAGTCGCTGTAATGCCTGACCTTCGTCATCGAGCGGATCATGGAAGGAGGCCGCGCCGAAATCGCTGAGCAGCGTTCGGCCAGAAGGATCGACGAGCAGGTTGTGACCATAGAGGTCGCCATGAAGAATGCCGCGCGCGTGAAGGTGCTGCATGCCGTTGGCGACGCTGGCGGCGATCTTCAGCACTTGCTCGGCATCGAATCGCTGTTGCGGCGCGTAGCAATCGCGGGTGCAACTGGCGAGCGATGGCGGGCTGGCCAGCACATGGAAGGACGGATCGATCAGCTCCATCAGCAAGCCTGGCGGCGCATCGTCACGATCGGCAAGCGGCCCGGCGATCCGAATCAGGCTGGGATGCTCACCTGCTGCGATGCAGGCGGCCATTTCGCTGTGGGGTAGGCCGTCACTGGTCAGGCTACCTTTGAACAGTTTGGCGGCCATGGCCTTGGTGGCCTGCGCCGGCGGCTGCCATTCGGCGCGATGGATGATGCCCGAAGCACCCTGGCCGAGAACCTCGCCGAAAACGATGTGCTCACGCGCGATGGGCGGTATCGGGTGCTGCGCCAGTGCGGCGGCTTCGATGGTATCGCTGAACGGATTGCCGGCAAAGGCGAGCCAGCTCAGGCGTGGCATCGTCAGCAGCCAGGCGGGCAGACTAGGCAGGTGGTTGGCCGCGATGCGCAGCAGTTCCAGCCGGCGGCAGTTGGCGAGCGTTTTGGGCAGGGCGCGCAGGCGGTTGCCGGCCAGCATCAGTTTTTGCAGGCGCTGGCAGCGGCCGATTTCCTCCGGCAGCTGTTTCAGCTGGTTGTCGGTGAGGATCAGCCAGCGCAGTTTCGGCGGCAGAGCGGTTGCTGGCAGGCTGTGGATGTCGTTGGCCTTGAAACCCACCATTTCCAGCTCGGCGCAATCGCCGAGCACCGAAGGGACTTCGCTGAAGCGATTGTCCGAGCAGAACAGGATGCGCAGTCGGTGCAGCCGCGGCAGATCGTCCGGTAGGCTGGAAAGCCGGTTGCCGGAGAGGTTGAGCACCTCCAGGCTGCCGGCCAAGGTGAAGATTTCCCGCGGGAATTCCGTCAGTCCTTCCGAAAGATCGAGCCGGGTGACACCCGCCAGCTCGCCGCGTCTGAGACGTTCCAATGTGTGCATGTCTGTCCTTGTGGGTATTTGCGGTGCGCGTTCTATGACCTGCAATGGTGCGGGACGTGCCTTCAACCGACGACGATTTCTCTCGGTGCCTTGAGCACGCGCTCGGCGCGGGCGCGTAGCTGCCCGCAGCCGCCGTCGATGTCCTGGCCGGCGGAGTTGCGCACCTTGGTCAGCACACCGTTCTCGTGCAGGTAACGCATGATCTGGTGGATGCGCTCGGTGGTGGGGCGTTGGTAGGCGTCGCTGTCCAGGCTGTTATAGGGAATCACGTTCATGATCGCGAACTTGCCCTTGAGCAGGCGGATGATGCCGTCCATCTCTTCCTGGCTGTCGTTTATGCCGGCCAGGAGCGTCCACTGGTACTGGATCGGGTAGTCCACCAGTCGCGCATAGGCTTCACCCAATTCGACCAGCTCGGCGGGGTCGATCTGTGGTGCGCGGGGCAGCAGCTCGCGGCGCATGGCGGCATGGGTGCTGTGCAGCGACAAGGCCAGCGCAGGCCTGACCGATTGCTGTGGCAGCCGCTCGAATACGCGGTAGTCACCAACCGTTGAAAACACCAGGTTCTTGTGACCGATACCGCCGTCAGTGCCCAGCAGGTCGATGGCCTCAAGCACGTTGTCGAGGTTGTGCGCCGGCTCGCCCATGCCCATGAACACCACCTTCTTCACAGGGCGAAAGCGGCGCGCGAGGGCGACCTGAGCGAGGATCTCGACGCTGCCTACCTGGCGCAGCAGGCCGCTCTTGCCGGTCATGCAGAACAGGCAACCCACTGCGCAACCTACCTGGCTGGAAACACACAGCCCGCCGCGCGGCAGCAGCACGCTTTCCACCATCTGGCCGTCTTCCAGCGCCACCAGCAGGCGCGCCGAGCCATCTTCGGCCGGGTGCTCTGAGCGCAACTGGAGCAATGCGGTGAGACGCCGCTCTACCTCCGGCAGGTCTTGGCGCACCGAGAGCGGCAGGAAATCCTCGCTCTTCTGGTGGCGCGTACCGGCATCCAGCGGCCGGCCCTGCAGCCAGGCTCGGGTGATCCGCCCGATGTGAACGGGCTTGGCGCCGATGTCGGCGAGCTGCTGGTGGAGGTCGGAGATGCGCATAGGGCGCGCATTTTAGGGGTTGTTGACGGCGAGGGCCATGGTGTTCAGTCGACGAACCGGCGGCTACCGAGAACCAGGCTGGCCAGTAGCAGTGCCAGCAGCACGAAGGCTATGGTCAGGGAGCTGTAGTGGGCGATCAACCCGATCATCGCGGGTCCGACGAGTACGCCCGCGAAGCCCACTGTGGTGGCGGCCGTCACGGCCAGGTGCACCGGCATTGCATCCTGCCGGCTGAGGGAGGAAATCAGCACGGGCGAGACATTGGCGCAACCCAGCCCGCACAGGCCATAACCCAGCAATGCCAGCGCCCAGTGGTTGGTGATGATGGTCAGGCCGATACCGGCCGCCGCCAGCAGACCGCCGAAGGCGACGACGCGGGCAGTGCCGAGGCTGTTCACTACCCGACCGCCAGCGAAGCGGCCCACGGTTACCATCAAGGCGAACGCCGCATAGCCCAGGCCGCCGCTGGAGGTTTCCAGCTGCTTTTCGCCGGTCAGATAGAGTGCGCTCCAATCCAGCACTGCGCCTTCGGCCAGATACACCACGAAGCACAGAGCCCCCACCAACAGCACCAGGCCGCTGGGACGAACGAAGGCGACGCCACCGGCCGGAGCCTTGCGTGCCAGGTAGCCGCCCATGACCAGGAAATTGGCGATGACGATCAGCGCGATCATCAGCAGGGTACCGCTGGCGGGCGAGAGCCCGAGCGTCAGCAATCCGGTCAGGGCCAGCGCACCGCAGATCGAGCCGAGGCTGAACATGCCGTGGAAGTTGGACATCATGCGTCGTCCCAGTTCGCGCTCGACCAGCAGCGACTGCACGTTGAGCACCACGTCCAGCACACCGAGGCTGCCACCGAAGCAGAACAGCGCGATGCCGAGCAGCCATATCGATTCGGTGAGGGCCATGCCGAGCAGCGCCAGCACCAGTGTCGCCACGCAACCGAGGATGACCGGACGGATGCCCTGGCGCGCGATGAGCAAGCCGGACAAGGGCATCCAGGTCAGCGAGCCGATGCCGATGCACAGTAACAGCACGCCGAACAATGCATCGCTCATCTCGATCCGCTCGCGCACGTAGGGCACCAGCGGCGCCCATACCGCCAACCCGAAGCCGGCGATGAAGAACCCGGTCCGCGTGGCATGGCGCACGATGGGTGCGGCGAGATCGGGGCTGGGGGTAAACACTGACATGGAGGGTGGGGCGTCCGGCTGCGGAATATCAGCGATCATTATGCGGTAAAGGCCGGTGCGAGCGCCCGCGTGCTATCGTTCGTGCTTTGTGTCACGGGCTGCCGGAGCCAGAATGAAATTCATACACCAGCGCGAGCATCTCAATGAAGACGACTTCGTGATCATCGAATGCTCGCAACCCTGCAACATCCGTTTGATGAACGACAAGAATTTTCGCAGCTTCAGGAAGGGCGGCAGCCACACTTACCACGGCGGCGCGTTCGACAAGTTCCCGGCCAAGATCAAGGTGCCCGGCACCGGCTTCTGGAATATCACCATCGATACAGTGACGCGTCGGGCAATCAGCGTGACCCGCAAGCCTACGCTTACCCATCGCATCAAGATCGTGCGCAATTCGCCCTCGCAGTTGAAATAGCGGTTCGATAGTTGCCGAGGCGGCCATGCATGAGGAGCCGGACGATGCCTGAGCAAAGACCACGCACCACGCAGGCCCATCTCGGCATGTTGCTGTGGGCGTTGTTCGTGGGCCTGTCGTTTCCGGCGGTTGGCCTGCTCAGCGAAGGCCTGCCGCCGTTGCTGCTGACCTCCATGCGCTTTGCCATCGCGGTTCTGGTGCTGGCGCCGCTGGCGTGGAGGCAGAGCGAAGGCCGTCCGGGCGCGATGACCTTGCTGCTCTACGCCCTGATGGGACTGTGCCTGGCCGGGTTCTTCGGCACCATGTTCTGGGCTGCTCACCGGGTCAGTGCGCTGTCGATGGCCACCTTGTTCGTCAGCGTACCGTTATTGGCTTACTGCCTGGGAAGAGGGCTGGGTGTGGAGCAGCCGGCGGGGCGTCTGCTGGCGATTCTTGCGTTGGGGGCGAGCGGTGCGTTGGGACTGGCCTGGGCGGAGAACGGCGGCCACTTCGCCGGCATGCAACTGGGACTGGGAGAACTGGGTTTCTTCCTCGGTTGCGTGGCCTCGGCGCTGTATCCGGTGCTCAGCAAATGGGGTCTGGCTCGTGAGATCCTGCCGACACAGGCTGGGCTGCGCACCTTCTGGAGCCTGCTCAGCGGTGCGGTCCTCATCGGTCTGATGGGCGTGCTCTGGGAAGCACCACAGGCACTGCTGCGCATGAACCTGCTCGACCTGTCACTGGTGGTCTACCTCGGCGTATTTTCCAGCGCCATGACCTTTTTCCTGCAGCAACGCGCGACCTCCGTGCTGACGCCGGGTGCCGTCACTGCCTACAGCTATCTGGTGCCCTTCGTCTCGATGCTACTGCTGTTCTTCGAGCAGCCGGCGCGTATGGGTTGGCACTGGGCTCCCGGTGCCCTGCTGGTGATGCTTGCCATTGTGTTGCTGTTGCAGCGGGATTCGGCGAGTCGTTAGCCCATCAGTATCGCCGCGAAGCATTTCAACCGATGATCGCCTTCGAGCTGCCAGCTGTCGTCTTCCGGCTGGTAGAGGGCTTCCATCACCTGGTTGTAGCTGAATTGCCACTGGCGGCGCTGGCGACCATCGAGTGCCTCGATGCGCACAACGACGGCTTCGCTGGCGAAAGGCTGGTTGGCTTCTGCGGCGGCATCGGCTTCATCGAGCAGTTGCTCGTCGAGGCTGAAGTCGCTGGCGTGCAGGCCATCGACCTCGAGCATGTCGGCGCTTTCCAAGTGGTCCAGCAGGTAGGGCGTGTCGTTCATCCGGACTCCGGTCAGAGGTCATAGCCCAGGTTCGGCATCAGCCAGCGCTCGCTGACTTCGATGTCCTGGCCCTTGCGCTGCGAGTAGCTTTCCACCTGATCCTTGTCGATCTTGCCGACGGCGAAGTATTGCGCTCCGGGGTGGGCGAAATACCAGCCGCTGACGGCAGCGGTGGGGTACATGGCATAGTGCTCGGTGAGCGTCACCTGGCTGATGCCGTCGGCGTCGAGCAACTGAAACAGCGTGCCTTTCTCGGTGTGGTCCGGGCAGGCTGGATAGCCAGGAGCAGGGCGGATGCCCTTGTACTGTTCCTTGATCAGATCCTCGTTGCTCAGGTGTTCGTCCGGCGCATAGCCCCAGTACTGCTTGCGTACCTGCTCGTGCAGCCATTCCGCACAGGCTTCGGCCAGGCGATCGGCCAGTGCCTTGACCATGATCGAGTTGTAGTCGTCGCCCGCGTCCTGATAGGCCTTGGCCACTTCCTCGGCACCGATGCCGGCAGTGCAGATGAAGCCACCGACATAGTCGGTGACGCCGCTGGCCTTCGGTGCGACGAAATCAGCCAGTGAGAAGTTTGGCTTGCCGTCGGTTTTCATGGTCTGTTGGCGCAAGTGGTGCAGCCTGGCTAGCGTCTGGCCGTCTTCGCCATAGACTTCCAGGTCGTCCTCGGCCACTTGGTTGGCGGGCCAGAAACCGAATACGGCGCGGGCCTTGATCAGTTTCTCGTCGATCAGCTTGTCGAGAATCGCGCGGGCGTCCTGAAATAGCGAGGTGGCTGCCTCACCTACCACTTCGTCCTGGAGGATGCGCGGATATTTGCCGGCCAGATCCCAGGAAACGAAGAAGGGCGTCCAGTCGATGTACTTCTCCAGTTCGCGCAGATCGATGTCTTCCAGCAGCTTGCGCCCGGTGAAGGTTGGCTCGACCGGGCTGTAGCCACTCCAGTCGAATTGCGGCTTGGCGGCGATAGCCTGTTCGTAGCTCAGGCGCTCGGTGCGGGCGGCGCGGTTGGCGGTACGTTCGCGGATCATCGCGTATTCTTCGCGGATCTTCGTGGCGTAGTCCGGCTTCATTTCTTTCGATAGCAGGGTGGTGGCGACACCTACCGCGCGCGAGGCGTCGGTTACGTAGACCACGGCATCGTTCTTGTAGTGTGGGTCGATCTTCACCGCCGTGTGCGCCTTGGAGGTGGTGGCACCACCGATCATCAGCGGCAAGGTGAAATCCTGGCGCTGCATCTCGCGGGCGACGTGCACCATCTCGTCCAGCGATGGGGTGATCAGGCCGGACAGGCCGATAATGTCGCACTTCTCTTCGATGGCGGTCTTGAGGATCTTGTCTGCCGGCACCATCACGCCCAGATCGACGATGTCGTAGCCGTTGCAGCCGAGCACCACGCCGACGATGTTCTTGCCGATGTCATGCACGTCGCCCTTGACCGTGGCCATAAGAATCTTGCCCTTGGCTTCTGGCTTGTCGCCCTTTTCCTCTTCGATGAAGGGAATCAGGTGCGCCACGGCCTGCTTCATCACGCGGGCGGATTTGACCACCTGGGGCAGGAACATCTTGCCCGAGCCGAACAGGTCGCCGACGACGTTCATGCCGCTCATCAGCGGGCCTTCGATCACCTCAATGGGGCGCGCGCACTGCTGGCGGCATTCCTCGGTGTCTTCGACGATGAAGGTGGTGATGCCCTTGACCAGCGCATGTTCCAGGCGTTTGTCGACCGGCAGGCTGCGCCATTCCTCGTTCTCGACTTCCTTGACCGACCCGTCGCCGCGGTAGTCCTCGGCGATGGCCAGCAGCGCCTCGGTGGCGCCAGCGTTGCGGTTGAGAATGACGTCCTCGACCTTGTCGCGCAGATCCGCCGGGATCTGGTCGTAGATTTCCAGCTGCCCGGCGTTGACGATGCCCATGGTCAGGCCGTTCTTGATGGCGTAGTAGAGGAACACCGAGTGGATCGCCTCGCGCACCGGGTTGTTGCCACGGAACGAGAAGGACACGTTGGACACGCCGCCCGAGCTCAAGGCGTGGGGCAGGTGGTCGCGAATGTAGGCGCAGGCCTCGATGAAATCCACTGCGTAGTTGTTGTGCTCCTCGATGCCGGTGGCGACGGCGAAGATGTTGGCGTCGAAGATGATGTCTTCCGGCGGGAAGTCGACTTCGTTAACCAGGATGTCGTAGGAGCGCTGGCAGATTTCCTGTTTGCGCGCGGCGGTATCGGCCTGGCCCATTTCGTCGAAGGCCATCACTACCACGGCGGCCCCGTAGCGTTTGCACAGGCGGGCGTGATGCTTGAATTGCTCGACGCCTTCCTTCATCGAGATCGAGTTGACGATGCCCTTGCCCTGGATGCACTTCAGCCCGGCCTCGATCACCTCCCACTTGGACGAGTCGATCATGATCGGCACGCGGGAGATATCCGGCTCGCCGGCAATCAGGTTGAGGAAACGCACCATGGCCGCCTTGGAGTCGAGCATGCCCTCGTCCATGTTGATGTCGATCACTTGGGCGCCGGCTTCCACCTGCTGCAGGGCGACTTCCAGGGCTTCGGTGTAGTTCTCCTCGCGGATCAGGCGGGCGAACTTGGCCGAGCCGGTGATGTTGGTGCGCTCGCCGACGTTCACGAACAGCGAGTTGCGGTCGATGGTGTAGGGCTCCAGGCCCGACAGGCGGCAGGCCTTGGGAATGTCTGGAATGGCGCGCGGCGGATATTTGCTCACCGCCTCGGCGATGGCCTGAATATGGGCCGGGGTGGTGCCGCAGCAGCCGCCGATGATGTTGAGAAAGCCTGATGCGGCGAATTCCTCGATCACCGCAGCGGTCTCGTGGGGCTGCTCGTCGTACTCGCCGAAGGCGTTGGGTAGGCCGGCATTGGGGTGGGCGGACACGTGTGTGTCGGCCTTGGCCGCCAGCTCTGCGAGGTACGGGCGCAGATCTGCGGCGCCGAGGGCGCAGTTCAGCCCCACGGAGATCGGCTTGGCGTGCGCCACCGAGTTCCAGAAGGCTTCGGTGGTCTGGCCGGACAGGGTACGGCCGGAGGCGTCGGTAATGGTCCCGGAAATCATGATCGGCAATTCGATGCCGATCTCTTCGAATACACCCTGCACGGCGAAGATCGCTGCCTTGGCGTTGAGGGTATCGAAGATGGTTTCGATCAGGATCAGGTCGGCGCCGCCTTCGATGAGACCGCGGGTGGCCTCGGTGTAGTTTTCCACCAATTCGTCGAAGGTGACGTTGCGGTAGCCGGGATCGTTGACGTCCGGGGAGATCGAGCAGGTGCGGCTGGTCGGACCCAAGACGCCGGCGACGAAGCGCGGTCTGTCAGGAGTTTCGGCGGTCTTGGCGTCACACACCTCACGGGCGACACGGGCGCCGGCCACGTTCAGCTCATAGGTCAGCTCTTCCATGCCGTAGTCGGCCTGGGATACGCGGGTGGCGTTGAAGGTGTTGGTTTCTAGAATATCCGCGCCGGCATCCAGGTAGGCTTTCTCGATGGCCTGAATGATGTCGGGGCGCGACAGTAGCAACAGGTCGTTGTTGCCTTTCACGTCCTGTGGCCAGTCGGCGAAGCGTTCGCCGCGGTAGTCGGCTTCTTCCAGCTTGTAGCTCTGGATCATGGTGCCCATGCCGCCGTCGAGAATCAGTATGCGCTCCTTGAGAGCTTGCTGGAGAGCCTGAAGACGAGTGGTGCGGTCGATCATGGAAACTACCTGAAATGCCGGATTGCGAAAGGTGCAGATGATACCAACCCTGCATGGTTTTTGATCTCTGTCAGGTTTCTCATGAATATCATTCATGTTCTGGTCGGGCAGGGGGGAGCCTCCTGACATTATCCGGATACAATGCGCGACCACGATCAAGGATGCAGTTCATGCTTCGTCAGCTCTGGGTTGGTTGCGCCTTCGCGCTGTATGGCATCGCCGTGCATGCCGAACCGCTGTCCTATCAACGCGACGTCCAGCCCATCTTCGATGCCAAGTGCATCGCCTGCCACGCGTGCTACGACTCGCCCTGCCAGTTGAACCTGGGTAGCGCCGAGGGCGCGCTTCGCGGCGCGAACAAGGCGCCGGTGTACGACGGCACTCGTATTGAGGCCCAGGCGACTTCGCGTTTGTATCTCGACGCCCATGGTGAGGCGGCCTGGCGACGTAAGGACTTCTTTTCGGTACTCGACGCTCAGGGCAGCCAGGCGGCATTAATGTCGCGCATGCTCGAACTGGGCCGCAGTCAGCCGTTGCCGGCCAATGCCAAGCTGCCGGAGGAACTGGACATAGGCATCGGCCGCAGCAATCTCTGCCCGCTGCCGGACGAGTTCGATGACTACGCCCGGCGCAATACCCACGGCGGCATGCCGTTCGCGGTCACTGGCCTGAGCGATGGGGAGTACGCGACGCTGCAGAAGTGGCTGGAGCAGGGCGCCGAGGTGGATCAGCAAGCGCTTCAGCCATCAGCGCAGGAGCGAACTCAGATCGAAGCGTGGGAGCGCCTTCTGAATGCACCGGGTGCGCGGGAACGTCTGGTCGGTCGCTGGCTGTATGAGCACCTGTTTATTGCGCACCTGCATTTCGAAGGGGGCGAGCCGGGACACTTCTTCCAGCTGGTTCGCTCACGGACTCCGAGCGGGCAACCAGTGGACCCGATCGCCACGCGGTTGCCGAACCAAGATCCGGGAACGGCATTTTTCTATAGGATCAGGCCGGTTACCGGAACCATTGTTCACAAGACCCACATCACCTATCCGCTCAGCGCCGCCAAGTTGCGGCGGGTGCGCGAACTGTTCTTCGAAAGCCAATGGGCGATCGAAGCGGTGCCCGGCTATGGCACCTACCATCGTGCCAATCCCTTCGAGACCTTCCAGGCGATTCCGGCACAGGCGCGCTATCAGTTCATGCTGGATAACGTCGAGTACTTCGTGCGCACCTTCATCCGCGGCCCGGTGTGCAGGGGGCAGATCGCAACCGATGTGATTCGCGACAACTTCTGGGTGCTGTTCCAGGACCCGCAGCACGACCTCTACCTCACTGATGCGCGGTACCGGGCCGAAGCCACGCCCTTGCTGAGTATGCCCGGTCAGGTCGATGACCTGGGCGAGTTGCTGCGGTTCTGGAGAACTTACCGCGACAAGCGTAACCGGTACGAAGAGTTGCGGATGCGCGCCTATGCTGGAATGCCGGCGCAGTGGGAGCATGTATGGAGCGGCAATGAGGATGCGCGGCTGACGATTTTCCGCCAGTACGACAGTGCCTCGGTGCGTCGGGGGCTGATTGGCGAGATTCCACAGACGATGTGGTGGATGGACTTTCCGCTGCTCGAACGCACCTATTATCAGCTGGTGGTGAATTTCGACGTATTCGGCAATGTCTCGCACCAGGGCCAGACCCGGTTGTATTTCGACCTGATTCGTAACGGTGCGGAAATCAACTTCCTCAGACTGCTGCCGCCCGATGCGCGTCAGGCGATACTCGATGACTGGTACGAGAAAAGCGGTCAGCTGAAGCTCCGGCTGAGTTACACCGATATCGATACCGAAACGCCCACGGGCCTGCAACTGGACGGCGACAAGCCGCGGCAGGCCTTCGCCGAACAGCTTCTCGGCCCGCACGGGCTCGCCAATGCGATTCCCGACCCGATCAACCGTTGTCGAACCAGCCACTGTTATCGCGACGAGCAGCCCATGGCATTGCAACGGGCGGAGCAGGCCTTGAGTCGGCTGACCAATCGTCTGGCGGCTGGCCTGCAGGTCATCAACCATCTGCCAGAGGCGACGATGCTGCGCGTCGAATACGGCGAGAATCGCCGCGAGGTGTACAGCCTGTTGCGCAACCGGGCGCACAGCAACGTCGCGTTCATGTTCGGCGAGGAGCATCGCTACCAGCCGCGTCTTGATACGCTGACTGTCTACCCCGGAGTGCTGAGCAGTTATCCCAACTTCATGTTCAGCCTGCAGGCGGAGGAGGTGCCGGCGTTCGTGGTCGCGCTGGAAGGCGTCAAGGACCGGGAAGCGTTTGAGCGACTCGTCGACAGATGGGGTATTCGTCGCAGTCATCCACAGTTCTGGTGGTACTTCAATGATCTGACCCGGTATCTGCGGGAAACCGAACCGATAGAAGCCGGTGTGCTGGACATGAATCGATACCAGAATCTCTGATTGACTGGTTGGGAAGTATAATCCGACTAAAATGCTAGGACTTCATCCACGACAGAGGTTGGCGTACACTGCGCAACATGTCTGCGAGGAGTTCCCATGAGCGCCATTACCATTACCGAAGCCGCACACGATTACTTGGCCGATCTGCTCGAGAAGCAGAACACCAAGGGGATCGGCATCCGTATCTTCATCACTCAGCCAGGCACCCCCTACGCGGAAACCTGCATCGCCTACTGCAAGCCCGGCGAAGAAAAGCCGGACGACGTGGCTATCGCGCTGAAGAGTTTCACCGCCTGGATCGACGGTACCAGCGAAACCTTCCTTGAGGATGCGCTGGTCGACTACGCCACCGACCGCATGGGTGGCCAACTGACCATCAAGGCGCCGAACGCCAAGGTGCCCATGGTCAACGAAGACAGCCCATTGAACGAGCGCATCAACTACTACCTGCAAACCGAGATCAACCCCGGGTTGGCTAGTCACGGTGGCCAGGTTAGCCTGATCGATGTGGTCGACGAAGGCATAGCCGTCCTGCAATTCGGTGGTGGTTGCCAGGGTTGTGGTCAGGCGGATGTCACACTGAAGGAGGGGATCGAAAAGACCCTGCTCGCGCGCATTCCCGAGCTGAAGGGGGTGCGTGACGTGACCGACCACACCAACCGTGAGAACGCCTACTACTGAGGCTTACGCCATTGGCGGTAAGGCGGTTTCCAAGCGGAGTTCGAGCTCTGTCGTAACTGAATATGCTACGGCAGGCTTGACCATCGCTCATGCAGGAAAATTGGCCTTTTTTAGGTGTGGTGCCACTATTTTGACCTCATGGTGCATACGCGGTGCGCTGTGTGCGATAAGCTCTGTTGCTTCGTTGAGCGAGCAACGAGAGTTCGTACCTGATGACTGCCGTTTCACTATTGATCTGTGATGATTCCAGCCTGGCACGCAAGCAGTTGCTGCAGGCGTTGCAGGCGGGCTGGCCGATCGAGGTCAGTCAGGCAGCTACCGGCCTGGAAGCGCTGGAGCGTATACGTCAGGGCGGCGTCGAGGTCCTGTTGCTCGATCTCACCATGCCCGAGCTGGATGGCTATCAGGTACTCGCACAGCTGCGCGAGGAGCGCTTGAGCTGCAAGACCATCGTGGTCTCCGCAGACATTCAGGATGAAGCGGTACGCCGGGTACTCGAACTTGGGGCGCTGGCTTTCATCAGGAAACCCGTCGATCCCGTCCATCTGCATCAGACCCTGGCAGGCCTCGGCTTGCTGAACGATCTGTCGGCGCTGGTCGGTCGCAGCAAAGGCGAATTTATCGGTTTTCGTGATGCCTTCCGCGAAGTAGTCAATGTCGCCATAGGCCGCGCGGCAGCGCTGCTGGCCCGCGTGCTCGGCGTATTCATCCAGTTGCCGATTCCCAACGTCAGCCTCCTGGAAGTAGGGGAGTTGCACATGGCATTGGCTGACGCCGCACGGGGAGACACGCTGACCGCAGTGTGCCAGGGCTATATCGGTGGTGGTATCGCCGGCGAGGCGCTACTGCTGTTCCACGACTCCGAAGTGGCCGACATGGCGCGCCTGATGCGTCGGCAGGACTACCGGGAGATGGAAATGCTCTTGGACCTTTCGAGCCTGCTGATCAGCGCCTGCCTCAGCGGTATCGCCGAGCAGATCGATGTGGTGTTTTCTCAGGGCTATCCCCAGGTGCTGGGTCAGCATGCATCCATCGACGAACTCATCCGGCTCAATAGCGAGCGCTGGAAGAAGACCCTGGCCGTGGAATTCAGCTACAGCCTGGAAGGTCACGATATCCACTTCGATCTGTTATTGCTGTTTACAGAAGATTCGGTCGAGCGGTTGCAACGCAAGCTCGCCTACATGATGGATTGAAGATGAGTACCACTGATTTCAACGAGTTTCACGGGTTGCTGGCCATCGTCCAGAGCATCGACGTGGGTGTCGTGGTGCTGGATCGGGACTACAGAGTCGAGGTCTGGAACACCTTCATGGAAAATCGTTCCGGCCTGCTGCCGAGCCAAGTGCACAAACGTTCGTTCTTCGAGCTGTTCCCCGAAGTGGACGAGGACTGGTTCCGACGCAAGGTGGAAGGCGTGATGACGCTCGGTACTCCATCCTTCACCATCTGGGAGCAGCGACCCTACCTGCTGCGGTTCAAGAATTACCAGCCGATCACCGGGCTGGAAGACTTCATGTACCAGAACACAACGCTGCTGCCACTCAAGGGCATCGACGGCAGAATCGACCAAGTTTGCCTGATCATCTATGACGTGACCGATGTTGCCATCAATCGCCGTCAGCTGCAGGCGGCGAATGCCGAGTTGCAGCGCCTGTCGAGCACCGATCGGCTGACCGGACTCTACAACCGCGGGCACTGGGAAGAGATGCTGCGTCTGGACTATGCTCGTCACCGCCGCTACCACAGTCAGGTGGCGCTGGTCATGTTCGACATCGACCATTTCAAGGCGATCAACGACAACTACGGGCATCAGGCAGGAGATGCGGTCATCCAGCAGGTGGCCGGACTGATTCGCGAGAACCTGCGCGATTCGGATGTCGCTGGGCGCTACGGTGGTGAGGAATTCGTCGTGCTGCTGCCCGATACCGACAAGAAAGGGGCGCTGATATTCGCCGAGCGGCTGCGATACGTGGTCGAAGCCTGCGAGGTCCGGCATGAGCAGCATCGAATCTGCTTCACCATCAGCTTGGGTGTCGCTGACCTCAGCGCACCCAGCAACGGTCATGCACAACTGATCGAATGGGCCGACTCCGCGCTGTACGCCTCCAAGTCTGCCGGGCGCAACCGTGTGACGTTGCATCAGCACTAGGGACTGTTGATGCTAGACCAGCTGGCGGAAAACTCCAGCAGGGTGGATTCTTCCGATGCGTGCGATGTGCAGGTTGCCCAGCGTGCCTTTGCAGGGTCGCCAGGTGGGTGTAGCGCTAGCGGCAGATGACGGATGTGTTGCCGTATCGTATGCGAGCATGCGCTCGTACTTGTAGCTGTCGCGAACCTCGCGCCAGTGCGGGTGATAACGATACTGTACGCATCGCGTTCAGTGGCCTGAAGATGGCCCTGAGGGTCCGGGTGCCAGTATCGGTGGTTTCATCGAGAGAGACAGGTCGCTCGCCTTCGGCAGGCGGCAGGTGCCGGTTACTCATGAGGGCGATCGTCAAGTTACCAAGCATCGCGTGCCCTGGTGTTAGTCTTGGAAGGCAGGCTGTTCTGGGTGCCGAGGCTTGAGTGGTCGTCTATCTAACTGACAGGATGCGGTTGCGACAGTTCGGTATCGATCTGCTCAGACGGTTGCCATGAGACGCAGACTGGGCGGATAGGCGAGTCTAAGTCAGGCCATGGCCAGCGTGGTGGCGGTGAGCATTTGCTCATCGCTGAGCCCCTGTTCCTGCAACTGCTTGATCAGGTTGGCGTTGGCCGAAGCCCATGCGCCGTTGAGCATCGCCAACTCCGACCGCAATGCCTCCAGCTGGGCCTGCCTGGCCTCCGGGCTGAGATTCTGATCCGCCATGAGGGTCTTGAGCTCGACTTCCTTCGCGGCGATCTGCGCTTTCAGTTCACGGATCATCTTCAGCAGTTGCTTGATGCTGTCGGGCAGGCCGCTTTCGTCGATGTCCTGGTTCTTTTCCTCGGCAGATTTGGCGGACAGGCTCCTGCCGAGTTCGGAAAGGCTGACGCGCAAGCCCTCGCGCAGCTCCTCTGGCGTACGCTCGGCTGTGCTGGCCTGCCGCTGGAAACTGCTGCTCAGATTGTTAAGCGCACTGGTGATGTCGATACGCATCGTGCGGTTCCTTGCACTTCGATACCTTCAAGATCGACCGCAACGCCTGGAACTTGAGCGTGCATATGGGTTTCCTGATGGGCTCGTATTCAGTTTCAACAGGTACAGACGAAAAAGGCCCGACGCAAATGCAGTCGGGCCTTTCGTGGAGAGCGTGTGGTTACTCAGGCATGTGCCAGGGGGCGCAGCTCATGCCCTCGCGGCTCAGATTCTCTCGAGTTCTCTCGAGCGTTTCTTCCAGTTTTACCGGGTCGGAGTAGACGCTGCTGGGCATTTTGCAGCGAGCCACCGGGCGAGATTCGGCGCCGTCAACGACGGTGATGCTGAGTTCACCGTCACCCTCCAGCAGCGTCCAAGCGACGCATTTGAAAGGTTTGAAGGCGCGATCAGTGATCAGGAGGGCGTCGTTGAAACGAAGCGGAGCGTTCATGTGTGGTCTCTCTATGTGGAACCCAGGGCAATGAAATACGCCTGCGCCACATCGCCGGCGCCAGCGTTACATTCCGTTGATGTCGACAGAGGACCAAGAAGTCACATCGGAATTTCATGTTGGATGATTTTTTTTGCAATTAGCCAAAGGTATTAGATTGATTGTGAGGCACATCACGCGCGACAAATTCGCTGAGAGCCAGGGATGGCGCGGGTTTCCGTGCGTCAGAACCGATCGATCATATTTTTCAGCAGGGCGAGAACCTGTGGCAACGGGTCGCAAGGCCAAGAACGAAAGCGGGGACGTTGCGTCCCCGTTGAATCGTTCTGCTTCTTCCGAGACGAGGCGTGCCCGTCAGGCCTTGAATTGGCGCAACAACCGGTTCAGCTGTTCAGCCAGTTGCCCCAGCTGCTCGCCAGCGACACTGGACTGCAGTGCCGCGCTGGCGCTCTGCTGTGCGAGCCCGGCCGCCTGGGTGACGTTCTGGTTGATGTCCTCGACGACATGCGTCTGTTGCAGCGTGGCGCTGGCGATGGAGGCATTGAGCGCCGACAGGTTGCGCAACGCCTGAGCGATCTGGCCGAGGCTCTCTCCCGCCTGGCTGGCTTGCTCGACCGTAGCCTGCGAAGCCCGGTTGCTTTCCAGGATAACGTTGACCGCAGCGCCGGAATTCTTCTGCAGTCGTTCGATCATCGTGTGAATTTCTGCGGTGGACTGCTGGGTGCGTTGGGCCAGCAGACGAACTTCGTCAGCGACCACGGCAAAGCCTCGTCCCTGCTCGCCCGCACGCGCCGCTTCGATCGCTGCGTTCAGCGCCAGCAGGTTGGTCTGCTCGGCGATGGAGCCGATCACTTCCAGCACCGATCCGATCTTGGTGGTTTCGTCGGCCAGCGACTGGATGACCTCGACAGCTTGGCCGATGGTCGAGGACAGCTCGTCGATCTGACGCAGGCTTGCCTCGATGTTCAGTTGCCCCTGACCGGCCTCGTTTTCGGCGGCGGTGACTTCAGTGGCCGCGTGTTCGGCATTCTTCGCCACTTCCTGAACGGCATAGGTCACCTCGTTCACAGCGGTCGCGACCTGCTCCATCTGCAGCGATTGCTGCTGGCTCTGGTCCTGCGCCTGGCTGGCCAGGTTGCCGAGCGAACGAGAGGATTGCTCCAGCGCGCCGGCGGCTTCGAACAGTTGCCCCATCATGCCGCGCATCTTCTGGACGAAAGTGTTGAAATCGCGGCCCAGAATGGCCAGTTCATCCTGGCCGGATACATCCAGGTTACGTGTCAGGTCGGCATCGCCGCTGGCGATATTGGCCATTGCATGCATTGTCTGACGCAATGGGCCGGTGATGCTGCGAATCAGCACGGCAACCAGCGCAGCCATCAGTGCGGAGATCGCCAGCCCGATGAGCGAGAAGCGCATGAGGTACTGCTGGAACTCGGCCTCGACATCGTCCACATAGATACCCGAGCCGATGATCCAGCCCCAGGGTTCGAACAGCTGTACGTAGGAAATCTTCGGAACCGGATTCTTCTCGCCGGGCTTGGCCCACTCGTAATCCACCAGGCCCGCGCCGTCGCGCCGAGCGACCTTGACCATTTCGTTGAACAGCTCCTTGCCGTTCTGGTCCTTGTTGGTGGAAAGGTCGGTACCGTCCAGTTCGGGCCGCATCGGGTGCATCAGCATCACCGGGCCCATGTCGTTGATCCAGAAGTAGTCATCCTGGCCGTAACGCAAGGCGGCCACCTGCTTCATGGCGGCTTTCTTCGCCTCGGCGGTGCTCATTGCGCCGCTGGCTTCCAACTGCTGGTAATAGGTCAGAACGCCGGTAGCCGCTTCGACTACATGCTGCGTCATGACCTGTTTCCCTTTGTATAGATCGACGCGGACTTGCTGGATCATCAGCATGCCGAGTGTGAACAGCATTGTGATCGCAACCACAGGTATCAGCCACAGGCGTTTGCTGATCGGGAATTTACGCAACAGATTCATCTTGATTACCTCTAGGCCTTTAATAGTTTTTTTGGCACGGGTGGCGAGGCAGGGCATGCCTTCATGGGCGGGCGTACCTGAGGGCTGCGCCGAACAGTCTGCGCAGGCCCTCTGCATAGCTTTTCGGCCGCATCTGGTAAAAAATGAGAGCCGCAAGCGAGGCGGGGTGAATTTACTTGCCCGCCATGAGTCAGAACAGCGCTCGGATGGCTATCCGGCACAAGCCCTTGGTTGGATTGTTTATTGCGATGACGACATCGCTGATGGGGAGTAGATGGATCTTTGGATTGCCTTTCAGGCATTGATTCTTGGGGTTGTCGAGGGCATCACCGAATTTCTACCGGTTTCGAGTACAGGCCATCAGATCATCGTGGCGGACCTCATCGGGTTCGGTGGCGAACGGGCTCTGGCCTTCAACATCATCATTCAGTTGGGCGCGATTCTGGCCGTGGTTTGGGAGTATCGGCGCAAGATCATCGACATCGTGGTCGGCCTGCCGAAAGAGCAGCAGGCGCAGAAGTTCACCGTCAACCTGCTGGTGGCCTTCATGCCGGCAGTGGTGCTGGGGGTGGCGTTCGCCGACCTGATTCATGAGTACCTGTTCAACCCGATCACCGTGGCAACGGCGTTGGTGATCGGTGGGGTGGTCATGCTCTGGGCGGAAAAGCGCCAGCATCGTATCCAGGCAGAAACGGTCGACGATATGCACTGGACCCACGCGCTCAAGGTCGGCTTCGCGCAATGTCTGGCGCTGGTGCCTGGCACTTCGCGCTCTGGTGCCACCATCATCGGCGGTTTGCTGTTCGGCCTTTCGCGCAAGGCGGCTACCGAGTTCTCCTTCTTCCTGGCGATGCCGACCATGGTCGGTGCTGCGGTCTATTCGGGCTATAAGTACCGCGAGTTGTTCCAGCCGGATGATTTCATGGTGTTCGCGATCGGTTTCGTGACCTCGTTTGTCTTCGCGATGCTGGCTGTGCGGGCGCTGCTGAAGTTCATCGGTAACCATAGCTATGCGGCTTTTGCCTGGTACCGGATCGCGTTCGGCATCATCATCCTGGCCACCTGGCAGTTTGGCGTGATTGACTGGAGTACCGCCGCGGGCTGATGTGACAAAGATCGACCGTTGGAGAAACGCTCATGCATGCGTACGAGCATCGGTTACTGTCGGTAAACGGCATCACGCTCAGCCTGTACAGTGCCGGGCCGGCGGAGAGCCACGTGGGTACGCTCGAAGCGCATACGCTGCAGAAGATGCCCGGCTGGGTGCCGGACCTTGAGCAGCATCTGCTGGGTGGTTGCGGCCACTGGGTGCAAAGCGAACGGTCCGAGCAGGTCAACCGGTTGCTGCTGAATTTTCTCGGGCACCGTTACAGCGAGATGTGCCTTTGAAACCGTGGTTGTGGAGAGCGCTGGTGTTCTTGCTGCTCTGTCTGTTACCTACGCTCGGTAGCCTCCGATTGGCGGGGCAGGGCAGCAACTGGCTGCTGCTGGCTTACCCGTTGGCCAGTGTGCTGGCCTTCGTGCTCTACCTGCATGACAAGCGCAGCGCGTTACGTGATGGCTGGCGCACGCCCGAGTCGCGGCTGCATCTGGTCGAACTGCTGGGGGGCTGGCCGGGCGCATTGATCGCCCAGCAATGGCTGCGCCACAAGACTCGCAAATGGTCGTTCCAGCTAGTGTTCTGGCTGATAGTCATCGCCCATCAGGTGGTCTGGTTCGACTATCTTTATCTCCAGTATCTCTATCGGTAGTTGCCACAGTTCTGATTCGACATGGAGTGCAAATACGAGAACGCCCCGTATCAACGGGGCGTTCTCTATTGCTGCGTTTCCCTTAAATCACACCGAGACTGCGCAGGTAATCGTCATAGGTGCCGCTGAAATCGGTGACGCCCGACTCGGACAGCTCGATGATGCGCGTGGCCAGCGAGCCGACGAACTCGCGGTCATGGCTGACGAAGATCAGCGTGCCCGGGTAGTTCTCAAGCGCGAGGTTCAGCGCCTCGATGGACTCCATGTCCAGGTGGTTGGTGGGTTCGTCCATTACCAGCACGTTGGGCTTTTGCAGGATCAGCTTGCCGAACAGCATGCGGCCCTGCTCGCCACCGGAAATCACTCCCACTGACTTGAGGATTTCGTCGTTGGAGAACAACATGCGGCCCAGCGTACCGCGTACCAGCTGCTCGCCGCCCTGGGTCCACTGGCCCATCCAGTCGAACAGGGTCATGTCGTCTGCGAAGTCATCTGCGTGGTCTTGCGCGTAGTAGCCGACTTCGGCACTTTCGGTCCATTTCACCGAACCGGCGTCGGGTTGCAGGTCGCCGACCAGGGTGCGTAACAGGGTGGTCTTGCCGATACCGTTGGGGCCGATGATGGCCACGCGCTCACCTGCCTCGACGGTGAAGCTGAAGTTCTCGAACAGCGTCTTGCCCTCGAAGCCCTTGGCCAGCTTCTCCACCGTCACGGCCTGGCGGTGCAGCTTCTTGGTCTGATCGAAGCGGATGAAGGGGCTGACGCGGCTAGATGGCTTCACCTCCTCGAGCTGGATCTTGTCGATCAACTTGGCGCGCGAGGTGGCCTGCTTGGCCTTGGATGCGTTGGCGGAGAAGCGGCTGACAAAGGTCTGCAGTTCGGCGATCTGCGCCTTCTTCTTGGCGTTGTCCGAGAGCAGGCGCTCGCGGCTCTGGGTAGCAGCGGTCATGTACTCGTCGTAGTTTCCGGGGAACAGGCGCAGCTCTCCGTAATCCAGGTCGGCCATGTGCGTGCAGACGCTGTTGAGGAAGTGGCGGTCGTGGGAAATGATGATCATGGTGCTGTGACGCACCGTGAGCACGCCTTCCAGCCAGCGGATGGTGTTGATATCCAGGTGGTTGGTCGGCTCGTCCAGCAGCAGTACTTCCGGATCGGAAAACAATGCCTGCGCCAGCAGCACGCGCAGCTTCCAGCCGGGGGCGACTTCGCTCATCGGGCCGAAATGCTGTTCCAGCGGAATGCCCAGCCCCAGCAGCAGTTCTCCGGCACGGGATTCGGCGGTGTAGCCGTCTAGTTCGGCGAACTCGGTCTCCAGCTCGGCCACCGCCATGCCTTCTTCTTCGCTCATTTCCGGCAGCGAATAGATGCGCTCGCGCTCGGCCTTGACCTTCCACAGCTCCTCGTGACCCATGATCACGGTATCGATGACGTTGAAGTTCTCGTAGGCGAACTGGTCCTGACGGAGCTTGCCCAGACGCACGTTGGGTTCGAGCATCACCTGGCCGGCGGAAGGCTCAAGGTCCCCTCCGAGGATTTTCATGAAGGTCGACTTGCCGCAGCCGTTGGCGCCGATCAGACCGTAGCGATTGCCGTTGCCGAATTTGACGGAAACGTTCTCGAACAGCGGCTTGGCGCCGAACTGCATCGTGATGTTGGCGGTAGAAATCAAAGTGCTCTATCTCGGGGTTTCAGAGGGTTAGGTTTCGCTTCGGGCCATTTCCGGGGCAATTTCCCCATCTCGGTCCAATCACTCTTATCATCGATCCAGCGTGCGTATCGAGAGGGGAGAAGTTGTAACGAGTGGCCAAGCTGTTAGGCGATGAAGGCAGGGGCACCCCAGCCATCAGACACATGGTCGCGCCAGTGTGGTGCGCATTGTACGGAGGCCGGTAACGAATACCCAGCGCCTTCCTCCAGCTTTGGAGACTCAACGGGGTGCCACCACCTGTTGCATCACCACAACTGGATCAGGCCGCATCAATACAACGAGGGATTGCCAGCTGCGGTAGTCGAAGAAAAATCCAACCCACTGTCCGCATGGATTGACCACTACAAGTCTCTTGTGAGTGGCTATTTGATGTTATTGCAGCTGATCCTTTCACTCTTGCTGGCTCGTAAAGTTTAATAAAACTTAACGATGATATCTTTGTCTTGCGTTTGGCTTAATGAATGCCATCATTATGATGTTGTTTTGGGGTTGTGGGAGTTGCTTCCTGCCTATATGTTCGTTTCGCTTCTTGCTGAAACAGTTCTTCATTTCTATGATCAGTTGCAGCGCGCTGAAATCGCACTATGTTACTAGCAGAGCCGCGCATTAGTGGTAATTCCTCAAGCAATTTGCAATGGAGACTCGCTATGAGTGCCACCGAATATTCCTCAACGCGATTTCAACTATCTAAGCTGGCCGCTGCTTCGCTTGGTGTCTTGATGCTGGCAGGGTGTGCTGGCAATCCGCCTAATGAGCAATTCGCTGTAACGGAGTCGGCTGTACGGAGTGCCGTCAGCGCAGGAGCAACTCAGTTCGCGCCAGTCGAGATGCGAGAGGCACAGGATAAATGGCGTGATGCCGAACTGGCTATGCAGAAAGAGGATTACGACGAAGCGCGTACGCTAGCGGAACAAGCGGAGTGGGATGCACGTGTCGCAGAGCGAAAGGCGCAGGCTACCAAGGCACAGAAAGCCGTGGAAGATGCTCAACAAGGCATTCAAGAACTCCGTGACGAGGGTATGCGTGGCGCGCAGTAGGCAAAGGCGTGCTCCACCCGTACTCGTCGTTCAAACAAAGGATGAAACGTTATGCATAAGCTAGCAGCTGTTCCCACAGTGATTGCCATCAGCATCGGCCTGGCCGCCTGTTCTTCGCAGCCCAACCCGAACCTCGAAGCGGCGCGTTCCAGCTTTGCGGCGCTTCAGAGCAACCCTTTGTCGCAGAAATATGCGGCGCTCGAAACCGAGGATGCTTCCAAGCAACTCGATAGAGCCAATAAGGCGTTTATCGATGATGAGGACGAGGAGAAAGTCAATCAGCTTGCCTACTTGACTACTCGGCGTATCGACTTTGCCGAGGAAACCATCAATCTACGCAATGCCGAGCAGCAGATAGCCCTGGCTTCGAGCAAACGTGCTGAGGCTCGCTTGGAGTCACGGGAGGCGGAGATTCGCAGACTGCAGCAGGACCTTCAGGCCAAGCCAACCGAGCGTGGCACGCTGGTGACTTTCGGTGACGTGCTGTTCGATTTTGACAAGGCCGAGCTCAAGCCTTCGGGTATGCGTGATGTCCAGAAGCTTGCGCAGTTCCTTAATGAAAACCCAGAGCGGCAGATTATGGTCGAGGGCTATACCGATAGTGTCGGTGCCGAGTCCTATAACCAGCAACTGTCGGAGCGTCGTGCCGAAGCTGTCCGGCGTGCGTTGACCCATGCCGGTGTCAGCTCGCAGCGTATCCAGTTAGCTGGCTATGGCGAACAGTACCCTGTCGCGAGCAATGGTTCGCCAAGTAGTCGTGCCATGAATCGCCGGGTCGAGGTGACGATCTCCAACAATGATCAGCGCGTTGCGCCTCGTTCATCGATGCAGTGATAGTGATCGTCTGTGTTACGCCCTTGAAGAACCTGCTAGCTGGTAGGTTTTCCAAGGGCGCAGTGCAATTTTTATGTGTCTCAGCATATGGCACCTTCGGTTTGGAATTTCCGCCGGAGTGAAGGATTACTAAGTTGGTAAAACTGGAAGTCCTAAGTTTTCGTTGCGGCATTATGTAAGTGGAGTGTCAATGAATTGAAAGAATTCCGTCATGCCTTGGCGGTGTTGGTTTTTTCAGTTTATTGCGTCTTGTCAGGTGATATTTGACTTCTAGTGTCAGAAGGCCGTTCTTTGTTTTTGGAAATAACATAATGGCTAGGAAGTATTTCTTGGCCGGTCTTTTCGACAGTTGCGCTTGTACAGTAGTGAGGCAACATCGCCTTCCCGGCAGGGGAACGCCCGAATAGGGGTGACCTCTTTCGTCTGCCTGGCGACACGCTTGGATTGCAGGCTGAAGCTCCTTCGTTGGCCAATCCGAGGTTGCGCTGGCGCGCGGGTATCGGCTACAACAGCTCGGCGCTCGAAGATGAGGACTGCACTGCGGATAATCCCACCGGTGATGCCTGGCGGCTGACAGCCGGCGTTAGCTATACGCTCGACGGTGGGCTCGAAGCACCCGCCAGCTATACCCTCGTATGGTTTGGCGACATGGATACATGAACCAGACCAAGGCATGTTCGAAGCGATCTTGCCTGGATCATATAAAAACAGCCCCTTGCATGTCTTGGACGGTGGCTTGACCTGGCAGTACTGACCGGGCTTGCCGTAATTGCCCAGTTTGCGAGCGATTCAGATAGATCGGAGTCACCATGACGCTCCCAGGTAGAATCCTGCTGCTCGCCGTTTGCGTCACGTTAGGTGCTTGCGCACAGTTGCCGGCACGCGATGCGTCCATAGCCATTGAGCAGGCGGTTATGCCCGGGACAACTGCCGAGCTTGACCGGATGACGCAAGCCGTTGAACAGATACATCCTGGCGAGAGCGCGTTCCGGTTGGCCGATGATGGCTACGAAGCCTTCGCCTTGAGAATGCATTCGGCAGCGCTGGCCGAGCGAAGTCTGGATGTCCAGACGTATATCTGGCATTCGGATATCGCGGGCACCTACCTTGCAAATGCTTTGTTGCGGGCCGCAGATCGCGGCGTGCGGGTGCGCATTCTGGTCGATGATGTCGATGCTCGTCAGAATCACGATGCCTTTACCGCGCTAGCGGCGCACCGCAATGTTTCGGTACGTATCTTCAATCCCTTCGCCTCGCGTTATGGATTCTTTTCGAAGCTGACCGAGGGTGTCCGACGCTTCAGCGAACTCAATCGGCGTATGCACAATAAGAGCTGGATCGCCGATAACCGGATCGCCATCGCCGGTGGTCGCAATTTGGGCGATGAATATTTCAATGCCAGCGAAGGGGTGAATTTTGTCGACCTCGACATGGCGATGATCGGCCCGGTCGTTCGAGAGGTCTCTCATTCGTTCGACCGCTACTGGAATGCGGCGAGCAGCTACCCGGTGGATGTTCTCACCCCTCAGGCGGTAACGGATGAGGCCCTGGCGGCCTTGCGAGAGCGAATCGAGCGTCGCATCACTTCGGCTGGTGCCAGTCGGTACGCGACTGTGCTGCGCGACGATCCTGCTGTGCAGCGACTGTTGCACGGAACCTGGCCGATGCAATGGACCGCGGATTATCAGTTTTGGAGTGACGACCCGCTCAAGGCGGTATCGACGCAGAGGCAGGGACAGGGCTCGCACGTGCTGACCAATCTGCTCGATGAAATCGCAACGACGCGCGAGCGCCTCTGGATCATCTCACCGTATTTCGTACCAGGTGTACGCGGCGCCGAGCGTTTAGCTTCGCTTGCCGCGCGAGGGGTCGACGTGCGGGTTATCACCAACTCGCTCGCGGCCAATGATGTGGTCGCGGTGCACAGCGGTTACGAAAAGTACCGCCAGCTGTTGCTCGAAAATGGCGTGAGGCTGTGGGAGCTCAAGCCTCTAGTCGGCGAGAGCAGCAGGACCTCGTTGTTTGGTTCGTCTGGTGCAAGCCTTCACACCAAAGCGTTGGTGATTGATGGTGCGGGCAGCTTCGTTGGCAGCTATAACCTCGATCCACGCTCTACGGCGTTGAACTCGGAGCAGGGTATCTTTGTGCGTAGCGATGTGATCGGAGGACAGATTCAGGAACTATTCCTGCGGCAGTCCAGTGGCCAAAAAGCCTGGCAGCTCCACATGAGCGGTGAGAATCTGGTTTGGATTGATGATGATAGCGCGCATAACTCTGAGCCGATGGCCAGCTGGTTGCGCCGTGTCATGTCGGAAGTACTCGGCTGGCTGCCGCTGGAGCGCCAACTGTGACTTCTTGATCACAGTGCCGAACCGGCTGCCAAGGCGGAGCGGGCGGTGTCCATAGTGAACGCCTTACCCGCTGGTTGAGTGAGCAACGAGTAGAGTTCATCGAACTCTCCTGGTAGCTCAATGGAAGTGACTGGATCAGTGTGGATAGAGCAATACCATTTGCAACCGGAAGCCCCAGCCCTCGGGACCATTGTCAGTAGATTGCGCCCAGTAACGAAGGCCGCCCCCGAGGCTGACTGTTTGGCGGCCTATATCGGTGACCTTGTTCACTTGAAAATGGATTGGAACCGAGCCTTCATTGCCTTCCCAGTCATAGGTGGCCTCGGTATTGAGCGCGAAGGTAATGGCTTCGGGGGTCGTGTAGGCCAAGAAGGGTTGCAGGAAGGTCGAGTTGACGTCTGCGCGATCATTGTCCCCTGTGACATCGAAGATGTGGTTGAACAACGCCCCGTAGGTCCAGGGACCGTTCTGACGTAAAGCCACAGCGGTCGGCCCGACACCCCAGCGATCAGCAGTCAATTCGTCTTCGGAGCCGGTTGGTAGCAGAAAAACGGGACCGGCTCCCAGGATCCAGCCGCCAGCGGTTGGCTCTTTCGGTGAGAAGAACAAGCTTTGGACGATGTCGCCAGTACCCGTCTGATTGCCAGAGCCAGGAGCGATATTGGTCTGGTCAATGACAGGAAGAATCGTACGAGAGATGAGATTCCAGTCGTCATTGAGGCTGAACGGCAGAACCGGTTGAATATTAAGGGTATGCCGTTCACCGTCGTCGTTCGGGCCGATGTTCTCATCGTAGTTATACTGGAAAGGTACGCTGATCAGGGAGGCGACGGGGTTCGTCAGTTTCTTTGCCAGCTCTTCCTTGTTCTTTGCTGCCACGATTCCTGGTGTTATCAGGCCAACCACGCATGCACTGCTAAGCAACGTCCGAAATGAAACCATCTGATCTACTCCTTTGACACTACATTACTTGGTGGGCGAGTTGTTTGGTTGCTCGTAGCAGCACGCGAAGTCCGACCCCTGGGGTAGCATTCAAGTCTAGCACTCGCAGTGCAGAAGACCTTGTCATACTGAGGTTAGTTTCAGGCTGAGGTTATGCAAGCCGAGAGGTGGATGATATTGCCATGATGTCTAAGTGATGTCACTATTAATGTGTGTGATGTCATCCAGATAAAATGCTCCAGAATGCATTGCATTTGTAGTAGGTGAGACTAGCGTTGAACAGAGAAGGCCAAGGTCTTTTTACCGTCGCGGTATGCTCGACGCCCCCTGATCTGGAATACTTTGGACAATGGCGCTATGGATCTGACAGGCTTGCTATGCACTTTGTCCATTGCGCTCTTTGTCTTGGTGCTGCTCAGTATCGAGGTGGGGCGTCGTATCAGAACTCGTGAACTCCGGTTCTCAGGGAGAAGTGAAGCCCCTGGCCTAGGAGCAGTGAACGCATCGATTTTCGGTTTGTTGGGGCTGCTGATCGCCTTCACGTTTTCTGGTGCAGCTGAGCGGCTTGATGCGAGAAGAGCGCTGATTGTCGAAGAAGCGAATGCGATCGGTACCGCGTGGCTACGTCTTGATTTACTTCCTGCTGCTGACTTGCAAGTCATTCGCCCCATCTTCAGGCATTATGTCGACCGGCGTATCGACTATTTCAACGACGTTTTCGATTCGGAACGACGTACGATCGGTGCTAGGGCCTTGTCCGAGTTGCAAATTGAAGTATGGAGTCGCACGATAAAGGCGGTTCAACGCATGGATGCGCCAGCGCTCGGAAGCCCTGTTGTGCAGGCTATGAATGAGATGTTTGATGTTGCATCGAAGCGTAATAGCGCATTGGCAATGCATCCTCCTTACATTGTCTATGGCATGCTGGTTCTTCTGGTGTTGATCAGCGCTTTTTTAATTGGGTTCGGGATGGGAGCTACTAAGAGAAGACTTTGGTTGCATAGTATTGGTTATGCGCTGGTAATGACTGTAACCCTCTACGTTATTGTGGATTTTGAAGTCCCAAGGGCAGGGGGTATCACGGTTTATGCCTTTGATGCTCTGCTTGAACAGCTTCGGCAGTCACTTTGACTGATGATGCTTTGCTCGTCGTAATGTGCCGTTTATAGGAAGATTGTCTTATGTATAGAATTGGATTGCTGTTTTTCTCAATAACTGCCGTGGCGGGGTGCGCAGGCAGTCTTGCCGAGCCCCAGTCACTTGATTGCGTCGCGCTAAACAAAGTGGTGGATGCTGCGTCCGAGGATTTCAAGTCCATCAGTCGTCAGCGGGAAATCACACATTATGGAGAGGTAAAAGAAGTAAAGCTCCATGCATATGGTAAATGCTCGGTTCTTAGCACTGCAGGAAAGCCAGCAGTCTATGTATGCAGTAGTAAGAGTTTAAATCAGCAGGCGGATAGGGCTCTACTGGTTGATGCTGCGGAGCGCTGTTTGGGGCAAGGCTGGGAGCGCTCTGAACTGCCCGGTGGTGGTGCTTCATTCATACAGAATGCCGTTAAAGTTTCTGTTGGTAAGACTGATCGTCAAGCAGCGCACGATAGCAGTGTGGGTTTAGCAGTACGGCGGTATTGAAGTCGTCGTGCTGCGAGACGGTAAGGTGATTCGTGCCGAGTCGAGGCAATGATCGGGCAAGCGACAGGCACGCTAGCCCGGCGTCTCCAGCGCGACGATCAGCTCGGCCCGCAAGCCCTCGCTGCAGGGTTCGAACCCGAGCTCACAGTCGCAGCGTTCTGCGATGGCCTTGACGATGGACAGTCCCAGTCCGCTGCCTTCGCCATCGCCGCTTCGCCAGAAGCGTTCGGTGAATCGTTCGATCAGTTCGGGGGCAATACCCGGCCCCTGATCCTGCACGGTGAAGCGCGCCTTGCCTTCGCCGAGTGATCTCAACGTGAGATGAACGGTAGTACCGTCCCTCGTATGGCGTCGCGCGTTGTCCAGCAGGTTGCGCAGCGCGGCGATGGCCAGTGCGGGCGGCATCGCCAGTGGGGAGCGGGACAGCTTTTCGCCGGCATGAAGCTCGATGGGCGGTCCGGTTTGCTGACTGGCGTCGGCAATTGCCTGCTGTGCCACTTCGAGGGCAGTGCAGCGCAGGCCGTCATCGAAGGAAACCTGGCCTTCGACCCGAGCGAGCATGAGCAACTGCTCCAGCGTGCGATGCAGGCGATCGGTCCCGATCTCGGCCTGTACCAATGCTCGTCTTGCGGTGTCACCCTCGGTCATGGCGGCGACCTGCAGGTGGGTCTTGATGGCTGTCAGCGGGCTGCGTAGCTCGTGTGCCGCATCGTCGGTCAGCCGCCGTTCGCGTTCGAGGGTTTGCGCGATCCGTGCGAACAGCTGGTTCTGCGTTTCCACCAGCGGCACCAGCTCTCGAGGCAAGTTCTCTGTCTGTAGCGGCTTGACCGAGTCGGCAGTGCGTTGCGCCAGCGCGTTGCGGATTCGCCGAAGTGGCAACAGGCCGTTGTCGATACCGATCCAGAGCACGATCAGGCTGCCCAGCAGCGCGACGAGCACGGGCAGGGCGGCAGCCAGCATGACCGAGCGCTTCAGAGTGTCGCGTTCATCGAGGCGGTCGGCGGTGGTGACGCGCATTCCATTCCGTATCAGGGTGAAGCTGCGCCAGGCCGTATCGCCGATCAACTGATCATGAAAGCCCGTGCGTCGGGCATCGAGCACGCTATCTGGCGCCGCATGGCTGCGGGCCAGAACCTCGCCACGCAAGGAGCTGACCTGACAGGCGAGGCCATTCTCGATGCCGAGCTGTTCCGCACTCAAACGGGTGACGCCGTCTGCGCCAAGCTGTGGTTGCGGGAGCTGAACCAGCAGGCCGGCGACCATCCGTGCGGACGCTGCAAGGCGTTGATCGAGCGACAGCATCAGCTGGTTGCGAACATCCATCAGCATCCAGGTGGCCGCCACAGCCCAGAGCAACACGAAGGCTGAGCCGAGCGTGAGGGTCAGGCGCAGACGCAAACTCACGAGTCGGTTTCCCGGTGCTGGTCAGACGCATGCCCGGCGGCTCCCAGGCGATATCCCAGGCCCCTTACCGTTTCGACGATGCCATTGCCGAGTTTTCTGCGCAGGTAGTGGATGTGCACGTTCAGCGCGTTGCTCTCGACATCCTCGCCCAGCCCATACACCGCGTCCTTCAGCTGCTCGGCGGATAGCACGCGACCTGGATTGTGCAGAAGCGCCTGCAGCAACGCCTGTTCGCGGCGGGACAGCTCGACGGGCTGACCCGCCAGCGAGGTTGTGCAGGCGGCTGGGTCGTAGGTGAGCGGTCCGTGTTCGACAAGGTGGGTGGTGCGCCCGGCCGCTCGACGCAGCAGCGCATGCAGGCGGGCGGCGAGTTCCCGTAGATCGAAGGGTTTGACCAGATAGTCGTCGGCGCCTGCCTGCAGCCCAGAGACGCGTTCAGTCACCGCATCGCGGGCGGTCAGAATCAGCACCGGCAGGTCGATACCGCGCCGACGCAGGCGCTGGAGAAAATTCAGACCATCTTCGTCGGGTAGCCCCAGATCGAGAATCAGCAGATCAAAACGAGCAGTGCGCAGCAGCGCATCGGCCTGTGCCGCCGTGGCGGCATGAGCCACGCCGAATCCCTGGGCCTGGAGCCCGGCGACGATGCCACTGGCGATGAGTGCGTTGTCTTCTGTCAGCAATACATGCATGGATTGGAATCGTTCGAACACGACGGCCAAGTGTCGACCGCCAGGATTAACGGAGCATTATGCGATGGTACTCCGAAGTCCGATGCGCTGGTCGCAACCGCCTCGTTCCAGCCGCGCAGGACCTCTGAGTCTGGGATTGTCCCTTAGTTAATGGGCTCTTAATCCCCGGCCGCCATGCTCGCTCCGTTATTAGTCGAAGGGTGTAGCGCATGCGCAGAATTATCCTCTCTCTGGTTTGTTGTCTCTCGTTCATCCAGTTGGCAAGCGCTTCGCCGTTCACCTTTGGTCCGCAGCAGGAAAAATTCCTGCCTGTGGACGAGGCTTTCAGCCTGCGGGTCGAGCGCCCCGACACCGGCGGCGCTGTGCTGCGCTGGGATATCGCCCCCGGTTACTACCTGTACCAGGCACAGCTGCGATTCGGCGGATTGCCGGCCGGCAGCGAGCCGGAACTGCCGCCTGCACAGCCGTATCACGATGAGTACTTTGGTGACTCGCCGATCTATCGCGACAGTCTGGAAGTGGTCATTCCCGAGCTGGATGTCACAGCCCTTGAGCTAGGCTGGCAGGGCTGCGCCGACGCGGGCCTCTGCTATCCACCGCAGACGCGCACGGTGGAGCTAAGTGGTGATGCGGCCCCGTCAGCGCCGGTACAGGCCGATGATCAGGCGCTGGCGAGCGGTCTGCAGCAGCAGACTCTTGGCTGGAGCCTGCTGATCTTCTTCGGGCTTGGCTTGTTGCTCGCCTTCGCACCGTGCTCGCTGCCCATGTTGCCGATCCTGGCCGGTATCGTGGTGGGCAGCCAGGCCAGCCCTCGTCGCGGTCTGGCGCTTGCCGGCTGCTATGCGGTGAGCATGGCGCTGGTGTATGCGGCGCTCGGCGTCGTGGCCGCGTTGCTCGGGGCGAATCTGCAGGGCTGGCTGATGCAGCCCTGGTTGATTGCGAGTTTCGCCGGCCTGTTCGTCCTGCTCTCCTTGCCGATGTTCGGCTTCTTCGAACTGCAACTGCCGGCCGGCCTGCGTGATCGGCTGGAGCATGCCGGGCGCAAGCGCAAGGGCGGCAGCTTGGCAGGGGCCAGTGCACTTGGCGTCCTGTCCGGCTTGCTGGTCGGGCCTTGCATGACCGCGCCGCTGGCCGCCGCGTTGCTGTATATCGCCCAAAGCGGCGATGCGCTGCATGGCGGGCTGGTGCTCTTCACGCTGGGTCTGGGGATAGGCACGCCACTGGTTTTGCTGGTGACCCTGGGCAATCGCTTTCTGCCGAAGCCGGGGGCCTGGATGGATCGCATCAAAATCGCGTTCGGCTTTCTTTTCTTGATCGCTGCGCTCTATGTGCTGCGCCCGTTGTTGCCGGATGCGGTCTGGGTCGGGCTGTGGGGTGCGCTGCTGGTGGTGATCGCCAACGGGCTGCTGCAACTGTCGCGTCAACTCGAGCGGCATCAGGCCTTGGGCAGGTCGGTTGCCGCCTTGTCGGGCGTTTGGGGTGTGGCACTGGTGCTGGGCGCGGCGGGCGGAGCACAGGACCCGACACGACCGCTCGATGTATTCACTGGTGGCGTCGCGTCGGCGATCGCGGTCGAAGCCGCGCATGGCTTCGTCGACCTGAGCGAGCCGGCTGCCCTGGATCGTGAGCTCGCTGCAGCCAGGGCAGAAGGGCAATGGGTGTTGGTCGATTACTACGCTGACTGGTGCGTGTCCTGCAAGGTCATGGAGAAGGAGGTATTCGGCGATGCCAGGGTGCAAGCGGCGCTCGAGGATGTGCGCGTGCTGCGCCCCGACGTGACAAAAACCAACGCGGCCAGCAGAGAATTGCTGAATCGCTACCAGGTCATGGGCCCACCGACGCTGTTGTTGATCGGGCCCGACGGGGTGGAGCGGCGTTCGCAGCGCATCACCGGCGAGGTCGATGCCGACCAGTTTCTCAGTCGGTGGAACGAAACCATGGAGCGAGGCTGATGTTGACGATCGATGTGGGGCCCCTGGCATTGGCTGTGCCGCATGTATTGCTGTTGGTGAGCCTGTTGCTGGCGATGCTGACGGGTTGGTGGGTCGGGCGGCGTAGCGAGCGCAATCCCGAGCAGCAACTGTTCAGGTTGCTGTTGCTGGCGTTGCTGGTCGCGCGGCTGGCGTTCGTGCTGGTGTATTTCGAGCACTTCCGTGATGAGCCCTGGCGGGTGATCGACATCCGCGACGGTGGCTTCATCGCCTGGCCGGGCGTGCTGGTCGCGATACTGTTCGGCGTTTGGCTAGCCTGGCGCGAGGGCAGTCTACGCAAGCCGCTTGGTTCGGCCATGGCGGTGGGTGTGTTGAGCTGGGGGCTGGGCACCTTTGCCCTCCACGCGTTCGAGCAGGGTACGCGCCTTCCGGAAATGGGATTGCGGGATCACCGGGGCCAACCGGTTGCCCTGCAGGATTTTGTCGGCAAGCCCCTGGTCGTCAATCTGTGGGCCACCTGGTGTCCGCCGTGCCGACGGGAAATGCCGGTGCTGGCCGAGGCGCAGCGCAGCGAATCCGGCGTGACGTTTCTTTTCGTCAACCAGGGCGAGGGTGAGCGAGTCATCGCCGAGTTCCTCGATACCGAAGGGCTTGGGCTGGAAAACGTTCTGCTCGACACCGGCGGGCGGCTTGGCCAGCACGTCGGCTCCACGGCATTGCCGACCACGCTTTTCTACGACGCCGAGGGACGCCAGGTCGGCAGCCACCTCGGTGAACTGTCTCGCGCCAGCCTGGCGCGTGCTCTCGAACGATTGGAGGTGAATACGCAACCATGAAAGTTTCTCGACCAGTTTCTCTTTTTTTCTTGCCGGCAATCGCCTTGCTGCCAGCGTCGCTGGCATTGGCCGAAGCCTTGCCGCCGGCGATCCAGGCAGTCGAGTCTCGGGGCGCCGAGGTGGTGGGCAGCTTCGATGCGCCTGGCGGGTTGAAAGGGTATGCCGCCCGTTACAACGGTCAGGGTGTTGCGCTGTATCTGACGCCGGACGGTGATCATGTCCTGATCGGTAGCCTGCTCGATGCCAATGGCCAGGACCTGACGCATGCCCCGCTCGAAAAGCTGGTGTACGAACCGTTGGGCAAGGAAATGTGGCAGCGACTGGAAAGCAGCACCTGGATCCAGGACGGCGCAGTCGACGCGCCGCGTGTCGTCTACGTCTTTTCCGATCCCAACTGCCCGTTCTGCAACATGTTCTGGAAACAGGCGCGTCCCTGGGTTGAATCGGGCGATGTTCAGGTTCGGCATGTCATGGTCGGCATGCTGCGTCCAGACAGTGCCGGCAAGTCCGCGGCCCTGCTGGAGGCGGAGGACCCCGGATCGGCACTTACCCAGCATGAGGCAGCAGGCAAGGCCAGCAAGCTCAAACCGCTGGCACGCATCTCCGCCAAGGTCGACGAGCAACTGGAAGCAAACCTGACGTTGATGGGGGAGATGGGCTCCTCGGCGACGCCGGCTATCTACTATCTGGACGCCGAAGGGCGACTGCAGCAACAGCAAGGAGCTCCTCGACCCGAGTCGCTGAAGGCAATCATGGGGCCCTTGTCCGCCGAGCCCTGAGCGCGTCGATAGGCTCACTGCCAATGCTTACAACAATAAGATCGGAGGTTACATGAACGTTTCACACTGGCCCGTGGCAGGGCTCCTGGTGGCGATAGCCATGCATGCGCAAGGCGCTGCCACAGCCGCCGTCTATACCCAGGGTGGTGCCAATCCTGCCGCCATGGCATGCGTCACCTGCCATGGCGCCGAAGGGGAAGGTATGGCAGCGGCTGGGTTTCCGCGGCTCGCCGGCCTGTCCGCGGACTACATGACCAAACAGCTGGCTGATTTCGCCTCTGGTGATCGTGCCAACCCGATCATGCAGCCCATTGCCGCTGCCTTGAGTTCCGAGGAAGCGAGCGCCGTTTCCACGATGCTGGCCGACAAGCCGCAACCCGCGTTCGAGCCCATCGGTCGCGCGGCGACAGTCGAAAGCCTCGGCGAAGCACTGGCATTGAGGGGAGCATGGGAGCGCAACATTCCTGAATGCGTTGCCTGCCATGGCCCCGGTGGCGTGGGTGTCGGCGACTCCTTTCCGCCACTCGTAGGGCAGTCGGCCCAGTACCTGTCTTCGCAGCTGGTCGCCTGGCAACAGGGCAAGCGCAAGAATGATCCCAACGACTTGATGGGGCATATCGCCCGTAGCCTGACCGAGGAGGAGGTGAAGGCCGTCTCGACGTATTTCGCTAACTTGACGGAGAAGGGAGCAGGACGATGAAAGTTCGTGCAAGCGCTTTGTTATTCATTGCCATTGCCGCTCCGGCACGTGCGGACAATATCGCGATGGAAGATCAGTCGCAGATTCTTGCCAGCGCGGAAAAGCCAGCCGGCAGTCAATATTTCCAGCCCCCGAAAGAAAGCGAAATTCCGAATAACGCATTCGGAAAACTGGTTCAGGAAGGGCGCGCCATATTCGTCGATACCAAGAACCGGGCGCCGGAATTCGTCGGTAACGGCTTGGCCTGCGCCAACTGCCACCTCGAGCAGGGGCGCAAAGCCAACTCTGCACCGTTGTGGGGCGCGTACTCCATGTATCCGGCGTACCGCAAGAAGAACGACAAGGTGAACAGCTACGCCGAGCGGATACAGGGTTGCTTCCAGTTCAGCATGAACGGTAAGGCACCCGATGCGGATGGCCCGGTGATCGCCGCGCTCACTGCTTATTCCTACTGGCTGTCGACCGGTGCACCCACGGGGCGGGAACTTCCAGGGCGTGCCTATCCCGAGGTGCCGGAACCCAAGGGCGGTTATGACCTGGCGAAAGGGGCGCAGGTGTACGTCGAACAGTGCGCGGTGTGCCATGGCGAAGAAGGCCAGGGGCAGAAGTCAGGCGACGATTATGTGTTCCCGCCGCTCTGGGGCGCGGACTCGTTCAACTGGGGCGCAGGCATGCACCGGATCAACACGGCTGCCGCGTTCATCAAGGAAAGCATGCCGCTGGGCAAGGGCGGTAGCCTGTCGGACGAGGACGCCTGGCACGTCGCGGCATTCATGAACAGCCACGAGCGCCCACAGGACCCGCGCTTGATCGATGGTTCGGTGGAAAAGACCCGCGTCAAATACCACGCCAATGATGGTATCAACCTGTACGGGGTCGAGGTAAACGGCCAGGTGTTGGGCAAGGGGCTGTAAAAAGCAGTTGCAGGAATGAAAGCGCTCTGCCGGGACTGCGACTGGTACCTGGCGGAGCTGATTTTCCGCCGTGCGCTGACATTATGTTTGACGAGGGAACTCCATATGGAAGCCTGTCAGGCCGTCTGTGGATGTGCACCATATTCTGCCGTTATGAGCCTCAACGATGGATCGGGTAATTGCCAGGCCAAGGCCTGCATTGCTTGGATTGCCCTCGCGGCGAGCAGGATCGGCCCGGTAGAAACGATAGAAAAGCTTGTCCAGGTGGTCCGGACTGATCGTCACACCTGGATTCTCGACGCTGAGCCTGACCAGACTTTCCATCTGGTGGATGGTTACAGCAATGGTTTCCCCGGGAGGGGTATAACGCAGTGCGTTGGATAGCAAGTTGGAGATCGCTCTATCGAGCATCAACTTATCTCCCTGCACACTGCCTGAACCTGACGTTGAGAAGCGGATGCTTCGTTCATCGGCCAACAGGTGGTAATACTCGAGCAGCTTGGCAACAACATCGGCGAGCTCAATCGGCGCTTGTTGGGGGACTATCAGGCCGTTGTCGGATTTGGCCAGGAAGAGCATGTCGTCGATCATGCGCGACATGCGATTGAGTTCTTCCAGGTTGGAATAAAGGTTTTCCTCGTAGGCATCGGTGTCCCGTTTCTTCGACAGCACTACCTCGGTATGGGTCATGAGGTTGCTGACTGGAGTTCGCAGTTCATGGGCGATATCAGCCGAGAAGTTCGAGAGCCGGACGAAGGCGTCCTCCAGGCGACCCAGCATGGCATTGAAAGATAGAGCCAGTTGCTGTAACTCGAGCGGAACCGGTTCAAGAGGGATTCTTTCCTGTAACGACTTGGCCGACATCGATGCGGCAATGTGAGTTACTTGCCGAAGAGGCCTGAGGCCACTTCGAGCCACTACCCAGGCAAGTGCGGCACTGATCAGGGCGCTGATTATCAAGCCAACCACGAACCATCGCCGTAGCGTTTCGAAGAAATGCGTGTGGGTCGTGACATCGAGAATCAGCAATGCCGTCAGCGGTTCGGACTGATCCATCATCGAGATCTGGGTCGTCATGCCTCGGTACAGGTGTCCGTCATGCTGCCACTCCCACATGTTCTGCCGATCCGCGTGCATGAAGCGCTCCGGTAACCCGGCTGCTTCAGGATGGGTAAAGAGCACCTTGCCATCAGCGCGCAGGATGACGGTCGCCAGATCCTGATGGGCACCAAGCAGGGCTTGTAGTTGCGGCAAAACCTCTTCGAAGGTCGGGGCGCTACCGAGAATGTGCTTGGTGGATTCGAGCTTCTCGACCAATGCTTGCCGGTCCAGTTCTTCGAAATGGTGCTGGCTGAGCAGGTTGAAGCTCAGCCCCGCCATGGCGAGCACCAGAACCACCACTGACATGAACATCAGGGCCATGCGGGCGGTCAGTGAAAGGCGGCGCACGCTCATTCAGGCGCATCCATCATGTAGCCCATACCGCGCACGGTATGGATCAGTTTGTGATCGAAATCGTCGTCGATCTTTGCACGCAGACGGCGCACCGCAACTTCGATGACGTTGGTATCGCTGTCGAAGTTCATGTCCCACACCTGCGAGGCGATCAGGGACTTCGGAAGTACCTCTCCGCGTCGGCGCATCAACAGTTCCAGTAGGGTAAATTCCTTGGCTGTCAGGTCGATCCGCTTTCCGCTTCGGATGGCACGGCGCTTCAGCAGGTCCACCTCCAGATCTGCGATTTTCAGTGTGGTCTGGGTAGGGGAACTGGTGCCTCTACGGAGCAATGTTCTGACTCTTGCCAGGAGTTCTGAGAAAGCGAAGGGTTTGATCAGGTAGTCGTCTGCACCCAGCTCCAGACCCTTGACGCGGTCCTCCACACCATCGCGTGCGGTCAGGAACAGTACGGGTACTTCTTTCCCCGCCGCTCTGACCATACGCAACACCTCCCAACCTTCCAGGCCGGGCATCATCACGTCCAGGATCAGAAGGTCGTAGGCTTCGCTCAGCGCGCATTGCAGAGCATCGGTACCTGTCATGACCCGGTCGACGACGAATCCAGCCTCGGTCAGTCCTTGTTGCAGATACAACCCGGTTTTGGGTTCGTCTTCAGCTACCAGCAATTTCATATGCAGACTCCGAAAGTCGATCGGCGGAGTGTGCAGGCTAACGAGGTCGCTAACCAGAAACTTACGAAAATGTAATGTCGACTTCAGGTTTTTGACAGTACGAAGCGTCTAGGGTGTTGCATGTACATGAGTTGCGCGCTCGGCATCGATGTGATTACCAGCGATGGCGGAGAGGCAGCAGATGTTCTCCTGGGTACCAAATCGCTCCCTTGGCCTTACGGCGCCTTATCGGTGCCGTTTTTTTTGGTAGCGGACCTGAGAGCGGTTTGTGCTCTATCGGTTTATCCGAATGACTGGACATATGGAATGCAAAGCAAAACTACAAGACGCACTTTCATCAAGGGGCTGGCAGTCACCGGTATGCTCGGTGGGCTGGGCATGTGGCGTATGCCGGTCTGGGCGGTGACCAGTCCTGGGCAGCCCAACGTTCTGAACGGTAACGAATTTGATCTGTTCATCGGTGAGATACCGGTAAACATCACGGGTGCGGCCCGCACCGCGATGACCATCAACGGCTCTCTTCCGGGCCCCATCCTGCGCTGGCGAGAGGGTGACATCGTCACGCTTCGCGTGCGCAATCACCTGCAGGAGGATACCTCCATCCACTGGCACGGCATCATCCTGCCAGCGAACATGGATGGCGTGCCCGGCTTGAGTTTCGAGGGCATCGCGCCAGACGGCATGTACGAGTACAAGTTCGAAGTCAAACAGAATGGCACCTACTGGTACCACAGCCACTCAGGGTTGCAGGAGCAGGCTGGAGTCTATGGCGCGCTGGTGATAGATGCCAAGGAGCTCGAGCCGTTCAGCTACGATCGCGACTACGTCGTGCTCTTGAGCGACTGGACCGACGAGGACCCCGCGCGGGTTCTGAGCAAGCTCAAGAAGCAATCGGATTACTACAACTTTCACAAGCGCACCGTCGGCGATTTCATCGACGATGTGAGTGAGATGGGTTGGTCCGCGGCCATCGCCGATCGAAAGATGTGGGCTGAAATGAAGATGAGCCCGACCGATCTTGCCGACGTCAGCGGGCACACTTACACCTACCTCATGAACGGCCAGGCGCCGGACGGCAACTGGACCGGCATCTTCGAACCAGGCGAGAAAATTCGCCTGCGCTTCATCAATGCCTCGGCCATGACTTACTTCGATCTCCGTATCCCCGGGTTGAAGATGACCGTGGTAGCTGCCGACGGGCAGTATGTCGAGCCCGTCAGCGTCGATGAGTTACGTATCGCCGTGGCCGAGACCTTTGACGTTATCGTCGAGCCGGAAAGCGAGGAGGCTTACACCATCTTCGCGCAATCCATGGACCGCAGCGGTTACTCCCGGGGCACGCTGGCGGTTCGCGAAGGATTGAGCGCTGCGGTACCGGATGTCGACCCGCGCCCGCTGATTGCCATGGGCGACATGGGGATGGATCACGACAGTCACGGCAGCATGGACCACAGCCAGATGGCCGGGATGGATCATGGCTCGCAGGGCGGCATGGATCATTCGGCAATGGCGGGCAATGGCGGAACGATGCAGTCGCATCCCGCTTCCGAAACCAACAACCCTCTGGTCGATATGCAGACCATGAGCCCGACGCCGAAATTGAGCGACCCAGGCATCGGTCTTCGCAACAACGGGCGGCATGTACTGACGTACGCGGAGCTGCGCAGCACCTTCCCCGATCCGGATGGCCGCGAGCCGAGCCGCACCATCGAACTGCACCTTACGGGGCATATGGAGAAGTTCTCCTGGTCGTTCGACGGGATCAAGTTCTCCGATGCTGAACCGCTGCGGCTCAGGTACGGCGAGCGGGTCCGCATCACCCTGGTCAACGACACCATGATGGCCCACCCGATTCATCTGCATGGCATGTGGAGTGATCTGGAGGATGAGCACGGCCGCTTCCTGGTACGCAAGCACACCATCGACATGCCGCCCGGCTCGAAACGCAGCTATCGCGTGACGGCCGATGCTCTGGGGCGTTGGGCTTATCACTGCCATCTACTGCTCCATATGGAGATGGGTATGTTCCGCGAAGTCCGTGTGGATGAATGATGAATAAAGGAGAGTTGCAATGAACAGTCTTCTGAAACGAAACACGTTACTCGGCGGTATCGCCGTTCTTAGTCTGTTGACCGGTATCCATGCCTCTGCCGCAACGGAGGTCGAAGGCCACAATGAGCATAATCGGCATGCTGTGGAAGCATCCAAGGCGCGAGATGGGGAGAAAAAGGCGACTTCTTCATCTCAAGGCGCCTCTTCTCGAATGCAGCCAATGGATCATGGCGCTATGGATCACGGTTCCATGAGTCATGAGGGAATGGATCACGGAAGCATGATGAATAAACAGGGCGGTAAAGCCGAACCGGGTTCGAACCATGACCACTAGGTTCATTCGCCCCTCGCTTACCGCGCTGGCTGTGTCTCTGAGTGGTTTCGCCCTGGCGGCGGAAGTGGATCATGCCGCCATGGGGCACGACTCCATGCCAATGGAGCATAGCCAGATGGGCCACGGCAGCATGGATCATTCCCGGATGAGCCATGGTGCTGCCGAGACACCGAGAACGCCCCTCCCGGTTATTACCGACGCCGACCGTGAGGCGGCATTTCCGCCGCTGTCGGGGCACCGAGTTCACGACAGCGCAATCAACAGCTTCTTCCTGCTCGATCGACTCGAATACGAGGATGCCGATGAAGGCAGCACTCTGGGGTGGGATGCGTCCGGCTGGATTGGCGGCGATATCAATCGAGTCTGGTTTCGCTCGGAAGGGGAGCGCACCAACGGCGTGACCGAGGATGCCGAGCTGCAGTTGCTCTATGGGCGCTCGATCGGCCCATGGTGGGACGTCGTTGCCGGCGTGCGTCAGGACTTCAAACCAGAGTCGCCTCAAACCTGGGCTGCCCTTGGTGTGCAAGGCATGGCGCTCTATGCCTTCGAGGCCGAAGCCACTGCCTTCGTCGGCGAGAACGGCCAGACGGCCGCCCGTCTCGAAGGCGAGTACGACATCCTGTTGACCAACCGACTGATTCTCCAGCCGATTGCCGAAGTGAACTTCTATGGCAAGAACGATCCCGAGCGAGGCGTGGGCTCGGGGTTGGCCAATGCCGAACTCGGTTTGCGCCTGCGCTATGAGATCGTACGGCAGTTTGCACCCTATGTAGGGGTTTCCTGGCAACGCTCTTATGGCAACACCGCGGACTTCGTGCGCGATGCAGGCGGAGATGTCGAAGAGGCACGCTTTGTCGCCGGAATTCGGATGTGGTTTTGAGGGACAGCCATGAGAACAATCGCAGCCCTGGTGGTAGCAGCTGTAGCAGGTAGTGGCGCAGTGTTGGTCGGTGCTTACTCCGGCCTGATCAATGTCGGCGCTGACGTTCCCCATTCTTCAGCCATGCATAACTTCCTGACGGTAGTGCGCGATCGCTCCATAGAAGTGCGTTCCAGGAATATCGAGGTGCCTGGCCTGGATAATGAGGCGCTTATCCGTACGGGAGCGGGTAACTACAGTGCCATGTGCGCAAGTTGTCACCTGGCTCCAGGCGTAAGCGGGACCGAGTTGAGCCTGGGGTTGTATCCGGCACCGCCCAATCTTGCCGAGATAGGTGTCGACGGAAATCCAGCCGCAGCCTTCTGGACCATCAAGCATGGCATCAAGGCCACGGGCATGCCGGCTTGGGGCAAGAGCATGGGGGATGAATACATCTGGGGCGTGGTCGCCTTCCTCAAGCAGTTGCCGCGAATGGATGCTACCCAGTATCAGGCACTGGTCGCGGCGAGCGGTGGCCATCAGCATGACAGTGGTTCGGATCACAACGGTGAGTCAGCCACAGGGAACGACCATCATTAACAGACTGTTGAAAAACTACCTGTATTGACTTGGTCAAGCCTGTTGGAGAGTTCTTTGGTTTTTCTTTCAGGTATGGGCGGAATTTTGTTCGTAATCTGATTGTAGCTGTGTATCTGATCAGTTGATTAATTTGGGCGAGCGGCAATTGGCCGCTCGGATTCTGATAGCGCTATGTTTCATCTCCGGCAGTTTGTTCCAATAGTCCGATACTCGAGGATATTCAAGTTTCCACTTGAATCCTCATAGGTCATCTGCGCAGGCATTACATTGTTGCAGGTTGAGTCGGTGGGCGTGGTTCGGATTACCTTGGCGATATCGAGTTCCATTCCATAACGGTAGTGAGTGACCTTGGGAGAGGGCTTCCCTTGAGCGATGGCGTACTCGTTGATGGCCTTTTCATTTTTTCTGATCATGTCGCCGTAAGTGCGGTCACTGCTTCCGTCAGCCATGGCAAGTGAAGCTGCGATCATGAGTGCTGCCCCGACAACTGATTTCTGAATATTCATAACAAGTTCCTCTTTGAAAGTGGTGCCTGGATTATGAATATGCATGTCTGTTATTTCGATGGCGCTCTAATTACATTTGGGTAATTTATCGCTTGTGCCATGTTGTGATGCCCTGCTTGTGTCGTTTGCCTTCGGCAATAATTACATCAATGTAATGTTCGGGTCATCTTTCCGGCAGCGCATGCCTGCAATAAAGGCAAGGAAATGGCGAAATGGCGGCTTGCTTATTCGAGGCTCGCGCAACGAGCCCATAAATTTCCTTGTGCCAATGTCGCGTGCTACGGAGCCAAAAGATGTTGAGTGTTTTTAGCCAACTTCATGCGTGGTTGGCGTCCCTGTTTCCACCTTCTGCGATCAACAGGCCGTTGGAAAACGTAGGCGAGGCAGGCAAGACAAGGCAAAAAAAGCCGAAAAAGCGCGTTCTGAATGAGCATTTTGAGGCTGTTTTTAACGCTGTATTGCCAACGCAGGTAGTTTTTCAACGGCCTGTTAATGCCATCGCATCGAGTGCAAGCGTGGCCGGTGGCGCTATCCATGGTCGTCACTGCAGTGGGCTGGGGCAGAATTATGGGAAGGGCAACCCATGAATTCACTCATTCAGCCACCCAGGAGCTGTCAAGGGTTCCTGATTGCAGTTGTGGTGGGGCTTGCTCTGAGCGGTGTAGCGCAGGCCTCATCCGAGCCGATCGAGCTCGGTGCCACCTTGCCGCCGTTATTGGAACTGCTCGAACGCCAGAGCCCGGAACTCCAGGCTGTCGGACATGAGCGGCGGGCGGCCTGGGAGCGGCCTGATGTGGCAGGCGCGCTCCCGGACCCAATGTTCACATTCGAGGAAATGGGGATTTCTCGAGACGACCCGAGCCTCTCGCCAAGTGGCGTCGGCAGCACACGCTATGCATTTCGTCAGACGTTTCCCATGGGCGGCAAACGGAGACTTGCCCGCGAGGTTGCGGAGGCCGGTGCCGCGCAGGCGGAAGCACGCGAGCACTTGAGTCGGGTCGAGCTCAGGCGTCTGGTCAAGCTGGCTTTCAATGAATATCAGTACGTCCATGCTGCGATACAGATCAGCGAAGAGCTGCAGGCCTTGGTGGATGAACTCGAGCGCATCGCACAGGCGCGCTATCGAGTAGGGCTCGCACCGCAACAGGACGTGATCAAAGCGCAGACCGAGTACACCAGCCTGCAGAGCGAACTGCTCTCGCTGGAGCGTGATCAACGCGGCATCGTAGCGCGACTCAATGGCATATTGGCGCGTCCCGCGAATTCAATGCTGGCTGCTCCCGCGGGGTGGCCTGAGCTGCCTTCACCAGTGCCCACCTTGGCTGAGCTGCAGATGCGCGTCGGCAGCAACCCTCAATTGGCCGAGCTCAGTGCGAAGATTCAAGAGGCCCAACGCGCCGAGACGCTCGCCAGTCGGAACTGGATTCCGGATATCACAGTTGGCACTGCCGTCGTCCAGATGGGCAACCGGGCTGAAGAGTTCGAGTTGATGCTGGAGATGAACATCCCTCTGTGGGGCGGGCGCCGCAGTGCGGAGCAACGCGAGGCCGCCTCACTACGCTATGCGGCAGAAGCCCGGCGTGAGGCAGTCACCAGCCGCTTCGCGGGCAATGTTGGTGAGGCATGGTCGGCACTGGAGACAGCCACCCGACAACATGAACTGACCGAGAAAACGCTTCTGCCGCAGGCGGAACTTACTTATCAATCAGCCCTTGCGAGCTATCAGACCGGCAACGTCGATTTCGCCACCTTGCTCGATGCCCAGCGACAGATCCGCCAATTGAGGCTGTCGCTACTCTCGCTTGCGTTGGAACAGCGGGTCCAGGTGGTGGAACTGGAGCGTCTTGTCGGAGCAGACCTATGAAATACAGCAACTTGATTCTCGGCGCAGGTGCGCTTGCCCTGGCCACGGCCGTTGCCGGCTTCGGTGGTGGTTACATGATGGCGCAGAAGGCGGATTCTCCGGCTGGTAGCGCTGCTCCACAGGAGCGCAAGGTCCTTTACTACCGGAATCCCATGGGGCTTTCCGACACCTCGCCGGTGCCCAAGAAGGACTCGATGGGGATGGATTACGTTCCGGTATACGCCGATGAGGCGCCTGCAAGCGCGCGAGGCGAGCGCAAGGTTCTTTACTACCGTAACCCCATGGGGCTGCCGGACACCTCGCCGGTGCCGAAGAAAGATTCCATGGGTATGGATTACGTGGCCGTTTACGAGGGCGAGGAATCCGGCGACACCGTCATCATCGGTCCTGAAAAAGTGCAGCAGTTGGGTGTGCTGACCTCGCCAGTCGAGCGTCGCATGCTGACCCGCACGGTGCGGGCCGTAGGTACGGTAGAGGTTGATGAGCGTGGCCAGTACAACCTGGCGCCCAGGTTCGCCGGCTGGATAGAAAAGCTCCACGTGAATACCACTGGTGAGCCGATCCGCCAGGGCCAGCCCCTGCTGGAGGTCTATAGTCCCGAGCTGGTATCGGCGCAGCAGGAGTTCTTGATTGCCAATGCCGGGCGGCAGACTCTCGCCGGTGGCAGTGCTGTTGCCCAGCAGGGGCTTGCCTCATTGTCCGAGTCGGCCCTGGAGCGGCTACGCAACTGGAACATAGGCGAGGCTCAGCTCGAGCGTTTGCGCCACACCGGCAAGGCCTTTCAGACCCTGACGATCACCGCACCCGTGGATGGCGTGGTACTGGAAAAACCTTCGGTGGAAGGCATGCGCTTCCAGGCGGGGGACACTTTGTACCGTATTGCCGACCTCGATACCGTCTGGCTGGTTGCCGAGGTTTTCGAGCAGGATCTGGCGCTGGTACGACCGGGGCAGGAGGCGCAGATCACGCTCGACGCCTATCCCGATCGGAGTTTCAGGGGCAAAGTGACTTTCGTCTATCCCGATCTCTCCCCTCAAACGCGCACCGCCAAGGTTCGCATCGAGTTGCCCAATCCTGAAGGTTTGCTCAAGCCGGCCATGTTCGCCACCGCCCAACTGACTGCAGTAGAACAGGCACCGGTGCTTGCGGTTCCAGATTCGGCGGTGATCGATAGTGGCACCCGTCGGGTCGCACTGGTTGCTTTGGGGGAGGGGCGTTTCGAGCCGCGAGAGCTGCGTATCGGAAGGCGTGCTGGTGACTTTCTTGAAGTGCTGGAGGGGTTGGGGGAAGGCGAGTCGGTAGTCACGCGTGCCAATTTCCTGATCGATGCCGAGAGTAACCTCAAGGCGGCGCTTAGCGGTATGAGCGGAAAAACTCCGGCGGCGGGAGCCCACGTTCACGGGGATAACGCAGGGTCGGACAGCTCCGCTGCACCTGGCAATGTGGATGTGCACGGTGAACACGATACCAGCGGCAGCCACGCGACCGACAAGGGGCATGCGGCGCAGGGCGGCAGGGATTCGCATAGCCACGGCAGTCCGCCTGAACCGCAGCATGCGATGTCGGACGCTGACGATTCCCACGGAGGACATTGAACATGCTCTCCAAAATTATCGAATGGTCAGTACGTAACGTTTTCCTGGTGTTGCTCGCCACGCTGATCGTCATTGGCGCTGGCGTCTATGCGGTGATCAAAACTCCGCTGGATGCCTTGCCGGACCTGTCCGATGTGCAGGTGATCGTCTACACCGAGTACCCTGGCCAGGCTCCACAGGTTGTAGAAGACCAGATCACCTATCCGCTCACTTCTGCGTTGCTCTCGGTCCCAAACTCCAAGGTCGTGCGGGGTTTTTCGTTCTTCGGAGCTTCCTTCGTCTATGTCATTTTCGAAGACGATACCGATATCTACTGGGCCCGCTCGCGGGTACTGGAGTATCTCAACTTCGCTTCGAAGAGCCTTCCGGCCGGGGTAACGCCTGCATTGGGACCGGACGCCACCGGTGTGGGCTGGGTCTACCAATATGTACTGACCAGTACTCGCCATACCCTTGCCGAGTTGCGTACGTTGCAGGACTGGTTCGTGCGTTACCAGCTCACCAAGGCCGAGGGTGTTTCCGAGGTGGCCAGCATCGGCGGCTTCGTCCAGCAATACCAGGTCATCGTCGATCCGCAGAAGCTGCAGGCTTATGACGTCCCGTTGAGTCGGATTTCAGAAGTCATCCGTACCAGCAACGCCGATGTTGGTGGGCGGATCGTGGAGATGAGCGAAACCGAGTACATGGTGCGTGGCCGTGGCTATCTGCGCGACGCTGGCGATATCGAGAAACTGGTGCTCAAAGCCACGGGTGGTGTGCCGGTTCTGCTGCGCGATGTCGCTCGTGTCGAGCTGGGTCCCGACGAGCGCCGGGGCGTGGTTGAGCTCAACGGAGAAGGGGAAGTGGTTGGTGGCATCGCTGTCGCCCGCTACGGCGAGAATGCCATGAGCGTAATCGGCAATCTTGAAGCCAAGATCGAGGAAATCCGTCCCGGACTGCCGGAAGGGGTCGAGATCGAAACGGTTTACGACCGCTCTGAGCTTATCCAGCGCGCGGTCGATAATCTCAAGTTCACGCTCCTCGAAGAGTCGATCATCGTCGCTCTGGTTTGCATCGTATTTCTTCTGCACGTGCGCAGCGCGCTGGTCGCCATCCTCATGCTGCCGGTGGGTATCCTGATAGCGTTCATCGCCATGCGTTGGCTGGGTCTCAACTCCAACATCATGAGCCTGGGCGGCATTGCC
>JBKEBY010000085.1:0-28934 GCA_047973445.1 Pseudomonas sp.
GGCCTGGTGCTTGGAGATCTGAGCCAGAAACCGGTGTCGCCACAGGAACGCGGTGTTCTTGTTCACCCCGCAGTGTTTCGCCGCCCGACGCACCGTCAGGCTTTGGGTCAACGCCTCGGCGTAGGCGTGCCAGAGATCGCGCTTGCGCAGTCGCGCCATCGGTGTGCCCGTCAGTGGATTGCTGGTTTTGCCACAGGCCTTGCAGCGGTACCTGGGCAAGCCGCCGCTGGTACCCCACGGACGCAACTCGCTGGACTGGCAATGCGGGCAGCTATTGGGCGTGGGGATCATATCCTGCGCAAGAGGTCCTGATACCGAAAGGCATCTCGCCAATTGCTCACGCTGCCCCGGGCTGAGCTGGGAGAGCCGGGCAATCCAGCTGTTGAAATGACTCGCTCTCATGATTCACCTCCCGTATATGGAGACGTCATGATCAGCTTAGTCTGTTGCAACAGTTAGCTCAGACATAGCCTTTCTGTTTGTGTGCAAAGCATTTAAGCCCGCGGCGAATCGCGCCCCGGATGGAGGGCCATTCAGTATTCTGATGGTGGATTGGGCCCGGGTTCGCTTTCGCTAGACTCGCTGCAACTCAACGAACGAGAGGCTGCATGACGATGCATAACCGCATGATGGTGACCGGAGCCGGGTCCGGGCTGGGTCGTGAGATCGCGCTGCGTTGGGCTCGTGAAGGCTGGCAGTTGGCCTTGTCGGATATCAACGAAAACGGTCTGGCCGAAACATTGGATCTGGTACGCGAGGCGGGTGGCGATGGCTTCGTGCAGCGCTGCGATGTGCGCGACTACAGTCAGCTGATCGCACTGGCACAGGCCTGCGAAACGAAACTTGGTGGCATCGATGTGGTGGTCAACAACGCTGGTGTGGCCTCGGGCGGCTTCTTCGAAGAACTGTCGCTGGAAGACTGGGACTGGCAGATCGCGATCAACCTGATGGGCGTGGTCAAGGGCTGCAAGGCCTTCCTTCCGCTGGTACAGCGCAGCAAGGGCAAGATCATCAACATAGCCTCGATGGCGGCGCTGATGCAGGCGCCGGGCATGAGCAACTACAACGTCGCCAAGGCCGGCGTGGTGGCGCTTTCCGAAAGCCTGCTGGTGGAGCTGCGCGGCCAGGAAGTGGGCGTGCACGTGCTTTGCCCCTCGTTCTTCCAGACCAACCTGATGGACTCCTATCGCGGTCCGACGCCCAACATGAAGGCACAGGTACGCAAGCTGCTGGAGGCTTCGCCGATCACTGCGGCCGATATCGCCGACTACCTCTATCAGCAGGTGGCTGCCGGCGTCTTCATGATCCTGCCTCATGAGGAAGGGCGCATGGCCTGGAAGATCAAGCAGCAGAATCCGCAAGCCATCTACGACGAAATGACGGCCCTGGCAGAGAAGAAAAGGAGCAAGGGCACAGCCTGAGGGGCTCTTCGACGACCATCAGGGCATAACTTGACTGCCAAGTCGAAAGCGGGCTTGCCCAGCGCAGTGACCGGGAGTAGGGTTGCCTGCCGACTCGTTCGTAACCCTATGGTTTGATGGTGAAAATCCCTTCTGCCGGGCTGCTCATGGCTGCCCTGGTGCTGGCGGCGATCAACTTGCGCCCCGGCATCACTTCATTCGCGCCGTTGATCGAACGTATTGCCGCCGAGCTGCAACTCAGCAGGGGGCTGGTCAGCCTGACCACCGCCTTGCCGGTACTGTTGATGGGCCTGCTGGCGCCGCTGGCGCCGCGTCTGGCGGTTCGCTTCGGTCTGGAGCGAACCATCGCTGGCTGCATGGGCCTGATCTGCATGGCCCTGGCGCTGCGCTTCTTCGGTGACAATGCGTTGTTGCTGATCTTCACCGCCGGCATGGTTGGCGCCGGCATCGCGATTGCCGGGCCGTTGCTGTCAGGCTTCATCAAACGCTACTTCCTGGCTCGTATGGGCAAGACGGCGGCCTTCTATTCATTGAGCATGGCGATTGGCGGAACCATCGGCGTGGTGCTCACCGCGCCGGCGACCACCGTGCTGGATGATCGTTGGACTGCAGGGCTGGCGCTCTGGGCGATTCCCGCACTGCTGGCACTGCTGCTCTGGTGGCGGCTGCCGAGCCAGCCGGAAGCTGCGGTGGAGAGCCGTGAGGGCCTGCCATGGCGGGAGCCACGCGCCTGGCTGGTGAGTATCTACTTCGCGCTGCAAGCGGGACTGTTCTATGCCCTGGCCACCTGGCTGGTGGCGCGTTATCACGAGGCCGGCTTCAGCCTGCTGCAGAGCAATACCTTCTTCAGCGGCTTCATGCTGATCGGCCTGCCGAGTGCGTTCCTCATGCCCTGGCTGGCGCAGCGATTCGGCAAACGGCATTTGTTGATGGCCGGCTGCGGTCTGCTGGCGACCAGTTGTCTGCTGCTGGTCGCCTATGTGCCTCAGGTGCAGCCGCTGCTGGTCTGCCTGCTGTTGGGCATGGCGCTGAACGGCACCTTCTCGTTGTCGCTGATCCTGCCGATGTACGAGGCGAGTACGCCGCTCGGAGTCAGCCGACTGACCGCGATGATGCTCTGTACCGGCTACTGCCTGGCCTGCCTGTCGCCGGTGCTCACCGGCCTGGGGCGGGATCTGGCTGGCCAGTACCACTGGCCGTTCCTAGTGCTGGCGGGCATGGCGGGCACCATGACGTTGCTGGCATTGAAGCTGGCGCCGCGGCGGATGGCGGATGCGGCCAAAAGTTGAGGTCAGCTGGAAGCGGAGGGCTGTCAAGCTGTGGTCTGGATCACCTATGGCCGCGTGCAACGATGACCGTTTCGCTGCAGGCTGATAGGGTCTGTTGCCGTTCCGTACGCGGCTCGCGGCGAAACGGCAACAGACCCTATGGTCGCGCCGAAGTAACCGGCTTTCTGTCTGGAGTGCTCATTTGGAGCCTGAATCCATCGTTTACGGCTGTATCCGCGACTGGCCATCGGTTGAGCCCGAGGAGTCGCGGCAGCGCCGCAGAGTCAACCTGGCGGCGCTGAACGCCTTGCCGCAGGGGGAAGGCTGGCCGTTCATCGGTCGCGAAATGTTCTCGTATTGCCAGCGCGAGGACGAAGGGCCGCACCAGACCCAGGTGATCCACTTCGGCGCGAGTTATCGCACCATCGAATATGAGTGGGCATTGTGGGTCCGCCATTTCGAGGCCCTGCTCGACGAACTGTACTGGACCAGCGCTGTGGTTCACCTGGAAACCGAGCTGAACGGCACCCACACCTTTCGCTGGGAAACCGAGACAGGTTCCCACAGTCCACATCAGCGCGACGTGCGGATGCGTTGTGCCTGGGAACGCGAAAGGGGGGTTCTTGGCTAAGTGTCTGTTGCCGTTTTGTCGCGGCCGCGGACGAAATGGCAACAGACCCTAGCTCGAGTGCTCAGTCGAGCAGCCATTCCTTGGGTACGTCACGCTTGAGGGCGAGCTGGCATTGCTGGTGATCGGCGTCGAAGACGATCACCGCCTCGCCCCTGTCCAGCGCCCTGCGAACCCGTTCAACACGAGTAGACAAGGGCGTTTCGTCACCGTTGTCGGTGCCGTCGCGCGTCACGAAATCCTCGATGAGGCGGGTGAGGGTGTCCGGTTCCAGCTGGTCGTGGGGAATGAGCATCGGCAATATCTGGTCAGAAGAAGTGGCGTCGGGCTGAGGCGCCGGCGCAAGGAAAGTAGAGGCGGGCAAGCATACCGCGTCTCGCCTCTCGCCTCTCGCTCCGCTGCCTGCTTGCGAACAAACCTACCGCTCATTCCTGCTGCTCGTCGGTCGGGCGTCCGAGCAGTGAGTCGACCGCTGGAACCCGAGTGTCGTTCTCCATTTGCGTGTCGTGTTCCAACTGGTGACTGAAATCGTCCAGCGAGCCTTTCTGGTCATGGGCATCGCTGTCGAACACTGGCGGGCTCAGCAGGTAAGCACCAATCAGGCGGCTCAACGCGGCCAGGCTGTCGATATGGGTGCGTTCGTAGCCATGGGTGGCGTCGCAGCCGAATGCCAGCAGCGCGGTGCGGATGTCATGGCCGGCGGCAACCGCCGACTGGGCATCGCTGTGGTAATAGCGAAACAGATCTCGGCGCACCGGTATCTCCTGGTAGCAGGCCAGCTTGAGCAGGTGACGCGAGAGGTGGAAGTCGTAGGGCCCCCCGGAATCCTGCAAGGCCACCGTCACCGCATGTTCATGGGACTCCTGGCCCTTGGCCGTTGGTGCGATGTCGATGCCGACGAACTCGCTGACATCCCAAGGCAGTGCACCAGCGGCGCCCGAACCGGTTTCCTCGGTGATGGTGAACAGCGGATGGCAGTCGATCGGTGGTTCCTGGCCGCTTTCGAGCACCATCTTCAGTGCCGTCAGCAGCGCGGCCACACCAGCCTTGTCATCCAGATGACGGGCGCTGATGTAGCCGCTTTCGGTGAACTCGGGCATCGGATCGAAGGCCACGAAATCGCCGACATTGATGCCCAGCGCGCAGGTTTGCGCGCGACTGTAGGTGTAGGCATCGACGCGCAATTCGACGTGGTCCCAACTGATCGGCATTTCGTCCACCGCGGTATTGAAGGCGTGTCCCGAGGCGAGCAGGGGCAGCACGCTGCCGCGGATGACGCCGGTATCAGTGAAGATGCTGACCCGGCTGCCCTCGGCGAAACGGCTGGACCAGCAGCCCACCGGCGACAGTCCCAGGCGGCCACTGTCGTGGATTTCGCGGACGATGGCGCCGATGGTGTCCAGGTGCGCGGCGATGGCGCGGTCGGGGCTGTTGCGGCGCCCCTTGAGCGTGGCGCGAATGGTGCCGCGGCGTGTCAGCTCGAAGGGGATGCCGAGTTCGTTCAGGCGCTCGGCCACATAGCGCACTATGGTGTCGGTGAAGCCGGTGGGGCTAGGGATGGCGAGCATCTCCAGCAGCACGCGTTGCAGGTAATTGAGGTCGGGTTCGGGAATCTTGTTGCTCACTTTCGCTCCTGTTCCGATTGGTATGTCGCGCCACCAAGGCTGGCGTTCTGGCTCAAGGGAAAGAGCAGATCGATGAAGCGCTCGGCGGTCGGCTGGGGATGATGGTTGGCCAGGCCGACACGCTCGTTGGCTTCGATGAACACATGGTCCGGCTGGTCAGCGCCGGGTACCAGCAGGTCAAGGCCGACCACCGGAATGTCCAGCGCCCGCGCGGCGCGAATGGCCGCCTTTTTCAGTTCGGGATGCAGCTGATCGGTTACGTCTTCCAGCGTGCCGCCGGTATGCAGGTTGGCGGTACGTCGCACGGCCAGACGCTCACCTTGAGGCAGCACGTCGTCAAGCTCGAATCCGGCGTCGCGCAGGCAGCGTTGGGTCTCCTCATCCAACGGAATACGGCTTTCGCCGCCAGTGGCCGCTTGCCGGCGCCGGCTCTGGGCTTCGATCAGCTCGCCGATGCTGTGGCTGCCGTCGCCGATCACCTCGGCTGGTCGGCGCACCGCCGCGGCGACGACCTCATAGCCGATCACCACGATGCGCAGATCGAGCCCCTGATGGAAGCTCTCCAGTAGCACGCGCTGATCGAATTGGCGTGCGCGGCGGATGGCTTCTTCCATGTCCTCCGCATTGCGCAGGTCGACGGAAACGCCGTGACCCTGCTCACCGTCCACGGGCTTGACCACCAAGCTGCCATGCCGCTCCAGGAAGGTCACATTCTCCTGCGGCGAGCCAGCCAGTTGCTGTGCCGGCAGGTTTAGCCCGGCGCGCGCCAGGGTGCGGTGAGTCAGTTGCTTGTCCTGGCAGAGTGTCATGCTCACCGCCGAGGTGAGGTCGGACAGCGATTCCCGGCAGCGAACCCGACGCCCTCCCTGGGTCAGCGTGAAAAGCCCAGCTTCGGCGTCGTCGATATCGATCTCGATGCCACGCCGGCGCGCTTCGTCGACGATGATGCGGGCGTAGGGGTTGAGCTCCGCCTCCGGCGCCGGACCGAGGAACAATGGCTGGTTGAAGCTGTTCTTGCGCTTGACGGTAAAGGTGGGCAGATCGCGGAAGCCGAGCTTAGCGTAGAGCGCCTTGGCCTGGTGATTGTCGTGCAGCACGGACAGGTCGAGGTAAGCCAGCCCGCGGCCCATGTAGTGTTCGATCAGGTGGCGCACCAGTGCTTCGCCGACGCCCGGGCGGGTGCAACTGGGCGATACCGCCAGGCACCACAGGCTGGAGCCGTTCTCCGGGTCGCTGAAGGCCTTGTGATGATCGACACCCATCACGCTGCCGACTATCTGGCCGGTGTCCGCGTCCTCGGCGATCCAGTACACCGGGCCGCCTTTTTCCCGTGGCGTGCAGCGTTGGTGATCGAGGGGCATCATGCCGCGCGACTGATACAGCCCGTTGATAGCCTGCCAGTCGGCCTCCGATTGCGCCCGGCGGATGGCGAAGCCGCGGAAGCGTCGCCGTGAGGCGCGATAGTCGGTGAAATGCAGGCGCAGGGTGTCCGAAGGGTCGAGGAACAACTGCTGCGGAGCATGTGCCAGGACCTGGTGCGGGGCCGCGACGTAGAGCGCGATATCGCGCTCGCCGGATTGCTCTTTGAGCAGCTCGGCGGCGAGCTTGGCAGGGGCGGCAAAGGTGTGCCCCACCAGGATGCGGCCCCAGCCACAATGCAGGGTGACGGGGGCGCCCGGTTCTTCCTGGCCGTCCTCGGCAAATCTTGCCTGCAGGCGCTGATAGGTCGGCGTCTGTCCGCGCAACAATCGCTGTCCATAGACTTGTGATTTCTGCATGTGCGTTCCTTGTTGTAGTGACGGTTGCGGAATCGTCAAAGCCCTGTTCGGAGGCGCCTCGTCTACAGCCCCTGCTCGCTCAACCAGAGATTGACGGCCGCCAGTTGCCAGAGCTTGGAACCGCGCAGCGGCGTCAGTTGCCCATGGGGATCGCTGAGCAGCCGGTCCAGCGCCTGCGGGTTGTACAGGCCGCGTTCCTGACTGGGGTCGAGCAGCAGTTCGCGCACCCAGTTGAAGGTTTCGCCCTCCAGGTGCTTCAGGCCCGGCACCGGGAAATAGCCCTTGGGTCGATCAATCACTTCGGCCGGGATGACCTTGCGCGCCGCCTCCTTGAGCACGTACTTGCCGCCATCAGGCAGCTTGTACCTGGCCGGGATGCGCGCCGAGAGCTCGGCCAGGTTGTGGTCGAGGAAGGGCACCCGTGCCTCTAGGCCCCAGGCCATGGTCATGTTGTCCACGCGCTTGACCGGGTCTTCCACCAGCATCACGGTGCTGTCGATGCGCAGCGCCTTGTCCACCGCTGCTTCCGCACCGGGCTGGGCGAAGTGCTGGCGCACGAAGTCGCCGGAGAAATCGCCCTGCGCCCATTGCTGCTGCATGGTCTCGGCATATTCCTCGTAGCTGCGGTCGCGAAAGGCGGCTAGATAGGCCGCGACCGGGTCCTCGGCGCCGTTGACCTGTGGATACCAGTGATAGCCGTAGAACAGCTCGTCGGCCACCTTGCCGATATGTACCACCTTGCATTGCTTGGAAACCTCGCGCGATAGCAGGTAGAAGGCGATGCAGTCGTGGCTGACCATCGGTTCGCTCATCGCCTGGAAGGCGGCGGGCAGTTGCTCGAGGATTTCCTTTTCCTGGATGCGCAACTGGTGATGGCGTGTCTGGTAGTGGTTGGCGATCAGGTCGGAGTACTTGAATTCGTCGCCGCGTTCGCCGCCGGCATCCTCGAAACCAATGGAGAAGGTCAGCAGGTTGTCCGCCGCCCCGGCTTCGCGCAGCAGCCCGACCAACAGGCTGGAATCGACACCGCCGGACAGCAGCACGCCGACGTCCACGGCCGCCCGCTGGCGCAACGCCACGGATTCACGCAGTGCCGCCAGGGTGCGCTCCTGCCAGTCCTCGAATGTGTAGTTCTGCTCGTCCTCACGGGCGCCGAACGGCAACGACCACCAGCGCTGCTGCTCCATACGGCCATCGGCCTGCACGCGCAGCCAGTGCCCCGGCAGCATCTTCTCGATCCCGGCTATCAGAGTATCGGGCGCGGGCACCACGGCGTGGAAACTCATGTAGTGGTTGAGCGCCACTGGATTCAGTACGCCGGCGATGTCGCCACCCTTGAGCAGCGCCGGCAGGCTCGAGGCGAAGCGCAAGCGGTCGGCGGTCTTCGACAGGTACAGCGGCTTGATGCCGAGGCGGTCGCGGGCAATGAACAGCTGCCGGCTGTCGCGCTCCCAGATGGCCAAGGCGAACATGCCGTTCAGGCGCGGCAGCAATGCTTCGCCCCAGGCGTGGTAACCCTTGAGCAGCACTTCGGTATCGCCCTGGGAAAAGAAGCTGTAGCCCAGCCCTTCGAGCTCGGTGCGCAGTTCGGGGTAGTTGTAGATGGCGCCGTTGAAGACCATCGAGAGGCCCAGCGTCGGATCGATCATCGGCTGGCCCGAGGCCTCGCACAGATCCATGATCTTTAGCCGGCGGTGCCCCATGGCCATCGGACCGGCGCTATGGAAGCCGCTCGCATCGGGGCCGCGCGCGGTGAGGTGTTGAGTGATGCGCTCGATCGCCCCCAGGTCGGCGGGGCGATCATCGAAACGAAATTCTCCAGCTATGCCACACATGAAAATCCTTACTTGTATTGGAGCCGCTGACGTTTCGCCGCAGATCGCGAAAGAAACACCAAAGGACCCCGAGCGTTCGGGAGTGTGACTGGCCCCCAGAATGCGAAGTTCAGGTTTCCAGACCGGCGTGGTGCCGTGGGGGTGAATGAGGCATGCGAGGCCAATCGACCTCTTACAGAAGAACAAAGCTGAGCTGACAGGTCAAATTATGAGCAGTTCATCATGGTCATATCATCTACATCCGGAAGCCTTCGATGATGTGCTCGGCCAAGGTTTCGCTGGCCTGCGAGCGATTGCGCTCGCTGCGCAGCAACATGATGCTGGCCAGGGGCAGTTCCGGCATGCCTTCCGCTTCGCCCAGCAGACGTAGTTCGGGCGGCACTACGCTTTGCAGCTGAGCGGAAACCGCCAGTCCCGCGCCGACCACCGCCAGCAGTGCGGAAAGACTCGGGCTGGTGTAGGCGACGCGGTAGGCGATATCCAGGCCGTCCAGCGCATTGCACGCCCAGGCGCGGCAGAAACAGTCGGTATTGAACATTGCCAGGGGAATAGGCCGCTGCTCGTGGGTATTGAAGCCCGGCGCTTCGGCCCAGACGAAAGGCTCCCGCCGCAACAATTGGCCGATTTCCGTGCCGGGCTCGCAGGTGACGATGGACAGGTCCAGGTCCCGGCGCTGCAGCAGCAGGTAGGAGGGTTCGCAATGGACCTCGACTTGCACCAGCGGATAGCTCTGGGCGAAACGCGACAGAATTCCGGGCAGAAAGCGCATCACGTAGTCATCCGGGGTGCCAATGCGAACCGAGCCAACCATATGCGGCTCGCGCAGGGTGGTCAGCACCTCGCCGTGCAGCTTGAGAATCCGTCGCGCATAGCCGAGCAGCACCTGGCCTTCCGGCGTCAGCCGCACCTGGCGACCGTCGCGCTCGAACAGGGCGCGTTGCAGTACGTCCTCCTCGAGGCGCTTCATCTGCATGCTGATCGCCGATTGCGTGCGGTTCACCACCTCTGCGGCGCGGGTGAAACCACCGTGATCGGCAATCGCAACGAAGCTACGCAGCAGTTCGGCATCGATGCTGGGATAGCTGGCCACTCATCAATCTCCAAGATATGTAACATCAGAAACATTCGTTGGATTGATCCTACGCCCGGCAGGAAACTAGCGCCATTCACTTGGAGGGCGTTAGAGATGAAAGGTCAAAGCGCTTTTGTGCAACGGGTCCATACCCCGTCATTCCACCTGCAGTCCCTGTCGGCCATGGCACATGCTGCCTGGGCTCAGCTGGCCCGTTGGCAGATGCTTCATCGCCAGCGCCAGCAGCTCGCCGCACTCAGCGACGAGATGCTCAAGGATATCGGTTGCAGCCGCGCCGATGTCGAGGCGGAAGTGAGCAGGCCGTTCTGGGACGATCCACTGCGTCGCCGTTGAAGATCACCTACCTCACCGTTTGCAGCGGCCTGCCGCGGCTGATTCTGATCAGCAGCTCAATTGCCGCGGATCAGCTTGCGCAGTAGAAAGCGGCTGGGGTGACAGGCCTCGGCGATGGCGCGGGGTAGCGGCAGTGGCTCGCCATCAATCCAGGCAGCCAGCAGCTCGCCAGACAGCGGTGTGGTGATCATGCCGCGCGAACCGTGGGCGGTATTCACGTAAAGCCCGTCCAGCCAGGGGCAGGGCGTTTCCGGCACCTGACGCGCATCCTTGGCCAGCGCCGCGTAGGCCTCGGCGAATGCGGGCGCGTCGGCCAGCGGGCCGATGATCGGCAGGTAGTCGGGGCTGGTGCAGCGCATGGCGACGCGGCCAGTGAGTTCGGCGGTGGCGCGCGTATCGGCCTGTAATCGTTGATACAGATCCGGCGATATCTCCTGGAGCATCTCGAGGTTGGAGCGATGTTCCGCTTCGCTCGGCGCGGGGTCCGTCTGCTCGAAATTGAAGCTGGCGCCCAGGGTGTGCTGGCCATCGCGCGGTGGTGCGACATAACCCTTGGCACAAAGCACGGTCTGTAGCGCGGAGCTTCGTTCGGTCGCCGGCAGGCCGGTAATCTGCCCGCGGATTCGCTTGAGCGGCAACCAGGCGCTCTGGTCGAATTGCGCCGCCTCGGCCGCGCCGGCCAGGACAACCACGGGCGCCTGCGCCAGCAGTCGCTCACCGTCGAAGGCCTGCCACTGTCCATTCTCGCGGCGCAGCTGCAGTGGTTGCTGATGGCGGCGCAGTTCGATGCCGGGATGCTCGATCATCCAGCGGCAGAGTGCCGGCGGGTGTGCCCAGCCGGCATCGGGGTAGAACAGGCCGCCGCCTGCCAGCGCTACGCCGGCAATCCGCTCAGCCTCGGCGCGATCCAGCGGCTGCAGAAGAGTCGTCGGAAAAACCTCGGCCAGTCCGGCCTGGCGTTCGGTTTCCTTGTCGTCGTAGGCGAGCTGCAACACGCCGCAGGCATCCCAGTCTCGACCGCGTTGCAGGTTCTGCAGCAGCCGACGGGTATAGCCGAAGCCGCTAGCGACCAGTTGCGATAGTGCCGTGCCGTGGGCCGATAGTTTCAGGTAAAGCACGCCCTGGGGGTTGCCCGAACCTTCCTGGGCAATCTCGGCGTGACGTTCCAGCAGAGTCACCTGCCAGCCGCGTGCGGCCAGGCTGGCGGCGCTGGCGCAGCCAGCCAGCCCGGCGCCGATCACCAGCGCCTGACGTTGTGCGGGACGGTGGCTGGGGCGCGCGTACCAAGGCTTTTCCGTCGTTGCCGGTTGCCCAGCGAAATGGCCGCGCAGGATCTCCCGTTTCGGTCCCCAGCCGGGGACGCGTTGCACCTCGAAACCAACTGCGCCCAGCCCGCGACGGACGAAGCCGGCGCTGGTGAAGGTGCCGAAGGTGGCGCCTGGTGCAGACAGCCGCGCCATCTGGGCGAACAGTTCCGGCTGCCACATCTGCGGGTTCTTCGCTGGCGCAAAGCCGTCGAGAAACCAGGCATCGATGCGTGCGTCCAGCTTCGCCAGGCACTCCAGCGCGTCGCCGACCAGCAGCGTGAGCGAGATACGCCCATCGCCGAGCCGGAACTGCTGGAACCCGGGGTTGACCGCCACGTACTGCGCCAGCAACTGTTGAGCCAGCTGATCCAGTTGCGGCCACAGAGACAGTGCCCGGGCGAGGTCGTCGTGGGTCAGCGGATGTTTCTCCACGCTGACGAAATGCAGGCGCGTACCTGCAGGGGCGTGCTGCTCGAAAAGCTGCCAGGCGCAGAGGAAATTCAAACCGGTGCCGAAACCGGTCTCGCCGATGACCAGGCGCTCGCCAGGCTGGAGGGCGGCGAAGCGCGAGGCCAGGTCGTTCTGCGCCAGGAACACGTGGCTGGTTTCCTCGATGCCTGAGACGCGTGAGAAATACACGTCGCCGTATTGACGCGATTGCGGCTGGCCGTTTTCGTCCCATTCGAGTTCGGCGTACTGGAAATCGGAGGAAGCGGGAAGGTCGGACATCGAGCTGGCCTTGGTGAAAAGCGGCGATTTTACCAGCGGCGCCCGAGTCTTGGCGCATATCCGATGTCGCAGCATGACGGTCGCAGCGTCGGGCTCGCCAAGCCTTTTGCTGGCCTGCTAATTTGTTGGCCCGGACGGGAGATGAAGATGTTCGAATCCGCTGAAATCGGCCACGTCATCGACAAGGCCAGCTATGACGCCGAGCTGCCCGCGCTGCGCGAGGCGCTGCTGCAGGCGCAGTACCGGCTCAAGGAACAGGCGCGGTTGTCGGTGCTGATTCTGATCAATGGCATCGAGGGCGCCGGCAAGGGCGAGACCATCAAGCTGCTCAACGAATGGATGGACCCGCGGCTGATCCGCGTCGATCACTTCGATGTACCCAGCGATGAGGAACTCGCGCACCCGCCGGCGTGGCGTTACTGGCGACGCCTGCCGGAGAAGGGGCGCACCGGCATCTTCTTCGGCAACTGGTACAGCAAGATGCTGGAGGATCGCGTGCATGGCCGTATCGGCAAGTCCGACCTGGCGCTGGCCATCGACCGCGCCCAGCGCCTGGAACAGATGCTGTGCAAGGAAGGCGTGCTGATCTTCAAGCTCTGGTTCCACCTGTCCAAGGACCGCATGCTCGCTCGCCTGGATTCGCTCAAGGACGATCCGCTGCACAGCTGGCGCATCAGCCCGCTGGATTGGCAGCAGTCCAAGACCTACGACAAGTTCGTTCGCTACGGCGAACTGATCCTGCGCCGCAGCAGCCGCGATTTCGCACCCTGGTACGTGATCGAGGGCAGCGACGAGCGCTACCGCAGTCTGACCGCCGGCCGCCTGCTGCTCGAAGGCCTGAATGCCGCGCTGGATGGCGTCGACCAGCCACCGGCGCAGCCCCATGTGGCGCCGGCCGAACTGAATATCGACCGGCTGAGCCTGCTGGGCAGCCTGGATCTGGAGCAACGGCTGGGCAAGGCCGAATACCAGCGGCAACTGGTGGAAGAGCAGGCGCGCCTCTCCCGCTTGCTGCGTGACCGACGCCTGCGCAAGCGCGGCGTGCTGGCATTGTTCGAGGGCCATGACGCGGCGGGCAAGGGCGGCGCCATTCGCCGCGTCACGGCTGCACTGGACCCGCGTCTGTATCGCACCGTACAGGTCGCCGCGCCAACCGAAGACGAACTGGCCCAGCCCTGGCTCTGGCGTTTCTGGCGCAACGTTCCGGGACGAGGGCAGTTCGCCATTTTCGATCGCTCCTGGTATGGCCGCGTGCTGGTCGAGCGCGTCGAGGGCTTCTGTACGCCCGAGCAGTGGCTGCGTGCCTACACCGAAATCAATGACTTCGAGGAGCAACTGGTCGAGGCGGGTGTGGTGGTGGTCAAGTTCTGGCTGTCGATCGACAAACAGACCCAGCTGGAGCGCTTCAAGGAGCGCGAGAACACACCCCACAAGCGCTTCAAGATCACCGAGGAAGACTGGCGCAACCGCGAAAAGTGGGATGAATACGGCAACGCCGTAGCGGACATGGTGGACCGTACCAGCACTGAAATCGCGCCCTGGACGCTGGTGGAGGCCAACGACAAGCGTTTTGCCCGGATCAAGGTCCTGCGGACGCTCAACGAGGCGCTGGAGGCGGCCATCGTCAAATAGCCGGCAACGGACGATGGCCGTTCATATGTGGACTGAATGGTCGTCGCCACGGTCGGCCCGTCGCAACTATTCTCGGTTCATCGTCAACAACAGGATTCCCGAGGTATGCCATGCGTGAAGTAGTGATCGTCGACAGCGTGCGGACCGGCCTGGCCAAGTCCTTCCGTGGCAAGTTCAACATGACCCGCCCGGACGATATGGCGGCCCATTGCGTGAACGCGCTGTTGGCGCGCAACGACCTGGACCCTGCTCTGGTGGATGACTGCATCGTCGGTGCTGCTTCCAACGAAGGCGCGCAGGGCTACAACATTGGCCGCAACGTGGCCGTGTTGTCGCGCCTGGGCATCGACTGCCCGGGCATGACCCTGAACCGCTACTGCTCCTCGGGATTGCAGGCCATCGCCATGGCCGCCAACCAGATCGCCTCTGGCTGCAGCGACGTGATCGTCGCCGGCGGGGTTGAGTCCATCAGCCTGACGCTCAACAGCAAGAACACCGATCACCTGTTCAATCCCATCATCCAGACGCAGGTGCCGGGCATCTATCACAGCATGGGGCAGACCGCTGAACAGGTCGCTCGTCGCTATGACGTGACCCGCGAGCAGCAAGACATCTATGCCCTGCAAAGTCAGCAGCGCACCGCACGCGCCCAGGCGGCGGGCCTTTTCGCCGACGAGATCGTGCCGATGAACGTGCGCTATTTCACCGAGGACAAGCAGACCGGCATGCGCACCGAGCACGAAGGTGTGGTCGACCGTGACGACTGCAATCGCCCCGATACCACGCTGGAAAACCTGTCGGGCCTCAAGCCGGTATTCGCCGAGGATGGTTCGGTCACCGCCGGCAACGCGTCGCAGCTGTCCGATGGCGCCTCCATGACGCTGGTGATGAGTCTGGACAAGGCCATCGAGCTGGGCCTCACGCCACGGGCGTTCTTCCGTGGTTTCATCGTGGCCGGTTGCGAGCCAGATGAAATGGGCATCGGTCCGGTGTTCTCGGTGCCGAAGTTGCTCAAGGCCAAGGGGTTGCAGGTGGCCGACATCGACCTGTGGGAACTCAACGAAGCCTTCGCCTCGCAGTGCCTGTACTGCCGCGACCGGCTGGAAATCGACAATGAGAAGTACAACGTCAGCGGCGGCTCCATTGCCATCGGCCATCCTTTCGGCATGACTGGCTCGCGTACTGCCGGCCACATCATCCGCGAGCTGCAGCGCCGCAACCTGCGCTACGGCGTGGTGACCATGTGCGTGGGCGGCGGCATGGGGGCGTCGGGGCTGTTCGAAGCAGTGAGTTGAATGGCAGCCTGCGGGCCTTCGTAAGGGGCCCGCAGTTATCACCTTGCCTTTTTTGTAGGAGCGAGCTTGCTCGCGATCCGCTGCCGCATCGAGACAGCAAGCTCGCCCTTACGGCGTTTGCAGCCTCGGGCTTAACCGTGGGTATTTCCCAGCATGGTTTCCGGACGTACCCACTGGTCGAACTCCTCGTTGCTCAGATAGCCGAGCTCCAGTGCTGCCTCGCGCAGGGTGCTGCCCTCGGCGTAGGCCTTCTTGGCGATTTCCGCGGCCTTGTCGTAGCCGATGTGCGGGTTCAGGGCGGTCACCAGCATCAGGCCACGTTCCAGATGCTCAGCCATGCGCTCGGTGTCCGGCTCCATGCCAGCGATGCAGTGGCTGTTGAAGTTGCGACAGCCGTCGGCCAGCAATCGGATCGATTCCAGCAGGTTGTGAATGATCACCGGCTTGAACACGTTCAGCTGCAGGTGCCCCTGACTGGCGGCGAAACCGATGGTCACGTCGTTGCCCATGACCTGGCAGGCGAGCATCGACAGCGCTTCGCACTGGGTCGGGTTGACCTTGCCGGGCATGATCGAGCTGCCCGGTTCGTTGGCTGGCAGGCGTACCTCGGCAAGGCCGCCGCGTGGGCCGGAACCGAGCAGGCGCAGGTCGTTGGCGATCTTCATCAGCGCCACGGCCAGGGTTTTCAGCGCACCGGACAGGGTGACCAGCGGCTCATGCCCGGACAGCGCGGCGAACTTGTTCGGCGCAGAGACGAAGGGCAGGCCGGACAGCGCCGCCAGTTCCGCCGCGACCGCATCGGCAAACCCCTGCGGCGCATTGAGCCCCGTGCCCACCGCGGTGCCGCCCTGGGCCAGTTCGAGCACTGCCGGCAGCGCCTGGCGGATGGCGCGCTCGGCGATGTCAAGTTGTGCGACGAAGGCTGATAGTTCCTGGCCGAACGTGACCGGCGTGGCATCCATCATGTGGGTCCGCCCGGTCTTGACCAGCTTGCCGTGGCGCGCCACCTGCTCGGCCAGGCCACCGGACAGTTCGGCGATGGCGGGCAGCAATTGATCGTGGATCGCCCTGGCGGCAGCGATGTGCATGGCGGTGGGGAAACAGTCGTTGGAGCTCTGTGCGCGATTGACGTGATCGTTGGGATGCACCGGGCTCTTGCCGCCGCGGGTGCCGCCGGCCAGTTCGTTGGCGCGGCCGGCGATCACTTCGTTGACGTTCATGTTGCTCTGGGTGCCACTGCCGGTCTGCCAGACCACCAGCGGGAACTGGTCGTCGTGCTGGCCGTGGAGTATCTCGTCGGCGGCCTGTTCGATCAGGCGGGCGATATCCGGGGGCAGGTCGCCGATGCGGTTGTTGACCCGCGCCGCCGACTTCTTGATCAGCGCCAGACCATGCAGGACGGCAAGCGGCATGCGCTGATCGCCTATCTCGAAGTTGGCCAGCGAGCGCTGCGTCTGTGCGCCCCAGTACGCGTGCTCCGGTACTTCGACGGGACCCAGGCTATCGGTTTCAGTACGTGTCATGCCGCTTGCTCCGTTGATGGACGATCGAGTTTAGGCTGTCATGAGCGGGAGCAGGTTCCCGCGTTCCTTGAGCGATGGGAACTCCGCGCGCAGAATATGTCCATTGAGGGCTATCTATTGCCCGTATGAGGAAAGTTTTATGTCCCTGCTTCGCATATTCGGCCTTTGCAGTGCCGTGTTTTTCACCCTGATCAGCGCCCAGGCCGGCGCGGACAGCTCCAGCCATGCCGCCGAGGCTGAGCGCTTCCTGAAACTGGCCAAGGCGGACCGCCTGACGGTGCCGGTCTATGCACAGGTGCAGCAGATGTTCGCCCAGCGTTTTGCCGAAACCCAGGCACCGGAGAGCAAGAAGGCCTCGCTTGAGCGCTACCAGTCCAAGGCCGATGCCGAGCTGGACAAGGCCATCGGCTGGGACAAGCTCAAGCCCGAGCTGGTTGCGATCTACACCAGTGAATTCAGCGAGCGCGAACTGGAAAAGCTGAACGAGTTCTACGAGTCCGCCCTTGGCAAGAAAATGCTCGCCAAGCTGCCCGAGCTCAATGCCCGCTCCGCCCAGTTGACGCAGTCCAAGCTCGAAGGCGCGGTGCCGCAGGTGAACAAGCTGCTGGCCGACATGACCGCCGAACTCGATACCCAAAAGAAGCCCTGACGGAGTTAGCCAGGCATGACCAAGCTGAACGCGATTGAAAACGCCCTGCAGGCCCTGCAACCCGAACATCTGCAGGTTCTGGATGAAAGCCACATGCACAGCCGGGGTCAGGAGACCCACTACAAGGCGGTGATCGTCAGCTCGCACTTCATCGGACTGAACTCGGTAAAGCGCCACCAGAAGACCTATGCTGCGATTGGCGAGCTGATGCAGCAGATCCATGCCCTGGCGTTGCACACCTACACGCCGGAAGAATGGCAGCAGCAGGGCGTTGCGCCGGCTTCACCGGTCTGCGCAGGTGGGCACAAGTAGCCACCTGGCGGCTGCCTGAGAACAACTGCACGTTTGTTGATAGAATGCGCGTCGCGCCGGCTTACGCCGGCGTTGTCGTTTTCGCATTCCCGGTCCGTCCTTTACGAGGATGACCACTGAAGGATTCTCCCGCATGACCCAGAAAATCGTCGTAGCGGCGCTGTACAAGTTCGTCTCCCTGCCGGACTACGTCGCGTTGCGTGAGCCGCTGCTCGCAACCCTCGAAAGTAATGGCATCAAGGGCACGCTGCTGCTGGCCGAGGAAGGCATCAATGGCACTGTGTCCGGCAGTCGCGAAGGTATCGATGCGCTGCTGGCCTGGTTTGGCCGCGACCCGCGCCTGGCTGATATCGACCACAAGGAATCCTGGTGCGACGAACAGCCGTTCTACCGCACCAAGGTCAAACTGAAGAAGGAAATCGTTACCCTCGGCGTGCCGGGCGTCGATCCCAACCAGCGCGTCGGAACCTACGTCGAGCCCAGGGACTGGAACGCGCTGATCACCGATCCCGAGGTGCTGCTGATCGACACCCGCAACGACTATGAAGTGGCCATCGGCACCTTCGAGGGCGCGATCGACCCGCAGACCAAGTCTTTCCGCGAGTTTCCGGACTACATCAAGGCGCATTACGACCCGGCGAAACACAAGAAGGTCGCGATGTTCTGTACCGGCGGCATCCGTTGCGAAAAGGCTTCCAGCTACATGCTGGGCGAGGGCTTCGAGGAGGTCTATCACCTCAAGGGCGGCATTCTCAAATACCTGGAGGATGTACCCCAGGACGAGAGTCGCTGGCAGGGCGACTGCTTCGTGTTCGACAACCGGGTGACGGTACGGCACGATCTCAGCGAAGGCGACTTCGATCAGTGCCATGCCTGTCGCACGCCGGTTTCGGCGCAGGACCGCCAGTCGGAGCATTACGTGCCCGGTATCAGCTGTCCGCATTGTTGGAACACATTGAGCGAGAAAACCCGTACCAGCGCCCGCGAGCGGCAGAAACAGATCGAACTGGCGCTCAAGCGCAACCAGCCGCATCCCATCGGTTACAACTACCGTAAGCAGGGTGCGTAACGACACGGGTTCAGGAACTCCGATGACCACTCGACTGATCTACGTGATGGACCCGATGTGCTCCTGGTGTTGGGGCTTTGCGCCGGTGGCCCGCGCATTGGCGGCGCAGGCCGGGGAAAAAGGAATCGAGATGCAACTGGTGGTCGGCGGTCTGCGGCGCGAACGGATGGTCATGGATGCCGCCGGTCGCCAGCGCACTCTGGGCTACTGGCGCGCGGTGCATGAGGCCAGTGGTCAGCCGTTCGATCTGGAGGCCGGGTTGCCGGACGGGCTGGTCTACGACACCGAACCGGCATGCCGCGCGCTGGTGACGGCGCGCAGTTTCGACGAGCATCTTGCCTGGCCGCTGGCCATGCGTATCCAGCAGGCGTTCTATACCGAACGCTGCGATGTCACGCGGCCGCAACGCCTGGCCGATCTGGCCGAGGCGGTTGGCCTGACGCGCGGAGAGTTCGCAGATCGCTTCGACTCACAGACCATTCGCGATGCTACCGAGGCGGATTTCCAGTGGGCGCGCAACCTGGGCATCGCCGGGTTTCCGACTCTGCTCGCCGAGCGACGTGGCCAACTGGCGCTGCTGACCAACGGCTACCAGCCCCTCGAGACACTGAGTCCGTTGCTGGCTCGCTGGTTGGAGCACAACGTCCATGCCTGATCGGCTCAGTTGGGCGGAGATTCGCCGGCTCGCCATGCAGCACCGCAAGGCACTGGTGCTGGCCAATCTGATCGCCGTGCTGGCGACCCTGTGCAGCGTGCCCATTCCCCTGTTGTTGCCGCTGCTGGTCGACGAAGTGCTGCTTGGTGACGGCAACACCGCTTTGCAGATCATGGATCGCCTGCTGCCGACGGGCTGGCAGACGGCGGTGGGTTATATCGGTCTGATGCTCTGCCTGACGCTGTTGCTGCGCGGCTGTTCGCTACTGTTCAACGTGTTGCAGGCGCGGCTGTTCGCGCAGCTGTCCAAGGATGTCGTCTATCGCATTCGCGTGCGTCTCATCGAGCGTCTCAAGCGCATCGCCCTCAGCGAGTACGAAAGCCTCGGCGGCGGTACCGTGGCCGCGCACCTGGTCACCGATCTGGAAACCATCGACAAGTTCATTGGAGAAACCCTGAGCCGCCTGTTGGTCGCGGTGCTGTCGATCTTTGGTACGGCGGCGATCCTGCTGTGGATGCATTGGCAACTGGCACTGCTGATCCTGCTGTTCAACCCGCTGGTGATCTACGCCACCGTGCAATTGGGCAAGCGCGTCAAGCACCTGAAGAAGCTGGAGAACGACAGCACCTCGCGCTTTACCCAGGCGCTCACCGAAACGCTGGATGCCATCCAGGAAGTCAGGGCCGGCAACCGTCAGGGCTTCTTTCTCGGGCGTCTCGGCCTGCGCGCTCGTGAGGTGCGTGACCATGCCGTGGCCTCGCAATGGAAGACCGATGCCTCCAACCGTGCCAGTGGTCTGCTGTTTCAGTTCGGCATCGACGTATTCCGGGCGGCGGCGATGCTCACGGTGCTGTTTTCCGATCTGTCCATCGGCCAGATGCTGGCGGTGTTCAGCTATCTCTGGTTCATGATCGGTCCGGTGGAGCAGTTGCTCAGCCTGCAATATGCCTTCTACGCAGCTGGCGGTGCGCTGTCGCGGATCAACGAGCTGCTGGGGCGTGCAGACGAGCCGCAGTACGAAGGCGGGTGCAACCCGTTCGCAGGTAATCGGACGGTGGGCATCGAGGTGCGTGGCCTGCAGTTCTCCTATCAGGACGAACCGGTGCTTGAGGGGCTGGATCTGAGCATTGCACCGGGAGAGAAGGTCGCCATCGTCGGTGCAAGCGGTGGCGGCAAGAGCACGCTGGTGCAACTGCTGCTAGGCCTGTACCAGCCTCAGGGTGGGCAGATCCGTTATGGCGGCGCCAGCCTTGAACAGATCGGCCTTGAGACCGTGCGCGAACATGTGGCCGTGGTGCTGCAGCATCCGGCGCTGTTCAACGACAGTGTGCGCGCGAACCTGTGCATGGGGCGTGAGCGCAGTGACGAGAATTGCTGGCACGCGCTGGAAATCGCCCAGTTGGCCGAGACCATCCGCCAGTTGCCTGACGGCCTGGACAGCATCGTCGGACGTGCTGGCGTGCGGCTCTCCGGCGGGCAGCGCCAGCGGTTGGCGGTGGCGCGCATGATCCTGGCACAGCCGAGCGTGGTGATTCTCGACGAGGCCACCTCGGCGCTCGACGCGGCCACCGAATATGCTTTGCATGAGGGGCTCGGGCGCTTCCTGCAAGGGCGTACGACGCTGATCATCGCCCACCGTCTGTCGGCGGTTAAACAGGCCGACAGGGTCCTGGTATTCGACGGTGGACGCATCGCCGAGCAGGGCGAGCATCAGCAACTGATCGCCGACGGCGGGCTCTACGCCAGGCTTTATGGGCATCTGCAGCATTGAGAAATGCGCGGTGCTACGCAGGTCTGAAGTGCCACTGGCGGACTCTTCAGTAAAGGCTGGCCATTGGCCTGTACAGATTGTTTAATGGCGCCGGATTTTCGCCTTTACTTTGGTTTGGCGCTGCCGATCAATGACTGAGCACGTTTTTTCAGGACGCCACGATGCAGTTCGCTATCCTCACCAATCTTTCCGTCGGCAAGAAATTGCTGCTGGGCTTCGCCACCGTGCTTCTGCTGACCCTGGCGGTGGCCGGTACCGGTTTCTATGTTGTCGGCTCGAACGTCACTCGTGCCAGCCAGATGAGCCAGCTGGCCAGCATCGATGCGGCTATCCATGCGGCACGCGGCCTGGAGCGCGACTATGCACTGACCCGCAGCGAGGCCTCGGCCACTGCGCTGGGCGAAACCACGGCCAAGCTCAATCGCGAGCTTGACCAACTGGCCGCGGCTTCGGCCGGTGAGAGCCAGGTGTATCTGCAGAAGATCCGCGCGGCCGCGGCCGATTATGCGCAGCAGTTTTCCCGATATCGCGAGTTGATCGGTCAGGGCATTCAGATGCGTGCCCGGATGGAGCAGGCCGCGCAGCTCAGCCGCGAGGAGTTCGAGTTCATCGAACTCGATATGTACGACGCCGTGCGCCTGCTCCGGCTGGAGGGCGACCGCCTCAAGGGCAGCGATCCGCTGACCATCGCCGAGGCGACCTCGGGGCTGACCAAGAACGTGCTCGACCTGCGTACTCTGGAGAACGTCTTCATCAGCAACGGTTCCGAAGCGGCCGTGGAGCGTTGGAACGAAATCTACGAAGATATCACTCGGATCGGCGGCGGCCTGAAGATGTGGCTCAATGACGACCAGAAAACCACCATGGACGGTGCCCTGGGTGCGCTGGTGAGCTATCAGCAAACCTTCGCCGAGTTCCGTCGCAACCGCGACGAGCGTGTTGCCCTTGAGCAGGCGATGGCCGAGCAGTCGCAGGTGGTCATTGCGGTTGTCGACGAAGCCATGGCCCTTTCCTCCGCGGCGATGCACGAGCAACGCAGCCGGGCCAACGTGTTGCTCACTGTGATCACGGTGCTGGCGGTGCTGTTTGGTCTGCTGGCTGCCACGACCATCACCCGGATGATCCTGGTGCCGCTGCGCTATACCGTGCAACTGGCGCAGAGAGTGGCCAGTGGTGATCTCACCCAATCGCAGACGGTCACTCGACGGGACGAGCTGGGTCAGTTGCAACAGGCCATGGCCGACATGACGCAGAGCCTGCGCACGCTGATCGGGCGTATCGGCGGCGGTGTTTCGCAGATTGCCACGGCTGCCGAACAGCTTTCCGCGGTGACCGCGCAGACCAGTGCCGGTGTGCAGAAGCAGCGCGTCGAAACCGAACAGGTGGTGACTGCCATTCACCAGATGGCGGCCACTGTGCAGGAAGTGGCGCAGAATGCCGAGCGGGCATCGCTGGCGGCGCGCGAGGCCGATCGGCAGGCTCGCCAGGGCGACCTGGTGGTGCAGGATGCGGCGGGGCAGGTTGGCAATCTTGCCGGCGAAGTCGAGCAATCGGCCCATGCTATCGAGGCGCTGCACGCCGAAAGCGGACGCATCGGCAGTGTGCTGGAGGTCATCCGCGCGGTCGCCGAACAGACTAACCTGCTTGCGCTCAATGCTGCCATCGAAGCGGCACGTGCCGGTGAGCAGGGACGTGGTTTTGCCGTGGTGGCCGATGAGGTGCGGGCACTGGCGCGGCGTACCCATGATTCCACCGAGGAAATCGAAAGCCTGATCGGCAATCTGCAGCGCGTTGCGCAGCAGGCGGTCGAGCAGATGCAGAGCAGCCGTGATCTCACCCAGCGCACCGTCGAACTGGCTAACGAAGCAGGCGTGGCGCTGGGCCATATCACCGAATCGGTGTCCACCATCGAGCAGATGAACCAGCAGATCGCTGCGGCGGCGGAAGAGCAGAGTGCCGTGGCGGAAAACATTTCCGAGAGTGTGACGCGGGTGCACGATATCGGCGAGCAGAGCGCCAGCGCCAGCGAACAGACTGCCAGCGCCAGCGCCGAACTGGCCCGCCTGGGTAATGAACTGCAAGGATTGGTCGGCCAGTTCCGTACCTGATGTCGCAACCCTACTAGGGTCTGTTGCCGTTTCGTCGCGAGCCGCGTTGCTGCGAGAAATGGCGCCAGGTTAGGCGTAGGATGCAGGTAATGGTCATTCCCTTACCAAGTCCTACAACGACAGCTGGCGTCATTTCCCGCACAACCCTTCGGGCCGGGCCTGTTTTTACGCGATGCGGCGTTACTCGTCGCTTATTTGGAATAACCAAACTTCGCTTCTCGTGCCTTGCCTCGCGTAAAAACAGGCTCCGGCGCGGCCGCGGACGAAATGGCAACAGACCCTAGCGACGCTCGAGATCGCTGGCCCACTCGGCCAGCGGCAATCCCGGTTGCTGTTGCCAGATGCGTTGCCAGATCTGCCGGAGTCGGTCCATGTCGCCGCGCTCGCTGGGCAGTCGTTCGACATGATCGATCAGCCGCCAGTCATCGGCCACTCGTTCGGCCAGGGCAAAACGGAAAGGGTGAAAGCCGGTCATGCCCAGCCGCAGGTCGGTGACCAGCAGCAGGTCGTCGATCACGTCATAGCGCATCACGCCGCCGGTGAACCACTGTAGGCGTTCATGCTGTGGCGAGTCGGCCAGCACCGCTGCGAGTCCTTCGTTGCGTGGCAGGCGGACCAGCTCAGGCGGCGCCGTGTCGAACCAGCTGACCAGCGTTTCGTAGTAATCCTCGCCATCCACCAGGATCACGCGCCAGAGCAGGCTGTTGAAAGGCGTCGGCGTGCTGAACAGCTGCTGGGCTTGCAGGTCGTTACGCATCAGCACGCCTTCGACACGGCGTTCCGCCATCTGCTTGCCGGTCAGGGTGAAGCCCAGATACAGCGTGGACAGGATCAGCGCCGTGGTCGTCCAGTGGGCTGCCCGGCCCCGAAAGCCGGCTATCGCACTGGCCAGTACAGCCAGTAGCAGTGGCACGCTGTACAGCGGGTCGATGATGAACACGCTGGACCAGGCGATGGGCGCCGAAGTCAGTGGCCATAGCAGCTGCGTGCCGTAACTGGTGAAGGCATCCAGGGTCGCATGGGTGATCAGCACCAGCCAGAGCGTGAGGAACAGGCGTATACCGGAATAATCCGGGTGCGGACGTATTCGCCGGATCAGCCAGGTCAGCACCACCGCCAGCACGCTGAGGACAAACAGCGAATGGCTGAAACCACGGTGGTAGGTCGTGTTGGCGACCGCATCACCGAAGTCGATGAGCACGTCGAGGTCGGGCAGGGTGCCGAGCATGGCGCCATAGAGCAGCGACTTGCGGCCTTGCCAGCGGCCCAGCAAGGAGGCCTGTACGCTGGCGCCCAGAAGGGCCTGGGTGATCGAGTCCATGAAAGGTTCCGGTTACGCGTGGAGCAACACCTTAGTCCAAGCGTGATGATGTTTCGGTGGAAAATTACGTAAAAGCGTGTCGACGGCCGCTGGGTCGTAGGACAATGCCGCTGTCCATCCCTCTGCAACAAAGGCAAGCCATGCTGGAAATCTCCAACGCCGTGCAACTGCCCGACAGCGAGATCGAACTGAATGCGATCCGCGCTCAGGGAGCCGGTGGACAGAACGTCAACAAGGTCTCCAGCGCGGTGCACCTGCGCTTCGATATCAAGGCTTCATCGCTGCCGGCCTTTTACAAGGAGCGGCTGCTGGCGTTGCGCGACAGCCGTATCACCGGCGATGGCGTGATCATCCTCAAGGCTCAGCAGTATCGAACCCAGGAGCAGAATCGCGCCGATGCACTGGAGCGGCTGGTCGAACTGATTCGCGGCGCAGTGACAGTCGAGAAGACCCGGCGCCCGACGCGCCCGACCCTCGCCTCGAAAAAACGCAGGCTGGAGGGCAAGAGCAAGCGGGGCGCAATCAAGGCCGGGCGTGGACGGGTGGATTTCTGACCTCTCGCCGGCGTCTCAGGAGCCGGTGCGTTGCTCTGGCTCCGGGACGGCCATGTCGTCCAGTTCCTCTTCGTTGGCCGGTTCCTGGGTGACGTCTTCGGGTGCGTCGGGCATCAGTTCCATTACCGTGGGGCTGGTGCGCAGCATCGGGGTGAAATGTCCCTGCGGTTCCGTTACCAAATCCATGACCCGACGTGGTCGCCAGAATGAGTAGAGCGCCAGCACGCCCAGGCTCACGGCAAAGAACAGTGGCAGGGCAACGGGACCGGCCAGATGCATCAGGCCACCGGCCACCACCGGGCCGAGGGCAGCGCCAAAGCCGTTGGCCAGTAGCAGGCCGCTGGAGCCCGAGAGGATTTCATCGGGATGCAGATGGTCGACCATCTGCGCCACTGCGATGGAATAGACCGAGAAGGCCAGGCCCCCCCAGATGAACATCAGCCCCAGCAATAGGGGGCTGGCCGTCAGTGGTGCGATCACCAGAGCGAGCAACGCGGCGATGGCCACTACCCAGAGCATCACTACACGCCGTTCGTGCTTGTCGGAAAACAGCCCGATGGGCCATTGCAGCACGGCGCCGCCAAGAATTGTCACGCTCATCAGCAGACCGACCCCAGCCGCATCGAAGCCCACCTGGCTGGCGTAGACCGGCGCCAGGCCCCAGAAGCCGCCGAGGGAAAAGCCCGATATGCCGGCGCCCATCAGTGGCAAGGGCGCGATACGGGCCAATTGCAGCAGGTCGGTGGGCGGCATTTCCGGCTGTACCGGTTGTGCCTGGCGGGTGAGGGTGATCGGCATCAGCGCCGCGCAGATCAGCATCGACGACAGGGCGAACAGTGTGAACGCCATGGGGCTGTCGAGGCTCAGCAGCTGTTGTGCCGCCGCCAGCGCGCCGAGGTTCACGGCCATGTATAGAGCGAACACCTGGCCGCGCTTCTCGCCGCTGACCTGGGCGTTGAGCCAGCTCTCGATAACCATGTACAGCGTGACCAGCGCGACGCCATAAAGCAGCCGCAATGCCAGCCAGACCCAGGGATTGACGATCAGCACGTGCAGCAGCACCACCACCGTTGCCACTCCCGCGTAGAAGGCAAAGGTGCGAATGTGCCCGACGCGGCGAATCAGCGAAGGGGCCAGCCAGGTGCCGATGAGAAAGCCCGCGAAGTAGCCTGACATCAGCAGGCCGATCATGCCCGTGGAGTAACCCTCGGCCACGCCGCGAAGCGTCAGCAGGGTATTGAGCAGGCCGTGGCCGAGCAGAAGCAGGGCAACCCCTGCGAGCAGCGAGCTGATGGGGGCTAACAAGGTCCTCATGGCAAACAACCTTAAATGAGTGAAGCGGAATGGCAAGTGGCGCAGTCGCCGGCTCGCCTTCAAAACAGTCTGGATAAGCCGATGAATTCTGCATTGATCGGCCTGGTCGATGGGTTGGGCAAACGAAGCGGTGTCTTTCAGCAGACTCGGTAAGCCTGTACCGGTTCATCTCGGGCAGAGGTCCTGTCGCCCTTGAGCGTAGCGATCAAAGCCCGCACGCTGCCGGGTAGCGCGTCCAGATCGCGTACCAGGATACTGCGTTCGCGCACCGCCCAGAGCTCGTCCAGTTCGACCATGGCCAGGCGCATGGTGCGGCTGTGCCGACGGCCCGCCGACTCGGGGATGATGCCGATGCCCACGCCGGCCTCGATCATCCGGCACACGGCTTCGAAGCTGGAAACCTGGATGCGCAACGACAGATTGCCACCCAGCCGTTCGACCTGATCACGCAGAAAGCTCAACAGGGTGCTGCCTTCGTGCAGGCCGATGTGCTGGTAAGTCAGGGTCTGGCGCAGGGCCACCTTCTTTTCCGTTGCCAGCGGGTGCCCTACGGGCAGCGCCAGCAGGAGGCGGTCGGTGCTGAAGTGCAGGACCTGCAGGCCCTCGGCCTGCACCGGACCGGCGATGATGCCCATGTCCGTGGAACCGTCCAGCACGCCGCGGATGATATCGCGGCTGAGCTTTTCCTGCAGGTCCACCGTGACGCCGGGGCGCTGGGCGAGGAAGCCGGCCAGCACCTCCGGCAGAAACTCGGTGACCGCCGTGGTGTTGGCGAAGATGCGGATGTGCCCGGCCTGATCGGTGCCGTATTCGGTGAACTCGTTCTTCAGGTAGTCCACCTGACGCATGATCAGGCGGGCATGTTGCAGCAGCTTGTGGCCGGCCGGGGTCAGTTCCACGCCGCGGCTGTCGCGGTACAACAGGCGCGTGTCGAGCTGGCCTTCCAGCGCCTTGATGCGTGCGCTGGCGGCAGCCGGCGAGAGATGCGCGCGCCGTGCACCTTGGGTCAGACTGGGTGATTCGGCGATATGGATGAACAGGCGCAGGTCGGCCAGGGCGAAGTGCATGGTGCTGTCTGATTGAAGGAACGGCGTTCAGCATAACTGAACGCAGGTGTTGATAAATACAGATTCTCGGAACGCAGGCTTCGTTGCATCCTGCGGCAAAACAACACAGCGCGGACCCCAAGCGATGACCGACTCTGCTTTGACTGCCTGGATCGGACGCACCCAGGATGTTCACGATCAACTGAGCCGCAACCTGATCCAGCGTATCGCCGCGACGTTCGGCGAACCAAATCCGGGCCATGGCGAGCCCTTGCCACCGCTGTGGCAGTGGTGCTTCTTCCAGGACACAGTAGTCGAGGTTGGTCTTGGCCAGGATGGCCACCCGGCGCGGGGCGGCTTTCTGCCTCCGGCTGGCGAGCGCAACCGTATGTGGGCCGGGGGGCGTCTGGAATTCCACGAGCCGTTGACGGTCGGCGGCGAAGCCAGCCGCACCACCACCATTCTCAATGTCGAGGAAAAGACCGGTCGCACGGGCGCACTACTGTTCGTCACCCTGCGCCACGACTATTCCCAGGACGGTCGCCTGGCCATCCGCGAGGAGCAAGACATCGTCTACCGCGAGCCGAGTCCGCCGAAGCTATCCGGCAGCGAGCCCTTGCCGACCGGCGACTGGCGCGAAGCGGTGGAGCCGACGCCGACGCTGCTGTTCCGTTATTCGGCAGTCACCTTCAACGGACATCGGATCCATTACGACTGGCCCTACGTCACCGAGACCGAGGGCTACCCGGGGCTGGTGGTGCACGGCCCGCTGATCGCCACCTTGAACCTGCGCGCTTTTTGCCGCGCCAACCCCGACGTGCGTCTGCGCCGCTTCGCCTACCGCGGCCTGCGCCCGCTGATCGCGCCGCAGCCGTTCGAGGTAGGTGGTCGCATCGTGGCGCCGGGCAAGGCCGAACTCTGGGCCGGCAATGCTGACGGCATCGCGCAGAAGGCCGAGGTGGAGTTCGAGTGAGGCAGGGGTGAGGGAAACCCATCCCGTACAGGAAAATATTTCGAGGAACCGAGATGAACCCGTATCTGAACGACGAATACAACGCCATCCGCGAAGGTGTGCGCGCTCTGTGCGCCGAGTTTCCCGCCGAATATTGGCGCAAGATCGACGAGGAGAAGGGCTTTCCCGAAGCCTTTGTCACCGCACTGACCGAAGCCGGCTGGCTTTCGGCGATGATTCCGGAAGAGTACGGTGGCTCGGGCTTGGGCCTTGCCGAAGCCTCGATCATTCTCGAAGAAGTCAACCGCTGCGGTGGCAACTCGGGCACCGTGCACGGCCAGATGTACAACATGTTCACCCTGCTGCGTAACGGCAGCGAGGAACAGAAGCGCTACTACCTGCCGAAACTGGCCAGTGGCGAGTTGCGGCTGCAATCGATGGGCGTGACCGAGCCGACCACCGGCACCGATACCACCAGGATCAAGACCACGGCGGTGAAAAAGGGCGACCGCTACGTCATCAACGGGCAGAAGGTGTGGATCTCGCGCATCCAGCATTCCGACCTGATGATCCTGCTGGCGCGCACCACGCCGCTGGCGAAGGTGCAGCGCAAGGCCGACGGCATGTCGATCTTTCTGGTGGACCTGCGCGAAGCCATCGGCAACGGCCTGACCGTGCAGCCGATCGCCAATATGGTCAACCATGAGACCAATGAA
>JBKEBY010000124.1:0-36829 GCA_047973445.1 Pseudomonas sp.
CCGCTGGTACCCCACGGACGCAACTCGCTGGACTGGCAATGCGGGCAGCTATTGGGCGTGGGGATCATATCCTGCGCAAGAGGTCCTGATACCGAAAGGCATCTCGCCAATTGCTCACGCTGCCCCGGGCTGAGCTGGGAGAGCCGGGCAATCCAGCTGTTGAAATGACTCGCTCTCATGATTCACCTCCCGTATGTGGAGACGTCATGATCAGCTTAGCCTGTTGCAACAGTTAGCTCAGACATAGCCAACAAGAAAGCGACCTTCGGGTCGCTTTTTTTGTTTCTGCGTCGTTGAGAAGTAGGCGTGAGCGCTTATCTCCCAAGGGGCTCTCAAAAGCTCCGCGCCGAGGCCAATCCTCCTAGGAAGCGACAGCGTGCAGTTCAGTCAGCCGTCCCGCGCTTGGTTGGGGCTGCTCACTGTGAGCTGCCACAGTGTGTTGGCTGCAATAGCGCTTCGCTATCTGCCTTGCGGTAGCGATGCTTGCGGCACTGCGATCTGAAAGTCAGTCAGAAATACCGGGCTACTTCAGGCTACCCCTAGAAAGCGACCAACCTGCAATCTCTGTATTTGTAGTGCCGTCGACAATGTCCTGACTCAAGCAGGTTATTGATGACGTGACAACGAGTAGCGAGCAACTCGCAGCTTGGTTCGAGGCTGTGTTGGCCTGATTTTTGCCTTTTATCCAGCATCTTGCTAAATATTGGCACTGCGCTGCTTGGAGCTATTTTGTGAAAATACTTCTAACATCCCACCTTCTTGGAAATGTGCCAGGAGGGACTCAGTCTTACGTAGTGAGTATGGCTTTGTATTTTAAGTCCATAGGGCATGATGTCGAGTGTGTATCTCCCGACTCTGGCTACTACTCTGATTTCTTGGAGCGCAATGGGGTTCGTTGTAATTCTGGTGCAAAAGATTTTGATTTTATATTGATCTCATATTTTGTTCCTGATGGGGGAGTTAGAGGTTTTCGCGTTTGGGTGCAGCATGATGTGTTATGGAATGCTCCAGAGGGCGGAGTTCACGGTTATATTTGTGTGTCTGAGGAGGCTTTGGCTAAAATTCCTCAAGATGCAAAGAGTAAACGAGTCATTTTTAATGGGGTGTCTCCTGATGATTATTGTAGGAGGCGTGTGTCCGGTGGTGTTGAGAGGGTTTACTCCCTCTCTCACTCGGATGATTTGAATGCTCGTCTGAAGGCATTGTGTGATAGGCATGGGTTGGAGTTTTTATCGAATAATAAGTTTACCAGTCCATCAATGGATATTCGCCAAAATTTAGAATGGGCTGATTTGGTTGTAGGTGTTGGGCGGAGTGCTTATGAAGCTGCTATGTATGGGCGGCCAGTTTTACTGCTTGATCAGCGCTCTTATAATGGGTGTGCTTTGTCAGATGGCCTATTTCATGAGAATTTCATGGGGGCTATTAAGAGTAATTGTTCTGGCAGGAAATATCGACTAATTCTGTCTGATGATGATGTTCTTAGTTCGTTTAAAGGGATTGGTGTGGGGTGTGGGGAGTTAAGCCGTGAAGTGGCTCTAGAGTTTTTCTCTCTTCCTGATAAGGCTGCGAGTATCCTTGAGTTTTATGAAGAAATTAGGCGAGAGTATGGTGGGATTTCAAGCTTCCCCGTCGATAGTCGAGAGGTAGATATAAGATCTTGGCTGGCGTCTCGTAGCATTGGAGCAGAGTCATTGCCCCTGGTTAAGGACAGGTTTGGTGAATGGCCGGGGCTTTTTGTGTTCGTGTTGGACGCTGCTGGTGACTCTAGTGCGCTGCAAAAAACATTGAGCAGTTTGGTTAATGCTCGCAGTTGGTCCGCTAAGGTTGCAGCCTGTGTTATAAGCGTGGATGGAGATATCTCCGCTTCAGGGAAAGGGTTTTCTGTTTGCCAGGAGACCGGGGCGAACTTTCCAAACAGGATTAATGTTCTGGTTGAAAGCGAGAGCTTTGATTGGTTTATGATACTTGAGGCGGGGGATGAGTTGTTAATTAGCGGGCTTATCAAGCTTGCTTTGGAAACTACGGATCTGCCAAGCCATCTCGCTATAAGCTGTGATGGGATATATCGACAGCCTAGTGGCATACTGGCGGCTGCTTTCCGTCCTTCCTTCAATCTGGACTATCTACTCAGCTTTCCCGTTGCCATGGCGCGGCACTGGTTGTTTCGGCGCGAGGTCGTGCTTGAAGTTGGCGGTTTCGATCCTTCCTTGAAAGATGCTCTGGAGCTGGACCTTATCCTGCGCTTGATCAATCAGGGCGGCTTGGTTGGATTGGGGCATCTTGCCGAACCTTTGTTGGTTACGGATTTGCCAGCCTTGGCTAATGTCGAGGATGAGCGGCGGGCGATCATTCGCCACTTGCAGGCGCGTGGTTACCCCGATGCTCAAGTAACGGCAGCGAAACCTGGGCGCTACAACTTGAAATACAAGCACATTAGTAGCCCTGGGGTGTCGATACTGATTCTGACAGGTTCGCATTTGAGCAAGCTGCAGCGCTGTATAGAAGGGCTGTTGGGAAGCACGGCCTACCAGACGTTCGAGATTCTATTGATCGAGAACCACCCGCAGGATCAGGCGGTACACGAGTGGTTGCTGGCCCTGGCGGAGCTGCAGGAGGCCAAGCTGCGGGTCGTTCAACCTGTGGGCTGGAATATGGCGGCGATGTTGAACCAGGCGGCTCATCGAGCTTCGGGTGATTACCTGTTGTTCTTGGCACCCGACACGGCAATTGTCGAAGAAGACTGGTTGGACAACCTGCTCAACCATGCTCAACGAGCCGAAGTAGGTGGGGTAGGGGGCAGGCTGTTGACGCCGGACGGCAAGATCGCCCAGGCGATGCAGATTCTCGGATTGCAGGGACCGCTGGGTAATCCGTACGTCGGTGAAAAACTCGACGAGCCGGGATATATGCAGCGTTTGCAGGTGGATCAGAACGTCAGCGCATTGAGCCAGGATTGCCTGATGCTTCCGCGCGACCTGTATGTCCAGCTGGAAGGGCTGGATGAGGAGGGGATTCCGTCACCTTATGCGATGACGGATTTATGCCTGCGTATTCGGGAAGCAGGATACTTGTTGGTGTGGTCTCCAAGCGTGCAATTGATGCTCGACCGCCAAGAATCTACCGAGGTAACCGCACAGCAACAGGATGCCATGTATGCCAAGTGGCTGCCGCAGTTGGCGCGAGACCCCTCCTACAACCCCAATTTCTCCCTGGCGCAGCCGGGCGGCTTCAAGCTGGCCGATACGCAGATTTCCTGGCGTCCGCTGGATATCTGGCGTCCGCTGCCTGTGGTGCTTGCCCATCCGGCCGATACCATGGGCTGCGGACATTACCGTGTCATGCAGCCATTCAATGCCCTGCGCGAGGCAGGAATAGTGGATGGTGCGCTGTCCGTTGGTTTGATGCATGTCGTGGATCTGGAGCGCTACAACCCCGACGCCGTGGTTCTGCAACGGCAGATCGGCGAGGAGCGTCTGGAGGCCATGCGGAGGATCAAGGCGTTTTCCCGGGCATTCAAGGTTTACGAGCTGGATGATTATCTGCCGAACCTGCCGATGAAGAGCGCCCACCGTCAACATATGCCCAAGGATATCGTCAAGTCCTTGCGCCGTGGTTTGTCCTATGTAGACCGCTTCGTCGTTTCCACGGATGTAATGGCGGAGGCCTTCGCCGAGTTTCATCCGGATATTCGTGTGGTGACGAACCGGCTTGATCCCCGCTGGTGGGGCGGACTGTCAACAAGTGCGCGTCGGACTTCCAGTAAGCCTCGTGTCGGCTGGGCGGGGGGCGCCAGTCATACAGGCGATTTGGAGATGATCGCCGATGTGGTCAAGGAGCTGGCGGGTGAAGTGGAGTGGGTATTCTTCGGCATGTGCCCGGAGAAGCTGAAGCCTTACATCCATGAATTCCACGAAGGCGTAGCGATAGAGCGTTACGCTAAGAAACTGGCCAGCTTGAATATCGACCTGGCGCTGGCGCCGGTTGAGCAGAATCTGTTCAACGAGTGCAAAAGCAACCTGCGTCTGCTGGAGTATGGTGCCTGTGGTTTCCCGGTAATATGCAGCGATGTGCGCTGTTATCAGGGTGATGGTTTGCCGGTCACTCGGGTCAAGAACCGTTTCCGTGACTGGGTGGATGCGATCAGAAGCCATATCAACGACCTCGATGCCGCTGCCAGGGCGGGGGACGACTTGCGCACCGCTGTACTGAACAGCTGGATGCTTGAGGGTGAAAACCTTGAAGCGTGGCGCAGGGCGTGGTTGCCGGATTGAGGCGAGATGCAATTGGAGCAAATACCATATCGGTTTTGGCGATATGGTGTTTGCGCAGCCTCTGTACACATGAGTTGTTGCAGGATCAAGATGGGACGTTGACCACGATGAGCTAGCACCGGGCTGGTTCCAAGTCGTGGCCAAGGCTGCTGATTCGCGCTAGTCTAGCTGTCGGCATAAATCCGCTAGATCTTGAGGATTTATTGCAATATCACATACTCTGTTTAATAATCCTCACGTTCTTGAGGATTGTCGATTGAGAAGCTTGTGCCTCTCATGAGTCCTCTCAATCGTGAGGATTTTCAATGAGGTTCCAGATCGATTCCCCGAAAAAACTAGGCCTGCTGATCCGTGCCAGCCGCAAAGCCATGTCGCTTCGTCAGGATGATGCGGCAGGTAGCATTGGCGTGAGCGAAAACTTTCTTGGCAAAGTCGAGCGCGGTGGAGAGACGGTGCAGTGGGGCAAGCTTTTTCTCGTGATGAGGGAGCTGGGCCTAAATCTGTCGGTGGAGGTGCCTGACGAGTTCTCGTCGCTGACGGAGCGTAACCTGCGGAGCCTGTTGGACAGGGCTGCAGTCCCCGGCGGGGACGCCTGATGTCGCGACAACTCAATGTCTGGATCAACGGGGTGCTGGTCGGAGAGTTGGAGGAACATAACGGTCTGTGGACGTTCGGTTACAGCCAGAAGTGGCTTGAAACCCCCGCTGCGTATCCTTTATGTCCCAGCCTGCCACTGCAGGCCGCTCGGCACGTCGATGGTGCCTCTGTTCGTCCGGTGCAGTGGTATTTCGATAACTTGCTACCGGAGGATGGGCAGCGCAGTTTGATTGCCAGTGCGGCACGTATGGCGGAGGCCGATGCGTTTGGTCTTCTGGCCCACTTTGGTGCTGAGTCTGCCGGCTCGATCACGCTTCTTGCGCCAGGCCGACAACCCGAAGAGGGTGGCCTGAAGGCGTTACCTGTGGCGGAATTGTCCCGGCGTATTCGGGATATGCCCCTGATCCCCCTAGCGGAGCGCTCAGCCAAACGCATGTCGCTTGCAGGCGCACAGCACAAAGCGGCCATCGTCTATGACGGTGTGCAACTGCTGGAACCGACCGGAAATACCCCGTCAACTCATATCCTCAAACCGGACCACCCGGATGAAGCCTGGGCTCACTCCGTGATCAACGAGTGGTTCATCATGAGCTTGGCCAAGCGAGTGGGCCTGAATGTACCGGTTGTTCATCGGCGCTACGTGCCGCAACCGGTATATCTGGTCGAGCGTTTTGATCGTCGTCGCGGTGATTCCGGTTGGGAACGTCTGCATTGCATCGACGCCTGCCAGTTGTTGGGGCTTGATCGGGCTTACAAATACAGCGAAGGGAGTCTGGCTCGCCTGAGTGATATCAGTTCCCGGTGCCGTCCCTCTGCGAAGGCGCGCCTGTCGCTTTTTCAGTGGCTGGTGTTCAACGTGCTGGTCGGCAACGAGGATGCTCACCTGAAGAACCTCAGTTGCATGATGATGGCTAGGGGCGTGGCGCTGGCTCCGTTCTACGACCTATTGTGTACGGCGGTTTACGGAACGCGGGCTTTTGGTCAAGACCGCTGGCCCCAACAGACTGAGTTGGCTTGGCCGATTCTCGGTCAGCAGCGGTTGCAGGGTTTTAGTGCGTCTCTGCTGGTGGTGGCGGGTGAGTCCATGGGAATCAAGCCGGCTACAGCAAAGGCGACAATCCGGAAAATGGTCGATGCTGTGCGAGTTCATGCTCAGGGGCTATTGCAGATTACCGAGCAGGAGAATCAGGCTCTTGGGGAAATGAACCCGGAAATCCGGGCCACTCTAGCGGGTGAATTACGGCTCTTGCGAGCCATCGTAAGCATCGTGATCACCGAGATGTCCCGGCAGCTTACCGAACCGTGACTCGATGCCCAAGCGCCAGGGTTTTGTAGGATGAGTTGGCCGAAGGCGTAATCTGAAAAGAGAGCCGGGCAAGCTGGCTCTTACGATTCGCTCAGGTTTTCTGCATGCCTGCCGAAATGATGAATGCATGGCCGGCAGTCATTATGGGGATGTCAAGCGAGCTGGAAAATTTTCTCGACACCCCCTAAAGCTTTCGAGGTCAGCGCCGAAATAGAGAGTGAATGCGAACTTTATGGGTGCCTGGGTACGTTCCCTCCCCAAGGTCGCACACTCAGGCAAACAAGCTAGGTCCGATGGAGGACACATATCATGGCTTTGACCGTCAACACTAACATTGCTTCCCTGAACACTCAGCGCAACCTGAGCAACTCCGCCAACTCGCTGCAAACCACCATGCAGCGTCTGTCCACTGGTAGCCGTATCAACAGTGCCAAGGACGATGCCGCCGGCCTGCAGATCTCCAACCGTCTGGGCAGCCAGATCAGCGGTCTGAACGTTGCGGTCAAGAACTCCAACGACGGCATCTCCATGGCGCAGACCGCTGAAGGTGCCCTGCAGCAGTCCACCAATATCCTGCAGCGTATGCGTGACCTGTCCCTGCAGGCGGCCAACGGTTCCAATAGTGACTCCGAGCGCTCCGCTCTGAATGACGAAGTCACCCAACTGAAGAAAGAGTTGGACCGTATCAGCAATACCACTACCTTCGGTGGTCGCCAACTGCTGGATGGTTCCTTTGGCGTGACGAGCTTTCAAGTTGGTGCTGCGGCCAACGAAATCATCAGCGTTGGTATCGATGAGATGAGTTCTGAGTCTCTGAAAGGCAATTATTTTGCGAAAGACGTAGCTAGTGGTTCGTTTGCTACTGCTGGGGCTAGTGGTGTTACCGTGGCCGGTGTAGGTACCGTGACTATCGCAAAATCGGACGGTACTTCTGGAACTGTCGATGTTTCCTTCAAGGAGGGTGATGATCAGGATGCGGTGAATGCCAAGATCGCAGCTGCTATCAACGATGCCAACCTTGGAATCGGTATCAACAAGAATGCTGATGATAGCTACGAGGCTATTGTTCGTGCTGACGCTGATGGCGGTGCGGCAGTAACCAACATTACATTCAATGCTGGGACTGCTAGTGGTCTTACTGCTGGTGCAGCTTTCGCTATCGCCGACCCTGATAAGGTCGCTGCTGACGACAGTACGGTGAAGAAAATTGATATCAGTAACGCAGCTGGTGCTCAGTCCGCAGTGTTGGTAATTGACGATGCCATCAAGCAAATCGACTCCCAGCGTGCCGAGCTTGGTGCTATTCAGAACCGCTTCGAGAACACTATCGCTAACCTGCAGAACATCGGCGAAAACGTCTCGGCAGCGAAAGGCCGTATCCAGGATACCGACTACGCCGCTGAAACTGCTGCACTGAGCAAGAACCAGATCCTGCAGCAGGCCGGTACCGCGATCCTGGCTCAGGCCAACCAGCTGCCGCAGGCTGTGTTGAGCCTCCTGCAGTAAGCTGAACAGGTAGGTCTGCAATAACTGCGGGAGGAAGTGCTTGGGCGCTTCCTCCCGTTTTGCCGTTGCGAGGTAACGAAAATGGATATTGCGATTTCAACCCGGTTGCCAACCGGCACGACTCAGACGCAGGGACAGCAGGATGCGTTGCGAGAGGCTGTGAGGCAGGAAGAGGCGGCGGCCCAAAAGACCCCGGCCGAGCAGCAGACTGTTACCGCCGAGTCGCTTGAAGAGGCTGTTTCCAGTATCAAGGATTTCGTCCAGACCATCCGCCGGGACCTGAGCTTCGATCTGGATGACTCCAGTGGCAAGATGGTCGTCAAAGTGACGGACAGGGCAAGTGGCGAAGTCGTGCGGCAGATTCCCACTGAAGAAGCGCTGCGCCTGGCCGAAAACCTGGAAGAGGCACGTAGTTTATTGTTCAAGGCTCAAGCGTAGCGGCGCAATTATTGCTGTTGTTGAGCTTTACTTGAATAGCGTCAACCCTATGGCGAGGTAATGGAAATGGCAGGTATCACAGGTATTGGTTCAGGGATGGATATCGACGCGATGGTCGGTGCCCTGGTTGCAGCGGAAAAGGCGCCGAAGGAGGCTCAACTGACCCGCCTGGAGACTGCGACCACTACCAAGATTTCTGCCCTGGGGACACTGCGTACGGCCTTGAGCAGTTTCCAGACGGCGCTCAAGGATCTGAACGATATCAAGCTGTTCGAGAACCGTTCCGCCAAGTCGTCCAATGCCGATCTGCTGACCGCTACGGCTGGCAAAACCGCGCAGTCGGGCACCTACACCGTCAAGGTCGAACAGTTGGCTACGGGTAGCAAAACGGCTACCAAAGCGCTTGAAGGTGATTTTACGGCAAGCGCAGCCGGTACCTTGACGGTCAAGGTAGGAAGTGGCGAAGGCATCAATGTCGACATCGAAAAAGGTGCCTCGCTCACACAGGTGAAGGATGCGTTAAATGCCGCCCTCAAGGATTCCGGTGTTAGCGCCAACCTGCTGACCGACCCCAGCACGGGCAAGACTCGGTTGGTGATGTCTTCCAGCAATACGGGAGAGGGCAAGGACGTTTCTATCACTGCCAGCGGTGGCTTGGAAGCCTTTACCATCAATACTGCAAACAAAGCTACCGCTGAAGAAGGCGGGTGGCTGGAGCAGGCACAGAACGCCAAATTCACCATTGATGGTTTGGCCTTGGAAAGCGCAACCAATAAGGTCGAGGGTGCTATTCCCGATGTGACATTGGATCTGGTTGCGGCCGACAAGGACAAGAGCATTACGGTTACGGTTGCCCAGGATCAGGAGGGTGTTACCGCCAACATCAAGAAGTTTGTCGATGCTTACAACAACCTGATCAAGACAACCAATTCGTTGACCAAGGTGACCAAGGTTGGCGAAGACGGTACGCCACTGGCCGGTGGGCTGGTGGGTGACTCCAGTGTCCGCAGTATCCTTTCCGGCATTCAGAATGAGCTGGTTTCAGTCGGTGGCGGCGATGGAGTGCGGTTGCTGTCGGATCTTGGTATTACCACCCAGAAGGATGGCACGCTGGGTATCGATGACAAGAAGCTGGAAGCGGCGCTTGAGAATAATTTCGACGCAGTCGGAAGCTTCTTTACCGGCGACACCGGCTTGATGAATCGCCTCAACAATCGCGTGGACGGCTTCAATCAGACTGGCGGTATTCTGGCGCAGCGGGTCTCCGGCTTGGAAGCTACCACCGCTGACATCAAGGCTCAGCGTGAGAAGCTGGAACTACGAATCGAATCGATGACGGCGCGTCTCTATTCTCAATTCAATGCCATGGACACCATGGTCGCGCAGCTTACCAACACCAGTAGCTGGCTGGAGTCCACGCTTTCAAGCTTGCCAGGTGTCGTCAAGAAGAGCGCTAACTAAGCGAGCAGCCCTGCTGCTTGTCTAGTTGCAGGGGCTTGTTGGTTTCGGTGCTAGCGTCATTTCGTTGGTCGTGAACGACCCCAGGCTCGTTGCTTGATAGAGTTTTGTGCTGTGGCACCCGGTAGGCCTCGGCCAATCGAGGCGCTGCCTGAGTGCTCTGGCTCGAGATCTGCTGCCATGGGCTACGTACAGCTTTAGCGTTTCCCCATTAAAGCTGTACGAGTAGATGCCGATATAGGTGGTATTCCCGCATCACCGGAGCAGTTTCCTCATGTATGCCATGTCCGCCATGAAGCAGTACCAGTCGGTCAACACCAACGCTCAGCTTGTCGATGCAACACCGCATCGCCTGATTCAGATGTTGATGGAGGGTGGACTCACTCGCCTGGCGCAGGCGAAGGGGGCTATGGAGCGTAACGATGTTGCGCTTAAGGGCACTCTGATCGGCAAGACCATTGATATCGTTGGTGGCTTGCGCCAAGGGCTGAATCTGGAGGCAGGCGGGGAGGTCGCGGCTAATCTGGACAGCCTTTATATCTATATGACTACGCGGCTGGTGGAAGCGAATCGAAAGAACGATCCTGCCATCCTCGATGAGGTCGCAGGGCTGTTGCGAGAGATCAAGTCTGGTTGGGACGGCATTTCGCAGCAGGGTTGATCGGTTATCCTTGTCACACCTTTTAAATTTCTGTCTTCAGGAGCAACCCATGAATGTCATTCAGTCCATCACCGCTCTCAAGGCTTCATTACAAGAAGCACTTGCGCAGCAGGACTGGGAGGCGATGGGGGAGTTGGACAGACGATGCCGTGCGCTGGTAGCTGAAGCGGCAGTCGGTGACGCTTCAGGTGACCCAGCCTTGCGCGAGCAATTGGAGGAGCTCTCGCGGCTATACGTCGTACTTCAACAAGCGGCCTGGACGGAGCGTGATCGGGTTGCCAGCGAGCTGACCCGGCTCAATCAGTCCAAGCAAGCCAACCAAGCCTATCGATCACTCGAATAGGGTGGCTTCCAATTCGGGCTAGAAGATTCTTGGTGGAAAACGCTTTGCGGTTTTCCACCCTACGAAGAGCTGCGAGGGTATCGAGTCTTCCATTCCTTATCGGTACTCGCACAGATAAGCGGTATCCGCTGCAACCTTCAACTGAAATTTGCTGTTAGCCGGCACGGTGAACTGGCTGCCTGCTCCAAATGTTTCAAAGCGCTCGCTTCCCGGCAGTTTCACGTCCAGGCTGCCGGCGATCACGTGCATCACTTCCAGTTGGCTGGTGCCGAATTCGTAGTCGCCTGCAGCCATGACGCCGATGGTGGCAGGGCCAGCGGCCATGTCGAAGGCGATGGATTTGACGGTGCCGTCGAAGTATTCGTTAACCTTGAACATGCGGATTACCCAGGGTAGGTGAAAAAAGGCTGGCCAGTATGCCCAAGTGGCTTGGGGGCGTCATCTGTCTGGATGAAGGAAAATTGAGGGCTGGCTTGTGGCCTGATTTGCTATGGCGCAGCGGTGACGAACAGAGCTTGCCAGACAGACCACCAGATCCTCATTTATTATCGGTGCCTGTTTTTCTTGGATGACTGGAATGGATTGTCGCCCTGGCTGTGGTGCCTGTTGCATAGCCCCCTCGATCAGCACGCCGATGCCTGGCATGCCTTTTGGCAAGCCGGCGGGTGTCCGTTGCGCTCATCTATCCGAATCCAATCTCTGTGCGCTGTTCGGTGACGAAGCGCGACCGGCTGTATGTGCTGCGTTCCAGGCCGATCCAGTGGTTTGTGGGAGAAGTCGGGAGGAGGCGATCCGGCTGCTTGGTTGGTTGGAGCAAGCCACTGCCTGTTAGGGTCGGAATTTCTTGTTGCTCAGGAGAGGAAGGGTTGCATGGGTTGGTGGAGTCGATTGTTGGGGATCGGTCTGGTGCTCGCCGTAGCACCGGTTGTAGCTGCCGAAGAGCGGTGGGTGTTGGCCAAGGACGAGGAGGGAATTCAGGTTTATCTGAAGACTGTGCCCGGCTCGTCGTACAAGGCCTATCGTGGCGTTGCGACGATCCAGGCGAATCTCGCCAAGGTGCGGGCGCTTCAGGAAGATGTGACCGATGCATGTGGGTGGGTGCATGAGTGCAGGTCACAAAAGCTCCTCAAGCATGAGGGGGCGCAGGCCTGGACTTACACGCAATTCAATACGCCCTGGCCGGTAACACCGCGTGACTCCATTGTGAAGGTCACTACTCATGAAAGTGCTGATGGTTCGTTGAGGCGCGATCTTGAGGGGGTTCCCACCTATCTGGACAGGAACGATAACTTTGTTCGGGTGAGCAAGATCGATGGGTTCTGGCTGTTGGAGCCCAGGGCGGCTGGCAACGTGCGGGTGACCTATCAGGTGCATACGGAGCCGGGTGGAAGCGTACCGTCGTGGCTTGCGAACAAGTTCGTGGTCGAGGCGCCTTTCAATACGCTCAAGGCTTTGCGGGAGCGCGCCGAGGCAAAGTGAAGGGAGGGAAGGTGGCGGTAGTAGGTGGGTTTAGCCGGTTTAGTGAGGTTTTGCTCGTATGACAGGCAAAAAGAAGGCTGCTTTGGAGCAGCCTTCTTTTATTGCGGTAACCGACTTCTTCAGCGTGGCAGATCGCGCTTCGGGTGGCCGGTGTACAGCTGGCGTGGGCGCCCGATCTTCTGGCCGCTGGCGATCATTTCCTTCCAGTGGGAGATCCAGCCGACAGTCCGCGCCAGGGCGAAGATGACGGTGAACATGCTGGTAGGAATGCCGATGGCCTTGAGGATGATGCCCGAGTAGAAGTCTACGTTCGGGTACAGGTTGCGCTCGGCGAAATAGGGATCGTTGAGGGCGATTTCTTCCAGTTTCATCGCCAGGTCCAGCTGCGGGTCGTTGATGCCCAGCTCGCCCAGGACTTCGTCACAGGTCTGCTTCATGACCTTGGCGCGCGGGTCGAAATTCTTGTACACGCGATGGCCGAAGCCCATCAGCTTGAACGGATCGTTCTTGTCCTTGGCTTTGGCCAGGAATTTCTCGACATTCGAGACGTCGCCGATCTCGTCCAGCATGGTCAGTACGGCTTCGTTCGCGCCACCGTGTGCCGGTCCCCACAGTGCAGCAATGCCGGCTGCGATACAGGCGAACGGGTTGGCGCCGGTGGAGCCTGCCAAACGTACGGTGGAGGTGGAGGCGTTCTGCTCATGGTCGGCGTGCAGGATGAAGATGCGATCCATTGCCTTGGCCAGAACCGGGCTGATCGGTTTGATCTCGGCCGGCGTGTTGAACATCATGTGCAGGAAGTTTTCCGAGTAGTTCAGGTCGTTGCGCGGATACATCAACGGCTGACCCATCGAGTACTTGTAGACCATGGCTGCGATGGTCGGCATCTTCGCGATCAGGCGGTGTGCGGAAATTTCGCGATGCTGGGGATTATTGATGTCCAGCGAGTCATGGTAGAAGGCGGACAGGGCGCCGACGATGCCACACATCACAGCCATCGGGTGAGCGTCGCGACGGAAACCGTGGAGGAATGACTTCAGCTGCTCGTGAACGATAGTGTGGTTCTTGATGGTATCGACGAACTTGGCTTTCTGCTCGGTGGTCGGCAGTTCGCCGTTCAGCAGAAGGTAGCAGGTTTCGAGGTAGTCGGATTTTTCCGCCAGTTGCTCGATCGGGTAGCCACGATGCAGCAGGATGCCCTTGTCGCCATCGATGTAGGTGATCTTGGACTCGCAAGAGGCGGTCGACATGAAGCCGGGATCGAAGGTGAAACGACCCGTGGAGGTCAGGCTTCTTACGTCAATTACGTCAGGCCCTACGGTGCCGGTCAGAATGGGCAGTTCGATGGCTTCGGAGCCCTCGATAACCAACTGCGCTTTGTTGTCAGCCATGTATGGCCTCCTGTCTTATGCTTGGAATCATCATGGCCCCCCACGCAGGGCCCGCATCACTATAGTGAGATAAATCTCAAAGTCAATTTGCGTAAGCCCGTGTCGCAGAGGGGTTTTCTGGGTGAATTCGCAACACAGGTTGTCTGTTTACGGCATTTATATATAGGTCGCCATCAGCCTTTAGTGGCACTTCACCACATTGTCATTAGCGACCTAACTGTTTATACTCGGAAACCGACCGGCAGGGGCCTCACAGGCAGTTTCCTGTAGGTTGTCACTCGTGGGTGGCGGGTGCCGCAGTGCACTCTTCCCAACAACTTTGCCCTGTGTCCTGGGGCTCTCAAGTGTGAAAAAAAAGCCGTGAAAAGCCAACGACCTGTAAACCTAGATCTTAGGACAATAAAACTCCCAGTCACTGCTTACACATCGATTATTCACCGTGTATCCGGGGTGATCCTGTTTGTCGGTGTGCTCATCATGCTGCTCGCGCTCGACGCTTCGCTGTCTTCCGAGGAAGGCTTTGCCGAGGTTAAGGCGTATCTGAGCAGTCCGCTGGTTAAGCTGATCGTTTGGGGACTGTTGTCTGCACTGCTGTATCACCTGGTGGCCGGCATTCGTCACCTGATCATGGACGCCGGACATGGTGAGACGCTGGAAGGCGGCAAGCTGGGTTCGAAAATCGTAATCGCCGTTTCGGTGGTATTGATCCTGCTGGCGGGGGTGTGGATATGGTAACCAATGTCACGAACTTTTCGCGTTCGGGTCTGTATGACTGGATGGCTCAGCGCGTTTCGGCAGTTGTCCTCGCTGCTTATTTCCTGTTCTTGATCGGATACCTGGCCGTTAACCCCGGGCTCGAATACGCTCAGTGGCATCAGCTGTACTCCGCCACTTGGATGCGTATCTTCAGTCTACTGGCTCTTGTCGCGCTGAGCGTTCATGCATGGGTTGGTATGTGGACGATTTCCACTGACTACCTGACCAACATGGCGATCGGTAAGTGGGCTACCGGTGTGCGGTTCATCTTCCAGGCAGTGTGTGGCATCGCCATGTTCACTATGTTCGTCTGGGGTGTGCAGATTCTTTGGGGTATCTGATTCATGGCTAGCATTCGTACTCTTTCCTATGACGCCATCATCATTGGTGGCGGTGGCGCTGGCATGCGTGCCGCGCTGCAACTGGCCCAAGGTGGCCACAAGACTGCCGTGGTCACTAAGGTGTTCCCGACCCGGTCGCACACTGTTTCCGCCCAGGGTGGCATTACCTGCGCCATCGCCTCAGCCGATCCGAACGATGACTGGCGCTGGCACATGTACGATACCGTCAAGGGTTCCGATTACATCGGCGACCAGGATGCTATCGAATACATGTGTTCCGTAGGGCCCGAAGCGGTATTCGAACTGGAGCACATGGGGCTGCCGTTCTCCCGTACCGAGCAGGGTCGCATCTATCAGCGTCCGTTCGGCGGTCAGTCGAAAGACTATGGCAAGGGTGGCCAGGCCGCTCGTACCTGTGCCGCTGCTGACCGTACCGGCCATGCGCTGCTGCACACGCTTTATCAGGGCAACCTGAAAGCCGGTACGTCTTTCCTCAACGAGTGGTATGCGGTCGATCTGGTCAAGAACCAGGACGGCGCCATCGTTGGCGTGATTGCGATCTGCATCGAGAACGGCGAGACCGTTTATATCCGTTCCAAGGCCGTAGTGCTGGCCACTGGTGGTGCCGGTCGTATCTATGCCTCCACCACCAACGCATTGATCAATACCGGTGATGGTATCGGCATGGCGCTGCGTGCAGGCGTGCCGGTTCAGGATATCGAGATGTGGCAGTTCCACCCGACCGGTATCGCCGGCGCTGGTGTTCTGGTCACCGAAGGCTGCCGCGGTGAAGGCGGTTATCTGATCAACAAGCATGGCGAGCGCTTCATGGAGCGTTATGCTCCGAACGCCAAGGATCTTGCCGGTCGTGACGTGGTTGCACGTTCCATGGTCAAGGAAATCCTCGCCGGCAATGGCTGTGGCCCGAATGGCGATCACGTCATGCTCAAGCTCGATCACCTGGGCGAAGAGGTGTTGCATAGCCGCCTGCCAGGTATCTGCGAGCTGTCAAAGACCTTCGCCCATGTCGACCCGGTTACCGCCCCGGTTCCGGTCGTTCCGACCTGCCATTACATGATGGGTGGTGTCGCCACCAATATTCATGGTCAGGCGATCACCCAGGATGCCAATGGCAACGACAAGATTATCGAAGGTCTGTTCGCGGTTGGCGAAGTGGCTTGCGTGTCGGTTCATGGTGCCAACCGCCTGGGTGGCAACTCGTTGCTCGATCTGGTGGTGTTCGGTCGTGCCGCAGGTCTGCATCTGGAGAAGGCGCTGAAGGAAGGTGTCGAGCATCGTGGCGCTACCGAGACCGATCTGGATACGGCGCTCAACCGCCTTGCCAGCCTCAACGAGCGTACCACTGGCGAAGATGTCGCCTCGCTGCGCAAAGAGCTGCAGAGCTGCATGCAGAACTATTTTGGTGTGTTCCGTACCGGCGAATACATGCAGCAGGGTATCGCCCAGTTGGCCGACCTGCGTCAGCGCATCGCCAGCGTGAAGATCTCCGACAAGAGTCAGGCGTTCAATACCGCTCGTATCGAGGCGCTTGAGCTGCAGAATCTGTTGGAAGTCGCCGAGGCTACCGCCATTGCCGCGGAAACTCGCAAGGAATCGCGCGGCGCTCACGCTCGCGAGGACTTCGAAGAGCGTGACGACGAAAACTGGTTGTGCCACACCCTGTATTTCCCGGGTGAGAAGCGTGTATCCAAGCGTGCCGTGAACTTCTCTCCGAAGACAGTTCCGACATTCGAGCCCAAGGTTCGGACATACTGAGGTCGCCTAAAATGTTGCAAGTGAGCGTCTATCGCTACAACCCGGATCAAGACGAAAAACCCTACATGCAGGATTTTCAGGTCAATACTGATGGTAAGGACCTGATGGTGCTCGACGTGCTGGCGCTGATCAAGGAGCAGGACGAAGGCTTCTCCTATCGTCGCTCCTGCCGTGAGGGAGTCTGTGGCTCCGACGGCATGAACATGAACGGCAAGAATGGCCTGGCCTGCATCACGCCGCTGTCCGACGTGGTCAAGGGTGGCAAGCTGGTTCTGCGTCCGTTGCCTGGTCTGCCGGTCATTCGTGACTTGGTCGTCGATATGGGCATCTTCTACAAGCAGTACGAGAAGGTTCGTCCTTATCTGATGAACAATACGCCGGCACCGGCTATCGAAAGACTGCAGAGCCCGGAAGATCGCGAAAAGCTGGATGGTCTGTACGAGTGCATTCTGTGCGCTTGCTGTTCCACCAGTTGCCCGTCCTTCTGGTGGAACCCGGACAAGTTCCTCGGTCCCGCCGCATTGCTGCAGGCTTATCGCTTCCTGGCCGACAGCCGCGACACCGAAACCGAGGAACGTCTGGCGGCACTGGACGATCCGTTCAGCGTGTTCCGTTGCCGTGGCATCATGAACTGCGTGAGCGTTTGTCCGAAGGGTCTGAACCCGACCAAGGCAATCGGTCATGTGCGTAACATGTTGCTGCAGAGCGGGACCTGATGTATCAGGGCAGGCGATTTGCAGTTGATTCGCCTGCCTGCTTCGCTTCACCGTGACACCTGCGGCGCCGTAGTTGATCTCGGCGCCGTAGTTTTAGTAGGAAACCCAGCCCACAAAGCCGGGATTCCACTCTGAAAATTGACGACCAGCAGGAGCATCCGGGGTGGTGCCCGGAAACTATCTGCGCGGTCCGTAGTGGCTTTACCTGAGTCGCTGCTTCAGAACTTGGGAAGTCATGCTGCGGTCTCCACGCTGGTGGTGTCTCCTTATCGAAGGTGACCGAACATGCAAGAAAGCGTAATGCAGCGCATGTGGGACAGTGCCCACCTATCCGGTGGTAACGCTGCCTATGTGGAAGAGCTTTATGAGCTCTACCTGCACGACCCCAATGCTGTGCCCGAAGAATGGCGCAGCTACTTCCAGAAGTTGCCCGTCAGCGGCAGCACCACGACCGATGTCTCGCATTCGACGATTCGCGATCATTTCGTCCTGCTGGCCAAGAATCAGCGTCACGCCCAGCCTGTTTCAGCTGGTAGCGTCAGCAGCGAGCATGAGAAAAAGCAGGTCGAAGTCCTTCGCCTGATTCAGGCTTACCGCATGCGAGGTCACCAGGCCGCTCAGCTCGACCCGCTCGGTATCCGTCGGCGTCCTGTTCCTGCTGATCTGTCGATCAACCACTATGGTCTGACCGATTCGGACCTGGACACCGTGTTTCGCACCGGTGATCTGGCGCTGGGCAAAGACGAAGCAACGTTGCGTGAGATTTATCAGGCGTTGCAAGAGACATACTGTCGCACTATCGGGGCCGAATTCACGCACATTGTTGATTCGGAGCAGCGCAACTGGTTCGTGCAGCGTCTGGAAAGCGTTCGTGGTCGTCCGGCTTTCTCGCCTGAAATCAAGAGTCACCTGCTTGAGCGTCTGACTGCCGCCGAAGGTTTGGAAAAGTACCTGGGTACCAAGTATCCGGGGACCAAGCGTTTTGGTCTGGAAGGTGGCGAGAGCCTGATTCCGCTGCTGGACGAGATCATCCAGCGTTCCGGTTCCTATGGCACCAAGGAAATCGTCATCGGCATGGCCCACCGCGGCCGCCTGAACGTACTGGTCAATACCTTCGGCAAGAACCCGCGCGACCTGTTCGACGAGTTTGAAGGCAAGAAGGTGGAAGGTCTGAGTTCCGGTGACGTGAAGTATCACCAGGGCTTTTCCTCCAACGTGATGACGCCCGGTGGCGAGATTCACCTGGCCATGGCCTTCAACCCGTCCCACCTGGAAATCGTTTCCCCGGTGGTTGAGGGGTCCGTGCGTGCCCGCCAGGACCGTCGCTGCGATCCGGTCGGCGACAAGGTCCTTCCGGTGACCATCCACGGTGATGCTGCTGTCGCCGGTCAGGGCGTGGTCATGGAAACCTTCCAGATGTCGCAGACCCGTGCCTATCGCACGGGCGGCACCATCCGCATCGTGGTCAACAACCAGGTTGGCTTCACCACCAACAAGCAGGAAGATGCGCGCTCCACGGAGTACGCCACCGACGTGGCGAAAATGATCCAGGCGCCGATCTTCCACGTGAACGCTGATGATCCGGAAGCCGTGCTGTTCGTCACCCAGCTGGCCGTCGATTATCGTATGCAGTTCAAGCGCGATGTAGTGATCGATCTGGTCTGCTACCGCCGTCGCGGCCACAACGAGGCCGATGAACCGAGCGGCACCCAGCCGCTGATGTATCAGCAGATCGCCAAGCAGCGCACCACGCGTGAGCTGTATGCCGACAGCCTGATCCAGGCCAATGTGCAGGACGCCGAGGGCGTGCAGGCGAAGATCGATGAGTACCGTGCCGCGCTGGATAACGGTCTGCACGTGGTCAAGAGCCTGGTCAAGGAGCCCAACAAGGAGTTGTTCGTTGACTGGCGTCCTTACTTGGGCCATGCCTGGACTGCGCGTCACGACACCCGGTTCGATCTGAAGACTCTGCAGGAGCTCTCCAGCAAGATGCTCGCGGTGCCCGAGGGCTTCGTCGTCCAGCGCCAGGTATCGAAGATTCTCGAAGATCGTCAGAAGATGGGTGCCGGTGCGCTGGCCATCAACTGGGGCTATGCCGAGACACTGGCCTACGCGACTCTGCTGTTCGAAGGCCATCCGGTCCGTATCAGCGGCCAGGACGTCGGTCGCGGCACCTTCTCGCATCGCCATGCGGCGCTGCACAATCAGAAGGATGGCAGCACCCACATTCCGCTGCAGCACCTGTACGAAGGTCAGCCTCGCTTCGATCTGTACGATTCCTTCCTCTCCGAGGAAGCCGTGCTGGCGTTTGAATACGGCTATGCCACCACCATGCCGAACGCTCTGGTCATTTGGGAAGCGCAGTTCGGCGACTTCGCTAACGGCGCTCAGGTCGTGATCGACCAGTTCATCACCAGCGGTGAGCACAAGTGGGGACGCCTGTGCGGCCTGACCATGCTGTTGCCGCATGGTTATGAAGGGCAGGGGCCGGAGCATTCCTCCGCGCGTCTGGAACGTTACCTGCAGTTGTGTGCCGAGCAGAACATCCAGGTATGCGTACCCACCACTCCGGCACAGGTCTACCACATGCTGCGACGTCAGGCGATCCGCCCGCTTCGCAAGCCGCTGGTCGCGCTTACGCCGAAGTCGCTGCTACGTCACAAGCTGGCTACCTCGACGCTTGAGGATCTGACCGAGGGTTCGTTCCAGACCGTCATCCCGGAAATCGATCAAATCGATCCGGCCAAGGTCGAACGACTCATCATGTGCAGCGGCAAGGTTTACTACGATCTGCTGGACAAGCGTCGTAGCGAAGGCCGGGAAGATATTGCCATCGTGCGTATCGAGCAGCTGTATCCGTTCCCGGAAGAGGATCTGGCCGAGGTGCTCGCGCCTTATCAGAACCTCAAGCACATCGTCTGGTGCCAGGAAGAGCCGATGAACCAGGGCGCGTGGTATTGCAGCCAGCACCATATGCGTCGTGTGGCCACTGCGCACAAGAAGGAGCTGTTCCTTCAGTACGCTGGTCGTGAAGCCTCTGCCGCACCTGCGGTCGGTTATGCCTCCATGCACGCCGAACAGCAGGAAAAACTGCTGCAGGACGCATTCACCGTTTAAATCATCGAGCAAGAGGCCGCGGACTTCGCGGCCTCGCCGTAGAAACCGAATCAATAGGACCCCAGCTAATGGCTATCGAGATCAAAGCCCCCCAATTCCCGGAATCGGTCGCTGACGGCACCGTTGCCACCTGGCACAAGCAACCGGGCGAAGCAGTCAAGCGTGACGAATTGATCGTCGATATCGAGACCGACAAGGTCGTGATGGAAGTGCTCGCCGAAGCCGATGGCGTGTTGACCGAAATCGTCAAGAACGAAGGCGACACTGTGCTCAGCGGCGAACTGCTCGGCAAACTGGAAGCAGGTGCCACCGCTTCGGCAGCGCCAGCGCCCGCAGCGGCACCTGCCGCTGCTCCGGCTGCTGCTCCCGCCGCTGCCAGCGCCGAAGAGGCGATCCTCGCGCCGGCCGCTCGCAAGCTCGCCGAAGAGAATGGCATCGATCCCAACAGCGTGAAGGGCACCGGCAAGGACGGTCGCGTCACCAAAGAAGACGTGGTTGCGGCCATCGAAGCCAAGAAGTCCGCTCCGGCCGCAGCCAAGCCTGCTTCCGGTGCTGCCTCTGCACCTGTCGTTGCAGCCGGTGACCGCACCGAGAAGCGTGTGCCGATGACCCGCCTGCGTGCCAAGGTTGCCGAGCGTCTGGTCGAAGCACAGTCGAACATGGCGATGCTGACCACCTTCAACGAAGTTGACATGACCGAAGTCATGGCGCTGCGTTCGAAGTACAAGGAGCTGTTCGAGAAGACTCACAACGGTGTTCGTCTGGGTTTCATGTCCTTCTTCGTCAAGGCGTCCGTCGAGGCGCTGAAGCGCTTCCCGGCGGTCAACGCCTCGATCGACGGCGGCGATATCGTCTACCACGGCTATCAGGATATCGGCGTTGCCGTTTCCAGCGACCGTGGTCTGGTCGTGCCCGTGCTGCGCAATGCCGAGCTGATGAGCCTGGCGGAAGTCGAAAGTGGCATCGCGACCTTCGGCAAGAAGGCCCGCGACGGTAAACTGTCGATCGACGAAATGACTGGTGGTACCTTCACCATCACCAACGGTGGTACTTTCGGTTCGATGATGTCCACCCCTATCGTCAATCCGCCGCAGGCCGCCATTCTGGGCATGCACAACATCCTGCAACGACCGATGGCCATCAATGGTCAAGTGGTTATCCGGCCGATGATGTACCTGGCGCTGTCCTACGATCATCGCCTGATCGACGGCAAGGAAGCAGTCAGCTTCCTGGTGACCATCAAAAACCTGCTTGAAGACCCGGCTCGCCTGCTGCTGGACATCTAAAAAGCAGCGGCAAGTCGCAAGCGGGAGCTGCCTCGAGGTGGTCTCGCTTGTGGCTTGCCGCTTTTCGCTTGAAGCTAGAGAGGATTTGCAATGAGTCAGAAATTCGACGTCGTCGTCATTGGTGCCGGTCCCGGGGGCTATGTGGCTGCCATTCGCGCGGCGCAGTTGGGCCTGAAGACCGCCTGCATCGAAAAGTATCAGGGCAAGGAAGGCAAGACTGCACTGGGCGGCACTTGCCTGAACGTGGGTTGCATCCCCTCCAAGGCGCTGCTCGACAGCTCCTACAAGTTCCACGAAGCCCACGAGAGCTTCAACGTCCATGGCATCAGCACCGGCGAAGTCAAGATGGACGTGCCGACCATGGTCGCGCGCAAGGATCAGATCGTTAAGAACCTCACCGGTGGCGTTGCGGCGTTGCTGAAGGCCAATGGCGTGACCGTTTTCGAAGGCCACGGCAAGCTGCTGGCCGGCAAGCAGGTGGAAGTCACCAAGCTCGACGGCAGTACCGAGACGCTGGCTGCCGAGAACGTCATCCTGGCTTCCGGCTCCAAGCCAGTGGATATTCCGCCTGCGCCCGTCGATCAGAAGATCATCGTCGACTCGACCGGCGCACTGGATTTCCAGAGCGTTCCGTCTCGCCTGGGCGTCATCGGCGCCGGTGTCATCGGTCTGGAACTGGGTTCGGTCTGGGCGCGCCTCGGCGCCGAAGTGACCGTCATCGAAGCGATGGACAAGTTCCTGCCGGCTGCCGATGAGCAGATCTCCAAGGAAGCCTTCAAGGTACTGTCCAAGCAGGGCCTGAAGATTCTGCTGGGCGCGCGTCTGACCGGTTCCGAAGTCAAGGGCGAGGAAGTTACCGTCAGCTTCACGTCCGCTGAAGGCGAGCAACAGCAGACCTTCGACAAACTGATCGTCGCGGTTGGTCGTCGTCCGGTCACTACCGACCTGCTGGCGGCCGATGCCGGCGTGGACATGGACGAGCGCGGTTTCATCTTCGTCAATGATCAGTGTGCGACCAGCGTTCCGGGTGTCTATGCCATCGGTGATGTGGTGCGCGGCGCAATGCTTGCCCACAAGGCGTCCGAAGAGGGCGTGATGGTTGCCGAGCGTATCGCTGGGCACAAGTCGCAGATGAACTACGATCTGATCCCGTCGGTCATCTACACCCATCCGGAAATCGCGTGGGTAGGCAAGACCGAGCAGGTGCTCAAGAGCGAAGGCGTCGAGGTCAACGTTGGCGTCTTCCCGTTCGCTGCCAGCGGTCGTGCCATGGCGGCCAACGACACGGCCGGTCTGGTCAAGGTCATTGCCGATGCCAAGACTGACCGCGTACTGGGCGTTCACGTGATGGGTCCGGCGGCGGCCGAGCTGGTTCAGCAGGGCGCCATCGGTATGGAATTCGGCACCAGTGCCGAAGACCTCGGCATGATGGTGTTCTCGCACCCGACCATGTCCGAGGCGCTGCATGAAGCAGCGCTGGCCGTCAATGGCCATGCGATCCACATCGCCAACCGCAAGAAGCGCTGATGGTTGTGTGAACTGACAAAGCCCGCCGTGTTCGCGCGAACACGGCGGGCTTTCGTCGATGTGGGCAGCAAAAAGCAACCAGGTCTTTGAAAGGTATGTCCAATAGTTTTCAGTGACTTGGGGTGGCGCGGCCTCAGCGCTGCGTCTGATGCATATCAACCGAATGGTAGCTAAGCATGAATCTCCATGAATATCAGGGTAAGCAACTATTTGCCGAGTATGGACTGCCGGTTTCGGCAGGCTACGCGGTAGACAATCCACGGGAAGCCGCCGAGGCTTGCGACAAGATTGGCGGCACCGAATGGGTAGTCAAGGCCCAGGTGCATGCCGGCGGTCGCGGCAAGGCCGGTGGCGTCAAGCTGGTGCGCAGCAAGGACGAGGCTCGAGCGTTCGCACAGCAGTGGCTCGGCGAGCGACTGGTGACCTACCAGACCGATGCCAATGGTCAGCCGGTCAGCAAGATTCTGGTCGAAGCCTGCACTGATATCGCCAAGGAGCTCTACCTGGGGGCGGTGGTCGATCGCGCCTCGCGTCGTATCGTGTTCATGGCCTCCACCGAAGGTGGCGTGGATATCGAGAAAGTAGCCCACGACACGCCTGAAAAGATCCTCAAAGCCACCGTTGACCCGCTGGTCGGCGCGCAGCCGTTCCAGGGCCGCGAACTGGCTTTCCAGCTGGGGCTCAAGGGTGACCAGGTCAAACAGTTCGTGCACATCTTTGTCGGCCTAGCCAAGCTGTTCGTCGACTACGATCTGGCGCTGCTGGAAGTCAATCCGCTGGTGATCAAGAAGGATGGCAACCTGCATTGCCTGGATGCCAAGATCAACATCGACAGCAACGCCATCTATCGCCAGCCCAAGCTGCGCGACATGGCCGACCCGTCCCAGGATGACCCGCGTGAAGCCCATGCGGCGCGTTGGGAACTCAACTACGTGGCCCTTGACGGTAACATCGGTTGCATGGTCAACGGTGCCGGCCTGGCGATGGGCACCATGGACATTGTCAACCTGCACGGCGGCAAGCCGGCCAACTTCCTCGATGTCGGCGGTGGCGCCACCGAGGAGCGGGTCGCCGAGGCTTTCAAGATCATCCTGTCCGACCCGAACGTGGCGGCGGTTCTGGTGAATATCTTCGGTGGCATCGTACGTTGCGACATGATTGCCGAAGGTATCATCGGCGCGGTGAAGGAAGTGGGCGTGAAGGTGCCGGTCGTGGTACGTCTGGAAGGTAATAACGCCGATCTGGGCGCCAAGATGCTGAGCGACAGCGGGCTGAATATCATCGGTGCGAACAGCCTGACCGATGCGGCGGTACAGGTTGTCAAAGCCGCGGAGGGCAAGTAATGAGCATCCTGATCAACAAAGACACCAAAGTCATCTGCCAGGGCTTCACTGGCTCGCAAGGTACCTTCCACTCCGAGCAGGCGATCGAATACGGCACCCAGATGGTCGGCGGCGTGACGCCCGGCAAGGGCGGTACCACCCATCTTGGTCTGCCGGTTTTCAATACTGTGCGTGAAGCGGTGGAGGCCACTGGTGCCGATGCATCGGTCATCTACGTGCCGGCTCCCTTCTGCAAGGACTCGATCACTGAAGCGGCGATGAGCGGCATCAAGCTGATCGTCTGCATCACCGAAGGCATCCCGACGCTGGATATGCTGGAAGTGAAGATCAAGTGCGACGAACTGGGCGTACGTCTGATCGGGCCGAACTGCCCGGGTGTGATCACGCCCGGCGAGTGCAAGATCGGCATTCAGCCGGGGCATATCCACCAGCCAGGCAAGGTGGGGATCGTCTCGCGTTCCGGCACCCTGACCTATGAAGCGGTCAAGCAGACCACCGATGCCGGCTTCGGTCAGTCGACCTGCGTAGGTATCGGTGGCGACCCGATTCCGGGCTCCAGCTTCATCGATATCCTCGCGATGTTCCAGGAAGACCCGCAGACCGAGGCGATCGTGATGATCGGCGAGATCGGCGGTTCCGCCGAGGAAGAGGCGGCAGCCTACATCAAGGCCAACGTCACCAAGCCGGTGGTGTCCTACATCGCCGGCGTGACTGCGCCGCCCGGCAAGCGCATGGGGCATGCCGGTGCGATCATCTCGGGTGGCAAGGGTACGGCGGATGAAAAATTCGCTGCGCTGCAGGATGCCGGGGTGAAAACCGTGCGTTCCCTGGCTGATATCGGCAAGGCGCTGGCCGAGGTGACGGGCTGGGAAGCCAAGTAAGTCATAGGGTTTTCCCGTTTCGTCGCGAACTGCGAACGAAACGGGAACAGACTCTAGCAGGCTGTTGAAAAGCTACCTGCGTTGGCAATACGGCGTTAAAAACGGCCTCTAATGGCCCTGCTGTAAAAATGCCAGTCAGGCATGCTGACTGGCATTTTTTGTATCCGGTGCAGTGTTTCATAGCCTATTCGGGAGGTGCTCACGGCGAGAACCTGACCACGTGGTCATCAATTCCGTCGCAAGAAACTCGTCTGAAGCCGGTAATTCCAGTAAGGTGCCACGTCTTTTTTGTGTGCGCCTGGCGCCGCAAATGAATCGAATAGTCTCGGACGCGCTTGCGTCTTCTGCGGTGGTACTCCAATGACTCGATTGAAAGGCCAGGATCTTCTGGCACTTGGTTTCATGACGTTCGCGCTGTTTCTTGGCGCGGGCAACATCATCTTTCCGCCTAGCGCCGGTATGGCCGCCGGTGAGCGCATCGTGCCGGCCTCGATCGGCTTTCTGCTGACCGGCGTGGGCTTGCCGTTGCTGACCGTAGTGGCGTTGGCCCGTGTGGGTGGCGGTATGGATCGTCTGACCGCGCCGCTGGGTCGTTGGGCGGGTCTGGCGTTAGCTGTCGCCGTCTATTTGGCGATTGGTCCTCTGTTTGCGACACCACGTACGGCAACGGTATCGTTCGAAATGGGGATCGCGCCCTTTTCCGGTAATTCGGCGGGGCCGCTGTTCATCTATACCTCGCTGTTCTTCCTGGCGGTCCTGTTCCTGGTACTGAATCCCGGACGGCTGATCGACCGGGTCGGCAAGTTCATCACGCCGGTGCTGTTGGCTGCATTGCTGGTCCTCGGCTGTGCCGCTCTGTTCGCTCCGGCCGGCCCGATCGGTGAGACGGCCGAAAGCTATCGCGCCAGCCCACTACTCAAGGGATTCCTTGACGGTTACCTGACTATGGATGCCCTCGGTGCGCTGGTGTTCGGTATCGTGATCGCCACGGCGATCCGTGACCGTGGCGTAACGGAGCCGGCATTGGTGACCCGTTATTCGATGATCGCCGGTGTGATCGCCGCGATTGGCCTTTCGCTGGTGTACCTGGCGCTGTTCTATCTCGGGTCTACCAGCCAGGGTATCGCCGGCGACGCGTCCAATGGCGTGCAGGTTCTGACGACCTATGTGCAGCATACGTTCGGCAACACCGGCAGCCTGTTGTTGGCTGTGGTCATTACGCTGGCTTGCTTGACGACCGCCGTTGGCCTGACGACGGCCTGCGGTGAGTTTTTCAGTGGTGTGCTGCCGATCAGCTATCGCACCGTGGTAGTGGTGTTTACGGCATTCAGCCTGTTGGTATCCAACCAGGGGCTGACCCAATTGATCAGTGTTTCCGTTCCCGTACTGGTGGGCCTCTATCCGTTGGCGATCGTGCTGGTTGCGCTTAGTCTACTGGATCGTTTGTGGATATCGCCGCGTCGTATCTTTGTCCCGACGATGGCGATCACGCTTATTTTCGGTGTGGTGGATGGCTTTGCCGCCGCGGGCTTTGACCAGCTGGTGCCGGAGTTGTTCAAGCAGTTGCCGCTAGCCGCACAGGGCATGGGTTGGCTGCTGCCGGTGGTGGTCACGCTGCTGGCCGCGATCATCGCCGACCGGATGGTGGGCACACGCAAGGCGGGTTGAACTTGAGTCCGTTGCCGTTTCGCACGAGAGAAACGGCAACGAGGCCGAGAGGCTGCAGTTGGCGGGCCTCGACAGCCTGGCGAGCATGCTGGCTATAATGCTGCGCAGTATCGGAGGGAGGCCCGATGTCTATTCCTGACCATCTGCTGCCGCATCTGATTGCCGTCGTCTGGTTCGCTTTATGCTGGGTGGGTTATACCCGTTATGCCATCTGGCGTGGTCGTGACACGGCCTGCCTGGCCAGTGTGCTGCATCTTTACCGCAAGGACTGGATGCGGCGGCTGATGTTGCGTGACAACCGCATCGCCGATGCCAACGTGATCGGCAATCTCGAGCGCAATGCCTCTTTCTTCGCCTCCAGCACGCTGATCATTCTGGCCGGTATCCTCACCGCGCTGGGAGCTTCCGATCGTGCGGTGTCGCTGCTGGCCGATCTGCCGTTTGCCCAGCCGGTCAGCCGCGGCCTGTCCGAGATAAAGCTGCTCGGCCTCGCCGTGGTATTCGTCTATGCCTTCTTCACCTTCAGCTGGTGCATGCGCCAGTACAACTTCGCCGCTGTGCTGGTGGCTTCTGCGCCGGCGGTAGGTGAGCCCAATGTCAGCGACCAGCAGCGCAAGTCCTTCGCCGAGCGTGGGGCGCGGGTCATGTCGATGGCGGCCAACCAGTTCAATTTCGGCCTGCGCGCCTATTACTTTGGCATGGCGACGCTGTCCTGGTTCATCAATGCCTGGGTCTTCATGCTGGTGACGGCGGGCGTCGTGCTGATCCTTTACCGTCGCGAATTCCATTCCGACGTACTCAAGGTAATGGTATACACGCCAACTTCTCCGAACGAACCGCCCAAGGAATAGGTTGCCCCGTCACGAGGCGTTACCATGTCCGGCTTGTTCGATTGTCGAGAGTTCGCATGAGCGACCCCGTTATTCTGGAACGTACCCAGCGCTTCCTGTCCTTCCTGCGCCATTGCCAGGTGCTGGGCATGCGTGTCGAGCAGGCCGATCGAAAAGGTCTGACGCTGCGCCTGCCTTACAGCGACAAGATCGTCAGTGACCCTGAAACCCGAATTATCCATGGCGGCGCCATTACCACCCTGATGGATACCACCTGTGGCATATCCACGGCTTGCGCGCTGCCCGCGTTGGAGATCTGTCCGACGCTGGATTTGCGCATCGACTACATGCATCCCGCCGAACCGGACCATGACGTGTTCGGTTTCGCCGAGTGCTACCGGGTCACGCCGACCGTGATCTTTACCCGAGGGGTGGCCTATCAGCGCGACATCAACGAGCCGATTGCCCACGTCGTCGGTGCCTTCATGCGCATGAGCAAGGGTGTAGTGACGGATGAGCGGGGCGTATCCCAATGAGTGACAGAAACCTCAACGAATGGGTGCGCGAAGCCCATGAAAGCAACAACTACGATCCGCTGCTGCAGATGGTGCCCTATGCCAGGCTGATCGGTATCCAGTGCCTGCGCCTGGGTGATGAGATGGTGTTCCGGTTGCCCAGTAACCAGGACAACATCGGCAATCCTACTTTGCCGGCGCTGCATGGCGGGGTCATCGCGGGCTTCATGGAGCACGCGGCGATGTTGCATTTGCTGATGTTCATGGGCAGCCCACATTTGCCCAAAATCATCGACTTCTCGATAGATTATCTTCGTGCCGGCCTCTATCGTGACACCTTCGCTGCCTGCCAGGTGTGGCGTCAGGGGCGCCGTGTCGCCAACGTCGCCGTCACTGCCTGGCAGACAAATCAGGCCGAACCCATCGCGACCGCTCGCTGCCATTTCAAGGTGGACGAGCCCTGAAGCGGCGGGCGATGTTTCAAGGAACTTGAATGGATGCGTTGCTGATACTCGGCGGCTTGCTGCTGATTGTGCTGGGGGCTGTCTGGCTGGTGGCGCTGGCCTTCGGTACCAGCCTGTTCTGGGGTGTCGGGGTACTGGCACTGCCGCCCGTCTCGCTGCTGTTCGTGTTTCGCCATTGGGCAACGGCACGCAGGGCCCTGTTGCTGAGCGGCCTGGGGTTAATCCCGCTGGTGGCGGGTTTCACGCTGCTGGCGAGCCAGAATCCCGAACGGCTGGCGGCGATCATCAGCCTCGAATGGCTGCACGAGAAGGGCGACGATCAGGTTCGGCTGGCAATGGATGTACGCGGGCGCCTCGATGGCCGTCCGTTCAGTCCGCATCAGGGCGAGTTCATCAATGGCGTGCTGACACTGCGTGAAGGTAGCGACTTCTTCGCCAGCCAGGCCGTCAGCATTCGCCTGCCGTACTCTGGCGGTGGCCCGCTGCGCCTCGACGTGCTGCCCCAGGATACCGGTTCGCTTCCCGAGGTCGAAATCAGCTGGATGCGGCCCGAGCAAGAGCTCCCCGAGGCTCGGCGCCTGTCCCATGGCTACACCCTACATCTGGATCTGCAGCCAGTGCCGCCGAACAAGCTCGCCGGGGATTTTCATCTGGTGCTGCCACCTCGTTACAACACCAATCTCAGCGGTCGGGTAGAGCTCTATACCGACGACCTGCGCTATCGGGCCGGAGCGGTGGATACTCGCCATGACTCCCAGGCCACGCTGGAGCATGTGGTCAGGGATTATCTGCAGCGTCAACATGCTACGCGGCAGGTGCAGCTCGAGTCCTTTCCGGCGGTGAGATTCCCTGCGACGTCCTTGCTGGCGATCGTACAGGCCCGTGTGGATGGCCAGCAGCAAACCTTCGAATTGCCGCTTGCCAAGGAAACTCAAGGCTGGGCGGTGACTGGCGATGAATACCCGCCGCTACCTGACGAGCCTGAACCGGTGGCCTCACGGGTTTCGATTCGAGCCGAAGATGCGCCGGCTCCCGCGCCGCGAATCGACCGGCGACAGCGTTTCTCCATGGAGCGCCTGCTGCGCGATCCTTCTGCCTATCGGAATCTGATGATGCGCGCGCGTACCGAGCGGGGTGGTCTGGCCGAGGGTCGCTTCCTCGGCATCGACCAGGATGGCAACCTGAATATTCGCAGGGTGATCAACGGCCCTGGCGAGGCTCTCTACAATCTGGCGCCTGCGGAGATCGCCTCGCTCGAATTGCTGGAGCCCTGAGAGCAGCGCTTCGGCTGCTGCGCGACTCTGCAGTCTTGAAATTCTCGCGTCTGCCCCCATCTGGCTGTCATCGCCGCGCTTGCGGCCCGTACCATTGACGATGTGGAGTTCGTAGACGATGAGTGTGGAAACTCAAAACAAAGAAACCCTGGGCTTCCAGACCGAAGTGAAGCAACTGCTTCACCTGATGATCCATTCGCTTTACTCGAACAAGGAAATCTTCCTTCGTGAGCTGATCTCCAATGCCTCCGATGCGGCAGACAAGCTGCGCTTCGAGGCGTTGGCCAAGCCCGAACTGCTCGAAGGCAGCAGCGATCTGCGGATTCGTGTCAGCTTCGACAAGGACGCCAAGACCGTTACCCTGGATGACAACGGCATCGGCATGAACCGCGACGACGTAGTGACCCATCTGGGCACTATCGCCAAGTCCGGCACTGCCGATTTCATGAAGCACCTGACCGGCGACCAGAAGAAGGATTCGCACCTGATCGGCCAGTTCGGCGTCGGCTTCTACTCGGCGTTCATCGTCGCCGATCAGGTGGAAGTATTCAGCCGCCGCGCCGGTACGCCGGCGGAAGAGGGCGTCTACTGGTCCTCGAAGGGCGAGGGCGAGTTCGAGGTTGCCACCGTCGAGAAGGCCGAGCGCGGCACCCGTATCGTCCTACATCTGAAGGCTGGCGAAGAAGAATTCGCCGATGGCTGGCGCCTGCGCAACGTCATCAAGAAGTACTCCGACCATATCGCGCTGCCCATCGAGCTGCCGAAAGAGGTTCACGGAGAAGAGGAAGACAAGCCCACCGAGCCCGAGTGGGAAACCGTCAACCGCGCCAGCGCCCTGTGGACCCGTCCACGCACCGAGGTGAAGGACGAGGAATACCAGGAGTTCTACAAGCACGTCGCCCACGACTTCGAGAACCCGCTGGCCTGGAGCCACAACAAGGTCGAAGGCAAGCTGGAATACACCTCTTTGCTCTACGTGCCGGGCCGCGCGCCGTTCGACCTGTACCAACGCGAAGCGCCCAAGGGTCTCAAGCTCTACGTGCAGCGCGTGTTCATCATGGATCAGGCCGACGAGTTCCTGCCGCTGTACCTGCGCTTCATCAAGGGCGTTGTCGATTCCAATGACCTGTCGCTGAACGTCTCGCGCGAGATCCTGCAGAAGGACCCGGTGATCGACTCCATGAAGTCGGCACTGACCAAGCGCGTGCTGGATATGCTGGAGAAACTGGCGAAGAACGAGCCCGAGCAGTACGCCTCCTTCTGGAAACAGTTCGGTCAAGTGCTAAAGGAAGGTCCCGCCGAAGATTTCGCCAACAAGGAGAAGATCGCCAGCCTGCTGCGCTTTGCCTCCACCCAGGATGCCTCTGGCGAGCAGACGGTTTCGCTGGCCGATTACCTGGGCCGCGTGAAGGAAGGTCAGGACAAGATCTACTTCCTCACCGGCGAGTCCTACGCCCAGGTCAAGAACAGTCCGCACCTGGAGGTCTTCCGCAAGAAGGGCATCGAAGTGCTGCTGCTCACCGATCGCATCGACGAGTGGCTGATGAGCTACCTGACCGAATTCGACGGCAAGCAGTTCGTCGATGTCGCACGTGGCGATCTGGATCTCGGCAAGCTGGATTCGGAAGAGGACAAGAAGGCCCAGGAAGAAATCGCCAAGGCGAAGGAAGGCCTGGTGGAGCGCCTCAAGGGAGCGCTGGGTGACGCAGTGGCCGAGGTGCGGGTTTCCCATCGCCTCACCGATTCCCCTGCGATCCTCGCCATCGGCGAACAGGACCTGGGCCTGCAGATGCGCCAGATCCTCGAAGCCAGCGGGCAGAAGGTGCCGGAGTCCAAGCCGATTTTCGAGATCAACCCGCAGCATCCGCTGGTCGAAAAGCTGGATGCCGAGCCGGACGAAGACCGCTTCGCCGACCTCTCGCACATCCTCTTCGACCAGGCGGCACTGGCGGCTGGCGACAGCCTCAAGGACCCGGCGGCCTATGTGCAGCGTCTGAACAAGCTGCTGGTGGAACTCTCCGCCTAAGCTGGATTGGGTGACTGAAAACACCGCTTCTCCTCACAAGGGAAAGCGGTGTTTTTCATTGAGTGCGTCCACGCCGAACAGGGGTACGCACAGAACACAAAAGCTCACACCGACTACTTTTGTGGGAGGTGCCCTCGTGGCGTCTGCCTGCCCGCAAAGTCAAAAGTTTCGCTCCGGGGTCGGGGCGCCCACGACAACAGCCTGCACGCCTTTCCTCCGGCGCCCCACTGCCATTTCCAGTAGAATGCCCGTTTTGCTTGTCACCGGGAGCCGGCCATGTCGTCCTATATCGAAGCCATCGAAAACATCACCCCCGAAATCTACGAAAACCTCAAGACTGCCGTCGAGCTGGGCAAGTGGGGCGATGGGCGCAAATTGACCGTCGAGCAGAAGGAAACCTGCCTGGCCGCCATGATCGCCTGGGAAATGCAGAACCTGCCCGAAGAGCAACGCACGGGCTACATGGGTGGCCAGGAGTGCGGCTCCAAGAGCAAGAAAAATCAGGCCCCCATCGATACCAGTCTGTTCGCTCCCGCTTCGGGAACCCGTCACTGATGCTCGAATTGGGACGTGGCGCGCTGAGCAAGATGTCGGTGCAGCTGGGTGCGCCAGCGCAGTATTCCTTTCGCCTGGACGATGCGCTGGTACCGGTCAATCCGCTGATCGGCAAGACCCTGCGTCTGGAATACCTGGGGGCCATCCACTGCACCCATTGCGGGCGTAAGACCAACAAGAGCTTCAGTCAGGGCTATTGTTATCCCTGCTTCAAGAAACTGCCGCAGTGCGATCTGTGCATCGTCAGTCCGGAGAAATGCCATCACGAGTTGGGCACCTGCCGCGATCCGCAGTGGGGCATGGATTTCTGCATGACGGACCATGTGGTCTATCTGGCCAATTCGTCCGGCATCAAGGTGGGCATCACCCGCGCCACGCAGCTGCCGACACGTTGGCTGGATCAGGGCGCGAGCCAGGCGTTGCCGATCATGCGGGTCGCCACTCGCCAGCAGTCGGGCATGGTCGAAGACCTGCTGCGCAGCCAGGTCGCCGACCGCACCAACTGGCGCGCCCTGCTCAAGGGCGATGCAGAACCCATCGACCTGATACAGACCCGCGAAGATATTTTCGATGCCTGTGCGGACGGCTTGCGAGTGCTCCAGCAGCGCTTCGGCTTGCAGGCGATCCAGCCGGTGGCCGACGCGGAAGTCGTCGAGATCCGCTATCCGGTCGAGGCCTATCCGACCAAGATCGTCAGCCTGGACCTGGAAAAGACGCCAGTGATCGAAGGCACACTCAAGGGCATCAAGGGTCAATATCTGATTCTCGATACCGGCGTGATAAACATCCGTAAGTTCACGGCCTATCAGATAGCCGCAAGCTGCGTGCAGTGAGCTTGATCAGGCCCCCAGCTGTGGGTCACTCTTCAGTGATCCGCCGCAGCCAGCAGTAGGCGATTCAGCTACTGCTCCCGAACAACCTGCAGTTTGAAGCCCGCCGCTTCGATCTGCCTTGAAGAGGCCAGCCAGATGCGTACCGAACAACCGAAAGTCATTCATCTCAAGGATTACCAGGCGCCCGAATACCTGATCGATGAAACCCATCTGACCTTCGAGCTGTATGAGGACCGTACGCTGGTGCATGCCCAACTGGTGATGCGCCGCAACCCGGATGCAGGCAGCGGCCTGCCGCCGCTGGAGCTGCATGGGCAGGATCTGGAATTGCTGTCGCTGTCGTTGAATGACCGTGAGCTGGGTCTGGGCGACTATCAGCTCGGCGAAAGCACCCTGACTCTGCAGCCGGACAGCACCGAGTTCACCCTCGACAGCAGTGTGGTCATCCACCCCGAAAGCAACACCGCGCTGGAAGGCCTGTACAAATCCGGCAGCATGTTTTGCACCCAGTGCGAGGCGGAGGGCTTTCGCAAGATCACCTGGTACCTCGATCGCCCGGACGTGATGAGCAAGTTCACCACCACGGTCAGCGCCGAGCAGCACGCCTATCCCATCCTGCTTTCCAACGGCAACCCGATTGCCAGCGGCAGCGAAGGCGACGGCCGGCACTGGGCCACCTGGGAAGACCCGTTCAAGAAGCCCGCCTATCTATTCGCCCTGGTGGCCGGCGACCTCTGGTGCGTCGAAGACAGCTTCACCACCATGAGCGGCCGCGAGGTCGCCTTGCGCATCTACGTCGAGCCGGAAAACATCGACAAGTGCCAGCACGCCATGGACAGCCTGAAGAAGTCCATGAAGTGGGACGAGGAGGCCTATGGCCGCGAGTACGATCTGGACATCTTCATGATCGTGGCGGTCAATGACTTCAACATGGGCGCCATGGAGAACAAGGGGCTCAACATCTTCAACTCCAGCGCTGTGCTGGCGCGCGCCGAGACGGCCACCGACGCCGCGCACCAGCGTGTCGAGGCCATCGTTGCCCACGAGTACTTCCATAACTGGTCGGGCAACCGCGTGACCTGCCGCGACTGGTTCCAGCTATCGCTCAAGGAAGGTTTCACCGTCTTCCGTGACGCGCAGTTCTCCTCCGACATGAACTCGGCGACGGTCAAACGCATCGAGGACGTGGCCTACCTGCGTACCCATCAGTTCGCCGAGGATGCAGGTCCCATGGCCCACTCGGTGCGCCCCGAATCCTTCATCGAAATCTCCAACTTCTACACCCTGACCGTGTACGAGAAGGGCGCCGAAGTGGTGCGCATGATCCAGACGCTGCTCGGCGCCGAGGGCTTCCGCAAGGGCAGCGATCTGTATTTCGAGCGTCATGACGGCCAGGCCGTGACGGTCGATGACTTCGTCAAGGCCATGGAGGATGCCAATGGCGTGGACCTTGCTCAATTCAAGCGCTGGTACAGTCAGTCCGGTACGCCGCGCCTTGTCGTCAGCGAACAGTACGACGCCACGGCACAGATTTATCGTCTGACCTTCCGCCAGAGCTGCCCGCCAACGCCCGGGCAGCCGAACAAGGAACCCTTCGTGATTCCGGTGGCCCTTGGTCTGCTGAATGCCAGCGGCGCAGAAATCGCGTTGCGTCTGCAAGGCGAGGATGCGGCAAGCGGTACCACGCGGGTGCTGGCGGTGAACGAAGCCGAGCAGACCTTCACCTTCGTCGATGTACCTGAGCACCCGCTGCCGTCGTTGCTGCGCGGCTTCTCGGCGCCGGTGAAGCTCGAATTCCCCTACAGCCGTGACCAGCTGATGTTCCTCATGCAGCACGACAGCGATGGCTTCAACCGCTGGGAAGCCGGCCAGCAGCTGTCCGTGCAGGTGCTGCAGGAGCTGATCGGGCAGTACCAGCGCGGCGAGCCGCTGGCCATGGACGAGCGGCTCACCGAGGCATTGCGCAGCCTGCTGCAGAACGAAACGCTGGATGCCGCCATGGTGGCCGAGATGCTCTCGCTGCCAAGCGAGGCCTATCTCACTGAGATCAGCGAAGTGGCTGATGTCGACGCTATCCACGCGGCGCGGGAGTTCGCCCGGCGCGAACTGGGAAACCGTCTGTTCGAGCCGCTTTATCAGCGCTACATGACCAACCGCGAAGTGTCGCGCCAGACCGCCTACGAGGCCTCGGCCGAGCATTTCGCCCGGCGGGCGCTGCAGAATATCGCGCTGGCCTACCTGATGTTCAGCGAGCGCTCGGACATTCTTTCCCTGTGCCTGGATCAGTTCGACAATGCTGACAACATGACCGAACGCCTGTCGGCATTGGCGTCGCTGATCAATTCGCCCTTCGAGGAGAAGCGTGCCAAGGCACTGGAAGCTTTCGCCGAACACTTCAAGGACAACCCCCTGGTGATGGATCAGTGGTTCAGCGTGCAGGCGGCCAGCCCATTGCCTGGTGGTCTGGAGCGAGTGCAGGCGTTGATGCTGCACCCGGCCTTCACCCTGAAGAATCCCAACAAGGTACGCGCGCTGATTGGCGCCTTCGCCAACCAGAACCTGGTCAACTTCCACCGTGCCGATGGCAGTGGCTACCGCTTCCTGGGCGACCAGGTCATTACCCTCAATGCGTTGAACCCGCAGATCGCTTCACGTCTGCTGGCGCCGCTGACGCGCTGGCGCAAGTACGACAGCGCCCGCCAGGCGCTGATGAAGGGCGAACTGGAGCGGATTCTTGCCTCTGGCGAGCTGTCCAGCGATGTCTACGAGGTGGTGAGCAAGAGTCTGGCCTGAGGCTTGGACGAGGAGCAGGCCATGCCCGAGCGAGTGCCTTTTGCGGGTATGGCCGGCGTTTGCCGATGCTTATCCGGTTGCAGGAATCGATAGCCGTAACCGGCCCTGTCCATGCCCTGTGATCAGGTTCCGAGAGTTAACAAAACATAACGTCCCGTCGATTGTAAGTACTTTCTAAAGCTGGCTAGGATGGCTGCGCCCGTTGCGATATTCGGGCTCTTGCTAATAAGAACAAAGGGGATTGTTATGACTGAGCCCGTCTTCTGGCGCGGCCAGGCCGGCCCTGTGCCTGCCACTTCCTGCCGGGAGGAGCGCAACGGCTTCGCGTCCTTCGCTCGATTGTTTTCCACGTGCGGCCTGCTTGCGCTGTTGTGTGGCGGTGCGCCACTCCATGCACAGACCGGCGATCCCCAGGCTCGCTATTCCATCGAGTCTCCCAGGGCGGCTTCCAGCCTGCTGCTCGACGTCACTCATGCGGGAGAACGTCTGGTTGCGGCGGGCGACCGGGGGCATATCCTCTATTCCGACGATGGTGGCGCCAGCTGGACCCAGGCGAAAGTGCCCACGCGGCAGCTGCTTACGGCTATCTACTTCACTGATGCGCAACATGGCTGGGCGGTAGGTCATGATGCGCTGGTTCTGGCGACCACCGATGGCGGTCAGACCTGGACGCAG
>JBKEBY010000113.1:0-30847 GCA_047973445.1 Pseudomonas sp.
CACCACGTCGATCGCCCTGGCGGGCTTGCTGGCCGATTCCGGCAAGCGGGTCGTGGTGCTGGATCTCGATCCGCACGGGTCGATGACGAGTTATTTCGGGCATGACCCGGACAATCTCGAGCACAGCGTATTCGATCTGTTCCAGCATCAGGGCAGCGTGCCCGAGGGGCTGCCCTGGCAACTGCTGTTGCCGACCAGCCACGAGCGTATCTCGCTGCTGCCTTCGAGTACCGTGCTGGCCACACTCGAGCGCCAGTCGCCCGGCCAGAACGGCCTGGGCCTGGTCATCGCCAAGAGCCTTTCGCAGCTGTGGCAGGATTTCGATTACGCCATCATCGACAGCCCGCCGCTGCTGGGCGTGTTGATGGTCAATGCGCTGGCGGCGAGCCAGCAACTGATCATTCCGGTGCAGACCGAATTTCTCGCCCTGAAAGGGCTAGAGCGGATGGTCGGCACGCTGGGGATGATCAACCGTTCGCGCCGGCAGGCGCTGCCCTACGTCATTGTGCCGACGCTGTTCGACCGCCGTACCCAGGCCTCGATGAATACCCTCAAGGTGCTCCGCAACGGCTACCAGGACAATCTCTGGCAGGCCTTCATTCCCATCGATACGCGCCTGCGCGACGCAAGCCTGGCCGGCGTTACGCCTTCGCAGCATGATGCCGGCAGCCGCGCGGTGCTGGCCTATCGGTCGTTGCTCAAGCATCTCCTGCAGATGCAGGCTTCGGCGCAGGTGGCCTGAGATGTGCGAAGCACGCCTATGCAGCTCAAGTTCCCGCCGTTCGTGGCCGATAGCCTTGTCAGTCGTTGATCACGAGTGGCTGGCATGAGTCGTACCGTTCTTACCGAAACCCGATCCCAACAGGCATTGCAGTCCTATCTCGACGCGCTGTTGCAGGATGCGGCTATCGAACTGGCGGTGGACTCGGTCAGCCAGGACGAATTCCAGGCAGCCGTTCTCGAGGAACAGTTGCGTGACACCAGGGCGATGGTAATGCCGCAGGCCGAGTCTGTGCAGTCGGCCATTGTCGAGTCGGCGACCGTTGTGCCCATGCCTGTGCGCGTCGAGCCGGTGGTCGAGCTGGAAGTGGTGTCCGAGCCGGCGGGACCTCGCACGCCGCTCGAGCAGGGGCAACCGGAATGGGGCGAGGCACCTTTCGAATGCCTGCTGTTCGACGTTGCCGGGCTGACGCTGGCCGTTCCTCTGGTAAGCCTGGGATCGATCTATTCGCTGGCCGGCGAAGAGTTGACGCCGTTGTTCGGCCAGCCGGACTGGTTTCTCGGCATATTGCCCTGTCAGGCCGGCAACCTGAAGGTGCTGGATACGGCACGCTGGGTCATGGGCGATCGTTATCGCGATGACTTCCGCGAGGGATTGCAGTACGTGATTTCGGTGCAGGGCTATGAATGGGGCTTGGCGGTGCACCAGGTGAGCCGCTCGATCCGCCTCGATCCGCGTGAGGTCAAGTGGCGTTCCCGGCGCAGCCAGCGCCCGTGGTTGGCCGGTACGGTGATCGATCACATGTGCGCGCTGCTGGATGTGAGCGCGCTGGCCGAACTGATTGCCAACGGTGGCACCCGACATTTGAAGGGTGTCCCTTCCTGAGCGAAAGAAAAAATGCGGCGCACCGAGCGCTTCGATATCGATAGAATCGACCGCCACGGCGGTTTTTTGAGAGGTGTGGGACTATGAAAATGACTTCCGCGCAAGGGTCCGACGATCCGGTCCTGCAATGGGTAACCTTTCGTCTGGACAACGAGACCTATGGCATCAATGTGATGCAGGTTCAGGAAGTGCTGCGCTATACCGAAATCGCTCCAGTGCCGGGTGCGCCGAGCTATGTGCTGGGCATCATCAACCTGCGCGGTAACGTGGTGACGGTGATCGATACCCGTCAGCGTTTCGGCCTGGCCACGGCGCCGGTTTCGGACAATACCCGCATCGTGATTATCGAAGCCGATCGCCAGGTCGTCGGCATTCTGGTCGATAGCGTCGCCGAGGTGGTCTATCTTCGTCAGTCCGAGATCGAAACCGCGCCCAACGTCGGTAACGACGAGTCAGCCAAGTTCATCCAGGGCGTGTGCAACAAGAACGGCGAACTGCTGATTCTGGTTGAACTCGAGAAGATGATGAGCGAAGAGGAATGGGCGGAACTTGAGAGCATCTGACGCATGATTACCTCGCTGGTCGCCTCGGTCGTCGCGCTGGCGCTCTGCTGTCTCGTGCTGCTGGGGCTTTGCCTCTGGCTGCTCAAACGGCAGCGGCAGCAGGCCGAACAGCAGGCCAAGCGCGATGCGATTCGCGACCGGCGCATCAAGGAAATCGACAGTCGGCTGGACACCTTTCTCGACGGCAGCGTGCGCATGGGCGATCAGTTGCACGAGTTGTCCCGGCTGGTCACACCGCTGCCGGATCGCATCACCCAGCTGGAACAGCGGGATCCCAACAATTTCTCCTTCTCTCAGGCGGCCAAGCTGGTCGGCATGGGCGCCAGCGTCGATGACCTGACGCAGTCGTGCGGCCTTTCGCAATCCGAAGCCGAACTGATGAGCAAGCTGCATCAGGCGCGGCGCGATCCTCCGCGCTGATCCTTCTTTTTTGTGGTGCTCGATCAGGGAACGATGGACGCCGAGCTTCCTCCAATCGAAGACAAGGCTTGCACTGCCTCAGGTGCCGGCTTGTTCTCTGGCACCTGCCGAGGAGGATGTGATGTTGCGCATGCTTGCTCTGTCCTGCCTGCTGATTGGCTCGTTCGGGGCCTGGGCTGAAGAGGCGCCTCTGGAAGTGCCCGGAGCGATGACGATCAATACCTACCAGGCCAAACGCCTGTACGATCTCGGCGCGGTCTTCGTCGACGTCAGACCCAGCCGTGAGTGGGCATGGGGCCATATCGAAGGTGCGCTGCATCTGGATCTGGAACGCGGCTTCACGGGGCTGGCGCTCGACGAGTGGCCGCGCACCGTGCCTCTGGTCGTCTATTGCGACAGCGAAGTCTGTCCCAGTGGGGCCGAGGCCGTGCGCCGGGCCGTCAGCTGGGGTTATCAGCAGGTGTTCTATTTCCGCCAGGGCTACTTTGCCTGGATGCTCGCAGACCTGCCGCTGAGCAAGGGCGAGGTTCGCGGTATCGCGACGCTCAACGCTCAGGCGCACTGAGCAACGGCTGGGGCGGGGATGGCGCCGTTTCGCCAAAGCCGGGCGGGTACTTCCCCTTCAGATACCAGGCGAAGGCGATGATCTCCGCGATGGTCCGATACAGCGCTTCGGGAATCACATCACCCAATTCCAGGCGCGCAAGCAATCTGACCAGCTCGGCATTCTCGTAGATAGGCACTTCATGCTCACGGGCGATCGCCAGAATGGCCTCGGCCAGATCGTCGTCGCCCTTGGCGGTCAGGCTCGGTGCGTTGCTGCCGTCGTAGCTCAGTGCGATGGCTTGGCGCGGTGAAGAAATACTCATGCGGTTTCGTCCACGAAGCGTTGATCGATGGCGGTACGTGGTCCTTGCGGCGGCGTGCCCTGGCGGCAGGCCAACTCGGCAACGGTGAGGCCGGCGGCTGTCAGACGCTGGCGCAGGTGATCGAGTTCGGTACGAATCAGCTGTGCGGTTCCGTCGCGCTCGGCCCATATCTGGCTGGACAGCGAGCCTTGCAGCAGTTGGGCCTGCACCTGCAGCGGGCCGAGAGGTGCCATGTCGAAGGCCAGTTCGACCCGCCATAGCGTTTCCGGTTTTTCCGTCTGCTCGCGCTTGGCGTTCTGCTCGCGTTGCAATTTGATCTGCAGCGGCACGATATCGCGCTGATCGCGCATCGGTAGTTCGAGTTGCCATGTGGTGAGCTGGGTGCCGTCGGGGCTGGTTTGCGTTTGTGCGAGGCTGGACAACTGGTGGGTTTGCAGGCGTGAGATCGCGGCGGCTGCCAGTTTCAGGATCGTCTCCAGGTCTGCTTCGCCATCCATGCTCTGCAGTAACCGACTCGGCAAGGGAAAAGCCTGCGCCTGTTGGCCTGCGTTGGTTTGCCCGAGTGCGCCGAGTGCATTGCGTGCGAAGGCGGGCAGGGCCTGGCCGAAATTGGCTCCGGCCTGGGCAGTGGCCAGTGGTGTGCTGCCGGGCAGCCCCGGGAGCTGGGCCACCAGGCGCAGCAGCGCGGCCTTGAGATCGCCAGTCAGCGTATCGACCTGGCCGCCCAGTAGGCGTGCTTCGAGAAAGGCTCCGCTGCCACTCAGGGCGGCTGCCAGGGCCTTGGTGTCGGTCATCTGGTGCAGCTGCGGGATCAACCCCAGCAACCGCTCGGCCGCGCCGCGTAGCCCTTCCGGTAGCGCCGCGCCGGATGTCTGCAGGGCGCCAATGAGTCCTTCAATCGAACCCTGGCGATTCTGCTGGGCGGCCAGTTGCTGACCCAGCATCAACTGATCGAGGCGACCGCTGAGGGGGAGGAGAGATAACGACTGAGTGCCCTGCACCGTCGCGGTGACCAGGCTGCCCGGGGCCAGCGCCAGTGTTGAGTCGAGGCTCAGCTTTTGTCCGGCTAGAGGAGAGTTCAGCAAGCTGATCACCACCCGGAAGCTGGTCTGGCCGTTCTGCTGGATCTGCTGGCTGGCGGTCACCTTGCCCTGGATCAGTGTGCCGATTGGAAGTTGGCCAAGGTCGATCTGATTGAGCGGCTGCCGGCTGGCCGGTTGCAGGGTCGCCAGCAATCGCGAGTCGGAGGTGGCGGTGACGAGCAGGGCAGCACCGGCAGTGGCGGAGCGGGGACTGCTCGCTTCCAGTGTTGTCTGGCGACCGTTATTGAGGGTCAGGCGCAGGGTGAGCTGAAAGCTTTGCAGCGCTTCCTTGATGCTGATGACTTCGGCCTCGGCGCTTTCTCCGGCGGCGAGCAGCCCCTGCATCGGTTGCAGCAGCTTCAGCGCAAGATCCGCGGCTGCCGTCGCCGAGCGGGGTGGAGCAGCTGCGGGAAGGGGTTGGGTGCTCTTGATCTCTGTCATCTTTTACTCAAATACGCTTACAACCTTTAAGCTGGCAGGCCTTCGGAGCCTGGGGTTGCCATGTATAATTCCGCCCGCCTGGCTGGTTGCACCACTGTAACGGCCCAGTTGTATCCATCTTGAGGTGTCTTTAGCGTGTCCAGTCCCTTTCTCGAAGCAGTGGCGCTCTCATGCGAGCGGGATTGGCGTCTGTTGTTCGACAGGTTAGACCTGCGAATCGCTGGCGGCGAGATGCTGCAGATATCCGGACCCAACGGCAGCGGCAAGACCAGCTTGCTGCGATTACTGTCGGGCTTGATGCAACCGACGGCCGGCGAGGTGAGGCTGAAGGAGCGGCCGTTGGAGGCCCAGCGTAACGAACTGGCGCGCAACCTGCTCTGGATCGGTCATGCGGCGGGCATCAAGGGTCTGCTGAGCGCCGAGGAAAATCTCACCTGGCTTTGCGCGCTGCATCAACCGGCAGGCCGCGAAGCTATCTGGCAGGCGTTGGCCGAAGTCGGTCTGCGTGGCTTTGAGGACGTACCCTGCCACACCCTGTCGGCCGGCCAGCAGCGACGCGTGGCACTGGCGCGCCTGTACCTGAACCCGCCGCCGCTGTGGATTCTTGATGAGCCATTCACGGCCCTCGACAAGCACGGTGTCGCACAGCTGGAGCATCATCTGACGCTGCATTGCGAGCATGGCGGCATGGTGGTGCTGACCACCCATCATTCCCTGACCGAAAAGCCGCTGGGCTACCGGGAACTCGATTTGGGGCAGCGTGCCGCATGAGTACTGTCTTTACGCTGTTGCTGGCGCGCGAAGCCCGCCTGCTGTTTCGCCGGCCCGCTGAGCTGGCCAACCCGTTGGTATTCTTCACCATCGTCATCGCGCTGTTTCCACTGGCGGTTGGTCCGGAGACGCAACTGTTGCAAACGATTTCCCCTGGGCTGCTCTGGGTGGCGGCCCTATTGTCCGTGCTGCTCTCGCTGGACGGGCTTTTCCGCAGTGATTTCGAGGATGGTTCGCTCGAGCAGTGGGTCGTTTCGCCACACCCGTTGTCGCTTCTGGTGCTGGCCAAGGTGCTGGCACACTGGGCTTTCTCGGGTTTGGCGCTGGTGCTGCTGGCGCCGCTGCTGGGGCTGATGCTTGGCATGCCGTTCAGCGCGCTGCCGGTACTGTTGATCTCGTTGCTGCTGGGCACACCGATACTGAGCCTGCTGGGTGCGGTAGGCGCGGCGCTCACGGTGGGACTCAAGCGGGGCGGTCTGTTGCTGGCACTGCTGATCCTGCCGCTGTACATCCCCGTTCTGATTCTGGGCAGCGGTGCACTGCAGGCCGCCTTGCAGGGCTTGCCTGCGATGGGGCACCTGCTATGGCTGTCCAGTCTGACGGCTCTGGCCGTTACCCTGGCTCCCTTTGCCATAGCGGCCGGCCTGAAGATCAGCGTCGGCGAGTGATGAATTACATAATGAATGGATCGATAAGCATGGAGCGCCTCGTTGCCGTGCGACGAGCTGCGCAACCGATGGAAGATTTTCTGATCGTGAACAAGTGCTGCATGCCGGATTCGGAGGCAGTATCGACATGCGCGATGGCGTTAAGGCAGGTTCTATGAACTGGACATGGTTCCACAAGCTGGGTTCGCCCAAATGGTTCTACGAAATCAGCACTCGCTGGATGCCCTGGCTGGCCTGGGCCGCGGTATTGCTGATCGGCGTGGGCATGGTTTGGGGGCTGGCGTTCGCCCCGCAGGATTACCAGCAGGGCAACAGCTTTCGGATCATCTATATCCATGTGCCCGCCGCGTTTCTGGCGCAGTCGATCTACGTGATGCTCGCCGTTGCAGGTGTCGTCGGCCTGGTCTGGAAGATGAAGCTGGCCGATGTCGCGCTGCAGCAGGCGGCTCCCATTGGCGCCTGGATGACCTTCATCGCGCTGCTGACTGGCGCGGTATGGGGCAAACCGACCTGGGGCGCCTGGTGGGTCTGGGACGCGCGGTTGACCTCGATGCTGATCCTGCTGTTCCTGTACTTCGGCATCATCGCGCTGGGCCAGGCGATCACTAATCGCGACAGCTCCGCCAAGGCCTGCGCGGTACTCGCGGTGGTCGGTGTGGTGAACATCCCGATCATCAAGTATTCGGTGGAGTGGTGGAACACTCTCCATCAGCCGGCGACCTTCACCGTGACCGAAAAACCGGCGATGCCGGTGGAGATGTGGCTACCGCTACTGATCATGGTGCTCGGCTTCTATTGTTTCTTCACGCTGGTGCTGTTGATGCGCATGCGGTTGGAAGTGTTACGCCGTGAATCTCGCAGCAGCTGGGTGAAGGCCGAAATCAAGGCTCTGGTGGGCAAGGCATCATGAATTTCTCATCGCTCTCCGAATTTATTGCCATGGGCAACCATGGCCTCTATGTCTGGACGTCCTACGGCATCAGCCTGGCGGTTCTGGTTCTGAACGTGGTGCTGCCGATGCTGGCGCGCCGGCGGTATCTGCAAGATGAGGCGCGTCGGTTGCGCCGGGAGGAAATGAAGTGAATCCTGTGCGCAAGAAGCGTCTGTTCATCATCCTGGCGATTCTCGTCGGCGTCGGTATCGCCGTGACGCTGGCATTGTCGGCTCTGCAACAGAACATCAATCTGTTCTACACGCCCTCGCAGATCGCCGCTGGTGAAGCGCCCGAAGGTACGCGCATTCGCGCCGGCGGGTTGGTCGAGGAAGGTTCGGTACAGCGTAGTGGCGATTCGCTTGGTGTGAGCTTTCGCGTCACCGACGGCGCTGAGACGGTAACCATCAGCTTCCAGGGCATCCTTCCGGATCTGTTCCGTGAAGGTCAGGGCATCGTTGCGCTGGGCCGGGTCAATGCCGATGGCGTGCTGGTGGCCGATGAGGTGCTGGCCAAGCACGACGAGAACTACATGCCGCCGGAGGTGGCTCAGGCGCTGGAGAAAGGCGGCATGATGAAGCATTACGAAGGCGGCAAAGAGGAGGGTGTCCAATGATTCCCGAGCTTGGCCATCTGGCGATGATTCTGGCGTTGTGCCTGGCGGTGGTGCAGGGCACCTTGCCGCTGATCGGCGCCTGGCGTGGCGACCGGGTCTGGATGGGGCTGGCGCAACCGGCTGCCTGGGGGCAGTTCAGTTTCCTCGCATTCTCCTTCTTCTGTCTGACCTACGCTTTCATGACCGACGATTTCTCGGTGGCCTATGTCGCGCAGAACTCCAACAGCGCCTTGCCCTGGTATTACAAGTTCAGTGCCGTCTGGGGCGCACATGAGGGCTCCCTGTTGCTCTGGGCTTTCATCCTGGCCGGCTGGACCTTCGCGGTGGCGATCTTCTCCCGTCAGTTGCCAGAAGATATGTTGGCCCGGGTGCTGGGCGTGATGGGGCTGATCAGTATCGGCTTTCTGTTGTTTCTGATCGTTACCTCGAACCCCTTCGAGCGTTTGCTGCCGCAATCGCCGATGGACGGGCGCGACCTCAACCCGCTGCTGCAGGACTTCGGTCTGGTGGTGCACCCGCCGATGCTCTACATGGGCTACGTGGGCTTTTCGGTAGCCTTCGCGTTTGCTATCGCAGCCCTGCTCGGTGGCCGCCTGGACGCAGCCTGGGCGCGCTGGTCGCGGCCCTGGACGCTGATCGCCTGGGCATTCCTTGGCGCCGGCATCGCACTAGGTTCCTGGTGGGCCTATTACGAGCTGGGCTGGGGTGGCTGGTGGTTCTGGGACCCGGTGGAGAACGCCTCGTTCATGCCTTGGCTGGTCGGCACTGCGCTGATTCATTCGCTGGCCGTGACGGAAAAGCGCGGCGTCTTCAAGAGCTGGACGGTTCTGCTGGCCATCGCCGCGTTCTCCTTGAGTCTGCTGGGTACCTTCCTGGTACGTTCGGGCGTACTCACCTCGGTGCATGCCTTTGCGACCGATCCGGCCCGTGGTGTGTTCATCCTGGTGTTCCTGTTGCTGGTGGTCGGCGGTTCGCTGACGCTGTTCGCGTTGCGTGCGCCAGTGGTCAAGAGCCAGGTGGGCTTCGGCTTGTGGTCGCGTGAAACACTGCTGCTGGTCAACAACCTGCTGCTGGTCGTCGCTACCGCGATGATCCTGCTGGGAACGCTCTATCCATTGCTGCTCGACGCCTTGTCCGGTGCCAAGCTTTCCGTCGGTCCGCCGTACTTCAACGCGATGTTCCTGCCGCTGATCGGGGTATTGATGCTGACGCTGGGTGTCGGCGTTCTGGTGCGCTGGAAGGATACGCCGCTGCAGTGGCTGCTGGGTATGCTGACGCCGGTGCTGATCGTTGGTGCGATCCTTGGTGGCGTGGGTTCGATGGTCTTTGGTGATTTCCACTGGGCGGTTCTGGCAGTCTGTCTGCTGTCGGCCTGGGTCGTCATCGCCGGTGTGCGCGATGTGTTCGACAAAACACGTCACAAGGGCTTGCTGAAGGGCGCGCGCAGTTTGACGCCGAGCTACTGGGGCATGCACCTGGCGCATTTCGGCCTGGTGGTCTGCGCGATGGGGGTAGTGCTGGTGAGCCAGCAGAGTGACGAGCGTGACTTGCGTCTGGCACCGGGTGAGTCGCTCGAGCTTGGCGGCTATCGCTTCGTGTTCGAAGGCGCCCAGCATTTCGAAGGACCCAACTACACCTCGGACAAGGGCACCATCCGGGTCTTCGATGGCGACAAGCGGATCGCCACCCTGCATCCGGAGAAGCGTCTGTATACCGTGCAGCAGATGCCTATGACCGAAGCGGGTATCGACCCGGGCTTTACCCGCGACCTTTATGTGGCGCTGGGTGAGCCGTTGGAAAACGGCGCATGGGCCGTGCGCGTGCATATCAAGCCATTCGTGCGCTGGATATGGCTGGGTTCTCTGTTGATGGCTCTGGGTGGCGTGCTGGCGGCGAGCGACCGGCGCTACCGAGTGAAAGTCAAAACCCGCGTGCGCGAAGCCCTGGGCCTGGCGCCACAAGGAGCCTGATATGAAAAGAATGCTGATGCTGGCGCCCCTCGCGATATTCCTGCTCATCGCGGTGTTCCTCTACAAGGGGCTGTTTCTCAATCCCAGCGATATAGGTTCGACGATGATCGGCAAGCCGTTGCCGGAGTTTTCCCTGACTTCGCTGGAGGCGCCTGAGCGCAAGGTGACCGTGGCTGACTTTCAGGAACTGCCGGCGCTGCTTAACGTATGGGCGACCTGGTGCCCTACCTGCAAGGCCGAGCACGCGATGCTTAACAAGCTGGCGGCACAGGGTGTGGTGGTCTACGGCGTCAATTACAAGGACGATGGCGACGCGGCCCGTCAATGGCTGGCCCAGCTGGGCAACCCCTACCGGTTCAGCGTGGAAGATCCGGAAGGCAGTCTGGGCATCAACCTCGGCGTCTACGGCGCGCCGGAGACTTTCGTCATCGACCGGCAAGGCATTGTTCGTGACAAGTTCGTCGGCGCCATCGATGAACGGATCTGGCGGGAGCGTCTCGCTCCGCTCTATCAATCACTGGTGGACGAGCAATGATGCGTTTCCTGGCTGCGGCCCTGCTGGGCCTTGTGATCAGCTCCAGCGTTCTTGCTGCGATCGATACCTATGAGTTTCGCGACGAGGCCGAGCGCGAACGCTACCGCACGCTGACCGAAGAGCTGCGTTGCCCCAAGTGCCAGAACCAGAATATCGCCGATTCCAATGCACCCATTGCCATGGACCTGCGGCGGGAAATCTTCCGGATGCTGGAAGAGGGGCAGGACAACGATCAGATCATCGACTTCCTGGTGGATCGTTACGGTGATTTCGTACGTTACAAGCCGCCCGTCAATGGCAAGACGCTGGTGCTCTGGTATGGCCCTGTTGCGCTGCTGGTACTGGGTTTTGGCGTGCTTGCCTCGATTCTGGTGCGGCGCCGACGTGCCAATGGCCCTGACAAAGACACTCACACCCTTTCCGAGGCCGAGCGTGCACGCCTCGCCACGCTGCTGGATAAAGAAGACTCATGATCGATTTATGGATCGGCGCCGGCCTGTTGTCGCTGGTGGCCCTGGCTTTCCTGCTGTTCCCTCTGTTGCACGGTCGTCGTGCACAGGCTGAAGAAGACCGAACCGCGCTCAATGTGGCACTTTACCAAGAGCGCCTGGCTGAACTGACCGCCCAGCGGGATGCGGGCACGTTGACCGACGAGCAGTTGGAGGCCGGTCGTGCGGATGCGGCGCGTGAACTGCTTGACGATACCGAAGACGGTGATGCGCAGCGAGGCGCCAGGTTGGGCAGGAGCTTGCCGATATTGGCGTCGGTGCTGGTGCCGCTGATCGGTTTCGGTTTGTACATGCATTGGGGAGCGAGCGACCAGTTGCAGCTTGCTCGTGAGTTCGGCCATCAGCCACGCACGATGGAGGAGATGACCGAGCGTCTGGAAAAGGCGGTGCAGGCGCAGCCCGATTCCACAGAGGCGTGGTATTTCCTCGCCCGAACCTACATGAGTCTGGAGCGACCGGCCGATGCGGCAACCGCCTATGCGCGCCTGATCGATTTGGCGGGTCGGGAACCGGAACTGCTGGGGCAGTGGGCTCAGGCGCTGTATTTTGCGGGGGATCGGCAGTGGAACGAGCAGTTGCAGAAGCTCACCGACGAAGCGCTGCAGGGTGATCCTCATGAAGTGACCAGTCTCGGGCTGCTGGGTATCGCCGCCTATGAGGATGAGCGCTACCAGGATGCGATCGGTTTCTGGGAGCGGTTGGTAGCAACCCTGCCAGCAGATGATCCCTCGCGTGAGCCTATTCAGGGGGGCATCCAGCGTGCTCGGGAACAGCTTGGCCAGGCGGGTGTTCCAACTGCCCCGGCAGCGGCACCTGAAACGGCACAGACGGATGTTGCGCTGGAGGTCGCTGTACGACTGGATGCCACGCTCGCCGATAAGGTGCAGCCTACCGATGCGGTTTTCGTCTTCGCGCGCGCCGTGTCCGGGCCGCCGATGCCGTTGGCGGTCAAGCGGCTGAGCATCGCCGACCTGCCCGCCACCGTCAGTCTTGGTGATGCGGATGCGATGACGCCGCAACTGCGTTTGTCCAATTTCGACCAGGTCAGGCTATTCGCGCGTGTATCGCGCAGCGGTGATGCGACCAGAGGTGAGTGGGTTGGTGCAAGTCAGGCGTTACAGTTGACTGAGGGCGGCGAAACTACGGAGCTGGTCATCGATCAAACCGACCAGCCCTGATCACCCACCAGTAGCGAGAGGTCGCGCATGAGGATCATCGAGCCGGAGTCGCTTCAGTGTATGGGGCGCGTTTTCGGGGGCGTCGGCCTACTGGTCGCCGCGCTGCTGCTCGGCGCCTGTGCAGGAAATCCTTATGAGGCGCAGCCTCCAGTTCCACAGCCCAGCCCCCGGCTGCCGGATACTCGCGAGCCCGCGGTCGTTCCACCTCCGGTCAGCACGCCACCTGCGCCCCAGCGTCCTGCCACTCAGCGCAGCCATCCGCGTTATGCGCCGCCGCCGCATGCCGCCGCTCACTGGGATAACCGGCTGAGCGTCTACGTGGTCGAAGGGCGCGACCTCTACTATCGCGAGCGCCTTTACTACCGCTGGGACGGTGGTTGGTACTGCGCCGGACGACCCGACGGCCCCTGGGAGCCGGTGGCTGCTCCAAGCGTTCCGACGGGGCTGCGCGGCCTGCATTGAGGCTTGGCTGAGCGCGGTCTTTTTGCATCGGAGCGTTAAAGGCTGCAGGCAGGTGGCCGATATCCAGAGAGTAGCCGGTTGTTGGCAGCGCAGGGCGCCTGCGGACTGAAACGATGCGAAGCGCTTCTTTCAGTCTGGTGGGCACCGATGCCGCAGCGGCCGGCCTGGATAGTTTCGGAGTCCGATCATGAATGCTTCAGCCAAGCGTCTAGAAGAAACCGGCAGTGCTCTGCGCGAAGCCATGGTGCAGCAGGATTGGACTGCTATCAGTGTGCTCGATCTGGAATGTCGCCAAGTGGTTGAGGCAGTAATGAGCGAGCCCAGGCGCGACGAAGCCGCGATGCGACAGCGGATGCAGGAGCTGCTTGGTCTGTATCGCGAGTTGCTCGATACCTGCCAGGCCGAGCAACGGCGAGTCTCGAGTGAGTTGATTCAGATCAATCAATCGCAACGGACCGCCAAGATCTACCAGTTGTTCGGCTGATTTTTACCAGACTAAGTTAGGTCTCGCTCGTTCAGCGCATCCCGCATCCTTCGGTCTGTGCCGTTTCAGGCAAATGCCGATAGTTCGCCTGAATATTCCAGTAAAATAGCGTCTTTCTGCAGCTAAAAGCCCCGATAAACCCCGAAAAAGCTTTGACTGAACGAGCCTGGAGCTCGCTCTTCAGCTTGCTTCGGAATCCGTCTTTTTACCGATATCCGGTTGACAAATTGCTTCGATTCAAGAGGTGAAGCCGCTGCTTGTCCTTTTGTCGTTGAATTACGTCATAAATTTGACTGGGCGCCTTTTTTTTAATTAACTAGTGGCTATCTGCCGGTGATGTGATCGTCTTCTCTTCATGAATGCGACGCAGGCTTCCTTTTCAGTCTCTAGAGCCTATAAACAAGATGTGGCGTGAAACCAAGATTTTGTTGATAGACGATAACTTTGACCGTCGCCGTGATCTGACAGTTATCCTCAATTTCCTCAGTGAAGATCATCTGGCGTGCACCAGCAGCGAATGGCGTGATGTGGTGGACTCGTTCGAGTCCAGTCGTACTGTTCTCGGTGTCATGCTCGGTGAGGTGGGTTGCGCGGGTGGTGCGGTCGAGTTGCTCAGGCAGTTGAGCAGCTGGGACGAAAACCTGCCGCTGATGTTGATCGGTGAATCTGCGCCGGTCGACTGGCCCGAAGATATTCGTCGGCGAGTACTGACCAGTCTGGAAATGCCGCCAAGCTACAACAAACTGCTCGATTCCTTGCATCGCGCCCAGGTTTATCGGGAGGTGTACGACCAGGCCAGGACTCGCGGACGACAGCGCGAGCCCAACCTGTTTCGTAGCCTGGTGGGTACCAGCCGCGCGGTGCAACATGTTCGGCAGATGATGCAGCAGGTGGCCGACACCGAGGCCAGCGTCCTGATCCTTGGTGAGTCAGGCACTGGCAAGGAAGTCGTTGCACGCAATCTGCACTATCACTCCAAGCGTCGTAGCGGCCCGTTCGTTCCGGTCAACTGCGGCGCGATCCCCGGTGAGTTGCTGGAAAGCGAATTGTTCGGCCACGAGAAAGGTGCATTCACCGGTGCCATCACTTCTCGTGCCGGTCGCTTCGAGCTGGCAGAGGGCGGCACGCTGTTTCTCGACGAGATAGGCGATATGCCGCTGCCGATGCAAGTCAAATTGCTGCGTGTGTTGCAGGAACGCACCTTCGAGCGCGTTGGCAGCAATCGCACCCAGAGCGCTGACGTACGAATCATCGCCGCGACTCACAAGAATCTCGAGAAAATGATCGAGGATGGCAGCTTCCGCGAGGACCTGTATTACCGGCTCAATGTCTTCCCGATCGAAATGGCTCCGCTGCGCGAGCGAGTAGAGGACATTCCGCTGCTGATGAACGAGCTGATATCGCGTATGGAGCATGAGAAGCGCGGGTCCATCCGGTTCAACTCGGCGGCGATCATGTCGCTCTGTAGGCACGACTGGCCGGGTAATGTGCGCGAATTGGCCAATCTTGTGGAGCGCATGGCAATCATGCATCCCTATGGTGTGATCGGCGTGATGGAGCTGCCGAAGAAGTTTCGCCACGTGGACGATGACGACGAGCAGTACGCCATCGAACTGCATGATGAGATGGAAGAGCGCGCCGCCATCAACGCACCCATAGTCGCGCCCGATGCGCATGCCATGTTGCCTGCAGAAGGGTTGGACCTGAAGGAGTACCTGGGCAACCTCGAGCAGGGGCTCATTCACCAGGCACTGGAAGATGCCGGTGGGGTTGTGGCGCGTGCGGCGGAGCGGCTGCGCATTCGGCGCACCACCCTGGTCGAAAAGATGCGCAAGTACGGTATGAACCGCCGCGACGACGGCGAAGAGTGATTTTGTGGTTCTAGGATTTGTCCCCGTTTTGTCGCTATCCGCGTACGAAACGGGAACAAACCTAGTATCGAGGCGGTAGAAGGTTCAGCTTCACGCCTCGATATTTCCTTTCCCTTCCCCAGGCATGATCCTTGCTGACTCACCCGTGATCGTTCATTTTTTGACGGACGCGAGTGAGAACAGTGAATTCACCTGCCAGTCTATCCGTGAATGCCGCCGGCTTCGGCGAACCTGAAGTCGTGCTCGGACTCGAGCGCGAGCTCCGGCGATTCAAGCCTCAGGAAGAGTCGTCCGGCGATTCGGACGAGGCGCTGGAGCGTCGAGTTGTCGAGTTGACGGGACAACTGGCCGAGGCCGGCCTGCAGCGTCTGCAAGAGCTGGACGAGAAGGAGCGCCTGGCCAGGCGCCTGCAAAGCCTTGTGGATCTTTTGCCCGGCGGCGTAATCGTCATCGACGGGCACGGCGTGGTGCGCGAAGCCAATCCGGTCGCGGTTGGGCTGTTCGGCGTGCCGTTGATCGGTCAACTCTGGCGCGATGTCATTGCGCGTAGCTTTGCGCCCCGCAAGGACGACGGGCATGAAATCTCCCTGCGCGATGGTCGGCGCGTCTCCATTGCCACGCGTTCATTGAGTGGCGAGCCGGGGCAACTGGTGCTGCTTACCGATCTGACCGAAACTCGCCGTCTGCAAGCGCAGCTCGCCCGACACGAGCGTCTGTCCTCCCTGGGTCGGATGGTCGCATCGTTGGCGCATCAGATCCGCACGCCTCTGTCGACCGCCTTGCTTTATGCCAGTCATCTGCAGGAGGGCGGCCTGTCCGTCGAACAACAGCAGCGTTTTGCCGGTCGTCTGAAGGATCGCCTGCACGAGCTGGAGCATCAGGTGCGGGACATGTTGGTGTTCGCCCGTGGCGATCTTCCGCTGCAGGATCGTCTGTCGCCTGCTGAGCTGTGTGCGGCGCTGCGTGCGGCTGCCGAGCCTCGCCTGCAGGGCATGGCGGTGCGCTGGCAGTGCGATGTGCGTTCCGCGGAGATGCTCTGCAACCGAGACACGCTGGTCGGCGCGCTGCTCAATCTCGTCGAAAATGCCGTGCAGGCCGCTGCGGGGGCGGTACGTATGAAGATCCATTTCTATTCGCGGGGGGCGGCTTTGCATATCTGCATCAGCGACAACGGTTCGGGAATGGACGCCGCCACTCTGAGCCGGCTCGGTGAGCCTTTCTTCACCACCAAGGCCACCGGAACCGGACTGGGCTTGGCGGTGGTCAACTCCGTTGCGCGAGCCCATTCGGGAGAGCTGCGTTTGCGATCCAGGCATGGGCGCGGTACCTGCGCGCGGCTGGTGTTGCCGTTGCTGGCAGCAGGTGCATCCGGGGATCAGTTATGAAGGTCAGAATTCTGCTGGTCGAAGACGACCCGGCCCTTCGCGAAGCCCTGGGCGACACCCTGGAGCTTGGCGGTTATACCTACAGTGCGGTGGAAAGCGCTGAATCGGCACTGCTTGCATTGCAGGAGGAGTCCTTCGAGCTGGTGATAAGCGACGTGAACATGCCGGGTATGGATGGTCATGCGCTGCAGGGGCTGATCCGCCAGCGTCACCCACAGTTGCCCGTGTTGCTGATGACCGCGTTCGCGGCGGTCGAGCGGGCCGTTGAGGCCATGCGTCAGGGGGCGGTGGATTATCTGGTCAAGCCGTTCGAACCGAAGAGGCTGCTGGAGCTGGTGGCACGGCACGCCAGTGGCCGCTTGGACGATCAGGCGGACGCGGGCCCGATCGCCGTCGAGCCAGCCAGTCGGCAGTTGCTGGCGCTGGCGGCACGGGTCGCGCAAAGCGATTCCACGGTGCTGATTTCCGGCGAGTCAGGCACCGGCAAGGAAGTGCTGGCGCGCTATATCCACCAGCAATCACCAAGGGCCGACAAGCCGTTCATTGCCATCAACTGTGCGGCCATCCCGGACAACATGCTCGAGGCGACACTGTTCGGTCACGAGAAGGGTGCCTTTACCGGAGCCATAGCGGCACAGCCGGGCAAATTCGAGTTGGCCGAAGGCGGCACGCTGCTACTGGACGAAATATCCGAGATGCCGCTGGGGTTGCAGGCCAAGCTGTTGCGGGTGCTGCAGGAGCGGGAAGTCGAGCGCGTCGGTGCGCGCAAGCCGATCGCACTGGATATCCGTATCATCGGCACGACCAACCGTGAGTTGGCCGATGAGGTCAGGAGCGGACGCTTCCGCGAGGATCTGTTCTACCGCTTGTCGGTGTTCCCGCTCGCCTGGACGCCGCTGCGCGAGCGCGTGGCGGACATCCTGCCGTTGGCCGAGCGCCTGCTCGACAAGCATGCGGAGAAGATGCGCCAGCCTGCGGCCAGCCTTTCGCCCGAGGCCCGTCATTGTCTGGCCAGCCATGCCTGGCCGGGTAACGTTCGCGAACTGGACAACGCCATCCAGCGCGCGCTGATTCTGCAACAGGGTGGCGTGATTCGGCCCGAGGACCTCTGTCTGGATGCGGCGAGCGGCTTCGCGTCGGTTGCTGCGAGTGGACAGGTCGAGACGACTTCTTTCGTGCAGCGTGGTACGGAAGGCATTGCGCCCGTCGAGTCGGTTGGAGCGCTGGGTGAGGATCTGCGACGGCGCGAATTCCAGTTGATCCTCGATACCTTGCGGGCCGAGTGCGGCCGTCGCAAGGAGACCGCCGACCGTCTGGGTATCAGTGCACGAACCTTGCGATACAAACTGGCGCAGATGCGCGATGCCGGGATGGATGTGGAGGCAGCGCTTTTTTCCAGTTGATGGGATGGCCGCGGACCAATCCTGAGCGACACTGCGCCGGATGCTCGGTGCCGCCTGGGCTCGTTGGGTGGCTTCTCCGCTCTGTTAAGCTGTGATCATCACGGCAATGGAGCATCCCGAATGCACGCAGACTTCTGGCAGGGCCGCTGGGCCCGCAACGAAATCGGTTTTCATCTCGACCAGGTCCACCCTGGGCTGCGCCGCCACTGGCCGCGGCTGAAGCTCCAGGAGGGGGTGACGATTCTGGTGCCGTTGTGTGGCAAGAGTCTGGACCTGGCCTGGCTCGCTGGCGAAGGCTTCAGGGTGCTGGGCGTGGAGTTGAGCCAGAAGGCAGTCGAGACGTTCTTCGCCGAGCAGCAGCTCGAGGCCGAGATATCCCAGGTCGGGTCCTTCAAGATCTATCGTTCGGGTGCACTAGAGATTCGCTGCGGCGATATTTTCGCGCTCAGTGCCGATGATGTCAGCGCCTGTCAGGGCGTATACGATCGCGCCGCCCTGATCGCATTGCCATCACCGATGCGTCAGCGCTACGCGGCGCACCTCTCGAGCATTCTGCCCGTCGGCTGCCAACAGCTCCTGGTCACCCTGGATTACGAACAGGCGCAGATGGACGGACCACCTTTTGCCGTCAGTGACGCCGAGGTGATGGCGCTGTATGCCACCGAGTGGCAGGTGGAACGACTCGAGGCCAACGAAGTGCTGGCCACCAACCCGCGGATGCGCGAGCGCGGCTTGCAGCGGCTGGAAGAGCACTTTCACCGGTTGCAGCGACACGTCTGATCATCTCGCAAGCTGCATCCTTATGGAGAGTTTCAGCCTGCCCCGCGCTTTATCCGCCGATCAATCTTCGGCCTGCAGGCGGTGGATGAAGGTATCCGCTTCGTCGATGGCACGTTGCATGTCGTTCAGCAACTGGTCGACGTTGCCCTGCAGCGATCGGTATTCGCCGTGTAGCGCGCTGATGGCACGGGCATTGAGGTTGTGCTTGAGGAAAAGAACCTGGTCGCGCAGTACGCTGAGTACCGGTTCGATTCGCTGCTCGGCGGCCTTCATGCGCTGAATCAGGGTGCGGTACTCGGCGCGGGTGCGGCTGAGTTCCTTGGCGCTGGCGCTTTTCAGGCTGGCATTGCTGTACTGCTTGAGTTCGCCTTCCCACTCCTTGAACAAGGCATCGGCGACGTCTTCCACGGCCTCGATGCGGCCTCGCACGTCGCGGGCGCTTGCCACGCTGGCCTCGTACTCGCTGTTGAGTGCATCGTAACGCTTCTGCAGATCGCCACCTTTTACCTCGACGACGCTGCGATAGCGTTCCAGGGCATCCTTGAACTGCTCCTTCGCATGCTGTTGGGAGTCGCGGGCGTCCTCGACCCGATCGACCAGAATGTCACGCTTGTGGATGCCGGCCTTCTCCATTGCCGAGTAATAGGCGCTCTGGCAACCGGTCAGGGTCAGCAGGGCGCAGCAGACGAGTATGAGTCGGCGCATTGTGATTCCTTGCTTGGGGGTGTTCGATGAGGATAGACAAATGAAAAGGGCGACTTGCGTCGCCCTGGGTGCTTCGATCCGTCTCAAGCGCGTTGGCGCAGCGCTGCGATGCGGTCGTCCAGCGAGGGATGGGTCATCAGCAGGCCGGCCAGGCCGTTCTTCAGTGCGCCGTTGATGCCGAAGGCCTTGAGACTGTCGGGCATGTCGACGGGAACGCCTTGTTCGGCCTGCAGGCGCTGCAACGCGCCGATCATGGCGCCGGTGCCTGCCAGCTGCGCGCCGGCCTCGTCCGCGCGGTACTCGCGCTTGCGCGAGAACCACATGACGATGATGCTGGCGAGGATGCCTAGCACCAGTTCGGCGAAGATGGTCGCGACGAAGTAGCCGATGCCATGGCCGTCCTCGTTCTTGAGGATGGCCTTGTCGACGAAGTTGCCGAAGATCCGCGCGAAGAACATGACGAAGGTGTTCACCACACCCTGAATCAGGGCGAGGGTGACCATGTCGCCATTGGCCACGTGGCCGATCTCATGGGCGAGAACGGCCTTCACTTCGTCCGGTGAGAAGCGCTCGAGCAGGCCTTGGCTGACGGCGACCAGCGCGTCGTTTCTGTTCCAGCCTGTGGCGAAGGCGTTGGCCTCGTAGGCGGGGAAGATACCTACCTCCGGCATCTTGATGCCGGCCTCGCGCGACAGCTGCTCGACGGTCTGCAGCAACCACTGCTCATGGCGGGTGCGCGGCTGGCTGATGATCTCCGTGCGAGTACTCATCTTCGCCATCCACTTGGAAATGAACAGCGAGATCAGCGAGCCGGCGAAACCGAACACCGCGCAGAAAATCAACAGGCTGCCATAGTTCTGGCCCGTATAGCGATCCACCCCGAGTAGCTTCAGGGTAATGCTGGCGATGACCAATACGGCAAGGTTGGTCGCCAGGAACAAGAAAATGCGCATGTTGCAGCAGACTCCGGGGTAAAGAATAAGAAACGATAGGCTATATAAGGCTCGACTCTGCGCTATTCAACCGAGTGACTATTTCAATCTATGTCGCTTTTTCGGGAGCGGTCGACAACTGGCTCTCGAATATCATGCGGACGAGGCGTGCCAGTTGCTCGCCATGACCACTGCGCAGGGCTTCGCGGAGCTGCTGGGCGAGGCTTGCCTGCACGCGCTGGACGCTCGGTGGAAGGTCGCTGGTGCCGATCTTTGCACTGGCGACGCTGCGAGTCAGGCGCAGGAAGGCTTTTTCGGTCAGCACCGCCTGGTCGATGGCCTGGAACTGGATGGTGCTTTCGAAACGGACATAGCCCTCGTCCGCGAGCCACAGCAGGGCGCCGAGGCAACCCTGATGACGTTTGCTGGGCAGGCCGAACTCATCCGGTTCTTCATGGCCGATCAGGTCTTCGATATATAACGTAGTCTTGCGTGGGAAGGCCTGGTAGAGCATCAACAGGCCACCCGCGACATCCTTGTAGAAGTCCTCGATCTGCAGATCCATCGTGACTATTGGCGGTAGGTCTTGAGGAAGCTGCCGATGCGACCGATGGCCTGCTCGAGATCGTCCACCCGTGGCAGGGTCACCACGCGGAAGTGATCTGGCCACGGCCAGTTGAACGCGGTGCCTTGGACGATCAGCAACTTTTCGGACAACAGCAGATCCAGCACGAATTTCTCGTCGTTATGGATCGGGCAGACCTTCGGATCGATCCGCGGGAATGCGTACAGCGCACCCATGGGCTTCACGCAGCTGACACCGGGAATGTCGTTGAGTAGTTCCCAGGTACGATTGCGTTGCTCCAGCAGGCGTCCCGGTGGCAATACCAGGTCGTTGATGCTCTGGTAGCCGCCGAGCGCGGTCTGGATGGCGTGTTGCGCGGGTACGTTGGCGCACAGACGCATGTTGGCGAGGATATCCAGGCCTTCGATATAGCTTTGCGCCTTGTGTTTCGGGCCGGTAATCACTACCCAGCCGGAGCGAAAGCCCGCTACCCGGTAGGACTTGGAGAGACCGTTGAAGGTCAGGCAGAGCACGTCCGGCGCGAGGGAGGCGGTGCAGACGTGAACGGCGCCGTCATAGAGGATCTTGTCGTAGATCTCGTCGGAGAACAGCACCAGATTATGCTGGCGCGCGAGTTCGACCATCCCTTCGAGCACTTCCCTGGGGTAAACCGCGCCGGTGGGGTTGTTCGGGTTGATCAGCACCAGTGCCTTGGTGTTGGGGGTGATCTTGGCCTTGATGTCGGCCAGGTCAGGCCACCAGTTGGCTTGTTCATCGCACAGGTAATGCACCGGCTTTCCGCCGGCCAGGCTGACAGCGGCGGTCCACAAGGGATAGTCGGGCGCCGGAATTAGCACCTCGTCACCGTTGTTGAGCAGCGCCTGCATGGACATCACGATCAGTTCGGAGACGCCATTGCCGAGGTAGATGTCCTCGATGGTCACGCCTTCGACCTGCTTCTGTTGGTAGTACTGCATGATGGCCTTGCGCGCACTGAACAGGCCTTTTGAGTCGCAGTAGCCCTGGGCGGTAGGCAGGTTGCGGATCACGTCCTGAAGAATTTCTTCCGGTGCTTCGAAACCGAACGGCGCCGGGTTGCCGATGTTCAGCTTGAGGATGCGGTGGCCTTCCTCCTCCAGACGCTTGGCGTGCTTGAGCACGGGCCCGCGGATGTCGTAGCAGACATTGGCGAGCTTGTTCGATTTACTAACCTGCATGATCCTGATTGTCCCGAAGTGAAAAGGCGCCAGCTCCGGAATGGCTGGCCGCGCTTGGCGTGAACCCGGGCGCCTTGGCAGCGTGAAGACCTGCTGCCAGACTAGGCGTCTAAGAGCAACGCATCATACGTGCGGCCCGACGGCCGGAAAAGGTACAGATCGGCTCTTTTTGGGATAGGGTCTGTTTCCACTTCGTTCGTGGCCGCGACGAAACGGAAACAGACCCTTAGGAGGTGCACCGATGGAAAAGCTGGAAAAACCGCTCGAAGCCTGGCGGGAGCAGCTCTCGGACGAGCAGTTCCGGGTTTGCCGGCTGGGAGCTACCGAGCGTCCCTTCACGGGCAGGTACAACGACACCAAGGTGCCTGGCATCTATCACTGCGTCTGTTGCAACGAACCGCTTTTCGATTCGGACGCCAAGTTTTCTTCCGGTTGTGGCTGGCCTAGCTATTTTCAGCCGGTGAACGACCACGCCATCGCCAGTGTCGACGACTTCAGCCATGGCATGCACCGTATCGAAGTCAAGTGTGCGCGCTGCGATGCGCATCTGGGGCATGTATTCCCCGACGGTCCCGCTCCGACCGGGCTACGCTATTGCATCAACTCTGCCTCTCTCGGCCTTCAGCCACGCGACGCCTGACGACGCACACAAGGGACCTATCGCCATGCGCGATTCTTTGCTCGAAATTCCCTGTCGCACCATGGATGGCCAGGAGAAAACCCTGGCCGATTTCGCCGGTAAGGTGTGGCTGGTGGTCAATACTGCCAGCGAATGTGGTTTCACACCCCAGTACAAGGGGCTGGAAGTGCTCTGGCAGCGCTATCGGAACCAGGGCCTGGTCGTGCTCGGTTTTCCCTGCAACCAGTTCGGTGGGCAGGAGCCGGGTGACGAGGCGCAGATCGCGGCCTTCTGTGAGCGCAGCTTCGGGGTGAGCTTTCCATTGTTTGCCAAGGTGGAAGTCAATGGTGTCGACGCACACCCTCTGTTCGTCGAGCTCAAGAAGCGTGCCCCGGGGCTGCTCGGCAGCAAGGCGATCAAATGGAACTTCACCAAGTTCCTGATCGCCGAACAGGGGGCTTCGGTGGAGCGTTTCGCCTCCAACACGCCGCCGCAGGCGCTGGTCGAGCGCATCGAAGCGCTGCTGTAACTCTGCCTTTCACCAAGGCCCACGCGATATCGCCTGGGTCGTTCTGGATATGTGCGCCCTGGCGGGCGTGGAGTCTTCTTCGGAGTGGTCAGATGGATGCCGAACTGAAAGCCTTTTTGCAACGTGCCGAGGCGTTGCTGTCGCGTGTCGAGCCATTGCTGCCGGCGCATCGTCCGGTGCTCGACTGGACGCGGAGCCTCGCCGCACGCTGGGTGCGCGATGGGCGGGGCGGGTATCTGCTGCCGCTGAAGGTCGAGCTGGATTTGCGTCTGGACGATCTGATCGGTATCGATCGCCAGCGTGAACTGCTGTCAGCCAATACCCGTCAGTTCGTGTCGGGCTTGCCGGCCAATCATGTCTTGCTATGGGGCTCGCGTGGCACGGGCAAATCCTCGCTGATCCGTGCGTTGCTGGCCGAGCATGCGGTGGCGGGGCTGCGTCTGATCGAGATCGAACGTGATCATCTGGCGGATCTGCCCCGTGTTGTCGAGCTACTGGCCGATCAGCCGCAATGCTTCGTGGTGTTCTGCGATGATCTGTCGTTCGAGGCGGGTGAGGGCGACTACCGGGTGCTCAAGAGCGTGCTGGATGGGTCGCTGGAGCGTGCGCCGGAGAACGTGTTGCTGTACGCCACCTCGAATCGTCGACATCTGGTGCCCGAGCGGCAAAGCGACAACGATAACTGGCAGATGGTGGATGGCGAACTGCACCCCAACGAGGCGGTGGAAGACAAGATCGCGCTGTCCGATCGCTTCGGTCTCTGGTTGTCTTTCTATCCCTTCAGTCAGGAGCACTATCTGAGCGTGGTGCGTCACTGGATCGGCTCGCTTGCCGCGCAGGCCGGCCTGGATTGGGAGTGGAGCGAGGCGCTGGAAAAGGACGCCATCCGCTGGGCTACCGCACGGGGTAACCGCAACGGACGCTGCGCCTATCAATATGCTCGGCAGTGGGTGGGCACACGGCTGCTGGCGCAACCGTGAGACCTCAATGGCTGGCGGCCTTGCCCATTTCGACCAGCTTCGCATTCATTCGCTGTTCGCTCGGGAGGATACTGGCGAAGGATTCGCGCGTCTTTATGCGTTCGTAATGGGCGGCCAGTGCCGGCCAGCGGGCTGAGTCCAGACGTTCGCCACCGTGCTCCATATTGAGCAGTTGGCTGGCGATCGCTATATCCGCCATGGTTAGCCGGTCGCCGATGAAGTAATCCTGCTGGCCCAGTTGCTGTTCGAGATAGTCCAAGTGCGGGGGCAACTTCTCGTTGAGTGCGGCTTGGACGCTTTCTTCGTTGCAGGAGTGGCCCGCGCTCGGCTTCAGGATCCGGTTGCGGAAGATGCCGAACGTGGTCAGTGGGGCCAGTTCGTAGTCCGCATATTTTTCCAACCAGCGCACTTGACCTCGCTGGGGTGCGTTGTCGCCATACAATGGCAGTTGGTCCGGATAGGTTTCGTCGAGGTACTGGCAAATCACGCTGGAGTCGGCGAGGGTGACTTCCGCATCCTTGAATGCCGGAATGCGGCCCAGCGGATTGAGCTGCAGGTACCAGTCGGGTGGGGTGAACGGCATGACCATTTCCAGCTGGTACTCCATACCTTTTTCCAGCAGACACAGGCGTACCTTGCGGACGAACGGCGACAGGGGGGCACCAAAGACGGTCAGGGACATCGAGTTCTCCTCGGGGTTGATCGCATCGCTGCGAAGGTCATGTCACGGCGGCGGCGACGGAGCCCGCCAGCAGTTGGGCTCGACTAGTAGATGTTGTTTATCTTCCAGTCATCATCATCGAAGTCCTTCAGGCCCTCGGCCAGCTCGCTGGGTTGCTCGAGCGTGGGTTGCCGTTGTGTCTGTTCAAGCTGATTGGCGTGCTTGTAACCGGCTTCGAGCTGCTTGAGGTGTGACTGGTATTTGTCCTGTTCCTTCTGTTTGCGCAGATACTGGATACCCCGTTCGTAGGCGAGCCGGGCCTTGTGCGGATTGCCCTGTTGCAGGGCGGCCCGGGCCTGGTTGTTAAAGTAATCGACATGCAGCATCACCAGCATGTGCTGGATATCGCTCAGCCAGCGTTTGGCTGCCTCGGTTTCCAGCTGGCCTTGCTTGGCGGCCCAGACGATCAGCGCCTGCAGGTCTTCGAGCTGCAGGCGCGCCTCCTTGGCGCTCGCTTCGCTGAGAATCTGTTTGGGCGGATTCTCGACGCGAATGTCCTCTCCTTGCGCCACCGCGTTGCGTAGCTCATCGATACGCGCGGGCAGGGAGGGGTTCGCTCGATCCAGAGGTTGCAGACGCTCGCACAGGTACAGCTCCAGGCGCGTCAGCAACAGTTTCAGTGGCGGCGTCATCAGCTGCCCTGGGAAACTGCGCGCCAGCGTGGCGCAACGGCGGATTCGGTCGGAAAGGTCCGCGCGCATGCGCGCCTTTTCCAGCTTGTTCTTTTCAACGAGCTGGCTGAGATAGCCGATGACTATCAGTACGAACAGGCCTGCGACGACCAATCCTGCAATCAGAGCTGGTGACAAGATGGCATACCTCGCGATCGGTTTTCGTTTGAGTGTAGAGCCTTGGGTGGCGCTCTGATAGCGCGAAAGGGCGCCCAGATTATTCATCAAAAAAAATTCCATATGGCGCTTGACGACTCTCAGGGCTCTCCATAGAATGCGCGCCACTTGCAGCGTGAAGCACATCGCAAACGCTGAAAGCCGGAATAAAAGCTGTAAGCTTCCGGGTGCGTCCCCTTCGTCTAGTGGCCTAGGACACCGCCCTTTCACGGCGGTAACAGGGGTTCGAGTCCCCTAGGGGACGCCATTTTGCTGTAGATGTAGCGCGGGAATAGCTCAGTTGGTAGAGCACGACCTTGCCAAGGTCGGGGTCGCGAGTTCGAGTCTCGTTTCCCGCTCCAAATGCTTGAAACGCCGCTTCCTTAAAGGAAGCGGCGTTTTTCGTTGTGTCCGTTTTTCCCGTCAGTTGCTTGTGTGTGGCGCGTCTCATGGCGCGAACCTATGGCGGTCATAGGTTCAGGTGCAGATCCGAGTGGGTCGGGAGCTGACCTCATGAGCGTACAATGGCGGTCCGCTTTCAGGATTCAGCGTCCATGACAACCACTACCTCAAATCATGCAGCCACCTTGCGTTCCGCTTGGCTCGCCCAGGCGCAGGCCAGCCCATGGGTCACCCTTGGGTTGGCTGGGGCGGCCCTTACGGTCGTGCTCCTGTTGATCGCGGGCGGCATCAATGCCTTTCAGGGCAACGAGGCGCGCAACCTTCGTTACGCAATGCTCGGCGGCAGCGCCGGGTTCATTGCTACTGCCGTGGGGGCCTTCCTGGCCATTGGCTTGCGTGATATTTCCATTCGTACTCAGGATAGCATGCTCGGTTTCGCGGCTGGGATGATGCTGGCGGCGAGCGCGTTTTCATTGATCCTGCCTGGGCTGGAAGCGGGACGTGAACTGTTTGGCAACGGTCCGGCTGCCGCGCTGACTGTCGTAGTCGGGCTCGGTCTGGGTGTGCTGCTGATGCTCGGCCTGGATTGCTTCACGCCGCACGAACACGAGAGCACCGGCCCGTGCGGTCCCGAATGCGAAAGGCTAAATCGGGTGTGGCTGTTCGTGCTGGCCATCGTCCTGCATAACATTCCGGAAGGCATGGCCATCGGGGTGAGCTTTGCCAATGGCGATCTCAGCGTCGGTTTGCCATTGACCACTGCGATTTCCATTCAAGACATTCCTGAAGGGCTGGCGGTTGCGCTGGCGCTGCGCACCACCGGGCTGTCGGCGTTGACTTCGGTACTGGTCGCTGCGGCATCCGGTTTGATGGAGCCACTTGGTGCGCTGGTGGGTATCGGCATGTCCAGCGGCTTCGCCATCGCCTATCCGGTCAGCCTTGGGCTCGCCGCGGGTGCGATGATCTTCGTGGTATCTCACGAGGTGATTCCGGAAACCCACCGCAATGGTCATCAGACGCCGGCTACCCTGGGGCTGATGGGTGGCTTCGCGGTGATGATGTTTCTGGATACCGCACTGGGCTGAGGGCTCGCCTCAGAGCAATACGGGCGCCACGGTAATCAGAGGTTCTCCAGGAGCTTGCGTGCCACTTCCTGGCCGCTGAGCCAGGCGCCTTCGACTCGGCCCGACAGGCACCAGTCACCGCAGGCATAAAGGCCCAGCCCCGGATCGGCCAGTGCGCTCCATTCATGGGGTTGAGAAGGGCGGGCATACAGCCAGCGATGCGCCAGGGTGTATGCCGGTGCCGGGACCACACAATCGATCAGTTCGGCAAAGGCCCCATGCAGCAGCTCGGTCACCGCTTCGCGGGACAGATCTATGTGTTGCCGGCTCCACTGGCTGCTGGCGTGTAGTACCCAGGTGTCGAGGCTGCTGTCACGCCCAGGCTTGCTGCGGTCGCGTGCGATCCAGTCGAGCGCATCGTCGCGCACGAAGCACCCCTCGACGCTGGTTTCCAGCGGCGTGGCGAAGCCGAGCGCAACTGCCCAGGTCGGCTCCATAACGACGCTGGCGGCGACGGCAGCCAGTTTTGGCGCCGCGGCCAGCAACGTGGCGGCCTGTGGCGCCGGTACGGCGATGATGACCTGGCTGAAGGGGCCGTGGCTGACGCCCGTGGCATCCACCAACGTCCAGAATTCCTCACCACGGAATACCTCGGTAATGCGGCAGCTGAACGTGACGGGCAGGTCATCGAGCAGACCTTGCGTGATCGCACTCATGGTCGGCGTGCCGACCCAGCGCAGTTGCTCATCCGTCGAGGGGGATAGTTGGCCGTCACGGGACTGAAAAAGGCTGGGCGACCATTGATCCGCCCAGCCGTCGGCCTGCCACTGATGGACGGCCTCGGTAAAGCGGCGGTCGCGAGCAGTGAAGTACTGGGTGCCCAGGTCGAGTGTCCCCGACCCCATTGTTTTGCTCGCCATACGGCCACCACTACGGCGGCTCTTGTCGAACAGCTGTACTGCCTGCCCAGCGTCGTGCAGGGTTCGGGCCGCTGAGAGCCCGGCGATGCCGGTGCCGATGATGGCGATGGGGGCGTTGCTCATGATTACCTCGTGTGCTGGTGCCATCAATTATGCAGTCCATTTCGCGATGTGCAGCATAGGTTTATGACAAGCATTCGATGCCTGAGGTCTCTTTTCATCCTCGGACAGGTTCGCGTCTTTGACTAGAGGATTCGTTGCAATGCGGCGAACGGCTGTCTCATTGCAGTGATAGCTGACCGGCGGTAGTTAGTCGGCGCGCCGCGCCAGTCTCGGTCGGTGGTTGTAAGTTGGCGATAAGCCGGTACAATGGCGCCGCTCGCCGCCAGGCGGGCTTGTCATGGTGGGCCCTGCCGGTCCCCTCGCAACGATCAGCCGTGAACCCGGTCAGGCCCGGAAGGGAGCAGCCGCAGCGGTGACATTGTGTGCCGGGGTGTGGCTGGTAGGGTTCACCTCCATGACGATCCTCTGTCGCAATTTCCTTTTTTACTTCGTAGATTGCATGGGCCCTCCGCGGCCTTACCGGGTTTGTCTTGTCCAGACAACTGCGCAAGTCTGTCATCGTCCCGCCTGCAAACTGTATCCTGCACACCTTTTGCGCAGTCGCGAACATGCCGACGCCGGTCAGGAGCAGTTTTTTGTCTGTCAAAGCGAGCTGGGATATTTTCTGCGCCGTAGTGGATAACTTCGGCGATATCGGGGTGACCTGGCGTCTGGCCCGGCAGCTGGTTGCAGAACACGATCAGCGCGTCCGCCTATGGGTCGATGATCTGGAGACCTTCGCGCGGTTGTGCCCGGCGGCCAGCGCCAGTGCCGCGCAGCAGTGGCATGAGCAAGTGGAGATTCGTCTCTGGCCGAAGGACTGGCAGGCGACCGAACCAGCGGATGTGGTAATCGAGGCGTTCGCCTGTGAGCTGCCATCCGCCTACATTGCGACGATGGCTGGTAGCGGTAGGCGCACTCTCTGGCTGAACCTGGAATACCTCAGTGCCGAGGACTGGGTAATCGGTTGCCACGCTCTGCCTTCCATGCAGCCCGACGGGTTGCATAAGTATTTCTTTTTCCCAGGCTTCGAGCGGGGCACGGGTGGGCTGTTGCGTGAAGGCGATTTGCTGGATCGACGTGACGCATTCCTGAGTGATCCGCAGCACCGTGAGGCTTTGCTCGGCAGCTTCGGTATCGAACTGCAGCCCGGCGCGCAGCTCATCTCCTTGTTCGCCTACGAGAATGCTGCGATCCCAGGCTGGCTCGATGTGCTGGAGGCAGGCCCCCGAACCACGCAACTGCTGATACCGGAGGGGCGGGTACTGGGAGACGTGGCACGCTGGCTGGGTGTAAGCGAACTGGGTGCCGGTGCGCAGCACCAGCGCGGCAGCCTGCACATTGCCGTGCTGCCTTTCATGACGCAGAACCAGTATGACCAGTTGCTGTGGTGCTGTGACTTCAACGCCGTGCGCGGCGAAGAGTCGTTCATTCGCGCGCAGTGGGCTGGACGGCCGCTGGTATGGCATATCTATCCGCAGGAAGAGGATGCACACTGGGACAAGCTCGATGCCTTCTTCGAACTCTATAGTGGTGATCTCGCACCCGCGGCAACCGATGCCTTGCGATCGTTCTGGCGCGCCTGGAACGATAGCGTCGGCAGCGGTGAAGCCTGGTGCGCGGTGCAACAGCACCAAGCGGCACTCCAGCTCCATGCGGAACGCTGGACGCACAAGCAGGTTGCCAACGGCGATCTGGCGGGAAAGCTGGTCTTTTTTTACACAGATTGGCTATGATGTGCGGCCTGTTTTTTGTCTCTTTTAACATCGGATATTCGTATGAAAACCGCACAAGAGTTCCGTGCCGGCCAAGTGGCCATGATCAACGGTGAACCCTGGGTCATCCAGAAAGCCGAATTCAACAAGTCCGGCCGCAACGCTGCCGTGGTCAAGATGAAGCTGAAGAACCTGCTCAACGGCCAGGCTACCGAGAGCGTCTACAAGGCCGACGACAAGTTCGAGCCAGTCATCCTTGAGCGCAAGGAAGTGACCTACTCCTACTTCGCCGATCCGATGTATGTATTCATGGACACCGAATACAACCAGTACGAAGTCGAGAAGGAAGATCTCGGTGACGCGCTGAACTTTGTCGAAGACGGTATGCAGGATGTTTGCGAAGCCGTGTTCTACAACGATCGCGTGATCTCCATCGAGCTGCCGACCACCATCGTACGCCAGGTTTCCTACACCGAGCCGGCCGTTCGCGGCGACACCAGCGGCAAGGTTATGAAGACCGCCAAGCTGAACAACGGTTACGAGCTGAAGGTCGCAGAGTTCATCAACATCGGTGAGCATATCGAGATCGACACCCGTACCGGCGAGTACAAGTCCCGCGCCAAGGTCTGACGGACCCGTCGCTCGAAGGACATGAAAAAGCCCGGCCATGCGCCGTAATGCTGTTCACTTAAGCATTTGAGTCCAAGCCGGCGGTTCTAGAAAATCCGATACCAGCCCACTGGTATCGGATTTTTTATGGTGCGCCAGGCATGGCGCGTAGTGCCGTGACTGGCGCTGTCGGGTTCACTGTGGTGGTGAGACTGACGACTTGGAGGTGAAAGTCCTCTACACACCCGGCAAGGGGAAGTGTTAGCCAGAGGCAAGGGTGTCGCGGGCGACTGCGAATCTGAAGGAAGCCCGAGGCAAAATGCTGGCCTGACGAACAGGAAGCGGATAGAGGCGGCGTAGCGGGGTGAGGTAGCCATAATTGCCAAAGCCCGATAC
>JBKEBY010000098.1:0-31099 GCA_047973445.1 Pseudomonas sp.
AAAAGCCCGATCCACAGATCGGGCTTCTTCTTACAACGCTTTAACCCGCAACTCCTTCGGCATCGAAAACGTCACGTTCTCCGGTCGCCCTTCCAACTCATCCATTCCTTTGGCGCCCCACTCGCGCAACTGATCGATCACTCCACGCACCAGTACTTCAGGGGCCGAGGCGCCGGCGGTGATGCCGATGCGAGAGTCTTCGGCGAACCACTCGCGCTTGAGGTCCTCGGCGCCATCGATCAAGTAGGCGGGGGTATCCATGCGCTCGGCCAGTTCACGCAGGCGGTTGGAGTTGGAGCTGTTGGGGCTGCCGACTACCAGGACCACATCGCACTCGCCGGCCAATTGCTTGACCGCGTCCTGGCGGTTCTGGGTGGCATAGCAGATGTCATCCTTGCGCGGGCCGCCGATGCTGGGGAAGCGCGTGCGCAGGGCGTCGATCACGCGGCTGGTATCGTCCATGGACAAGGTGGTCTGGGTGACGAAAGCCAGAACCTCGGGGTTGCGCACCTGCAATTGGTCGACGTCATCCTCGTCCTCGACCAGGTAGATCGAGCCGCCGTTGGCGGTGTCGTACTGCCCCATAGTGCCTTCGACTTCCGGATGGCCGTGGTGGCCGATCAGGATGCACTCGCGGCCTTCGCGGCTGTACTTGGTGACTTCCAGATGAACCTTGGTCACCAGTGGACAGGTCGCGTCGAACACCTTCAGACCGCGCTTGTCCGCCTCCATCCGCACCGCCTGGGACACGCCGTGGGCGCTGAAGATGACGATGAAGCCATCCGGCACCTGGTCCAACTCATCGACGAAGATCGCGCCGCGCTCGCGCAGGTCTTCCACCACGAACTTGTTGTGCACCACTTCATGACGCACATAGATCGGCGGGCCGAAGACTTCCAGGGCGCGGTTGACGATCTCGATGGCGCGATCGACGCCAGCACAGAAGCCCCGGGGATTGGCGAGTTTGATTTGCATGGCGTGTCTCTCGATGCGCATGGCACGCGGGTTGGATGACAGTTAGGAGGGAGGTGCTTCTTACCTCCACCATGACAGCCTACGGTGGATCAGTGACGCGTGATCCACCCTACGATCAGAGCGCTTTGACGTCGATGATCTCGACCTCAAAGGCCAGGAGCTTGCCGGCCAGCGGATGATTGAAGTCCACGGTGACCTGTCTATCGTTGAAGCTCTTGACCACCCCCGGCAGCTCGGCCTTGGCGGCATCGTTGAAGATCACCAGCAGGCCTTCGGATAGTTCCATGCCCTCGAACTGGCTACGCGGCATGACCTGCACGTTTTGCGGGTTGGGCTGACCGAAGCCCTGCTCCGGTGAGACCTGCAGGGTGCGCTTATCGCCCGTCTTGAGCCCGTACAGCTGTTGCTCGAACCCCGGCAGCAGATTGCCGTCGCCGACCTTGAAGGTCGCCGGCTGCTTGTCGAAGGTGCTGTCAACCACATCGCCGTTTTCCAGGCTAAGCGCGAAATGCAGGGTGACTTCCTTGTCCGGCCCAATGCGCTGTTCAGTCATGCGGATTCTCCGGTTTTGTCGCTCTTGAACATGTCCAGCGCCAGCATCACGGCGCCAACGGTGATGGCGCTGTCGGCGATGTTGAACGCCGGGAAATACCAGCGGTTCTGCCAATGCACCAGGATGAAGTCGACCACGTGGCCCAGCACCATGCGATCGTAGAGATTGCCCAGCGCACCGCCCAGCACCAGCGCCAGCGCCACGGCCAGCCAGGTTTCGCGGGCCTTCAGGCGTTTCATCCAGATTACCAGCACGACGCTGACGCCGGTGGCGATGGCGGCGAAGAACCAGCGCTGCCAGCCGTCGTGGTCGGCCAGGAAGCTGAAGGCGGCACCGGTGTTGTAGGCCAGCGTCCAGGAGAAGTAGTCGGGAATGACCTCCACTTTCTGGTACAGGCTGAAATTGGCCTCGAACCAGTGCTTGGTCGCCTGATCGATGGCGATCACCAGCACACTGACCCAGAGCCAGGCGAGCTTGCCGAAGCGGGTGCTCATCGAATGGCTCTGCGTACTGTCACGCATGGTGACGCACCTCGCCCGCGCCTTCGATGTTTTCCACACAGCGGCCGCAAATTTCCGGATGTGCGGCGTGACTGCCGACGTCCGGCAGGTGGTGCCAGCAACGGCCGCACTTGGCATGTTCGGTCTTCTTCACCATCAGTTTCAGGCCGGCCAACTCGCTTTCCACTGCCTCGGCGGGCGCCTGGGCCAGCGGTGCGACTTCGACTGCGGAGGTGATCAGCACGAAGCGCAACTCATCGCCCAACTTGGCCAGCTCTGCTACCAGCGCGTCCTCGGCATACAGCGTGACTTCGGCCTGGAGGTTGCCGCCGATGGTCTTCGCCGCACGCTGGTTTTCCAGCTCCTTGTTGACCGCAGCCTTGACCGCCATGACCTTGTCCCAGAAAGCACGATCCAGCGTGGCATCCTGCGGCAGCTCGGCCAGCCTCTCGTACCAGGTGTTGAACATCACCGACTCGTTACGCTCGCCCGGCAGGTACTGCCAGATTTCCTCGGCAGTGAACGCGAGGATCGGCGCTATCCAGCGCACCAATGCCTCGGCGATGTGGTACAGCGCGGTCTGGCAGGAGCGACGCGGCAGGCTGTCGGCACCGGTGGTGTACTGCCGGTCCTTGATGATGTCGAGGTAGAAGCCGCCCAGTTCCTGCACGCAGAAGTTGTGCACTTTGGAATAGACGTTCCAGAAACGGTACTGCTCGTAGGCTTCCTCGATCTCGCGTTGCAGCAGCAGGGCACGATCGATGGCCCAGCGGTCCAGGGCGATCAGTTGGTCGTTCGGCACCAGGTGCTGCGCCGGATCGAAGCCATCGAGGTTGGAAAGCAGGAAGCGCGCGGTATTGCGGATACGCCGATAGGCGTCGGCGCTGCGCTGCAGGATCTGCTTGGAGACGGCCATCTCGCCGGAATAGTCGGTGGCCGAAACCCACAGCCGCAGGATATCGGCGCCCATGCTGTCGGTGATTTCCTGCGGCGCGATGACGTTGCCGAGGGACTTGGACATCTTGCGACCATTCTCGTCCACGGTGAAGCCGTGGGTCAGCAGGCCCTTGTAGGGCGCGTGGCCGTCGATGGCGGCGCCGGTCAGCAATGAGGAATGGAACCAGCCTCGATGCTGGTCGGAGCCTTCCAGGTAGAGGTCGGCGCGCGGGCCCTGGTCATGGCCCATGGGATGCGAACCGCGCATCACGTGCCAGTGGGTGGTGCCGGAGTCGAACCAGACATCCAGGGTGTCGTTGATCTTCTCGTACTGCGCGGCCTCGTCGCCCAGCAGCTCGGTGGCATCCAGTTTGAACCAGGCTTCGATGCCCTGCTGCTCGACGCGCTGGGCGACCTCCTCCATCAGCTCGACAGTACGCGGATGCAATTCGCCGCTTTCCTTGTGCAGGAAGAACGGGATCGGCACGCCCCAGTTGCGCTGGCGCGAGATGCACCAGTCCGGACGACCGGCGATCATGCCATGCAGGCGCGCCTGTCCCCAGGCCGGGACGAACTGGGTCTGCTCGATGGCATCCAGCGCGCGGCGGCGTAGCGAGCTGCCGTCGTGAGCGACTTTGTCCATGCCGACGAACCACTGCGCAGTAGCGCGGTAGATCAGTGGTGTCTTGTGCCGCCAGCAGTGCATGTAGCTGTGCTGGATGGCTTCGTGCTTGAGCAGCGCGCCAACTTCGCGCAATTTCTCGACGATGACCGGGTTGGCCTTCCAGATGAACTGACCACCGAAGAACGGCAGGTCCGGAACGTAGACGCCGTGGCTCTGCACAGGGCTGAGAATATCGTCGTTCTCCATGCCGTAGTGCTTGCAGGTACGGAAGTCGTCCTCACCATAGGCCGGCGAGGAGTGGACGATGCCGGTGCCGGCGCCGGTTTCCACATACTCGGCCAGGTACACCGGCGAGAAGCGCTCATAGAACGGGTGGCGGAAGCGGATCAGCTCCAGCGCCTTGCCTTCGCAACGGGCGATGATCTGGCCTTCGAGGCCATAGCGTTGCAGGCTGGACTCGACCAGCTCCTCGGCCAGCACCAGCAGCTGATCGCCGGTGTCGACCAGCGCGTAAATGAAATCGGGGTGGACGTTGAGCGCCTGGTTGGCCGGAATGGTCCAGGGGGTCGTGGTCCAGATGACGATGCTGGTCGGCTTGGACAGATTGGCGGCACCAAAGGCGGCTGCGAGCTTGTCGGCATCCTCGACCGTGAAGGCCACGTCGATGGCATCGGATTTCTTGTCCTGGTATTCGACTTCCGCCTCGGCCAGGGCCGAGCCGCAATCGAAGCACCAGTTAACCGGCTTCAGGCCTTTGAAGACGAAGCCGCCCTCGACTATTTTCGCCAAGGCGCGGATCTCACCGGCTTCGTTGGCGAAATCCATGGTTTTGTAAGGGTTGTCCCAGTCGCCGAGCACGCCGAGGCGGATGAAGTCGGCCTTCTGCCCTTCGATCTGCTCGGCGGCATAGGCTCGGCAGCGTTCGCGGGTCAGGTCCGCCGGCTGGTTCTTGCCGAAAGTGGTCTCGACCTTGTGCTCGATGGGCAGGCCGTGACAGTCCCAGCCCGGCACATAGGGCGCATCGAAGCCGGCCAGAGTGCGCGAACGGACGATCATGTCCTTGATCACCTTGTTCACCGCATGGCCGATGTGGATGTTGCCATTGGCGTACGGAGGACCGTCGTGCAGGACGAATTTAGGGCGACCTTCGCCGATCTGCCGCAGTTTCCGGTACAGGTCAATGCTGTTCCAGCGCTGCAGAATCTCCGGCTCGCGCTGTGGCAGACCGGCCTTCATCGGAAACGCCGTGGACGGCAGATTGAGGGTCGCTTTGTAATCGGTCATTTCAGTCCTGACTCGTGGTGAAGGGTGAAGCCCGCCAGTAATCGCGGGCGGCAGCGATGTCGGCATTGATCGCCACCTTGAGTGCCTCCAGTGAGGCGAAACGCTGCTCGTCGCGCAGCTTGCTGTGAAAGGTCACGCGCAGCAGGCGGCCGTAGAGGTCACCCTGATAATCCAACAGATGCATCTCCAGGTGCGGCTTGCCATCGCTTTCAACCGTCGGGCGCATGCCGATGTTGGCGACGCCGGCCTGAACCTGGCCATCAACCTCGGTGCTCACTATATATACTCCGCTGAGCGGTGTACTCCGACGCTTGAGCTGAATATTCGCAGTGGGCGCGCCCAGTTGCCGGCCAAGCTTCTGCCCGTGCATGATGCGACCGGTGATGCTGAACGGCCGGCCGAGCAACTTTTCCGCCAGTGCCAGCTGGCCCTCCGCAAGCACCTGTCGCAGCCGAGAGCTGCTCACCCGCTCGCCATCGATTTCGATGGTGGTTGCCGCTTCGACAGTGAAGCCCTCCACGACCCCCATCTTCAGCAGAAAATTGAAATCGCCGGCACGGTCGCAACCAAAGCGGAAATCGTCACCGACCTCCAGATGCCGTACGCCAAGCCCCTCTACCAGCGTCGCATGCACGAACTCGGCAGCGCTCAGCTCGCGCAGGCGTCGATTGAACACGAGGCACAGCACCAGATCCACACCCTGCTCTCTCAACAAGCGCAGCTTTTCCCGCAGGCGGGTAAGCCGAGCCGGGGCCTTGTCCGGAGAGAAGAACTCACGGGGTTGCGGCTCGAAGATAACCACGCAACTGGGCAGCCCCAATTCGGCCGCGCGCTCGCGCAGGCGCGCCAGGATGGCCTGATGCCCCCGGTGCACTCCGTCGAAGTTGCCGATGGTGGCGACGCACCCCCGATGCCGGGGCCGCAGGTTGTGAAGACCTCGAACCAGCTGCATACCGCACTTCTTGCTTGAAAAGTCGTCGATTATACGCATGTAGCGCTCACGCCGGACAGGTTTGCAGCCGGCCGAACCAGACTGACCTTGCTCTTTCCTTGCTTACTCCTGAAGTCGACCTGATGGCGAATGGTGGCGGGTTGCAGGGCCGAATTCACCCAACCGCAGAACAGGCGAACAAGTCCGACCCGACGGGTCTTGCCTGAGGCCCCGGAAGTCAGTGCCGTAAATGCCGCGGTCGCATGCCAAGCAACAACAGTCCACCGACGAAGGCCGCCAAACCGCCACAAACCAGCAGCGCCAATTGCCACGCGCGCTGTTGCCAGCTCCAGACGAACCATTCCTGCGAAGGCACGTTGAGCCACCAGACCACCGCGACCATCGCCGCGCAGCCTCCCGCCAGGCGCAAGCCGAACAGCCACCAGCCCGGCGCCGGCCGGTACACCCCGATCTTGTAGAGCCCCCAGAACAGCAGCAACGCATTGAGCATCGACGACAGCGAGGTGGCCAGCGCCAGCCCCACGTGCTTGAGCGGCCAGATCAGAATCAGGTTCATCACCATGTTCGCCACCATGCAGATAATGGCGATGCGAACTGGCGTCTTCAGGTCCTGCCGCGCAAAGAACCCCGGCGCCAGCACCTTGATCAGCATGAACGCCAGCACGCCCAGCGAGTAGGCCTGCAGGGCCCTGGCCGACTGCACCACCGCCTCCTCGGTCATGGCCCCGTAATGGAACAGGCTGGCGATCATCGGCTCGGCCAGGATGCCCAGCGCCAACGCGGCGGGGACGCCCACCAGCATGACCATCCGCAGCGCCCAGTCCATCGTCGACGAAAACGCCTTGGGGTCATCCCCCGCATGCTGACGCGACAGGCTCGGCAGGATTACCGTGCCGATGGCGATACCGAATGCCCCGAGCGGCAGCTCGGAAAGCCGATCTGCGTAGTACAGCCAGGACACGCTGCCGGTTTGCAGAAAGGACGCCAGCACGGTATCGAGCAGCAGATTGATCTGGCTGACCGAAACCCCGAACAGCGCCGGCACCATCAACAGCATGATGCGCCGCACACCTTCATCGCCGAACTTGACCCGCGGGCGCGGCAACAGCCCCAGCCTCGCGACGTACGGCAGCTGGAAAGCCAGCTGGGCGAAACCGGCGATGAACACCCCCCAGGCCAGCGCCATGATCGGCTGGTCGAAATAAGGCGTCAGGAAAACCGCCGAGAGGATCATGCAGACATTGAGCAGCACCGGCGTGAAGCCCGGCACCGCGAAACGCCCGTACGTGTTGAGTACGCCGGAGGTGAAAGCCGTCAGCGAGATCAGGAGCAGATAGGGAAAGGTGATGCGCAGCAATTCGCCGGCCAGCTGCATCTTGGCCGGCTCGTCGTGAAAGCCGGGCGCGAACAGCATCACCACATAGGGCGAACCCAGAACGCCCAGCGCGGTGATTCCAGTCAGAATCAGGCCGAGCATCCCGGCAGTCCTATCAACCAGCAGCTTGACTTCCAGCTGGGTTCTCTTGGCGCGGTACTCCGACAGCACTGGAACGAACGCCTGGGCGAAGGCACCCTCAGCGAACAGGCGGCGCAGAAAGTTGGGAATCTTGAAGGCGATGAAGAAAGCATCCGCCGCTGCTCCGGACCCGAAGTAGCTGGCCACCACCATATCGCGTACCATGCCCAGCACGCGGGACAGGAGCGTCATCACGCTCACCACCGCACTGGAACGCAGCAATCCGCCTTTGCCGGCTGTATCGGACATTTTTCTTCCCGGAGTCTGTTGATACTTGCAGTCGTTCCAGCCAGAGCCGAATCAGTAGCCAGCTACGACAGTGGACGAGGCCGCGAGTTTAGCGACAGCCCATCCGTCCGACCAGCACGACGACCATTCAAACAGACTTGACAAGCATCCGCCGCATCGGCATGATTCGCGGCCTTATTTGCTTTGTAATCCCACGTTTTTCGAGGAGTTCGACGGTGGCCAACAGCCCTTCCGCCAAAAAACGCGCAATTCAGGCTGAGAAGCGTCGCAGCCACAATGCCAGCTTGCGCTCCATGGTTCGTACCTACATCAAGAATGTGGTCAAAGCCATCGACGCAAAAGATCTGGAAAAAGCTCGTACTGCTTACACTGCAGCCGTACCCGTGATCGACCGCATGGCCGACAAAGGCATCATCCACAAGAACAAAGCCGCTCGCCACAAGAGCCGCCTGAACGGCCACATCAAGGCCCTCGGCGAAGCTGCTGCAGCCTAACCTGCAGGTTCTTGAAAAAACCGGCCCAGTGCCGGTTTTTTTGTGCCTGCCTTCCAGGGAGAGACCGCGGAAAGCTCCGTATCGGAGATACACCCTACCGCCCCGCCCCCTTTCGCGACTACAGACCCGACGCCCAGAGAAGCATCGGAATGGCCGCCACAGTGCTCTAGGGGCTACCCTCGGGCACCCGATCGTCTTAGATCACAGAGAGAGCATATCCGCCACCGGCCATGCAAGCAGGAGGTCCAATGCTTTCGCCAGCCCTATGAGTACCTCAGACCAGAATCATGTTGTCGCGATGGATCAGCTCCGGCTCGTCGACGTAACCGAGCAGCTTCTCTATCTCGTCGGATGGCCTGCCGAGGATCCGCTGCGCCTCGGCAGCACTGTAGTTCACCAGACCACGGGCAACCTCCTGCCCCTCGGGCCCCACGCAAACCACCATTTCACCCCGCCGAAAACCGCCAGCCACCGCCTTCACACCCACCGCCAGCAGACTCCGATGCCCCTGCCGCAAAGCATGCACGGCACCCACATCCAGCGTCAGGGTTCCGCGAGTCTGGAGATGCCCCGCCAGCCACTGCTTGCGAGCAGCATGCCGGCTGCGTTCGGGCGCCAGCAGCGTACCCAACCGTTCTCCGGACTTGAGCCTCGCCAACACCTGCTCGATACGCCCACCGACGATCACTGTATAGGCACCGGAACGCGCCGCCAGACGTGCCGCACGCAGCTTGGTCTGCATACCGCCACGCCCCAGCGCGCCGCCGGTCCCGCCCGCCACCGCGTCCAGCGCCGGGTCATCGGCACGCGCCTCGCTGATCAGATTGGCATCGGGGTTGCTGCGCGGATCGGCGTCGAACATGCCGTCACGGTCGGTCAGGATCACCAGCAGGTCAGCCTCGACCAGGTTAGCGACCAGCGCCGCCAGCGTGTCGTTGTCGCCGAAACGGATCTCGTCGGTGACGACGGTGTCGTTCTCGTTGATCACCGGCACGACATTCAGATCGAGCAGAGTCCGAAGGGTGCTGCGGGCGTTGAGATAGCGCTTGCGGTCGGACAGATCGTCATGGGTGACGAGAATCTGCGCCGTTTGCTGATCGCAACGAGCGAAGCTGGCTTCCCAGGCGCGTATGAGCCCCATCTGACCAACCGCGGCGGCCGCCTGCAGCTCGTGGACCGCCCTGGGGCGAGCGACCCAACCCAGACGACTCATGCCAGCCGCGATCGCGCCGGAAGAAACCAGCACCAGCTCGATTCCAGCCGCTCGCAGCGCCACCATCTGATCGACCCAGACCGCCATCGCCGCCTGATCGAGCCCCCGGCCGTCCGCAGTCAACAGCGCACTGCCGATCTTCACCACCCAGCGCCGAGCGCCACTCACTTTGCCCCGCATCGATCCCGCCTTCTTCCGTAACCGGCCAAACCTTACGATGGGCGACAGACAAGCCGACCCACCAGCCATCTAAATCGAGAAAGCCCGCAACGAGGCGGGCTTTTCACTTAACGGACGTAGAAGATTTCCGCGCCGCCTTCATCATCGTCATCGTCATCATCGTCGAAGTCGTCGTCATCCACCTCGTCGGCGGCCTTGACGCCGGCACGGCGCAGCGCGCGCTGATCGTCGAGCTCCTGCAGACGAGCACGCGCCTCATCCTCGATCTGCTGGTCGAGCTCGGCGAGCGCCTCGGCATAGGCCGGCTCTTCGGCAATACGCTGGGTACGCTCATCGAGGTAACGCATGATCGCCTGACTTAGCGCCTCGGTGCCCTCGCGCTCCAGCGCAGAGATGACGAACACCGGCCCCTGCCAGTCGAGACGCTCGATCACCTGCCGCACACGCTCCTCGCGATCCTCCTCGAGCAACTGGTCGGCCTTGTTCAGCACCAGCCAACGGTCGCGCTGGGCCAATGCCGGACTGAATTTCTCCAGCTCATTGAGAATGACCTCGGCAGCATCGGCCGGATCGCTCTCGTCCAGCGGCGCCATATCCACAAGATGCAGCAGCAGCCGGGTACGCGCCAAGTGCTTGAGGAAGCGAATACCCAAGCCCGCCCCTTCCGAGGCACCCTCGATCAAGCCGGGAATGTCGGCCACCACAAAGCTCTTGTAACGCCCGACACTGACTACACCCAGGTTCGGGACCAGCGTGGTGAAGGGATAATCGGCCACCTTTGGCTTGGCTGCCGACACCGAGCGAATGAAGGTGCTCTTGCCAGCATTGGGCAAGCCCAGCAGGCCGACATCGGCCAGCACCTTCAACTCCAGCTTGAGATCTCGCGCGTCACCCGGCTTGCCCGGCGTGGTCTGCCGCGGCGCCCGATTGGTGCTGGACTTGAAGCGGGTATTGCCCAACCCATGCCAGCCGCCCTGAGCAACCAGCAGCCGCTGACCCGGCTTGGTCAGGTCGCCGATCACCTCCTGGGTGGCGGCATCGACCACCGTAGTGCCCACCGGCACCGGCAGGATCAGATCCTCGCCCTTGGCACCAGTACACTCGGTCGACCCACCCTTCTCGCCGTTCGGCGCATTGAAACGACGGGTGTAGCGATAGTCGACCAGCGTGTTGAGGTTCTCGTCGGCCTCCAGAAAAATGGAACCGCCATCACCGCCATCGCCCCCATTGGGGCCACCCTTTTCGATGAATTTCTCGCGACGGAAACTCATCATGCCGTTACCACCGTCACCGGCCTTTACAAAAATCGATACTTCATCGACGAATTTCATGGGCACGCCTCCCGCCGCATGGGCGGGCTAGAAAACAGGAATATAAGGGTCTTGCAAAGAACCCAGCGAAAATCGATCCGAGCAGCTTCTTTGCAAGAGCCTCACAGGATACAGAAACAAAAAAGCCCCGTCGCATGACAGGGCTTTTCCAGCAACGCCGCGATCAGGCCGCGACGACGCTCACGTAGCGACGGCCATGGGCGCCCTTCACTTCGAACTTGATCACGCCTTCCACTTTCGCGAACAGGGTGTGATCCTTGCCCATGCCAACGCCGTAACCGGCATGGAACTGGGTGCCGCGCTGACGCACGATGATGTTGCCAGCCTTGATGGCCTGGCCGCCGTACATCTTCACGCCAAGGCGTTTGGCTTCTGAGTCGCGACCGTTGCGGGTAGAACCGCCAGCTTTTTTGTGTGCCATGAGTTCAATACTCCTGTAAGGGGATTCAGGCCCTATTAGCCCTGAATACCGGTGATTTTGACCTCAGTGAACCACTGACGGTGGCCCTGACGCTTCATGTGGTGCTTACGACGACGGAATTTGATGATAGTGACCTTGTCGTGACGGCCTTGAGCGATCACTTCAGCAGTGACCTTGGCACCTTCGACGACCGGCGCACCGATCTTCACGTCATCGCCGTTGCCGACCAGCAGAACGCGGTCGAAAGTGACAGCTTCGCCGGTAGCGACTTCGAGTTTTTCAATCTTCAGGTATTCACCTTCGGCAACCTTGTACTGCTTGCCGCCGGTTACGATAACTGCGTACATCTATGTATCTCCGTTGATCCTGCTCACCCAGCGCTTAAGTGAAATAGTTGGTGGCTGGCATGGCTGCTCGAGGTCCGGAGGGACGCTCTTGCAATTGCGTAAGGCAGGGAAATGCCCAGGGGGAAGTTCAGGGTCCGCGATTGTACGCATGCGCCTACGCCTGCGCAATAGCCGCCGGGCCTCGCCTTGACAGGCCATGACCCGCCCCATAGCATGCCGCGCAATCTCCGAGGAGTACCGGCTTCCGATGCAACCCCAGGCCTTTTATCAAGTCGTGGCTGACGATTTTGCCGCCGTCGACGGCATCATCCGCGACCAGCTGACGTCCCGCGTACCGCTGGTTGAAAAGATCGGGGACTACATCACCTCCGCCGGCGGCAAGCGCCTGCGCCCACTGCTGGTACTGCTCAGTGGCAACGCGCTCGGCCTCAAGGGCGATCAGCTGCGATTGCTGGCCGCCATCATCGAATTCCTGCACACCTCCACCCTGCTGCATGACGACGTGGTCGACATGTCCGGCATGCGCCGTGGTCGCTCCACCGCCAACGCCCTGTGGGGCAACGCGCCGAGCGTGCTGGTAGGCGACTTCCTTTATGCACGCTCCTTCGAAATGATGGTCGCCTTGGGCTCGATGCCGGTCATGCGCATCATCTCCCAGGCCACCCGGGTGATCGCCGAAGGGGAAGTGTTGCAACTATCGAAGGTTCGCGACGCCAGCACCACCGAAGAAGTCTACATGGAGGTCATTCGCGGCAAGACTGCCATGCTGTTCGAGGCCTCCACCCATAGTGCCGCCACCCTGGCCGGCGCCAGCGACGAGCAATGCGAAGCATTGCGCCAGTTTGGCGACCACTTGGGTATCGCCTTCCAACTGGTCGATGACCTGCTCGACTACCAGGGTGATGCCGAAACCCTCGGCAAGAATGTCGGCGACGACTTGGCCGAAGGCAAACCCACCCTGCCGCTGATCTACACCATGCGCGAAGGCACGACGGAACAGGCCGCACTGGTGCGCAAGGCGATCCAGAAAGGCGGTATCGAGGACCTGGAAAGCATCCGCAGCGCCGTCCAGGCCTCGGGCGCACTGGACTACACCGCACGCCTGGCTCGCGATTATGCCGACCGCGCCATTGCCTGCCTCGAACTGATTCCCGCCAGCCCCTACCGCGATGCTCTGGCGGAACTCAGCCGCTTCGCAGTCGCACGCACGCACTGACAGCCACTCGAAGCACCGGTCCGCTCGTCGGATCGGTTCAGCCTGTACTTTCCAGCACCTGACAACCCATAGACCTTGTCGCATGCCCCACTACTGCGATCCGGGCTGCGTCGTCAGCGTTATCTCACACCAGATTGAGAAATACTTTCAGCCGCGGCGAACATTTGCGCTTGCACATTTGCAAATAACAATTATTCTCATCAACAGATTCAACTGGAGGTGAGCATGACTTATCTGATCGATGCGTGGCTGGACCGACCACAACCCTATCTGCGGATACTCGACCGCAACACCGGTGCCGTATGTATTTCGCTGGAGGGAGAAGCCCTGGACGAACTGCGCGACCAGGGCGACCTGGACTTGCACGAGCTGAGCACCAGCGAACCCTGCGTACTCAAGGAGCAGGTACGCAACCTGTTCCTGTTCTCCTATGCCAGAGCGTTACGACCCTGAGGCCGAATGAATCGATGCTGCATCGCGTTGGCAAAGGTCAGATTCACGCCTTCAGTGATTCGGGTGATTCGGGTGATTCGGGGCATGGCGTAGGGCGGAAGACTACGAAGCATCTTCCACGCGCTTGTTTTGGGCCAACCTAATGCGTGGATGTGCTTCGCGACATCCACCCTACGACTCCGTCATGGCTTACAGAACCGCGAGCAGCTCGACGTCGAAAACCAGCACGCTATGCGGCGGAATACTGCCCACGCCCTGGGCGCCGTAGGCCAGTTCGCTCGGCACGTAGAGACGCCACTTGCTGCCGACGCCCATGAGCTGCAGCGCCTCGGTCCAGCCAGCAATCACACCGCCGACAGGGAATTCGGCTGGCTGGCCACGCTGATAGGAGCTGTCGAACACTGTGCCGTCGATCAGGGTGCCATGGTAGTGGGTGCGAACCTGATCATCGCGCCCTGGCTTAGCACCTTCGCCAGTTGCCAGCACTTCGTATTGCAGGCCAGAGGCGAGCGTGGTGACACCCTCGCGCTTGGCATTTTCGGCCAGGAACGCCTTGCCTTCACTCGCAGCGGCCTCGGCCTTCTTCTGCGCCTCGGCCTGCATGCGCTCGCGAATGACCGCGAAGCTGGCATTCAGGTCTTCCGCCGAAACCTGGCTGGCGGCGCCGGCGAATGCATCGCGAATACCTGCGATCACCGCGTCCAGACTCACGCCGGGCGGCGGATTGTCACGCAGCTGATCGCCCAGCTGACGGCCGATGCCATAGCTTACGCGCGTTTCGTCGGTGGACAGATTAAGGTCGGTCATGCCTGGGCTCCGCTCTGGAAAAAGGGCGCACAGCTTAGGGGCTGCTAGCGTGTCATCGCAAGCCGCGGACGAAACGGCAACAGCCCCTGGTACAGCGAACCCGGCGAACCACCTCTCAATGTTTGGTGAGTTTGTCCAGATAGCCCATGGCGAAAGCCGAGAAAACGAAGGTCAAGTGGATGATCACATACCACATTAACTGTTCGCTTTTGAGCTGCTGGGCATCCATGAACATCCGCAGCAGGTGGATGGATGAAATCGCGACGATGGACGCAGCGACCTTCATCTTCAACGAGCCGGAATCCATCTTGCCCAGCCAGTCGAGCTTCTCCTCGCCTTTGTCGACGTTAAGCTGCGACACGAAATTCTCATAGCCCGAGAGCATAACCATGACCAGCAGGCCGCCGACCAGCGCCATGTCGATCAGCGACAGCAACTTGAGGATAAGATCGCCTTCGCTCAGTGAAAGCACCACCGGCAGGATGTGCCAGATTTCCTGAAAGAACTTGATCGCCAGCGCCAGCAGTGCGAAAGCCAAGCCGAAGTAAATGGGCGCCAGCAACCAGCGCGCGGCATACATGGTGTTCTCGATGAAGCGTTCCATGAGGTTATCCATGGGAAAAAAGGGGTGGCCGAGTATACGCAGCGGCCAGGTACAGGCAAGGTGCCTATCGCCCTCACTCACTGTGGATAAGAAAAGCGCGCCTCGGCCAGGGGGTCAGAGAAAACGCACCGAAAATACGCTCCTACCTTCCCTTGCTATCAGGGCCTGGATTCCCAGCCACCCAGGAAGCGCGCCTGGTTGGCGTTGACCTTGCGCAACTCGGCACGCATGTGCAGTTGCCAGATCGCCGGGGAGTCCGAATCGCAGTACCCCTGCTTTTGCAGGTTGCTGACGATGGCGTCCAGCACCGACTCCGCCGCGCGAAGCCCGCGGAATGGGCCCTGCGCCTTGATCGCAGTGGGCTGCGCGTCAGCAATGCCGGCGGCACAGAGCAGCGTCCACAAGCCATTTCCACCCGTCAGCGGGTGGATAGTGCATTCGATTCGAGTAACCAGGCCCAGGCACTGGCGATTCAGACATAGACTCTGCGACATGACGGCAACCCTCGCGCTCGGCTGCGCACCGTCATCCTGGACGAATGGGCGGGCCAACCGGTTTATCCCCTGAAGCTGTGGATAACCATGTGGATAGGAAGTAGAAACCCTTCCACAGTGCAGACCCGCCGCGAGGCGTAACGTTCCGCTCAATAAGCGCACAAGACTGACCGCCCAATCGCTTCGATGGCGAGGCTCTTATGCCTTGTCCGAATCAGCTGCCGCCGCGATGGCATCGGCCGCGCGGGCGTCACCCTTGTCTTCCTCCTCCAGTCCGATTTCGGCGATGTCGCGCAAGCGCTCCACCACACGCGCATTGACGCTGCCTTTGGGAAACCCCCCCTGCTCGTCCGCCGCCCCAACCGACTCGCCCACCAGTAGCGACAATGCCTCATCGACGTGGCGTACAGCATAGATGTGGAACTTCTCCTGACGCACGGCTTCCAGCACTCGCTCCTCAAGCATCAGGGTGGCGACATTGGCGAATGGAATGATGGCGCCCTGCTCGCCGGTCAGCCCGCGAGCTTCACAGAGCCGGAAGAAGCCTTCGATCTTCTCGTTCACGCCGCCCACCGCCTGTACCTCGCCGAACTGGTTGATCGATCCGGTGATCGCGAAGCACTGCTTGAGCGGTGTGCGCGAGATGGCCGATATCAGCGCACAGCACTCGCCGAGCGAGGCACTGTCGCCGTCGACGTAGCCGTAAGACTGCTCCAGCGCGATGCTGGCCGAGATCTCCAGCGGAAATTCCTGCGCGTAGCGGCTGCCCAGATAACCGGTAAGGATCATCACGCCCTTGGAGTGGATCGGTTGGCCCAGATTGACCTCGCGCTCGATGTCGACGATACCCGAGCCACCCGGATAGACGGTGGCGGAGATTCGCGCCGGCATGCCGAACGCCGAATCGCCCACTTCCAGCACCGTCAGGCCGTTGCACTTTCCGATGGCGGCGCCTTCGCTGTCGATCAGGATGACGCCAGAGAGGATGTCTTCCAGGATGCGCGCCGACACGCGCCCGGTCCGCGTGGCCTTGGCTTTCAGCGCGCGTTCGATGTGGCCGACGTCGGTCATGTCGTCCTTGGCCAGCTGGCGAATGAAGTCAGCCTCGCTCACCAGCTGGAACAGATCACCGATGCGCGCCGACAGCCGCCCCTGGTGCTCGGCCAGGCGTGCGCTGTAAGTCGCCAGGCGCGCCACCGCCGCAGCACTCAGCGGCGCCATGCCCTCTTCGGACGTGCGTGTCTTCAGCAACTGGGCGAACTGCTCGAGGCTGTCTTCGGCAAGCGGGATGTCCTCGTCGAAATCCACCAGCACGCGAAACATTTCCTGGAAATCCGGGTCCAGGTCCTGCAGCGTGTAGTAGAGCTGGCGCGAGCCGATGATGATCACCTTGACGTTGAGCGCGATAACTTCCGGCGTCAGGGTGACGGTGGCCAGGCGACCCAGCTCGGCCAGCGGCGATTCCATACGTAGCTTGCGCGACTGCAGCGCACGCTTGAGCGCGTCCCAGACGAAGGGTTCGCCGAGCATCTTCTCCGCCTCCAGCATCAGGAAGCCGCCATTGGCGCGGTGCAGGGCGCCGGGCCGTAGTTGCCGGTAGCTGGTGTAGAGCGCGCCCTGATCAGTGCTGTACTCGATGCGCCCGAAGAGGTTGTCGTAGGTCGGATGCGGTTCGAATACTACTGGCGCGCCACCATCGACCGCATGACCGACCACCAGGCTCGGGCTGTACTGCTCCTCGAGCAGCTGTCGGTTCTGAGCTTCAGGGCGGTTTTCGTCGACCAACTGTTCGACCACGGTCTTCAGCAGGTTGACCTGCACGGCCTGCAGATAGGCCTCGATGCCGGCATTCTCCGCGTACTTTTCCGAGAGCGGCGCCAGCAGCGGCTGCAGGGCCTGACTGATGGTCTCATCGTTGAGCTGACGCAACTGATTGCTGGACTCGCGCTTCCATTGCGGCAGGCTGGCCAGTCCTTCGTTCAACTGCACTTCCAGCGCGGAAATATCTTCGTGATAACGCTCGCGCTCGGCCTCGGGCAGTTGCGCGAACTCGGCTTCGTCCATGGACTTGCCGTCCTTCATGGGTGTGAAGGCGATGTTGGTGCTGTCGCGATAGAGCGCGATGTCCTTTTCCAGCGCCAGCTTCTCGATCACGTCCAGCGCCTTGTCGTAGCGCTGGTTGAAGGCACGGTCGATGGCGCTCTTCTTCTGCTGGAAGCTGGGGTGCTCGAACACTGCGGGAAAGGTCGCCAGCAGATTGTCGATCAGTTGGCCGATGTCGGCGATGAACGCCGCGGCGCTTCCCTGCGGCAGCTCCAGTACGCGCGGCTCGCGTGGTTCATCGAAGTTATTCACGTAGACCCAGTCGGAAGGCGTATCGAGCCGCTTGCCTTCGGCCTTGAGATAGCGCCGCACGAAGGAAAAGCGCCCGGTGCCAGGTTCGCCCATCACATAGACGTTATAGCCTGGCCGCGGCATCGCCACACCGAACTGCAGCGCCTCCACGGCGCGCTCCTGGCCCAGCACGCCAAGAAATGGCTCAAGCTCCTCGGTGGTCTTGAAATTGAACTGACTGGAATCGAAGGGGCGGGTCAGCGCCTCGGGCGCCAGGCGCAGGCCGGCAGCGGCAGATTGGGGCATCGGGAATCCTTGCTGGGTGGTTCATCACCACGATGATTGCCGCCATTCTGGCGTTGCCATTGCCCAGCTGCAAGACTGGGCGGGCCTGTACCCAGGCCTGCCTGACAAGCGCCCGGCACAATACCCCTCAAGGTGCCTTTGTCGGTCCTAACCACCCCCCAAAACGACCTGGAAACATTCAGTAGCAAGCTAATTGATCGCTGACGAACAAAGTTCTGCTGCGCTTGATTCAAGTCAACTCGTCGCTCGCCAATTAAAGGCTTCCTAGACCTGCCAATACCATTCCAAGGAGCCCCTGATGAGCGCCCCACTCCCGATCCTGCTTGGCGGTCTGTTACTGCTCACCGGCACTGCCAACGCCGACGAGCTGCGCAGCCGTGCCAGCGCCATTTTCCAACCCATTCCCGAACAGGTCACCGAAGTTCGCAACAAGACCGTCAACCGTGACCAGGCGGTGCTCGGCCATAAACTGTGGTTCGATCCGCGCCTGTCGCGCAGCCATATCATCAGCTGCAACACCTGCCACAACCTGAGCATCGGCGGCAGTGACAACGTCACCACATCCATCGGCCACGGCTGGCAGAAAGGCCCCCGCAACTCGCCGACCGTACTCAACGCCGTGTTCAACTCCGCGCAATTCTGGGATGGCCGTGCCAAGGACCTGCAGGAACAGGCCAAGGGACCGGTTCAGGCCAGCGTCGAGATGAACAACACGCCGGACCGCGTGGAAGCCACGCTCAAGAGCATTCCCGAGTATGTGGCCGAGTTCAAGAAGGCCTTCCCCAAGGACAAGGATCCGGTCACCTTCGACAACATGGCCTACGCCCTGGAAGCCTTCGAAGTCAGCCTGACCACGCCCAACTCGCCATTCGACCGCTTCCTCAAGGGCGACGACAAGGCGCTGGATGCCCAGCAGAAGGAAGGCCTGGCGCTGTTCATGGACACGGGTTGCATCGCGTGCCACAACGGCGTCAACGTCGGCGGCCAGGGTTACTTCCCCTTCGGCGTGATCAAGAAGCCGGGGGCGGACATCCTGCCGGAAGGCGACAAGGGCCGCTTCGCAGTCACTAACACCGCTGCCGACGAGTACGTGTTCCGTGCCGCCCCACTGCGCAACATCGCCCTGACCCCGCCGTACTTCCACAGCGGCGAGGTCTGGAGCCTGGAAGAGGCGGTGGCAATCATGGGCGACAGCCAGCTGGGCCGTCAGCTCAAGGACAACGAGGTCAAGGCCATCACCGCGTTCCTGCACAGCCTGACCGGTGACCAGCCGCAGGTTGCCTATCCGGTGTTGCCCGCCAGCACCGCGACGACGCCAAAGCCCGAGTAAGAGCCCTCGGTCACTGGAACCTGCAGGCGCCCTGCCTGCAGGTTCGACGTATCCCCTCCCCTGGTCTAGCCTTCGAGTATCAGCTCCGAACGGTGAAGACTCATGGCCCTGCACCATGCCCGCTCGGGTGAAGTGGTCGGTCTACTGGACCATCCACAAGCCCCAGCCCTGCAATCGCAAGCGATCGTCAGCACCCCCGAGCTCGAGGTGATGCGCTTGTGCCTGCCCGCCGGCAAGCAGGTTCCTCCCCACGCCGTCGCCGGCCCCATCACCCTGCTTTGCCTGCAGGGTCAGATCGAAGTCCAGGCCCACGACAACTGGCAACCAATGCGCGCGAACGACCACCTGTATCTAGCCGGCCAGGTCGAGCATGCGCTGCGAGCACTCACGGACGCCGTGGTGCTGGTCAATATCCAGCGCAGCAGAACGGAAGCAGACAAATCCTGACTGACGATTACCGGCCAGCGTAGCGCCGAACACAAGAAGGAGCCCAGCCTTGGTGAAGTTCTTCAGAGTTCTCAGCTTTGCGGTGCTCGCCCTGATGGCCGCCGCAGCCCTCTACGCCGGCATCATGGGCATCGTCCATTGGGCCGGCATCGGCGTCTGACCGGAGCCCGAGATGAACAAGAGACAAACTCGCTCTTTCGCCATTGTTTCCACCTTGATCGCCTCCCTGGCCTTTCTCGGCCTGACGATCGACAGTCACCGGCAGTTCCCGAAGCTGACCAATGCCGACAGCATCACGCCCGCGGTCACCCGTGGCCAGGACGTCTGGCACGCCAACAACTGCATCAACTGCCACACCCTGTTCGGCGAAGGCGCCTACTACGCACCAGACCTGACCAAGATCACCCAGTTGCGCGGCGCACCTTATCTCAAGGCGTTCCTGAAGGCGCCGGAGCGCTTCTACGACGAGCAGCGCCACCGCCGACTGATGCCCAACCCCAACCTCAGCGACGAGGAGATCGACGACCTGATCGCTTTCTTCGACTGGGTCGCTAATGTCGACAACCAGGGCTGGCCACCGCGCCCGATACTGGTCACCGGCTCATCAATTCCCGGCACCAACCTGAGCATCGCCCAGCAGGATACTTCCGGCCCTGGCAAGACCGCCGACCAACTGCCACCGGGCGCTCGCCCCGTATCGGGTAACGAAGACCCCATCGCCCTCGGCGAAGCACTGTTCCGCACCGCTACCCCGGCCTGCAACGCCTGCCACTCCATCGCCCCCGGGGTGAACCTGGCCGGACCGACCCTGGCAAGCCTGGCAGCGCGGGCGCAACAGACCATCGACTCGCCGGATTACCAGGGCGAGGCCGACAGCGTCGAGGCCTTCATCCGCGAATCCATCGCTTCGCCCAGCGCCTACCTGCATCCCGGCGAGATGTATTCAGCGGGAGGCGTGTCCTTCATGCCTACCAGTTACGGCGAGTCGCTGACGGACGAGCAGCTCGATCAACTGGTGCAGTACCTGTCGTCATTCAAATGATCGCGGCGCCCACGGCCCGCCGGACGAACATACAGAGGTTCAGCCATGCGCTATAAATCTCAATCGGTCGCCTACTGGTACTTCGCCGTCGCCATGGTGCTGTTCGGTCTGCAACTGGTGTTCGGCCTGCTGTCGGCGACCAAGTACCTGGGGCCGGATCCGCTGCTGAACATCCTGCCGTTCGACGTTACCAAGGTGATTCATACCAACCTGCTGATCGTCTGGGTGCTCACCGGCTTCATGGGCGCGACCTACTGGATGGTGCCGGACGAGTCGCGCACCGAACTGCACAGCACCCGGCTGGCCTACATCCAGCTCGTGCTATGGACCCTGATGGGCGTGACCGCGGTCATCGGCTACCTGTTCGGCTACGGCACCGGCAACAAGCTGCTCGAGCAGCCCCTGCCGCACAAGATCGTCATCGTCATCTGCATGCTGATCTTCCTTTACAACATCGGCATGACCATCAAGAAGTCCGGCCGTTTCACCACCACCGAAGGCGTGCTGCTGCTCGGGCTGGTCAGCTCCGCCGTGCTGTTCTTTCCGGCGCTGCTGCATTACGAGAACTACACGGTCTCAATCTTCTATCGCTGGTGGACCATTCACCTGTGGGTCGAAGGGGTATGGATGATGATCATGGGCGCCTTCCTCGCCTACCTGTTGATCCGCCTGTCTGGCGCCGATCGCGAGGTACTGGAGAAGTGGCTGTACGTGATCGTCGGCCTGGTTTTCATCGCCGGCATTCTTGGTACCGCGCACCATTACTACTGGGTCGGCGTGCCCTACTACTGGCTGCCCATCGGCGGCTTCTTCAGCGCGCTGGAGCCGCTGGCCATCGTCGGCATGGCGATGTACGCCTACAGCGCCATGCGCCGCTCGGGCCTGGCGCACCCCAATTCGCTGGCCCTGCACTGGACCCTCGGCAGCACCATCTTCACCCTGTTCGGTGCTGGCCTGCTGGGCTTGGCCCATACCTGGCCGAGCATCAACAAGTGGACCCACGGCACGCTGATCACCGCCATGCACGGTCACGCCGCTTTCTATGGCGCCTACGCCATGATCGTGCTGGCGATGATCACCTACGCGCTGCCGTCGCTGACCAACAAGCGTCCGGAGCAAGGCACCACGATCGGTTACTGGGCATTCTGGCTGCAACTGGCCGGCATGTTCGGCATGACCCTGTCCTTCGCCACTGCCGGGATCGGTCAGGTATATCTGGAACGGATCATGGGCATGGGCTATCTGGATGCGCAGCTGAAAATCCAAATCCACTTCGTAATGCTGATTTCCACCGCGAGCATCTTCGCCACGGGCGTGGGGCTGTTCATCTACGACTTCTTCAGCTACCGACCGCGCTTCGAGACGCTGGACAACGAACTGACCAGACCTGCCGATCGGGTCGCCTGAGGTGGGTCTGGAACAGTCCATCCACAGCCTGGCTGCACGCCCGGCGACCGAGGAGCCCTGGTATCAGCCAGCAGGCAATGAAATCGCGCTGTTCGAACAGTGCCACGCGCGCGGACTGGCGGTGATGCTCAAGGGCCCTACCGGCTGTGGCAAGACCCGCTTCGTCGAACACATGGCCTGGCGCCTGGGCCGCCCGCTGGTCACCATTCCCTGCCACGACGACCTCGCGGCCAGCGATCTGATCGGCCGCTACCTGATCCGTCATGACGGCACCGCCTGGCAGGACGGCCCACTGACCCGCGCCGTGCGCGACGGCGCCATCTGCTACCTGGACGAAGTTGTCGAGGCCCGCCAGGACACCGTGGTGGTACTGCACGCACTGACCGACTACCGGCGCATGCTGCCCATCGACAAAACCGGAGAGAACATCGAAGCAGCACCCGGCTTCCAGCTCGTGGTGTCCTACAACCCCGGCTACCAGCGCATGCTCAAGGACCTCAAGCCCAGCACACGCCAGCGCTTCGTCGCCATGGACCTGGACTTTCCCGCGCCGGAACATGAGGCGCTGATCGTGCAGCACGAGAGCGGTGTCGAACCGGCCCTCGCCAGGGGGCTGGTGAGTCTGGCCGAACGTATCCGCCAGTTGCGCGACCGTGGCCTGGCGGAGGTGCCGAGCACCCGTCTGCTGATTGCGGCCGGAACGCTGACACTCTGTGGCATCCCGATACGTGAAGCCTGTTATGCCGCCATCGTCTCGCCGCTTTCCGACGAGCCGTCCATGGTCAGCGCGCTGCGCGATCTGGTCGACGGCACTTTCATCTAACCACCATGGCTGAAGCCGAGGAACTGGTCAGCGACGCGGCGCGCCACGCGACCATCCATGTGCAGCGGTTGTGGCGGCGCTATCGCCCACTGCCGAAAGGTCCGCCAACGGTCATGCTGGTCGATATCGCACCGCGCCTGGATCTGCTGATCAGCGCGGTGACCGGCAACAGCTACCCGATCAGAATTGCCCAACCACCCGCCTTGCCGACTCTGCTGGCACGCTTTTTCCGCCGCGTCCAGGCGCCCTGGCAACAGCAGCCAATTCCCGCCACCGATGGCCAGCGCCTGTGGCTGCCCGCCGACTCCAACCTGCAGGACATTGAGCATGGCGCCGAAGCCTACCGGGTGATGGCGCTGCAACAGGCGCTGCGCGCCCAGCGCGGCACGGCACAGGCGCTGCCTCCGGTCTCGCCTGCACTGCTGGCAGATGCCTACCTGCTGCTCGAAGCCTGGGCGGTAGACGCACAGCTGGCGCAATCGCTGCCCGGCATGGCGCCATCCATCGAGCGACTGCGCCAGCGCTGTCTGCAACACCGCCCGCCGCTGGCGACGTTCTCCCGTTCACGCCAGCCACTGGAAAGGCTGCTCAGGCAACTGCTCGACAGCCGCTGCAACCAGCCACCCTCAGGGTTTCCACTGAGCAAATCGTCCGCGCAATCGCAGCAGCTCGCCGAGGGCCTGCTGGCCGATCTGGGGCTCTCGATCGAAGATCGCTCCGGCGGCAATGCCCCGCTGTTGCGCGACTGGTGGACCGGCACCCTGCATGCGCCTGCGCCCGACAGCGTCAAGGCGGAACTGAGCCAGGACGTACCTGCCGCCGACCGTGATGCGAATGCCTCGCCCCCCCGTAGCGCCAGCCTGCCCCGTCGTCCCCAGGTGCGCGAGTCGAAAGAGGACGAGGATGAAGGCGACGAGGGGATTCTCATGGTGCAGGCCGACGAGCCTCACCAGCATGCCGAGGACCCGCTGGGGCTCAACCGCCCCGTCGATCGCGACGAAGACACCAGTGCCGATGAATATGGCGACATGCTCTCCGAGCTGCCGGAGGCGCGGCTGATCGCCACGCCGGGCAGCCCCAGGGAAGTGCTGATCTCCGACGATCCGCCGGACAGCAACACCGCCTTGCAGCTCAAGCGTGCCATTGCCGACAGCCAGGGGCTGCACTACCCCGAGTGGGACTACCGCGGCGGGCATTACCGTCAGCCCGGCGCCACCGTCCGGCTGCTGCCCAACCTGCCCGGCAGCCAGAAATGGGTGGACGACACCCTGAGCGGGCATCGCGCCTTGCTGAATCAGATCCGGCGTCGCTTCGAGATGCTCAGGGCACGCCGTGTCACACACAGACGTCAGCTGGACGGTGATGAAATCGATCTGCATGCCTATATCGACAGCTATGCCGATTTCCACGCTGGTGGCTCGCTGTCCGAGGCGCTGTACCAGAGCCGACGCAGGGCGGAACGAGATCTGGCCATCAGCCTGCTGATCGACGTCAGCGGCTCGACCGACGGCTGGGTTTCGGCCGAACGGCGCGTCATCGACGTGGAGCGCGAGGCGCTGCTGCTGGTGTGCATCGCGCTCGACGGGCTGGGGGAACCCTATACGGTGCAGGCGTTCTCGGGGGAAGGCCCCGATGCGGTGATCGTGCGGGAACTCAAAGCATTCGATGAAGCCTTCAGCAATGAGGTGGCGCTGCGCATCAGCGCGCTGGAGCCCGAGCACTACACCCGCGCTGGCGCCGCCATCCGCCATGCCTGTACGGGCCTGCTACAGCAGGCTGCTTCTCATCGGCTTCTGCTGCTGCTCTCGGATGGCAAGCCGAACGACAAGGACGACTACGAAGGCCGCTACGGCGTAGAGGACATGCATCAGGCCGTCACCGAAGCCACCTTGCAGGGCATCTCGACGTTCTGCCTGACCATCGACCGCCAGGCCGCCAACTACCTGCCCCGCGTGTTCGGCGCCCAGCAGTACGCCTTGCTGCCCAAGCCGGAGCTGCTGCCGGGCGTGCTGCTGGAATGGCTCAAGCGACTGATCACGACCTGATTATCAAGAGCGGTTCTGCTCCTTGAGCAGATCGCGGATCTCGGTCAGCAGCACCTCCTCCTTGGTCGGTGCCGGGGGCGCCGAGGGAGCCTCGGCCTCCTTACGCTTGAGGGTGTTGATCGCCTTGATAGCCAGGAAGATGGCGAAGGCGATGATGGCGAAATCAACCACCGTCTGGATGAACATTCCATAATTGAGCGTCACCGCGGGCACATCGCCCACCGCTTCCTTGAGCACGATGGCCAGATCGGAGAAATTCACTCCGCCGATCAGCAAGCCCAGAGGAGGCATGACCAAACCATCGACGAACGAGGAAACGATCTTTCCGAACGCGGCACCGATGATGATCCCCACCGCCATGTCGATGACATTACCCCTGACAGCAAAGGTCTTGAATTCGCTGAGAAAGCTCATGATGACTGGTCCTTCTTTCTTGATTTCTGTAAGCGCGCAAGCGGTCTGCTAGAGCATAGGCGGGCTTAAGGGCAGAGGCTAGCGCAACGACGAGAGGAAGGATGAAATTCATCCGCTTGATCGCCGTCAACCGGGAAACACCTGCGAAAGATTAAGGTTCAGCTTTTCCTGAACCCTTTGGAGCGGCCTTTCATGCACGTCGAACATCACTCCCTGAGCAAGGACTTTCCCGAGAAGCTGGCACAGCTGCTGAAACTGAGTCAGGAAGACCCCACTTTTGCCCGCAAGGCAGAGAACTATGAAGCACTGAGCCAGCGCATCCGCAGCCTGGAAGATGACGCCACGGATAGCGCCGCGCTCGAATCGCTCAAGCAAGAGCACAGCATCCTGAAGGACGACATCGCTCGCGACCTCAAGCGCGCCTCGGGCAGCTGCTGTGGCGGCTGCGGCGGCTGACAGCCCCGTTCAGAATCACCAAGCCCGCCACCATGGCGGGCTTTTCGTTGACGCTCGAGCATCTTGAAGCAGTTGGTGTCGATATCTAGTGTCCCGCCTGGTCAGTTCAGTTAGTCACGCCAACACCACACAGGCCACTAGAACAACCCACCGAACCTGAACCCCGCCCCGACCCAGACGAAGGCCACCGCTGCCAGGGTGATCAGCACGATATGCAGCCCTAGTTGGGGCAAGCGCTGGGCATCGAGCCGCGGAATCAGGGCCAGTCGCGCATGCACCCCCAGCAGCGCGGTGAAACCCAACAGTGCCAGCTTGGCCTGCACCAGATGGGCGATGGGCGAATTACCGAACCACTGCGCATGGGGCAGCCACAAGCTCGCCATCCATAGCCCGGTCACGATCTGAACCAGCAGCGCGGGAATGCCGATACGCTCGTAGATCTGCTCGAAATTGCGCACCGGCTGCGGGTCACGCTGGCGCATGGCTCTGGGCAGCACGCCGAACAGTAACACCAAATGTCCGCCAACCCAGACGCTGGCACCGAGCAGGTGAAGAAACAGCAGATGGCGCATGGTTCTCGCTCCCGTCCCATTTGTTCGAAGTCTGACGACTCGTACGCCGCTTGTGGCTGATGGCGATCAAGTCAGCGGCTATCATGCGACTCCATTTCCCCATCCCGGAGTTCCCATGGCCAAGGCCAAGCGCATGTACGGCTGCACCGAGTGCGGCTCGACCTTTCCCAAGTGGGCCGGCCAGTGCAGCGACTGTGGCGCCTGGAACACCCTGGTGGAAACCCTCATCGAAGGCGCAGCGCCGCCGTCCGGGCGCGCCGGCTGGGCCGGTGACCAGGCCAATATCAAGACCCTGGCCGAGGTCAGCATCGAGGAAGTACCGCGCTTCTCCACCGCCTCCGGCGAGCTGGACCGGGTGCTCGGTGGTGGACTGGTCGACGGTTCGGTAGTGTTGATCGGCGGCGACCCGGGCATCGGCAAGTCCACCATCCTGCTGCAAACGCTCTGCGCCATCGCCCAGCGCTTCCCGGCACTCTACGTCACCGGAGAGGAATCCCAGCAGCAGGTGGCCATGCGCGCACGACGCCTGGACCTGCCGCAGGACAAGCTCAAGGTGATGACCGAGACCTGCATCGAAGCCATTATCGCCACCGCGCGGCTGGAAAAGCCCAAGGTGATGGTGATCGACTCGATTCAGACCATCTTCACCGAGCAGCTGCAGTCTGCCCCCGGCGGTGTCGCCCAGGTACGCGAGAGTGCGGCGCTGCTGGTGCGCTACGCCAAGCAGAGTGGCACGGCGATCTTCCTGGTCGGCCACGTGACCAAGGAAGGCGCGCTGGCCGGCCCGCGCGTGCTCGAACACATGGTCGATACCGTGCTGTATTTCGAGGGCGAATCCGACGGCCGCCTGCGCCTGCTTCGCGCGGTGAAGAACCGCTTCGGCGCAGTCAACGAGCTGGGCGTGTTCGGCATGACCGACAAGGGCTTGAAGGAAGTCACCAACCCCTCGGCGATATTCCTCACCCGCGCCCAGGAAGCAGTGCCCGGCAGCGTGGTGATGGCGACCTGGGAAGGTACCCGGCCGATGCTGGTGGAAGTGCAGGCGCTGGTCGACACCAGCCACCTGGCCAACCCGCGCCGCGTCACCCTCGGCCTGGACCAGAACCGTCTGGCCATGCTGCTGGCCGTACTGCATCGCCACGGCAGCATCCCCACCTACGACCAGGACGTGTTCATCAACGTCGTCGGCGGCGTGAAGGTGCTGGAAACGGCAGCGGACCTGGCGCTGATGGCTGCAGTGATTTCCAGCCTGCGCAACCGCCCGCTGGACACCGATCTGCTGGTGTTCGGCGAAGTCGGCCTGTCCGGCGAGATCCGTCCGGTGCCCAGCGGTCAGGAGCGCCTGAAGGAGGCCGCCAAGCACGGTTTCAAGCGCGCCATCGTGCCCAAGGGCAACGCACCCAAGGAAGCGCCGGCAGGGCTGCAGATAATCGCCGTGACGCGCCTGGAACAGGCGCTGGATGCCTTGTTCGAATAGCCTGCACCTGCATTTGCCGCGAGACGCAGCCTCTCAGAAATGGTGGCGACGGGGTTGTGTCTTGTGGAGCCCCGCCCTCGGGGCGAAGCTTCTCAGAAGGCGCCACCGATCATCCATGAATCAGTAGCTTTTCTAATCGTCGCCCAACGCCGCCAGCTCTCGATCCAGCAACTGCTCGTCGCCCAGGTTGAGCTCGACCAGGCGGCGCAGATGGCTGGCAGACTCAAGATGGATGTGCTGGCAAACGAAACCAATCAGCTCGCCCGCCTCATGAGCCATCGCCACCTGCATGCGCACCTCGGCATCATCGGCCAAGCGCACCCGCGCCTCGAACGGCTGTGTTGCATCGGCATCCCACTGCTCAGGCCGGCGCACCAGCAAGCCCTTGAGCGACAGATCGTACAGCTCGACGGTCCAGTGGCGTTGGTCCTGGACCAGCTCGGTAGCGGCGTCGAATTCGATACGCTGGAAACGTCGACGTTCGCTGGGGATATCACTCATCACAAATCACTCCGCAAAACCTGGGTTCACTATAGGACACCTTGCACAGCCGGGCCCTCACAGCCATCGACGCACACGTACGCAATAGCTTCGGTAAGCCTCACCAAATAGCTGCATGAGCAGCCGCTCTTCATGCCTTATCACCGCACGCTGCATGACATAGATCACTAGAGGTAGCAGCAACCAGGGCCAGAGACTTCCCCACAACAAGGCGATGCCGCAGTAGATCAGGCTGTCGGCCAGATAGATGGGATTACGCGAGAAGCGAAAAGGACCGTCCTCCAGCAGCCTGGCCGGCTTGCCATAGGGATTGACCGTGGTCTCGCGCCAGAGCATCAGCAAACCGGCCCAGAGCATCAGCAGCACGCCAGCGTCGATCAGCCCCCAACCGAAATAGTGGGTCCAGAGGTTTCGTGGCAATGCGAGGTGCCACAGCCTGTGCAGCAGCCAGGCAAGCGCCAGGAACAGAAGGTATATCGCTGGCGGCGGCAGGAAGACACCTGTGGCACGTCTGGACATGATCGGCTCTCGTGGCGAACGGGCTGCTGCAGTCTAGCGCGCAGCAGCATCGCCAAGACGATCAGAATCAAGAAACGCTGTGCCATCTCCCAGACAGCAGAAAGCCCGCCGAAGCGGGCTTTCTGGCTGAACCGGGAATACTTAGTTGCCGTATACCGGGAACTTGGCGCAAACGGCCTGGACCTTGGCGCGCACCGCGTCGACCACGGACTCGTCGCCCATCTTGTCGAGGATGTCGCAGATCCAGCCGGCCAGCTCGCGACACTCGGTTTCCTGAAAGCCGCGGGTGGTGACCGCCGGGGTGCCGATGCGCAGGCCGGAGGTGACGAACGGGGAACGCGGATCGTTCGGCACGCTGTTCTTGTTGACGGTGATGAAGGCGCGACCCAGGGCGGCATCCGCGTCCTTGCCGGTGATGTCCTGCTTGATCAGGCTGAGCAGGAACAGGTGGTTCTGGGTACCGCCGGAAACCACATCGAAGCCGCGTTCGATGAACACCTCAGCCATGGCTTGGGCGTTCTTCACCACCTGCTGCTGGTAGGCCTTGAACTCGGGCTGCAGGGCTTCCTTGAAGCACACAGCCTTGGCCGCGATCACGTGCTCCAGCGGGCCGCCCTGGGCGCCCGGAAAGACCGCGGAGTTGAGCTTCTTCTCGATCTCTTCATTCTTCTTCGCCAGAATCAGGCCGCCACGCGGGCCGCGCAGGGTCTTGTGGGTGGTGGTGGTGACCACGTCGGCGAACGGCACCGGGTTCGGGTACACGCCCGCTGCGACCAGGCCTGCAACGTGGACCATGTCGACGAACAGGTAGGCACCTACCTTGTCGGCAATCTCGCGGAAGCGGGCGAAATCCAGCTTCTGCGAGTAGGCGGAAAAGCCGGCAACGATCATCTTCGGCTTGTGCTCGACGGCCAGACGCTCGACCTCGTCGTAGTCGATCAGCCCGGCATCGGTGATGCCGTACTGCACGGCGTTGTACAGTTTGCCCGAGGAGGAAACGCTGGCACCGTGGGTCAGGTGGCCGCCGTGGGCCAGGCTCATGCCGAGGATGGTGTCACCGGCGCTGAGCAGGGCCAGGTAGACGGCGGCATTGGCCTGGGAGCCGGCGTGCGGCTGGACGTTGGCGTAGTCGGCGCCGAACAGCTCCTTGGCGCGATCAATGGCCAACTGCTCGACGATGTCGACGTACTCGCAACCGCCGTAGTAGCGCTTGCCCGGATAGCCTTCGGCGTACTTGTTGGTCAGTACCGAGCCCTGGGCTTCCATCACCGCCGGGCTGGTGTAGTTCTCCGAGGCGATCAGCTCGATGTGGTCTTCCTGACGCTGGGCTTCCTGCTGCATGGCAGCGAAAAGATCGGCATCGTATTTGGCGAGGGTCAAATCACGGCTGAACATGGCAGTCCTCTGAGAATCAGCTGGCGGTAGTAAAGAGGCGCGGATTCTACCTCATCCGCGGAAACGCGGGTATGAGCGCTGGTCACGTCAACATGAAAGGCTTGAGGCTTCTGGCACCTATGATCTGTTGACGTTTCGCCCACTGCCGCGTCGCAACCTGCTTTTGCACGAGGCAAGGCATTGAGGAGAGAAACTTGGTATTCCAAATGAACGATGAACCACACCGCATCACGCAGAAACAGACCCTAGCAGGTCGTTTTTGCCTTGTATTGCCAACGCAGGTAGTTTTTCAACAGCCTGCTAACAGCGTTCGAAGCCCGCTACGGCACCGGTCACCCTCGTCTATCGAGCTGCGGATGCCCTGATCTTCTTGAGTCGATGGCTCGGTTGGTCGCACATCAAGCTGCGCCAGCCGCTCTTCAGGCAATTGCATAGGCTATGTCTGAGTTAGCTGTTGCATAGCCGCTCGTCCCAGCGCTTCCCTCAAGCAAATCAATGGATTGAGCTGGGTCTTATGACGTTCGAGCAGGCGACGCCATCCCAAGTAATGCGTCAGGTACTTGGTGGCCACACCATGATAGTGAATCATCCAGCACTTCAACCGGCTGTCGTAGGCGTTCACGTTCTGGATGTGGAAAGGTCCATCGACCCTGCGCTTCTGGCTAGGATTGATCGGTCGGTGAGTGATGCCTTCTGCCTTGGCGAAATGGGCATAAACAGCAGCGCTGTCCGAGCACAGAATCGCATCGGCATCGATCAGCGGACGCAGACGCTCTGCGACATGCGCGGCATCGAGTTTCTCAAACAGGAAATCGGCAAGCTGACCGCTGCGATCCCTGACAACCAAGACATGAATCACCACTATGGATAAGCCGCGCCGC
>JBKEBY010000026.1:0-2982 GCA_047973445.1 Pseudomonas sp.
CGATCTGCACGTAGGTAAGCCCCTCGAACTGTGAAAGCAGGAAGGCTTCACGTACTTTCCCGGGCATGCTGTCGAGCATCGCATCGATCTGCATGAGGCTTTCGACGATCATAGCGCGGGTCTCCAGCGAGGGGGTTTCCGGCTCGGGCAGCGCGGCGAGGCTGTCCATGTAGGCTTGTTCGATGCGTTGACGGCGCCACTGGTCGATCACCAGGTTGCGCGCAATCTGGACCAGATAACTGCGCCCCTCCCCGCCTGCCGGCAAGCGACCGGAGGTCAGCAGGCGCAGGAAGGTGTCCTGAGCGAGATCGGCGGCTCGTTCGCGATCACCCTGGCGGCGGCGCAGCCAGCTCTGAAAACTGCCGTGGTGATCGAGATAAAGACCATGCACCTGCCGGTGCATCAAGGCTGGATCAGGAAACGTCGTGGACACCCAAAACTCCCAGAAGAGGCGATGCAGATAAGAATCGATCGCATCTTAAAGGAGGTGTGATGTCTTGGGAATGGGAAATGTTCGGATCAGCGCCGGCGCAATCGGTAACTGCGCCTGGGCCACAGCGCGTGTGCCAATGCCAGGCCCAGCGCCTCCACCAACCAGGCCAGCACCAGCGCGCAGCCGATGCCCCAGGCGATGGCTTCCGGCGCCAGCAGTACCTGGAAGCGATAGCCATCCCAGACCTCGCTGCGCAAGCGGGGCTCGCCGGCCATAGCCACATGCCATGCCCGTGCGTACCAGGGTCGCTGCATGGCCTGCCACTCGCGTTCGAGCAAACGGGCACGCTCGACCAGCACGCTCACGCTTTGTGCATCACTCTGGAAGACTGGATCTTCGCTGGTGCGGTAATGCTCCACCAGCACATCGAGGTCGCCACGGAAGAAACGTCGGGCGGTTTCCTGGAAACCTTGCAGCCCCTGCTGCGCCTCCAGTCGGCGCGCCTCGACGTGCTGGGCATAGGCCTCGATGAAGCCTGGCACCTGCACGCCGACCAGCAGCCCCAGGGCGAACAGGGTCAACCGAAGATAGCTTCTCAGCATGTTTCCACCTGCCCGCGGGCAACGCATTCACCCAGGCGCCACAAGGTCCATTCGCCGGGCTGATGAACGATCCATTCCTCGTTGTCGGTCAATGGTTCTGTAGCGAGCACGGTCACCACATCGTCAGGCGTCGTTTCAGCCTGAAAATCAACCGTCAGGTCGGCATCCTTCAATTGCGCGGGTCCGAAGGGTGCACGGCGGGTGATCTGCGCCAGCTTGGTCGAGCAGAAACTGAACAACCACTCGCCATTGCTCAGCAGGCAGTTGAACACGCCCCGAGCACGATAGTCGGCGCAGGCTTCGAGCAGGCGAGGCAGCAGATCCTCGGCATCGACGCGTTCGGGGAAATCAGTACGTACGCGGTTGAGCAGATCACAGAAGGCGGCTTCGCTGTCGGTATCGCCCACCGACTGGTAGAAACCCCGCGCCGGGCTGAAATCGGCGAGCTGGCCGTTATGGGCGAAACACCAGTGTTGTCCCCAGAGTTCACGGACGAATGGATGAGTATTGACCAGCGCCACCTTGCCGACATTGGCATGTCGGATATGGCCGATCACCACTTCGCTCTTGATCAGATAGCGCTGGAGCATCTTCGCCACTTCCGACTCGTAACTGGCCACCGGGTCCTGAAACAGACGCAACCCACGGCCCTCGTAGAAAGCGATACCCCAGCCATCCTTGTGCGGCCCGGTTCGCCCGCCGCGCTGCATCAGCCCGGTGAAGCTGAAGTGAATATCGGTCGGTACGTTGGCGCTCATGCCGAGCAGCTCACACATGCTCTGTATCCCTCTCAGCTTGGTGATACATGACAGCCTCGGACGGCCTGGGGCGGCTACAGTCGCGGTTCGATTCTGCTGGGGTAGCGAACGGCTGGGTATTCGTCACCGTCCTCATCATCCTGGAGTCGTTCACGCAACGTACGCGTGTCTTCATCGGCCGCTTGCGCGCGACGCTGGCGGATACGGCGCTCGATGGGCCAGCGGATCGCGACCAGCAGCGCATAGAGCGCAAACGCAATCAACCCGTAGAGGGCCAGGTCCGCCACGGCCCGCCAGGCATTGGTGCCTACCTTGAACAACAGGTCCAGCGCAGTGATGGCAATCGAAGGTGCGAACAGCTCCCTGGCGGGATCGACGATGGTCGGACTCAGCAGCAACACCGCGACGATCAGCCGCAAGGGCTCGCGCAGGGCACGCCACAACGGTCGGGTGATCCGAAACCAAACCAGCAGGCAACCCAGCGCCGCAAATCCGTAGGCAGCCCAGGCAAGCAGGTAATCATTGGCAAATATCAACATGACGATCTCTTGGAAAACCGGGCGAATCGCCGGCGACAACGGCGACCATGATAGCAGCCAGCGGCCATTTCCCGGCAGTTGCTGGTGAGCCTGCGCTGGTCATCGCTCGGTCGAGGCCGTATAAATCTCATCCGGTTACAGCTTCAACCCTTACGCAGGCTCGGCAAGAAGCCATACTTACTCCAACTGATAACCTCCAGGAGAGTCATCATGACCTACCAGCACATTCTGGTCGCCATCGACCTGACCAGTGAATGTCATCCGGTCGTCGCGCGGGCGCAGGCGCTGGCGGCCGCCAGCGGAGCCAGATTGGCCCTGGTGCATATCATCGAGCCCATGGCCATGGCGTTCGGTGGCGACGTACCCATGGATCTGTCGCTGCTGCAGCAACAGCAGTTCGATCAGGCTCGCGAGCGTATGGATGGTTTTGCCGATCAGTATCCCGGCCTGGCCAGCGAACAGCGCCACCTCGCCTACGGCCAGCCCCGCCAGGAAGTACACCGTCTGGCCCGTGAACAGGGTTGCGACCTGATCGTCGTGGGCAGCCATGGTCGCCATGGCCTGGCCTTGCTACTGGGATCGACCGCGAACGACATCCTGCACGGTGCACCTTGCGATGTACTGGCCGTGCGCCTGGCAAAACCGGAGTA
>JBKEBY010000017.1:0-10598 GCA_047973445.1 Pseudomonas sp.
CGGCCTCGACGTGCAGCAGCAAGATGAACACACCTTCATCGTCGTGCCGCGTGCAGCCGTCGTCGAGCTGGGTGCATCGGCTGAAGCCGTCGAACTGGCGCCGATGGAAGTAACTTCGTCACGCACATCCAGTGATCTGGTGCCGCAGGTACGCCAGGTCAACGTCCTCGAGCGCGAACAACTGGAAAAGCTGCGCATGGCCTCCGACAGCCTGGCCACCGTGCTGGCCAAGAGCATTCCCGGCATGTCGGACTCCAGCCGCACCATCACCGATTACGGCCAGACCCTGCGCGGGCGCACCATGCTGATCCTGGTCGACGGCGTACCGCTGAACACCAACCGCGACTCCTCGCGCAACCTGGCCAACATCGATCCGGCGCTGATCGAGCGCGTCGAAGTGATCCACGGCAGCAGCGCGATCTATGGCGCCGGCGCCACCGGCGGCATCGTCAACATCACTACCCGCCCAGCCGGCGGTGAAATGCGCGCCGAAACCAGGTTGATCGGATCTTCGTCGCTGACCCAGCTCGACAACGACGGCCTCGGCGGGCAACTGCAACATCACCTGTCCGGCTCCAAGGACCAGTTCGACTATGCTCTCGACTTCGGCGCGCGCCACATCGGCAGCTCGTTCGACGCCGACGGCCAGCGCATTGCCCCGGAACCCAGCCAAGGCGATCTGTTCGACTCCAACGCCTTCAACATCGGCGGCAAGCTCGGCCTGCGTCTCGACGAAAACCAGCGCATCCAGCTCGCCCTCAGCCACTACGATGCCCAGCAGGACCGCGACTACACCTCCGACCCGTCGGTGGCCAAGCTGCCTGCCGGCACGGTACCGGCGCAGGCACTGAAAGGTCTCAGCCTGGACGAGCAGAACCAGATCAAGAACACCATGGCCAACCTCGAATACAGCCATGAAGACCTGCTCGGCAGCCGCATGTCGGCGCAGTTGTATTACCGTGACTACTTCACCCGCTTCACGCCCTTCGATGCCCGTGGCGTGGCCACTCGGGGGCGCTTCGTCGACCAGGTGATGCAGAACAGCGAAGTCTTCGGCAGTCGCCTGACTCTGCGCACACCGCTGGGGGAAAACACCGAACTGGTCTGGGGCGGTGATCTCAACCACGAGCGCAGCGACATGCCGCTCGATATCTTCGACCCAGCGATCTACGACGCCAGTGGCGGCACCGACTATGAAAAGATTGGCAAGATGACCTACATGCCGGATTTGACTACGGTCAGTGCCGGTGCCTTCGCCCAGTTGCAGCACCGTTTCAATGACCAATGGTCGATCGATGGCGGTCTGCGCTACGAATACGCCACCGCCGAGTTCGATGACTTCGTCCCGCTCTCGGAAATCCATAACGCCAGCCCGGTGACCGTCGAGGGCGGCAAGGTCCGTTACGACGATGTGCTCTACAACCTCGGCGCAGTCTATTCACCAGTAGAAGGTCAGGAAATCTACGCGGCCTTCAGTCAGGGCTTCCAGTTGCCGGATATTGGCGTGCAGATACGTAATGCCCGGCGCGGCTTCGACATCGACTCCTCCGACCTGGAGCCGGTGAAAACCGACAACTACGAGCTGGGTTGGCGTGGTGCTCTTGGCGAGCAGACTCTGGCCTCGCTGGCGCTGTTCTACACTACCTCGGACCTGGGTGACGTGCAGAGCTTCAACAACGGCCTGATCCTCAAGCGCACCAAGGAGCGCGTCTACGGCGTGGAAGGCAGTGCTGACTGGCTGACCCAGGACGAAGTCTGGGGCATGGGCGGCACTTTCACCTGGATGAAAGGGCGCGAGAAGCCAGAAGACGGCGACTGGCAGGACATGACCGGCTTCCGCGTACCGCCGCTGAAACTGACCGCCTACCTGCAGTACCAGCCGGATGAAAACTGGAGCAACCGTCTGCAGGTCACCTATGTTGGCAGCGAGGACTACCGTCTGGATAACGTCGCCAGCTTTGGTCGCCGCGAAGTGGATAGCTATACCACGGTGGATCTGATCAGCGATTACCGTCTGAGTGAACAGGACAAAGTCAGCCTGGGTATCGAGAACCTGTTCAACCAGGACTACTACCCGCTGTACAGCCAACTGATGCGCAGCAGCAGCAACACCAGCCATCTGCCGGCCCCTGGCATGACCCTGACCCTGGGTTACAGCCACCAGTGGTAAAGCGACAGGCGCACAAGGATGTGCGCCCCATGATGACCTCGCCTGCTCAATAGCTTTGGCTCGGCCCTGGCTTATAGTCGCGCCGCCGCTAAATCGCTGCGCCACCAGACCTGCTCTCGGGGTCCTTTTCGGTCGTCTTCGACGGCGTCTACTCGCTGGCCGATGCGGGCATGAGCGGCCTGGCGTTGATGGAGGCGCCACTGATTAGTCGCCACACCACTGAAGACGATGCTAGCAAGTAGCCTGGGTGTCGGGTGGAACGCTTTGCTCATCCACCGCTCTGGGCGGTTATTAATCTCGTCTCCCCAAGATCACCAGCGTCACAACCCCCGCAATCAACCCCCACAACGCTGCTCCAATCCCAAACAGCGTCAATCCTGACGCAGTCACCATGAAGGTGATCAGTGCCGCCTCGCGCTCATGGGGCGTCTGCATGGCCTGGGTCAGCCCCGAGCCGATCGAGCCGAGCAATGCCAGCGCTGCGATGGACAATACCAGCGCCGCCGGAAAGGCGGCGAACAAGGCCGCCAGGGTCGCGCCGAATATCCCGGCGATGCCGTAGAACACTCCGCACCAGACGGCAGCGGTGTAGCGTTTGGAACGGTCCGGGTGCGACTCGGGACCGGCGCAGATGGCCATGGTGATGGCCGCCAGGTGGATACCGTGGGAGCCGAAGGGCGCCAGCAGCACCGAGGCTATGCCGGTCACCGAGATCAGTGGTGAAGCGGGTGCGTCGTAGCCTTCAGCGCGCAGCACGGCCAGCCCTGGCATGTTCTGCGAGGCCATGGCGATGACGAACAGCGGAATGCCGATGCTGAATATCGCGGCAAGGGACAACGACGGCGTGGTCCACACCGGTGCCGCCACCTGCAGGCTGAAGTGCTGGAAGTCCAGCAACCCCGACAGGCCGGCGATCAGGCAGCCGACCAGTAGGGCGCAGAGCACCGCATAGCGAGGCAGCAGCCGTTTGGCCAGCAGGTAGCTGAAGAACATGCCCAGCACCAGCACCGGTTGCACTTCCACCGCACGGAATATCTCGATGCCGATATTGAACAGCACGCCGGCCAGCAGGGCGGCGGCCAAAGAGGCCGGCACGCGGCGCATCAGGCGCTCGAAGCTGCCGGTCAGGCCGCACAGAGCGATCAGCGCCGAAGCGAAGATGAAGGCGCCGATGGCTTCGCCGTAGGGAACGCCCGGCAGGCTGGTGATCAGCAGGGCCGCCCCCGGTGTCGACCAGGCGATCACCACTGGTGTGCGGTAGCGCAGCGAAAGTCCGATGCTGCAGATTGCCATGCCGATGGACAGCGCCCAGATCCAGGAGGAAATCTGCGCGCCGGTCAGGCCGGCTGCCTGGCCGGCTTGGAACATCAGCACCAACGAGCTGGTATAGCCAGTCAGCATGGCGATGAAGCCGGCGACAATCGTCGACGGCGAGCTGTCGGCAAGGGGGCGCGATAGCGTGCGGATGGTCATGGTTGTCCTTGTTGTTCTTGGCTGGCTCTACCCGATAAAGGGAGCACGTGCGAGGGGCCTTAGCCTAAGCGGCCTGACTTTGTGCGTCACGGTACAGCCGGCGTCCTGATAGACATTACAGTCGGGCAGAGGCTGGCGTACGACGGGCAGCGGGCCTGGTTCGCTTGCCGATATTCCAGCTTCTTTTTTTCCTGGCACCGATGTTGCTATTGAGGACTGTGCTCGCTGCGATACGTCAATAAAACCGCAGCTGTCGGAGGAAGAGATGAGCCAGGGTGTTGAATTCAATCGCTTGATGCTGGAAATGCGCGCCATGCAGACCGATGCCATGGCGCGTGCGAAGCCGGTACAGGCCTTGCCCGAGCCGGGCGCCCCGAGCTTTTCCGAGATGCTCGGGCAGGCGGTGAACAAGGTGCATGAAACTCAGCAGGTCTCCAGCCAGATGGCGACTGCCTTCGAAATGGGCCAGGGCGGTATCGACCTGACCGAAGTGATGATCGCCTCCCAGAAAGCCAGCGTTTCCTTTCAGGCCTTGACCCAGGTGCGCAACAAGCTGGTTCAGGCGTATCAAGACATCATGCAGATGCCGGTTTGAGGCAGGGTTGAGTCATGGCTGAAGCAGTGAGCAAGGTTCCAGTGACGGTCGGTTCGGGTGATCCGAAAAAACCACTCTTTGGCCTGTCTTTCCTGGAAAACCTTTCGGAAATGCCGATGCTGCGGCAGGTCGGCCTGTTGGTTGGCCTGGCTGCCAGCGTCGCCATCGGTTTCGGTGTGGTGCTCTGGTCACAGCAGCCGGACTATCGGCCATTGCTCGGCAGTCTCGCCGGGATGGACGCCAGCCAGGTGATGGATACCCTCGCGGCGGCGGATATTTCCTACACCGTCGAACCCAACTCGGGCGCCTTGCTGGTCAAGGCCGACGACCTGGCGCGTGCGCGCCTGCGGTTGGCCAGTGCAGGGATCGCGTCGACCGACAGCAACATCGGTTTCGAGATCCTCGACAAGGAACAGGGGCTCGGCACCAGCCAGTTCATGGAAGCCACGCGCTATCGCCGTGGCCTTGAGGGCGAGCTGGCGCGCACCGTTTCCAGCCTGAACAACGTCAAGGCCGCTCGCGTTCATCTGGCGATTCCGAAGAGCTCGGTATTCGTGCGTGACGAGCGCAAGCCCAGTGCTTCGGTGCTGGTGGAGCTGTATCCCGGTCGTAGCCTGGAGCCCAGCCAGGTGATGGCGATCATCAATCTGGTCGCCACCAGCGTGCCGGAGCTGACCAAGTCGCAGATCACCGTCGTCGACCAGAAGGGCAACCTGCTGTCCGACCAGCAGGAGCTGTCCGAGCTGAGCATGGCCGGCAAGCAGTTCGATCATACCCGCCGCCTGGAAAGCCTCTACACCCAGCGCGTGCACAACATCCTGCAGCCGGTGCTGGGCAATGGTCGTTACAAGGCCGAGGTCTCCGCCGATGTGGATTTCAGCGCAGTAGAGTCCACTTCGGAAACCTTCAACCCCGACCAGCCGGCGCTGCGCAGCGAGCAGAGCGTCAACGAGCAACGCCAGAGCAGCCTGCCGCCGCAGGGCGTGCCCGGCGCGTTGAGCAACCAGCCGCCTGGCCCTGCCACCGCGCCGGAGAATGCGCTGGCCGGCCAGGCTGCCGCCGTCGGTGCCGTCGCGCCCGGGCAACCTTTGCTGGATGCCAACGGCCAGCAGATCATGGACCCGGCAACCGGCCAGCCGATGCTGGCGCCTTATCCGGCCGACAAGCGCGAGCAGTCGACCCGCAACTACGAGCTGGACCGTTCGATCAGCTACACCAAGCAGCAGCATGGCCGTCTGCGCCGGCTGTCGGTGGCGGTGGTGCTCGACGATCAGGTCGCGGTGGCCGCGGATGGGCAGACCACCCGGGTACCGCGAAGTGCCGAAGAATTGGCGCGCTTCACCCGCCTGGTTCAGGATGCCGTCGGCTTCGATGCCAGTCGTGGCGACAGCGTCAGTGTGATCAATGCGCCGTTCGCCGCCGATACGTCCGACGAAGGCTTCATCGACATCCCGTTCTACTCGCAACCCTGGTTCTGGGATGTAGTCAAGCAGGTGTTGGGTGTGCTGTTCATCCTGGTACTGGTCTTCGGAGTGCTGCGCCCGGTACTGAACAACCTGGCCAATGCCGGCAAGAGCAAGGAACCGCAAGCGTCCGGCGGGGACGGTGAGCTGGGTGACATGGATGGGCTGGACGATGCGTTGTCCAGTGATCGGGTCAGCCTGAGTGGACCGCAGAGCATCATGCTGCCGAGCCCCAGCGAGGGTTACGATGCCCAACTGAACGCGATCAAGAGTCTGGTGGCCGAAGATCCGGGCCGTGTGGCTCAGGTAGTCAAAGAGTGGATCAATGCCGATGAATGACAATCGAATTCAGGTCAAGTTGGCCAAAGTCGACAAGGCGGCGATCCTGCTGCTGTCCCTGGGTGAGGCCGATGCCGCGCAGGTGTTGCGTCACCTCGGTCCGAAGGAAGTGCAGCGCGTCGGTACTGCGATGGCGCAAATGCGCAACGTGCAGCGCGAACAGGTCGAGCGGGTGATGAGCGAGTTCGTCGACATCGTCGGCGACCAGACCAGTCTCGGCGTGGGCGCCGACGGTTACATCCGCAAGATGTTGACCCAGGCCCTGGGCGAAGATAAGGCCGGTGGTCTGATCGATCGCATCCTGCTGGGCGGCAACACCAGCGGCCTGGACAGCCTCAAGTGGATGGAGCCGCGCGCAGTCGCCGACGTGATCCGCTACGAGCACCCGCAGATCCAGGCGATCGTCGTGGCCTATCTGGACCCGGATCAGGCGGGCGAGGTGCTGTCGCACTTCGACCACAAGGTGCGTCTGGACATCGTCCTGCGCGTTTCGTCGCTCAATACCGTGCAGCCGGCGGCGCTGAAGGAACTCAACCAGATTCTGGAGAAGCAGTTCTCCGGCAACTCCAACACCAGCCGGGCCACGCTGGGCGGCGTGAAGCGCGCGGCCGACATCATGAACTTCCTCGATAGCTCGATGGAAGGCCAACTGATGGATGCCATCCGCGATGTGGACGAAGACCTGTCGGCGCAGATCGAGGACCTGATGTTCGTCTTCGACAACCTGGCCGATGTCGACGACCGGGGCATCCAGGTGCTGCTGCGCGAAGTCTCTTCCGACGTGCTGGTCATGGCGCTCAAGGGTGCCGACGAAACGGTCAAGGATAAGGTCTTCAAGAACATGTCCAAGCGCGCTGGCGAATTGCTGCGCGATGATCTGGAAGCCAAGGGCCCGGTGCGCGTCAGCGATGTCGAGACCGCGCAGAAGGAAATCCTTACCATTGCTCGCCGCATGGCCGAAGCCGGGGAAATCGTCCTGGGTGCCAAGGGCGGCGAAGAAATGATCTAGCAAGGTTTGAGCGATGGCGAAGGAAAACCCCAGCGATGTGATCCGCGCGAAGGACGTCAATGCCTTCGATCGCTGGGCATTGCCGAGTTTCGATCCGGAAGGTGCCGAGCCGGAAGAGGCGCAGGCTGGCGACGAGCCGGTTGAAGAGCCGGCGCTCTCGCACAGCGAAGATGTCCCGGTGGAGGACGTCAAACCTCTGACGCTCGACGAGCTGGAGGCGATCCGCCAGGAAGCCTACAACGAGGGTTTCAGCACCGGTGAGAAGGATGGTTTCCATGCCGGCCAGCTCAAGGCCAGGCAGGAGGCCGATGCCGCCCTCGCGCCGAAGCTCGACAGCCTGGAACGCCTGATGAGCCAGATGTTCGAGCCCATCGCTGAGCAGGATCGCAACCTCGAACACGCCATGGTCACCCTGGTCGGTCAGCTTGCCCGTGAGGTGATCCAGCGCGACTTGCTGATCGATTCCAGCCAGATTCGCCAGGTCCTGCGAGAGGCCCTGAAACTGCTGCCAATGGGTGCCGATAACGTTCGGATTCACATCAACCCGCAGGATTTCGAACTAGTCAAGGCGTTGCGCGAGCGTCACGAGGAATCCTGGCGGATCGTCGAGGACGCCGACCTGCTGCCCGGTGGCTGCCGGATCGAGACCGAGCACAGCCGTATCGATGCCAGCGTTGAAACGCGGCTCGGTCAGGCCATCAAGCAGTTGTTCGAGCAGCAGCGGGAGAACGCCACCAATCCGCCTGCCGCCGATGTGCATATCGAGCTGGACACCGGCGATGCGCCTTGAACGCATCAGCTTCGCCAAGCGTCTGGAGGCCTACGGCGAGGCGATAAAACTGCCCGCTCAGCCGATCCTGGAAGGTCGCCTGTTGCGCATGGTCGGTCTGACTTTGGAAGCCGAAGGGCTTCAGGCCGCGGTGGGCAGCCGCTGCCTGGTGATCAACAACGATCGCTACCATCCGTCCCAGGTCGAAGCCGAAGTGATGGGTTTTTCCGGCGGCAAGCTCTTCCTCATGCCGGTCGGCAGTCTGGCTGGTATCGCGCCTGGCGCACGTGTGGTGCCGCTGGCCGATACCGGCCGGCTGCCGATGGGCACCTCGATGCTCGGTCGGGTAATCGATGGTGCCGGTCGCGCGCTGGACGGCAAGGGCGGCATGAAGGCCGAGGACTGGGTGCCGATGGACGGCCCGGTGATCAACCCGCTCAAGCGGCACCCCATCAGCGAACCGCTGGATGTCGGCATCCGCAGCATCAACGGCCTGCTCACCGTCGGGCGCGGTCAGCGCCTTGGTCTGTTCGCCGGCACCGGTGTGGGCAAGTCGGTGCTGCTGGGCATGATGACCCGTTTCACCGAGGCGGACATCATTGTCGTTGGTCTGATCGGCGAACGCGGGCGCGAGGTCAAGGAATTCATCGAGAACATCCTTGGTGAGGAGAGCATCAAGCGCTCGGTCGTGGTGGCTTCGCCCGCCGACGATGCGCCGCTGATGCGCCTGCGCGCCGCCATGTATTGCACCCGCATCGCCGAGTATTTTCGCGATAAGGGCAAGAACGTGTTGCTGCTGATGGATTCGCTGACGCGCTTTGCCCAGGCCCAGCGCGAGATCGCCCTGGCCATCGGCGAGCCGCCGGCGACCAAGGGTTATCCGCCGTCGGTGTTTGCCAAACTGCCGAAGCTGGTGGAGCGGGCCGGCAATGCCGAGGCTGGTGGTGGTTCGATCACGGCGTTCTACACGGTGCTCTCCGAGGGCGACGATCAGCAGGACCCGATCGCCGACGCGGCGCGCGGCGTGCTCGATGGCCACATCGTGCTGTCGCGGCGACTGGCCGAAGAAGGCCACTACCCGGCGATCGATATCGAGGCGTCCATCAGCCGGGTCATGCCGCAGGTGGTTAGCGCCGAGCATGTGCGCAATTCGCAACGCTTCAAGCAGCTCTGGTCGCGCTATCAGCAGAGTCGCGATCTGATCAGCGTGGGCGCCTACGTGCCGGGCGGCGATGCCGAGACGGACCTGGCCATCGCGCGTCAGGCGGAGATGGTCAGCTACCTGCGTCAGGGCCTGAATGAAAGCGAGGACCTGGCGCACAGCGCCGCCCTGCTGGCCAGCGTCTTCAATCCCCGGCCCGGGGGTTAATCCTTGCCTGCCAGTCGTGCCGCCCGGCTGACACCGGTGATCGAAATGGCCGAGCGCGCCGAACGCGAAGCCGCGCGCCTGCTGGGGCAGAGTCAGCAACAAATGGATCAGGCCGAGCTCAAGCTCGGTGAGTTGCAGCAGTATTTCAGCGATTACCAGCAGCAATGGCTGACGCAGGGTAGCCAGGGCGTCAGTGGCCAATGGCTGATGAACTACCAGCGCTTTCTCTCCCAGCTCGAATCAGCCATCGGCCAGCAGCAGCGTAGCGTCGACTGGCACCGCAACAATCTGCACAAACTGCGTCAGCAATGGCAGCAGCGTCGTGCCCGTCTGGAAGGGCTGTCCAAACTCGTCGAACGCTATCTGCAGGAGGCACGGATGGCGGCCGACAAGCGCGAGCAGAAACTGCTCGACGAGTTTTCGCAGCGCCTGGCCGCTCGGCCGAAACAGGACTGACGCTTGCCGCCCCCGAGGTTGACTGCTACATCTTCATAGGCTTCTTCGCCTGGCGGCGCACCATGACCTTGCGGATTAGGGAGAGCTTCGTGACCATCACTTCTACGCTATCGGCAGATGGGCAGGAACTGACGCTGCACATCCGCGGCCGCTTCGATTTCAATTCACACCAGGCTTTTCGCAATGCCTATCAGCGGGTGAACGGATTGGCGCATCGCTACGTGGTGGACCTGGGCGGCGCAACCTACCTTGACAGCTCTGCACTCGGAATGCTGCTGTTGCTGCGCGACCACGCCGGTGGTGACAACGCGCAGATTCGTCTGATCAACTGCAACGCCGATGTGCGCAAGGTCTTGTCGATTTCCAATTTCCAGCAACTGTTCGTGATCGACTGAATGCCTCCGTCGCTGTCGATTCTTATCGTCGAGGACGGCGCGGTCGATCGCATGCTGCTGGCGACCATTCTCGCTCGCCAGGGGCACCGGGTGCTCACCGCCGGTAATGGTCTGGAAGCACTGGCGCTGTTTGAGCAGGAGCGCCCGCAGCTGGTGCTGATGGATGCCCTGATGCCGGTAATGGATGGCTTCGAGGCGGCGCGTCTGATCAAGCAGCGGGCAGGCGATGAGCTGGTCCCTATCATCTTCCTCACCTCGCTGTCGGAGCCGAGCGAGCTGGCGCGCTGTCTGGCCGCTGGCGGCGATGACTTTATCGCCAAGCCCTACGATCCGATGATCCTGCAGGCGAAAATCCAGGCCATGCATCGTCTGCGGCAGCTGCAGGCGACGGTCCTGGGGCAGCGCGACCTGATCGCTGAGCATAATCGGCAGTTGCTCGACGAGCAGCGTGCCGCCAAGGCGATTTTCGACAGGGTGGCCCACGCCGGTTGCCTGGATGCCGGCAATATCCGCTACCGACAGTCGCCGCAGGCGCTGTTCAACGGCGATGTACTGCTTGC
>JBKEBY010000073.1:0-1573 GCA_047973445.1 Pseudomonas sp.
CCGCTGGCACCCCACGGACGCAACTCGCTGGACTGGCAATGCGGGCAGCTATTGGGCGTGGGGATCATATCCTGCGCAAGAGGTCCTGATACCGAAAGGCATCTCGCCAATTGCTCACGCTGCCCCGGGCTGAGCTGGGAGAGTCGGGCAATCCAGCTGTTGAAATGACTCGCTCTCATGATTCACCTCCCGTATGTGGAGACGTCATGATCAGCTTAGCCTGTTGCAACAGCTAACTCAGACATAGCCTTCAATAAACGCCATCGCGCCCGAGGCGGGGGATGAACAGCTCGGCAGTTGCCTTGCGCACCGGAGCATCCTGGGCGGGTTCGTTCTGGGCCGTATCGATCTCCACTTCGCCTCCGAACGCTCGCACGAGCGTTGGCTGCGTCAGCAGCAAAGCCAGGGCCGACTGACCGGCCTGACCATGATCGTATACACGATCGGACCCTCTGGCCTGCGCTGTTGCCAGCCGCTGCCCAGCCTCATCGATCAGTTCGGCCCGCAGGGAATAAGTCAGAATCTCGCCGATTGCGGCTTCGCTTTTCCACTCATGAACGGAGACAGCGAGAAGCAAGGCATCTGGTTTCGACGCCGCAGTGGCACCTGCTTCGGCTCCCTGCGCCGGTACACCCTTGCGCTCGAACCCGCCGAGCAGCGCGGCTCTCAAATCGTTCGCCAGCGGTTGGCCCGAGCGGGTATTCACGTCGTAGGGGATGTAATAACTACCGCGCGTGAGACCAACGAAAGTGTCGTTCTTGTTACCCGAGAGCACATATGGCCGCATATCGACGACTTGCACTTCCACCGTCTGGGTCGGCGCGGCTGGCAAGGCCGGGTAGCTGTGCGCGTAATCTATCTTTCGGCCGTAGGCACAACCGGTAAGCAAAACAAAAGCGATTGCGAGAGCAACGAGACGAGACATAGGGCTTCCATTCCAGTTAACAGACAACTACGTACATGCTTCCTGCCGTTTGCACGCGTCGCAGCAGAAGCTGCATATGCTCGCGGATAAGCCCGTGATATTCAATCGCCATTGGCAGATGGTTCATGCTGCGGCTTTCGCCCACCATTCAACCCATCCATCAAGCCACTCCTTCTCGCCACCTGCCGCTGCACGGCTTCGTCGAAGATGCCCGGGCGGGTTTCGATCAGGCTGAACCAGTGGCGAGCGCGGGTGATGCCGGTATAGAGCAGTTCCTTGGTCAGGACCGGGTTGAGGGTGTCGGGCAGGATCAGCGCGGTGTGGGCGAATTCTGAGCCTTGGGATTTGTGCACGGTCATAGCGAACACGGTTTCCACGGCGTTGAGGCGGCTGGGCAGGATGAAGCGCAGCGCGCCGGAGCCGTCGTTGCGCGGGAAGGCCTCGCGCAATACCGGATTGGGCGCGGCGCCGGGCGCTTCGGCGGGTTCGGGCAGACGCAGGGCGATGCCGATGTCGCCGTTCTTCAGGCCCTGGCTGTTGTCGTTGCGCACCACCAGCACCGGGCGACCTTCGTACCAGCCGGTGTCGGCCTCCAGAAGACCGCGCCGCTGGAGCAGCCCGGCAATACGCGGGTTGAGGCCTTCCACA
>JBKEBY010000107.1:0-18283 GCA_047973445.1 Pseudomonas sp.
CCGGCAGCGCCACCGCTTTCGGCGCCGAACCCAACACCCAGGCCAGCCTGGTCGACCTCGGGATGCCCGGCACGCTGCCGGTGCTCAACGCCGATGCCGTGCGCAAGGCCTGCCAGTTCGGCCTGGCGATCGACGCCGAAATCGCCGGGCAGAACGTCTTCGCCCGCAAGAACTACTTCTACCCCGACCTGCCCAAGGGCTACCAGACCAGCCAGATGGACCACCCCATCGTCGGCAAGGGCCATCTGGATATCACTCTCGAAGACGGCACCGTCAGACGCATCGGCATCACCCGTGCACACCTGGAAGAGGATGCCGGCAAGAGTCTGCACGAAGACTTCCACGGCATGAGCGGCATCGACCTGAACCGCGCCGGCACGCCCCTGCTGGAAATCGTTTCCGAGCCTGACATTCGCTCGGCCAAGGAAGCGGTGGCCTACGTGAAGGCCATTCACGCCCTGGTGCGCTATCTCGGCATCTGCGACGGCAACATGGCCGAAGGCTCGCTGCGCTGTGACTGCAACGTTTCGGTGCGCCCCAAGGGCCAGGCCGAGTTCGGCACCCGCGCCGAGATCAAGAACGTCAACTCCTTCCGTTTCATCGAGAAGGCGATCAACCATGAAGTGCAGCGCCAGATCGAGCTAATCGAGGATGGCGGCAAGGTGGTGCAGGAAACCCGCCTGTACGACCCGAACAAGGACGAGACGCGCTCCATGCGCAGCAAGGAGGAAGCCAACGACTACCGCTACTTCCCCTGCCCCGACCTGCTGCCGGTGGTGATCGAGCAGAGCTTCCTCGATAAGCTGCGCAGCGCGCTGCCGGAACTGCCGCCGCAGAAGCGCGAGCGTTTCGAACGCGAATTCGGCCTGTCCGCTTACGACGCCAGCGTACTCTCGGCCAGCCGCGAACTGGCCGACTACTTCGAACAGGCCAACGCCGCCTGTGGTGACGCCAAGCTGGCGGCCAACTGGGTGATGGGCGAGCTATCCAGCCTGCTCAACAAGGAAGGCCTGGAGATCGAGCAGTCGCCGGTTTCCGCCGAACAGTTGGGTGGCATGATCCTGCGTATCAAGGACAACACCATCAGCGGCAAGATTGCCAAGATGGTCTTCGAGGCGCTGGCTGCCGGCGAAGGTGCGACGGCCGATGAGATCATCGAGAAGAAGGGCCTCAAGCAGGTCACCGACTCCGGTGCCATCGAGGCGATGCTGGATGACGTGCTGGCGGCCAACGCCGAGCAGGTCGAACAGTACCGCGCCAGCGACGAAGCCAAACGCGGCAAGATGTTCGGCTTCTTCGTCGGCCAGGCGATGAAGGCCTCCAAGGGCAAGGCCAACCCCGGCCAAGTGAACCAACTGCTGAAGAAAAAGCTCGAAAGCTAGGGTCTGCTGCCGTTTCGTCGCGAGCCGCGGACGAAATGGCAACAACCCCTAACGAGCACCGGAGCGAAGGTCTGACCTTCGTTCCGATTCCTTCGCTTCACCGATCACCCTTGAAGGACTGCAACATGCGCCTGCGAATATGGCTGCTCGCCCCGCTTTCGCTCGCCCTGCTGGTTTCGGGCTGCGCCGATCGCGCACCAATGCCATCTTCACCCGAAGCACACACACCGCCATCAAGCCAGAGCCATTTCAGTCAGCGAGGCAAAGCCTCCTACTATGCCCGCATGCACCACGGCCAACGTACCGCCAGCGGCGAACTCCACGACCAGCGCGCCATGGTCGCCGCTCACCGCTCGCTACCCTTCGGCACCCGCGTCAGGGTGACCAACCTGCGGAACAACAAGCAGGTGACCGTCCGCATCAACGACCGCGGCCCCTTCGTGCGTGGGCGCATCGTCGACCTTTCGCGCGCGGCCGCCGAGCGAATCGGAATGATCGATGAAGGGGTCGTAGGCGTGCGCATCGAAACGCTCGAATGACGCTGCTCATCGTCGGCAATCTGTTCGCCGGTCTGGCGCTGCTCGTCCTCGGCGCCGAAAGCCTGGTTCGCGGCGCGACGCAACTGGCAAGGCGCATGGGCATCTCACCGCTGGTGATCGGCCTGACGGTCGTGGCTTTCGGCACCAGCGCACCGGAAGCAGCCGTCAGCATCAAGGCCTCGCTGAGTGGCAGCGGCGATATCGCTGTCGGTAATGTGATTGGAAGCAATATCGCCAATATCCTGCTGATTCTCGGCCTGTCGGCGCTGATAGCACCACTGAAAGTCGCCCGGCAGCTGATCCGCCTGGACGTACCCATCATGCTCCTCGCCGGCCTGCTGAGCTTTGCCCTCGCCTGGAATGGTCGGATCAGCAGGCTGGACGGCAGCCTGTTGCTGGTCTGCCTGCTGGGCTACACGGTCTTTCTGGTGATCGCCGGAAAACGGGAGAAACAGCCACGCGAAGCCAACGAATTCGCCACGCAATTCGGGGCTCAGGCCACCATCACACGCTTCGGCTGGCTGTTTCATCTGCTGCTGATCGCAATTGGCGCCAGCCTGCTGATCACCGGTTCCAATCTGCTGGTCGAAGGCGCCGTCACCCTCGCGCGCGCCCTGGGCTTATCGGAGCTGATCATCGGGCTGACGGTGGTGGCCGTCGGCACCTCGCTGCCCGAACTGGCCACCTCGCTGCTGGCGGTGTATCGAGGCGAGCGGGATATCGCCGTGGGCAACGTGGTGGGCAGCTGTATTTTCAATCTGCTGTTGGTGTTGGGGGCCAGCGCCCTGGTGGCAAGCGACGGGCTTTCCATTTCGCCCAACGCGCTGGCCTTCGACTTCCCCGTCATGCTGGCGGCGTTCGTCGCCTGCCTGCCGATCTTCCTTTCTGGCTACAGCATTCGACGCTGGGAGGGCTTGCTGTTCTTTGGCTACTACCTCGCCTATACACTGCACCTGGCGCTGTTCTCCAGCGGCCTTCCGGCCATCGAGCTGTTCCGCCATGCAATGTCTCGCTACGTATTGCCCTTGACGGCGATAACCCTGGCGGTGATCTTTCTGCGCGCCTGGAAACACCAGCGCTGAGCCCCTTCTTTTTTCGCGGAGTTTCAATTCGTGACACTCATGACTTTCGTCTATCTCATCGCCGGTCTGGTGCTGCTCGTCGCAGGTGCCGAGGTACTGGTACGTGGGGCTGCCAAACTGGCAGCGCAGTTCGGTATCTCGCCACTGATCATCGGTCTGACGGTGGTCGCATTCGGCACCAGCGCACCGGAAACCGCTGTCAGCGTGCAGGCCGCCCTGAACGGCAGCGGTGATATCGCCATCGGCAACGTGATCGGCAGCAACATCGCCAACGTGCTGCTGATTCTCGGCATGACCGCTCTGGTCGCTCCGTTGATCGTTTCGCGACAACTGATTCGCCTGGATGTACCGATCATGATTGGCGCCAGCCTGGCGACCTTTGGACTGGCGCTGGACGGCGCACTCAGCCGCCTGGATGGCATCCTGCTGTTCGCCGCCGTCGTCGCCTACACGCTGTTCCTGATCATCAGCAGCCGCAGGGAAAATGCCACGACGACCAACGACGAATTCGCCAAGGAATTCGGCCTGAACGAGCCCGCCAAGCCATATGCCAGTCTGATCAACGCCGCCCTGGTAATCGGCGGACTGGTGCTGCTGGTGGTGGGATCGAACTTCCTCGTCGAAGGCGCAGTAGCGCTGGCCCGTGCGCTGGGACTGTCGGAGCTGGTGATCGGTCTGACCGTGATCGCGATCGGCACTTCGCTGCCCGAACTGGCCACCTCGATTCTGGCGGCTATTCGTGGCGAACGCGACATCGCGGTCGGCAACATCGTCGGCAGCAATATTTTCAATCTGCTCTGCGTGCTGGGCCTGGCCTCACTGGTTTCGCCGCAGGCTATCGCGGTTTCGCCAGCCGCGCTGGCGTTCGACTTTCCGGTGATGATTGCCGTCGCCGTCGCCTGCCTGCCGATCTTCTTCGCGGGCTACCGCATCAATCGCTGGGAAGGCTTGCTCTTCCTGGGCTATTACGTCGCTTACACCCTGTACCTGATCCTTGTCAGTACCGGCCGCCCCTTTGCCAGCACCTTTGGTGATGCCATGCTCGGCTACGTACTGCCGCTGACCGCCGTCACGCTGATTGTCATCGCGGGTCGGGCCTGGAAAACCCAGCGCTGAATCGGGTTCACAGTCCGGGTCTGTTCCGTTTCGTTCGCGGCCGCGACGAACCAGAACAGACCTTAGGGCACTCTATCCTCAGCTTTCACGAACCTGCGGACGGGGCAATTCGAAAATCTGTGCGGCTCCCTCATCGTCATCCATGCGGTTGAGCGAGCCATCGACTACCGCGCCGTTTTCCATGCTCAGTTGGCGATAGCGGATGTTGCCCTGCACGCGCGCGTTGGAATGCAATTCGAGCAAATGTTCCACCACCAGGTCGCCGACGATGGTGCCGTCGATCAGCGCATCGTAGCTGCTGACATTGCCTTCGATACGCCCCTCCACACTGAGCGCCAGAAGGCTGTGCGTGCCCGGCTTGTGCCTGACGTTGCCGTACACCTCGCCGCTGATCTTCAGCCCTTCCTCGAACGTCACGTCACCCACCAGTGACAAGCTTCCCGAGATCAGACTGGAGAACTGATCGATGGCGACACGTGACACCGGCTTCTTCTTGCTGAACATCATCTACTCCAAAAAGGGGTCAGCGGGTTTTCTTCTGCTGACGGAAGAAGGCCAGATCGGCCTGCAGGCGCTCGACCTGCGCCGACAGCGTGGCGATACGCTTGAGCAACTGCTCTTCGGTGGCCTGGGTTTCCTGTTGTTTCAAGCGGTTCAAATCCAGCTCCGCCTGGAGCAGCATATGCTCCTCCTTCAACGCATCGACCTGCCGACCATAGCCAGCCTGCTCGTGGCTGCGCAGATAGAGCAGTGCAACTACTACAGCCACCAGGGCAAGGATGATCCAGCGCCCGACACTTGCGCCCGGCACAGCCTGCAAACGATGTTCGACACGAAGCAGGTCCCTGGTAGAAGGTCGCCTAGTCGTCGGCCAAGCCATCGCTGTCGCGCTCCATATCGCCCAGTGCCAGGAAGCGTTGCGGGTCGACAAACCGCCCCTTGTGCAATACCTCGAAATGCAGATGCGGGCCGGTGGAACGTCCGGTGGAACCTACCGCGCCAATAGGCTGCGATGGCGTCACCACATCCCCCCGACGCACGTCCATCCGCGACAGATGCGCATAACGCGTGACCAGACTGTTGCCGTGATCAATTTCCACCAGCTTGCCATAGCCGCCCCGGCGACCCGCAAAACGTACTCGGCCACCGGCAGCAGCGACGACCTCGGAGCCACTGCTCAACGCAAAATCCACCCCGGAGTGAAACGCCAGGCGCTTGCGGAAAGGATCGATGCGATTGCCAAAGGCCGAGCCCAGGCGGGCTTCACCCACCGGGCGGCGAGAAGGAATCGTCATGAGCGCCGCGTTGCGTTCGGCTACACGCTGCATCAGCTCATCGAGCATCAGACGCATGCAGCTCACAGAAGTCTCGCTGCGGTTCAGATCATCCAGTGAAAGAGCACTCTCACCTGGCCGCAACCCACCTGAACAGCCTCGTGGAGGCAACAGGACACCACCCTGTCCGGTCCCCGTTCGTGTTGAGCGATCCGGCACCAGTTCGGACAGTAACGTCGGGTCCAGCGCGGACAACTGTCCGTGCAGTTCACGCTGCTCATCCATCATGCGTTGCAATGCAAGCAGGTCGGACTCCAGCGACTTCAGCCGACCGACCACCTCGCCGACCCGCGCGATGGCGAACTGGCCCTCATCCGCAAGCGCGGACTCTTCCTCCTGCACCACCTCCGGCTTGGCACGCAGGTCACCACCGACCCATATGCCTCCGGCAAAGCTACCCAGGCTCAACACCAGCGTCAGAGCAAGCCCCGGCGCTGCCAACCGACGCAGGCTCACGACACGAATATCGTCACGCATCAGCGATCGGCTAGAAGGAGAAAAAAATGCCATGAATGATTCCCTGGAACATGAAGCAACCGCCTTATCAGGCAGGCCGCTGATTGACCCAGGCAATTTGACGGAAACGCGTTTCTTTTTCTGTGGCATGGTGATCGATAACGACCATTGCCAAGCGATTCACCAGGCCGATGTCACTCTTTTGCCGGGCTACGACGAGTCCGCGACTATATCCACCCCAGTCGACTCAGCACCAACAACCCCGCATTGATCGTCACCGCTGCGGACAGCGTGGTGATCACGATGATCGTCGCCGCCAACTGATGGTTGGAGCCGACCGCACGCGCCATGACGAAGCTCGCCGCCGCCGTGGGGCTGGCGAAGTAAAGGAAGAGAATACCCAGCTCCGCACCGCGAAAGCCCCATGCCCAGGCACCCAGCGTGGCCAGAAGCGGCAGCCAGACCATCTTCATCAGACTGGAGCTGATCGCCGTCCCGCTGCTTTCGTGCAATACGCTCAGCGACAGCGTTCCGCCGATGCAGATCAAAGCCAGTGGCAAGGTCAACTGTGCGAAATATCCCGCCGAAGTCAGCAGCCAGAGCGGCAGCTCGACCTGCCAGTAGGCGAAGGGAATGGCCGACGCCACTCCGATGATCAGAGGGTTGCGCAGAATACTGATGCAAACGGAGCGTACGCTGGCACTGCTGCCGGGGCTGTAGATGGCGAGCACCACCACCGAAAGCGTGTTGTAGATGAAGATCACCACACCCGCGAGCACGCCACCCAGCGACAGGCCGTAGTCGCCATACAGGCTGCTCGCGAGCGCCAGACCGACGATTCCATTGTTGCCACGAAAGGCGCCCTGTACGTACACCCCACGATCGGTCACCGGGCAACGCCACAACGCCCAGCCCCAGGCGAGTACGAAGCTGGCGATGTTGGCCACCACGAAATAGACGATCAGCGAAGGCTGCAATGCAGAGCCGAGATCCGCCTGGATGATCGACAGGAACAGCAGCGTCGGCATGGTGCCCTTGAACACCAGCGCCGAAGCCGTATTGATGAACCCCGTGTCGATCCAGCCCAGTCGCTTGAGCACGACGCCAATAAAGAGCATCGCAAATACCGGAGCGGTAACGCTCAGCGTCTGAACGACAAGGGCCAGCATGGAGTGCTCGAAGGGAAGCGAAGTGACCGGCTATGGTAACCAAAGACGCAACCGGACGCTGGATTGCAAAACAGCGACCGATCGCTCCACTCTCTGCCTGAAGCCGCTCTTAGAGCCTGTTCACGATCTAGCGAGCTAGAGTCCTGCAAGGCAAAAACAGGCGAGGAAGCGGAGTTTATTGATGTAAATGAGCATTCCGAGCCTGTTTTTAACGCAGCTGGGCCGACGCGCAGCAGATCGTGAACAGGCTCTTAGCGCCTGACCGGACGCTTCTGCAGCTTGCGCTGCAGGGTGCGACGATGCATGCCCAGTGCGCGGGCGGTGGCCGAGATATTGCCGTCGTGCTCGCTGAGAACACGCTGGATATGCTCCCATTGCAGGCGATCGACCGACATCGGGTTTTCCGGCACCAGGCTGTCGAGATCCGCATGCTTGGACAGCAGCGCCGCCAGCACATCATCCGCATCGGCCGGTTTGCAGAGATAGTTGCAGGCACCGCGTTTGATCGCCTCCACGGCGGTGGCGATGCTCGAATAGCCGGTCAGTATCAACACCTTCATTTCGGGGTCCAGCTCGAGCAGCTTGGGCAGCAGCACCAGCCCCGAATCGCCCTCCATCTTGAGGTCGAGCACGGCGTAATCGGGAAGATCCTGCTTCGCCAGCTCCAGGCCCTCGGCTGCAGAACCAGCGATACTGACCTGCAACCCCCGCCGTCCCATGGCCCGCGCCATCACGCGAGTGAAAGTGGGATCGTCATCGACCAGCAACAGATGGGGCTGCTCTTCGCCGTCGAATTGCACTTCATCGGTCATATCTACATTCCTTTCACAATATCGCGATCTGGGTCAGGCTCGAACCGAGCCATGCGGCAGACGCAACTCGGTCAGCGCCCCGCCATCTTCGTGATTGTAGAGTTTCACCGTCCCGCCGGCACGTGTCACGCTCGCTTGACTAAGAAATAGACCCAATCCGAAACCTTTTCCCTTGGTGGTGATAAAGGGGCGCCCAATCTGCTCGGCGATGGCCAGCGGTACGCCAGCACCATGATCACGAATGGTCACCTTGATCCACTGTTCGTTCCAGTCCAACCGGATGTCCAGATCGTCAGGGCAGGCATCGGTGGCATTGTTCAGTAGATTGAGCAACGACTGGCTCAGGTCTGCCGGCGGCATCAGTTTCGGCGCACTGCCCTTGCCCACGCAATGAAACTGGAAGGTCGCCTCGGGATGCATCAGATGCCAGCGCTGCATGACTGATTCCACCCATTCGCGCACGGTCTGTTCCACCACGGCTTGTCGGCGATCTGCCTCAGCCGCGCGCACCAATTGCGTAAGGCTCTCCTTGCAGAGCTTCACCTGCGACTGCAGCAACGCGAGATCCTCGTCCAGCTGCGGATCACGGTGCTCCTGGCGCAGCTCCTTGAGCAGCACGCTCATGGTCGCCAGTGGCGTACCCAACTCATGGGCGGCCCCCGCGGCCTGGGTTGCCACCGCAAGCAGTTGCTGATCGCGCATGCTTTCCTCACGGCGTTGTGCCTGGAACTGCTCCTGATCCCGCAATTGCTCGGCCATCCGCGTCACGAAGAAGGTAATAAGCGCCGCGGCCAGCGCAAAGCTCAGCCACATGCCGTACACCAACAGAGTGGTACGCTCGACAGGTGGCACTATGACCGGGTCGTACCACACCAGCATCAGCGTGTAGCCCGCCAGCGCCAACCCGGACAGCACGATCGAGTAAAGCCAAGGCAGCGTCGCCGCAGCGATGGTCAGGGGTACCAGGTAATAAGAAACGAAGGGGTTGGTCGAACCGCCCGAGTAGTACAGCAAGGCGCTATGTATCAGCAGATCGCAGCCCAGGTGTACGGCATATTCCAGGTCGGTAACCGGCCAGGGGCCACGCAGGCGCAACGCGGTACTCAGACACAGCAAGGCCGAAATGGCCAAGGTTACACTCAGGTAGAACCAGGGAAGCGTCACCTGATGACTGGCGAAGGCGAGCCCCACCGCGCCGGTCTGGGCGGCCAGCACAAGAGTGCGAATGAGCGTAAGGAGTCGAAGATTCTGCCGGCTAGCCGAAAGCAGGGGAACGGATGGGTACATGGTCTCTCCAAGGATGCGGCGAGTATAACCAAGCAGTCCTTTTCCCAGTTCATGTGCGGCAACGCGACGCACAGGACCTACTGACGCTTCGTCATTTGGAGTAGCCAAACCTCTCTCCTCATGCCTTGCCCGACGGGAAAACAGACTCAGCGGGGTCGCAGACGAAATGGCTGCAGCGATCCCGAAGAGCCGTTGAAAGTACGGATGTAGCAGGCAACATGAGTTGAAAACAACCTTAAGTGCTCCCGATGGGTATTCCGGGGCTTTTCCAGCGAAGCAATGCCAACGTGGATAGCTCTTCAATCAGCTCGCCAAGTCACTGCGCCCTATCGCATAACGAGTTACAGTCTCTACGCCGCACCGATGGCATTTTCAATCAAAGGAGTCCTCATGCTTTCCTTCACTCCCCGCAGTGCAGCGCTGCTGGCCTGTCTTGCCAGTTTTAGCTGCCTTCCCGCCATTGCCGACGACCAGCGCTATAACCAAGTGTCTTTGCGCGCCGAAGTCAGCAGCGAAGTAGCGCATGATCGCATGCATGTCACGCTGTACAGCGAAGCACAGAACAAGGACCCGGCAGCTCTCGCCGCTCAGACCACGCGCACCCTGAATGAAGCCTTGCAGCATGCCCGCAAGGCCGAAGGCGTGACTGTCAGCCAGGGCAGTCGCCGGAGCTATCCCGTCTATGAAGGGAAAGACCGACAGATTGTCGGCTGGCAAGAACGCGCAGAGCTCCGTCTGGAAAGCGCTGACTTCACCAAGCTGTCTCAGCTCACCGGGGAACTGATGCAGTCTCTGAAAATGGGCAGCATGGGATTCAGTATTTCCGACCCGGTGCGCAAGCAGAACGAAGACGCCCTGCTCAAGGACGCCGTTGCGGCCTTCCGCGCACGAGCCCAGCTAGCCACCGAAGCACTTGGCGGCAAGGACTACAAGGTCGTCAGCCTCAACCTTCACAGCGGTGGTGGTTACCAACCAGTGATGCGTAGTGAGTCAATGAAGTACAGCATGGATTCGGCCCCGACCCCCGAGGTCGAAGCAGGCACCCGCCAGGTCAGCATCAGCGCCGACGGGATTATCGAAGTACAGATGCCCTGACGCGGCGAAATGATGGACGGCGGCAGAATGCCGTCCACACCACCCCTCCCAACGGTCCAAATACCCAACCTCCGTAACGACCGACCATTGCCTGGAACCTCCTCTGCCTTAATGGCCGAGGAGGCCCATCCTCCCATGTGACGTACTGGCTCCTCTTGCGACATACCAGCCAGCGCACCCGAAACAAACAGAAATAATTTCGCAAATCCCGATGGCGCTGGGCCTTCAGGGCTTTTTCCGCGTGCCGCCATTTTTGCAGAGGTTAATTCACACCAATTCGCAACCGCGCATCATTACCATGCGCACCCGCAATCAAGAACTCATTCCAAGGAGCCTCACCGCATGTTCGCCCCCTTCGCCCGCACGGCCCTGGCTAGCGCCCTGGTTAGCTGCAGCTTCTACACGCTCGCTGACACAAACCCACTGACGCTGAACGACACCGTCGTGAGTGCCTCGGGCTTCGAGCAGAAGATCACGGAGGCGCCGGCGAGCATCAGCGTGATTTCCCGGGAAGAGCTACAGGAGAAACGCTTCAGCAGCATCGCCGAAGCTCTGCAGGACGTTGAAGGCGTGGACGTGCACGGTAATACCGGCAAGACCGGCGGGCTCAACATCAGCATCCGCGGCATGCCCAGCGAATACACCCTGATCCTGATCGACGGAAGACGCCAGAATGCGCCGGGCGATGTAGCCCCCAATGGGTTTGGCGAAACTTCAACGAGCTTCATGCCTCCACCTTCAGCCATCGAGCGGATCGAGGTGATTCGTGGCCCGATGTCCACGCTGTATGGTTCCGATGCGCTGGGCGGCGTGGTCAACATCATCACCCGCAAAGTCGGCAAAGAGTGGGGATCGGCCATCGGCGTCGAACACACCCTGCAAGAGAACAGCGACTATGGCGACAGCTCCAAGATCAACTTCTACACCAGCGGCCCGCTGATCGAAAACAAGCTCGGGCTGGCACTGCGTGGCAGCTTCTACGACCGTGACAGTTCCGACCTGGAGTTTTCCGATTCCAAGGTTCCGCTGAGCAGCCGCGGCCCTTCGCCAGTTGAAGCGGAAAACTGGAGCGCTGGCGGTCGGCTGTCCTTTACGCCGACGCAAGACCACGACTTCACGTTGGATCTGGATCGCTCCGTACAGACCTACGGTAACGATGAATGCCAGCTGGGTACTCTGGACGGTCGTGATCGCAGTTGCGCCCCGAAACCAACCAGCGGCAACGGTTATGCTAACGAATTGCGCTTTGAACGCGAGCAGGCCACCCTCGCGTATACGGCACGCCTCGATTTCGGCACGCTCGATACGAGTCTGATGCGCAACACCACCGAGACCATTGGCCGGACTCTTCCCGGAACAATCGGTAGCGATATTGGTATCCCCGGAAGTGTCGGGGGTGATGATCGCGAACTCAAAACAACCAACCTCGTGTTTGATACCAAGCTGGTTACCCCCATCGGTGACTCCAACCTACTGACCCTCGGAGGGCAGTGGTGGGACGCAGAGATGGACGATGGCCTGGCCATGGACACCTTCGAACAAACTACTTGGGCGCTATTTGCCGAAAACGAATGGCGCATCCGCAACAACCTAGCGCTGACGCTCGGCGCACGCTATGACGACCATGAGACCTTCGGTAGCCATATCAGCCCCCGTGCCTATCTGGTTTGGAATACCAGCGACAACTGGACCATGAAAGGCGGCATCAGCAAGGGGTACAAGACACCGAACGTGAACGACCTGCATGACGGTATCAACGGTGTTACCCGTCAAGGAGAGGTCATTACCGTCGGCACCCCTGGTCTCGACCCCGAGGAGTCGACGAGCTACGAGTTCGGTGTTTATTACGAAAACCACTCCGGCTTCAACGCTAACGCCACCCTGTTCCACACCAAGTTCAAAGACAAGATCATGGATGGCCCCGAGGTCGATTGTGCGGCCAACCCAGGCGGCACCTATTGCGGTCTGCTGGCCGGAAAGACACAGACAAAATATGGTCAGTTGGTCAACGTTGGCGAAGCCGAGACCCAAGGTATCGAGCTGGCCACTCGCATCCCACTCGCTAACGCCTGGTGGATCAACGCCAACTACACCTACACCGACAGCGAACAAGAAAGTGGCGACAACAAAGGCCGACCACTTACCAACACACCGGAACACATGCTCAATACCCGTCTCAACTGGCAGGCCACCGACCGCCTGAAAACATGGCTGGCCTACGAGTATCGCAGCGATACACTGCGCTTCCTTGACGCCCGCTCAAACCTCAGTGGCAACAATGCCGCTGTCCATGATCAGGTCGGCAACAAGCTGAGCGCCTACAGCTTGTTCCACCTCGGCGCCGCCTACCGGGCGACGCAAAACCTGACGCTACAGGCCACCATCTACAACCTGTTCGACAAGGACTTCCTGCGTAGCGACTCATACATCGGTAGCAGCGGCCTGGACTATGTGAGCGAATACAGCCACAGCACCCGATCTACTTCCGGCTACATTCCCGAAGGCCGTCGCCTCTGGTTGTCAGCCAACTTCACCTTCTGACGGTGATTCGACACGACGAGCCGGGATCTTCCCGGCTTCGTTTCTTCCAGCACAAGACGGCCCAGCCAGCAGACGCGAATGTATGCTGTTTGTAAATCTTTAGCATTCAGACTCTAAAGCCCCCTAGAATCCGGCACTTCTTCGTATAACAAGGACCACCATGCATCTCTGGCTCGGCACCCTGCGCCAATGGCACTGGATCAGCTCTGCGCTCTGCCTGGTGGGCATGCTGCTGTTTGCGGTAACCGGAGTCACGTTGAACCATGCGGCGCAGATCGAAGCCAGCCCGAACATCATCGAGCGACAGGCGATGCTGCCAGCGCCTTTGCAACAACGGCTGCTGGCCGATCAGCCTGATGAGGGTCTGCCGAGCGACTTGCGCGCCTGGCTGGAGACCGAGCTGAACATCGACCTCGCCAGCCGTGATGCGGAGTGGAACGACGGCGAGCTCTACATCGCCCTGCCACGCCCCGGCGGTGACTCCTGGCTGAGTCTGGAACTGGCCAGCGGCGAACTGCTCTTCGAATCCACCGATCGCGGCTGGATCGCGTATTTCAACGACCTGCACAAGGGCCGTAATACGGGCCAGGCGTGGAGCTGGTTCATCGACATCTTCGCCGGGGTCTGCGTGCTGTTCAGCCTGACCGGCCTTTTGCTGTTGCAGCGTCATGCCGGCGGGCGCCCAACCACCTGGCCCTTGGTCGGCGCCGGATTGGTGATTCCCTTGTTATTGGCCCTGCTGTTCATTCATTAAGGATGTGTCATGCATAAACGCTTGTTGCTCCCTCTCGCCCTGCTCAGCGCACCGCTGATGGCAGCCGAGCTGAAGATCGATGTGGAAATCCCCCGCCTGCAGGTCGCCGAGTACCACCGCCCCTACGTGGCACTGTGGTTGGAACGTCCGGACAAAAGTCATGTCGCCAACTTCGCCGTCTGGTACGACCTGAAGCTCAAGGACAACGAAGGCGAGAAATGGCTCAAGGACATGCGCGAATGGTGGCGCCGTAGCGGCCGCAGCCTCGAAATGCCGGTGGACGGCGTCAGCGGCGCGACCCGCGCGGTCGGCACCCACAGCCTGGCGTTCGATGAAAGCCAGGCGCCTATCAAGGGCTTGCCTGCCGGCGAATATCGCCTGGTGGTGGAAGCAGCCCGCGAAGTGGGCGGGCGTGAACTGCTGCGCGTGCCCTTCAGCTGGCCGCCGCAAAAAGCCGAGAAACAGCATGCCCAGGGCGAAAGCGAACTGGGCAGCGTCACCCTCGAACTGACTCAATGACCAAAGGAAGCCTTGCATGAAACCCATGATCAAATGGACCGCCCTCGCCCTGGCCATCTGCCTGCCGCTCTCCGCCCAGGCTCACCGCGCCTGGATGCTGCCTTCGGCCACAGTCTTGTCCGGCGAGGACCCTTGGATTACGGTGGATGCCGCCCGCTCCAACGACCTCTTCTACTTCGACCATTTCCCCATGCTTCTGCAGGGCGTCGGCACACCCAGTCAAGGCCCGAAGAGCATGCGTCCGCGTCCCGCCGCCCAGTTGCTGGTGAGCGCTCCGGATGGCACTCAGGTCCAGCCGCAGAATGGTCATATCGGCCGTTACCGCAGCTCCTTCGATGTGCACCTGACTCAGAAAGGCACTTACAAACTGTCAATCGCCAGCAGCGGCCTATTCGCCAGTTGGAAGGAAAACGGTGAGGCGCAGCGCTGGATGGGCGACGCCGAAGCCTTCGCCAATAACGTTCCGGCCAAGGCGCAAGACCTGAAGATCAGCCAGATCAGCAACCGCATGGAAGTGTTCGTCACCTCGGGCGCCCCGACCGAGACCGTACTGAAGCCCACCGGCCAGGGCCTGGAGCTGGCCCCGATCACCCACCCCAACGACCTGTACGCAGGTGAGGCCTCCGAGTTCGTGTTCCTGCTCGACGGCAAACCGGCAGCGGACGTGGAGATCAGCGTGATTCCCGGCGGCAATCGCTACCGCGACGAGCTGGGCGAAATCAAGGCCACCACCGATGCCGCCGGCAAGGTCAGCATCACCTGGCCGGAAGCCGGGATGTACTGGCTGGAAGCCGAACTGACTACCGACAAAGGCGTAAGCAAACCGGCCAGCCAACGTCGTGCCAGCTACAGCGCCACGCTCGAGGTTCTGGGGCTGTAATCGAGCGGCGGCAGGACGGGCCAGCGAATAACGACTCGGCTCGTCCCGCCGTCCTCATGTGGAGATGGACCCGTCTTGCCTTCCGCACCATCACGTTTCTTTCTTCTCGGCTACGCACCGCTGGCAGCTTGCCTGGTGCTTGGCGCCGGACTGCTGTGGTGGCAACCGGCACGGGAGATATCCGCAGCACTGGTGACCCTCGCCTACATGGCGCTGTGCCTGATGTTCTGGCGGCGCCACCGCCTGGCTCGGACCGCGCCAAACCTGATGGCGGATGCGCTGCTGATCGCCTATGCAAGCCAGGGGGGCCAGGCCCGAGAACTGGCTGAGCGCAGCGCCGCGCAACTGCGTGAAGCCGGATTGAGCTGCAATGTCCTGCCCTTGAACAGCCTGGACTCCTTGCAGCACGTTCGCCGCGCACTGTTCATCGTCAGCACCTATGGTGAAGGCGAGGCGCCGGACAATGCCGCACGTTTCGAACGACGACTGTCGAGTCAGGACATGGACCTGTCGCACCTGGAATTCGCCATGCTGGCGCTGGGTGATCGCCAGTACACGCACTTCTGCGGCTTCGGCCATCGTCTCGAAGCACGGCTACGGGAGCTACGCGCCCTGCCACTGTTCGATCTGCTCCGCGCGGACCGCAGCGACGCCGGCGTGTTGCGCCACTGGCAGCATCAGCTGGGCCATATCAGCGGCCGCAGCGACTTTTCCGACTGGCAACCGGCGCCTTACCAGAGCTGGCGCCTGGATGCCCGTACATGCCTGAACCCGCGAAGTTCGGGCGCACCGGTCTTCCTGCTTGGTTTGAGCGCGCCCGAGCCAGCGCTCTGGCGCGCCGGGGACATCGCCGAAATCGGCCCACAGCATCCGCTTTGCGAAATCGAAGCCCTGTTGCGCCGCTTCGGGCACGACCCGAGCCAGCCGGTGGAGGGCGAGCAGACGCTGGCCCATGCACTCGCCAAACGCCGCATCGGCGAGCCGCAATCGAGCCTTGCCGGACAGAGCGTCAGCGCCTTGCTGGCCTTGCCGCTGCTGCCGCATCGCGAGTACTCGATCGCCTCGGTGCCGGCCGATGGCACACTGCAATTGCTCGTCCGCCAGGCCCATCACCCCGACGGCCGCCTCGGGCTCGGTTCCGGCTGGCTGTGCCGGCATGCTGCACTCGGGAGCGACGTGGCGCTGCGTATTCGCACTAATCCGACCTTTCACGGACCGGCGCACAGCACGCCGATGATCCTGATCGGCAATGGCACCGGCCTGGCCGGACTTCGTGCTCACCTGCGCGAGCGCGCCGCGCAGCCCGGTTCGCGCAACTGGCTGCTGTTCGGCGAGCGACAGCGGTCGATCGACTACTTCTTCCAGCAGGAAATCGAACACTGGCTCGCTTCCGGCCACCTGCAGAGGCTGGACCTGGCTTTCTCCCGCGATCAGCCGGAAAAGCGCTATGTGCAGCACCTGTTGCGCGATGCCGGCGACGAGCTGCGGCGCTGGATCGATGCCGGCGCCGCGCTGTACCTGTGCGGCAGCCTGGAAGGCATGGGCCGTGACGTTCAACAGATACTGGTCGGCCTGCTGGGCGAGGCACGGCTCGATGAGCTGAGCGAGCAAGGGCGCTATCGGCGCGACCTTTACTGACCACGGCGCAGGAAAAGCCTCGCCCCGCGGCGATAGCGGGCCAACGGCTTGCCCGAACCCCAAACAAGAACGCCGCGAAAATCGCGGCGTTCAGTCCAGCACTGGCGTTTAGATGTAGTAGGCCTTCAGCGGCGGGAAGCCGTTGAATTCCACCGCGCTGTAGCTGGTGGTGTAGGCGCCGGTGGAAATCCAGTACAGGCGATCACCGATGGCCAGGTTCAACGGCAGGCCGTACTTGTAGTTCTCGTACATGATGTCGGCGCTGTCGCAGGTCGGGCCGGCGATGACTACCTCTTCAACCTCGCCCTTCTTCTCGGTCCAGATGGGGAACTTGATGGCTTCGCCCATGGTTTCGATCAGGCCGGAGAACATGCCGACGTCGGTGTAGACCCAGCGCTCGACGGCGGTACGCGACTTGCGCGCCACCAGCACCACTTCACTGACCAGCACGCCGGCATTGGCAATCAGCGAGCGACCCGGCTCGAGGATGATCTCCGGCAGTTCGTCGCCGAAGTCTTCCTTGAGGAAGCGGATGATTTCCTCGGCGTAGGTTTCCAGGCTGTTGGTGCGGGTGATGTAGTTGGCCGGGAAGCCGCCACCCATGTTGATCATCTTCAGCTCGATGCCGTCCTCTTCTTTGAGGCGCTCGAAGATCACCTTGACCTTGGCGATGGCCGCATCCCACACGGAAATGTCGCGCTGTTGCGAGCCCACGTGGAAGGAAATGCCGTAAGGCACTAGGCCCAGTTGGCGTGCGAGGATCAGCAGGTCCATGGCCATGTCGGTCTGGCAACCAAACTTGCGCGACAGCGGCCAGTCAGCGGTAGTCGAACCTTCGGTGAGGATACGCACGTAGACCTTCGAGCCCGGTGCCGCCTTGGCGATGTTGCGCAGGTCGGCTTCCGAGTCGGTGGCGAACAGGCGCACGCCTTTCTCGTAGAAGTAGCGGATGTCCCGGGCTTTCTTGATGGTGTTGCCGTAGCTGATGCGCTCGGGGCCGACGCCGCGGGACATCACCTTATCCAGCTCGTAGATCGAGGCGATGTCGAAGCTCGAGCCCTTGTCGCGCAGCAGATCGATGATCTCGATCGCCGGATTGGCCTTGACCGCGTAATAGACCTTGGCGAATTCGAAACCGGCGCGCAGGTCATCGTAGGCCTTGTCGATGGTGGCGGTATCGATGACGACGAAGGGCGTTTCCTTCTCGTCGGCGAAGGCTTTCAACTTCTGGAAGGTGGCGCGGGAATAATAATCTTCGATCTTGATCGTCATGCAGGGCTCCAAATCGGGAAAACGTAAAGTCGGATTAGGGATGAAAAGAACGCCTGATCAGTTTCCCCACTTTGGTTCGCCTACTTCCCAAGGCATGTCGCCGAGTATCAGAAGTGATCTCTCGTCGTCAGTACTTGAGCCGGATGGATCGTTGCCAGCATCGACGTTCGGCGCGAACTTTAGGACCAAGAATCGGTGTTAGCAATTAAAAAGGCTATGTCTGAGCTAACTGTTGCAACAGGCTAAGCTGATCATGACGTCTCCACATACGGGAGGTGAATCATGAGAGCGAGTCATTTCAACAGCTGGATTGCCCGGCTCTCCCAGCTCAGCCCGGGGCAGCGTGAGCAATTGGCGAGATGCCTTTCGGTATCAGGACCTCTTGCGCAGGATATGATCCCCACGCC
>JBKEBY010000025.1:0-81497 GCA_047973445.1 Pseudomonas sp.
GCGTGAGACTGCGGTCACCTACTGGCAGCGGTTGAAGAAGGCAGCACCAAACGACCCCCGGCTGCAGCAGTTGCGTGGTCAGTTGGGAATTCGATAAGTCCATGGACTGAGGCGCATTTTGCGCGCCGGGCCGTTGACTGCATGGGGCAAAGTCGCCTCGCTTCCAGTCCTCCGGTCGAGGCAAGAGGAATACCGCGACATCAACCCGCCTTGCTCGACACTTATGGCTCCACTAGTCTGGTTATTCAACATAATCGGTCAAGGGAGACCACTCCATGCGACTCAGAAGGTTGTATGCAGCGCTTCTCAGCACTGCAATTTTCTCCGGCTATTCGGCAACGACGCTGGTACATGCCGAGCAAGCGGCACCCGCTTCAGCCACGCCGACCGCACAGGTGGTACTGCCCTACGCAGAGCAGCAATTCCGCGGCAATGTCGGAACCACCTACCTGAACTCGGACGCACCTCGGTTTCCGGCTCCGCGCAAGGCACCGGAGGGTGCGCCCAACGTGCTGCTTGTGCTGCTCGACGATGTCGGCTTTGGTCAGTTCGCGACATCCGGGGGCGGGGTACCCTCGCCAAAAATGGATGAGCTGGCCAAGCAAGGGGTGACGTTCAACCGCTTCCACACCACGGCGCTCTGCTCACCGACGCGAGCGGCTTTGCTGACGGGGCGTAATCATCAGGTGGCGGGAACAGGCACCATCACCGAACTGGCAACCGGTTATGACGGCTATACCGGGGTAATCCCGAAGGATACAGCGACGATTGCAGAGGTCCTCAGACAGAACGGCTATACCACCGCCTGGATCGGCAAGAACCACAATACCCCCGTCTACGAGACCAGCCCCATGGGGCCCTTCAATCACTGGCCGAATGGCTTGGGCTTCGATTTCTTCTATGGTTTCATGGCCGGGGACACCAACCAGATGCGCCCCTACCTTTACCAGAACCAGACGCCGCTCGGTACGCCTACGGCTGAGGACTATTACCTGAGTGTCGATCTCGCCGATCAAGCACTCAGTTGGCTGCAGTAAGGTGAAGCGATCCAGCCGGACAAGCCCTGGTTCCTCTATCTGGCCCCGGCCGCAACTCATGCCCCGCACCAGGCGCCCAAGGAGCTTATCGAGCGTTTCAAGGGCCAGTTTGATATGGGCTGGGATGAATACCGCAAGCAGACCTTCGAACGGCAGAAGAAGATGGGCATCATCCCAGCCAATGCCGAACTGACGCCGCGCCCAGCCAGCCTACCGGCCTGGGACTCGCTCAACGCCGACCAGAAACGTCTGTACATTCGGATGATGGAAGTGTTCGCCGCGTACGGCTATCACGTCGACCAGCAGGTCGGCCGGGTGCTGGATTATGTCGCCCAGCAGCCCGATGCCAAAAACACCATGATCATCTACATCATCGGTGACAACGGCGCCTCGGCGGAGGGAGGATTTGACGGCACCCTCAACGAAAATGCTTTCTTCAATGCATATATGATGAGAACCGATCAGATGCTCCCGTACATTGATGAAATCGGTACGGAAAAGCACTTCAACCACTTCCCGGCGGGCTGGGCGCATGCCATGAGCACGCCGTTCCAGTGGACCAAACAGGTGGCCAGCCACTTGGGCGGGGTACGCAACCCGATGGTGGTGAAGTGGCCGGCCAGGCTCAGCAAGGGCGGCGAAGTGCGCAGCCAGTTCACCCATGTGATCGATATCGCGCCCACCATCCTCGCCGCAGCGGGCGTAGAGGAGCCTCGCAGTGTCAACGGAACCACGCAGACACCGATCCAGGGCCACAGCTTCCTTAGCGTTCTGGATGATGCCAAGGCGCCGGAAATTCGCACCAGCCAGTACTTTGAAATGTTCGTCAACCGAGGCATGTACAAGGACGGCTGGTGGGCCGCCTCACTGGCCTTCGAGCCATGGCAAGCCGAACGTGGCGAGTTCGATCCAATGACCGCGAAATGGGAGTTGTACAACCTTGATCAGGACTTCTCTCAGGCCCACGACTTGGCAAAGGATAATCCTGAGCAGCTGGAAAGCATGAAAGCGCTATGGTGGGCACAGGCCTCGGCGAGCAATGCATTGCCGCTGGACTGGCGCGGGGCAGAGCGTTTCAGTGCCGAGTTGACGGGCAAACCGAACCTGGCCACTGGGCGTAGTCGATACGCCTACCCGGTCGCGCTGGCCGGGCTACCTGAGGCTTCCGCGCCGGATCTGAAGAACAAATCGTTTACGGTCAGTGCCAAGGTAGATATTGCCGACGGTGCCAGCGGCATGATCTTCACTCAAGGGGGCAACACTGGTGGTTGGGCCTTCTACCTCAAGGACGGCAAGCTGGTCAGTACGCACAACTACCTTGATGTCGAACGCTACTCGGTCACAAGCGAGCAGCCGGTGGTGGCCGGTGAACATGAACTGACGATGAAGTTTGATTACGAAGGCGGTAATGAGATGGGCAAGAGCGGCACCGTGACCTTGTCGGTCGATGGCACGACGGTCGGACAGGGCAAGATCGTCAAGACCACGCCGTTCAAGTATTCGCTGTCGGAAAACCAGGACATTGGCTCGGATACCGGCACGCCGGTCACCTACGACTACAAACCGCCCTTCGACTTCCAGGGCACTCTGAAAGAAGTGGTAGTCGAACAGCTATGAGGGGCGTTTAGAGCTTGGGGCGCTTGCGCGCCCCAAGCTCACTGACTGTCGAGCACATCTGGCCAAGCCGGTTACGCCAAGCTACAGCACCTGTTCCATCCAGTACAAACGCCCGACCGTAGAAGACGTCCACGGACGTCTTCCTTTGTCTGAAATCCATCGATACAACGCAAGCCCCCCGCCAGTCACCTCGCATATCTGGCCTTTGGCCGCCAGCTCTGCTGGCAAAAATGCACCTATCCCCATATTCTCGTCCCGGCACTCTCGAACGCCTCGGCGGCAGCTTGGCACAGGCGGCTGGTCAACGAGGTTCGCCGTGTTGGGTAAGACCCGTGACAGCCCTGGCGAGCCAGTGCCAATCCGGCCCGTCAAGTTATCGCCAACCCTTGACCCGTGACATCGCTCGAACGCAGACACAAAAACAGGGCCGAAGAGCCCGATAGGATATCCAAGCATGCTGAAGTCACCCCTAACCAAATGACTGTCCCTGGGCGCCTTCGCCCTGACCCTGGCTGCTCCGTTCGCAGTCAGCGCCGCTGAGCAGAAATCAGTGGCAGCCACCGCCATCGTCGAGCATCCGGCGCTGGATTCCGTACGTGACGGCGTGCGCGCCGCGCTGGAGCAGGCTGGCTACAGCGGCGACAACCTCAAGTGGCAGTACCAGACCGCCCAAGGCAACACTGCCACCGCCGCGCAGATCGCCCGCAAGTTCGTTGGCGATCGCCCTGACGCCATCGTCGCCATCGCCACCCCCTCGGCCCAGGCCGTGGTCGCCAGCACCAAGTCCGTACCGGTGGTGTTCGCCGCCGTGACCGATCCGGTCGCCGCCCAACTGGTGCGCAACTGGGAACCCTCCGGCAGCAACGTCACCGGAGTCTCCGACGAGCTGGAGCTGGATCGCCAAATGGAACTGGTCAAGCGTGTGGTGCCCGATGCCAAGCGTGTGGGCATGGTCTACAACCCCGGCGAAGCCAACTCCGTGGTGGTAGTCGAGCGCCTACGCGAGCTGCTGCCGGAAATGGGCATGACGCTGGTCGAAGCCGCCGCCCCGCGCTCGGTGGACGTAGGCTCGGCCGCTCGCAGCCTGGTGGGCAAGGTGGACGTGATCTACACCAACACCGACAACAACGTGGTCTCGGCCTACGAGTCGCTGATCAAGGTCGGCATGGATACCAAGACCCCGCTGGTCGCCTCGGATACCGACAGCGTCAAGCGCGGTGCCATCGCGGCGCTGGGCATCGACTACTACCAGCACGGCATCCAGGCCGGTGAACTGGTGGTACGCCTGCTCAAGGGAGAGGAACCTGGCAGCATTGCACCGCAGAAAACTGCCGACCTGAGCCTGTTCATCAACCGCTCCGCTGCTGCCGCCCAGGGTGTCACCCTGTCCCAGGAGCTGATCGACTCGGCCGCCGAAGTCATCGAATGATCTGACCTGCGCCGGCGCACCTGACGCCGGCGCAGCCGCTCACCAAAGGCACATCATCCATGTCACTGTTTTCCCTGTTTGGCGCCCTTGAAGTAGGCCTGATCTTCGGTCTGGTTGCGCTTGGCGTATTCATCTCCTTCCGCCTGCTGCGTTTCCCCGACCTCACCGTAGACGGCAGCTTTCCGCTGGGCGGCGCCGTCTGCGCCGTGCTGATCGCCAATGGCACCGATCCTTTCCTGGCTACCCTCATCGCCACCGCCGCCGGCGCGCTGGCGGGTGTGGTCACCGCGGCACTCAACGTACACCTGAAGATCATGGATCTGCTGGCGAGCATCCTGATGATGATCGCGCTCTACTCGATCAACCTGCGGATCATGGGCCGACCCAATATTCCGCTGATCATGGAACCGACCATGTTCAGCATCCTGCAGCCCCAGTGGCTGAGCGACTACGTGGCCCGGCCACTGATCCTGCTGCTGGTGGTGATCGCCGCCAAGATTCTGCTCGACCTCTATTTCTCCACCCGCCAGGGCCTGGCCATCCGCGCTACCGGCTCCAACCCACGCATGGCCCGCTCCCAGGGTGTCAATACCGGTGCCATGATCATCCTCGGCATGGCCATCTCCAACGCCTTGGTGGCGCTGGCCGGTGCCATGTTCGCCCAGACCCAGGGCGGCGCTGACATCTCCATGGGTATCGGCACCATCGTCATCGGTCTGGCGGCAGTGATCGTCGGCGAAAGCATCCTGCCGGCGCGGCGCATCTTCTTCCTGACGCTGGCGGTCATCCTCGGCGCGATCATCTATCGCTTCTTCATCGCCCTGGCGCTGAACAGCGATTTCATCGGGCTGCAGGCCCAGGATCTGAACCTGATCACCGCCGTGCTGGTGGTCATCGCCCTGGTTATCCCGCTGATCAAACAGCGCCTGACCCGCAGGAGGCACGCCTGATGCTCAGCGCACAGAATCTCAAGATCACCTTCAACCCCGGCACGCCCATCGAGACGCGGGCCTTGCAGGGGCTGTGCCTGGATATTCCCACCGGCCAGTTCGTCACCGTGATCGGCACCAACGGCGCCGGCAAATCCACGTTCCTCAACGCGGTTTCCGGTGACCTGTCGGTGGACAGCGGCACCCTGCTGATCGACGATGAGGACGTCACCCGCCTGCCGGTGTGGAGCCGTGCCAGCCGCGTGGCCCGAGTATTCCAGGACCCCATGGCCGGCACCTGCGAAGACCTGACCATCGAGGAAAACATGGCCCTGGCCCAGCAGCGCGGCCAGCGCCGTGGCCTAAGCTGGGCCGTGCAGTCCTCCATGCGCGAGGAATTCCGCAGCCACCTGGCCACCCTCGGCCTGGGTCTGGAAAACCGCCTCACCGACCGCATCGGCCTGCTGTCCGGCGGTCAGCGCCAGGCCGTCAGCCTGCTGATGGCGGCGCTGCAGCCTTCGCGCATCCTGCTGCTGGACGAACATACCGCGGCTCTCGACCCACGCACCGCGGACTTCGTCCTGCAACTGACCGCCCGCATCGTCGCCGAGAAGCAGCTCACTACCATGATGGTCACCCATAGCATGCGTCAGGCGCTGGACATCGGCGACCGTACCGTGATGCTGCATCAGGGTCAGGTGGTGCTGAATGTGGCCGGGGACGAACGCAAGGGCCTGGACGTGCCGGACCTGCTACAGATGTTCGAGAAGGTACGGGGCGAAAAGCTGGCGGATGACGCACTGCTGCTCGGCTGAACGATGCGCAGCCCGGACACGCTTCAACGTCCGGGCTGCTGGCCTGGGATGCGGATAGTGCCGTTCAGCGGATTAGCAGAGCGAGACGATGAGCGGATACGGCAAACGCCACAGCAAATGTCAGAATGACATCACCGCTGCGAGGCGCAGCCCTCTTCCCGAATCGAACGCGAGCCTGCCGATGTCTGCCGAAAAACTCTACACAATCATCCTGGAGCACAGCCTGGAGGTGCTTCTCGAAGCCGCCACGATAGCGCAAGTCGAGGCTTTCTGGGATGCCCATGACAGCCTCTATTTCGGCCTGCGCATGGAGAACGAGTCGGGACCGCATGTTCGCGTGATCGTCACCGACGAGATACCCGAGGAAGAAGCCGAGCTGTGTGCCGGCTAACCACTCACTCCACATCAACCGACCTTGCCGCCATTTTCTGCTTGCTGTCCAGTTGAAAGAACAGCGCGGCGGCCAGCATCGATATGCCGCCAATACACAGAAACGTCATCTGGAATGCCCGCAGCACGGCCTCACCGTCGGCGCCAGGCACGGTGAAGCCACCCAGCAAGGCTCCGGCCGAAGCAACGCCGAGACTCATCGACAACTGCACCACCACCGACAATAACCCATTGCCGCTGCTGGCGTCCTGATAGCTAAGCCCGACCAGGGTGACGGTATTCATTGCGGTGAACTGCATCGAGTTGACCATGCCGATCAGGCTCAGGTGCAGCAGCAACAGCAGTGTGGGCGTGCCCACATCGATGGTGGCCAGACTGACGATGAGGCTGCCCAGCAGCAAGGTGTTGCCGATGAGAATGCGCCGGTAACCGAGGCGGTCGATCAGCGGCTTGGCCAGCGGCTTGATCAGCATGGCACCGGCCGCCAGCGGAATCATCATCATCCCCGCCTGCGCCGGTGAGTAACCCAGCGCCACCTGCAGCAGCAAAGGCAGCAGGAAAGGCAGCGCTCCACTGCCCAGCCGGGCGAACAGATTGCCGAAGATACCAACCGCGAAACTGCGGATACGGAACAGCGAGGGGCTGAACAATGGCTTGTCCACATGCCCGGCACGCAACCAGTAGGCAGCCAGGCAAGCGCTGCCGATCACCATCAGCAACAGTACCCGCGCGTGCGGCATATGCATTTCGCCCAGGCCCTCCAGGGCGATGGTGATCAGCACCATCGCCGCCCCGAACAGGACGAAACCGAAGGTATCGAAACGTATCCGCTCGGTGCTTTTCAGATCGGGCATGAAGCGGAACGCCGCGATGCCGCCCAGCAGTCCCACCGGCAGATTGATCAGGAATATCCAGTGCCAAGACGCATACTCGACCAGCCAGCCACCCAGCGTCGGACCGATCAGTGGGCCGACCATGCCGGGCAACGCGATGAAGGTCATCACCCGCACGAACTCGCTACGCGGATAGGCACGCAGCACCACCAGGCGCCCCACCGGCAGCATCAGCGCTCCACCCATGCCCTGTATCACACGCGAGATCACCAGTTGGTTGAAACTGGTGGACATCGCGCAGAACAGCGAGCCGAGGGTGAACAGTACGATGGCCGAAAAGAAGATACGCCGCGTGCCGAAGCGGTCGGCCAGCCATCCCGACGCCGGGATCAGCAACGCCACGGTCAGCATGTAGGCAATGACCACGCCCTGCATGCGCAGCGGATTCTCGGCCAGGTCCCGCGCCATGGCCGGCAGGGCCGTATTGAGAATGGTGCCGTCCAGGGTTTGCATGAAGAACGCGATGGCGACGAGCCACGGCAGCACCCGAGCGGTGCGGGCGTCCAGCACAGCAGTTTGAGGCATGGGCTTCCCTGATTGAAAAAAAACATATGGTAGGCCGCGAATCGGCTCAATAAACAGCTCATTTCCACTCGCGGCGTATTTCCTGGACGCCGCCGCGCGGTCTGTTGAGCCGCCCCGCGAGGGTGTGACAACTTAACGCAACGGGATACTCGCAGCCCTTCACACCCGTGCGCTTGAGCCTGCCGACCCTTCACAATGGAGCAAGTCCGCCCTATACGTAACAAAGTATTTCATTCAAAATTGACGCGAATCATTATCGTTAACCCTTGCGGATGCGAGTCTTGCTTCGCCATTCATTACACTCCTCACGGAGGCTACATGCGTACCCCCATAACTCTCGCCATCGCATCGCTGATGCTGACGCCCCTCGCCCAGGCCAAGGAATACCCCATCGGTGAACCGCAGCAATGCGGCGGTATGGAGGTCGGCGCAGTGTATCTGCAGCCGGTGGAGATGGAGCCGGCCGGCATGATGCGCGCCACAGCCGAATCCGACATCCACCTGGAAGCCGACATCGCCGCCACCGAAGACAACCGCAACGGCTGGCAGGAAGGCAGCTTCGTGCCCTACCTGAACATCAAGTATTCGCTGAGCAAGAAAGGCTCGGACGAGAAGATCGAAGGCGACTTCCATCCGATGGTAGCCAACGACGGTCCGCACTACGGTGACAACGTCAAGCTGATGGGCCCCGGCAAGTACCAGTTGACCTTCACCATCCTGCCGCCGGGCGGCGATCACGCCATGTTCGGCCGTCACGTCGACAAGGAAACCGGCGTCGCGCCCTGGTTCGAACGCTGCGAGCTGAGCTACGAGTTCACCTACGCCGGCATCGGCAAGAAAGGCGGCTATTGAGCCGGAGGCCAGCCATGCGACGCGTCCTGTTGCACCTGCTGCCCCTGTTCGTCGCCGGCTTTGCCGGTGGCGCCCAGGCTGGCCTGCCTACCTATGAGCTGACCATCCGCGACGGCCATTTCGAGCCGGCGACCCTGGAGGTGTCGGCCCGTCAGCGTTTCAAGATCATCATCAACAACGCCGGCAGCGGCCCCACCGAGTTCGAGAGCACACCGCTGCGAGTGGAAAAGGTCCTCTCGGCCGGCGTCACATCGTTCGTTGTGATTCACCCCCTGAAACCGGGCCGCTATCCCTTCTTCGACGAGTTCCACATGGATCTTCCCGAAGGGGAAATCATCGCCAAGTAGTCCCTGTGGTCTGCACGGCCAGGGGCTCGATCTCAACGGACCGAGTCCGCCATCAGGCCACCCAACAGGAGAAGCGCCATGGGCCAATCCATGTTTATCGTCTGGCGCGAAAGCGTCGAGGCCCTGCTGGTCATCGGCATTCTGCACGCCTGGCTGAGCCAGCAACCGGATAATCGCCACGCGTTGCGCATGCTCTGGGGTGGCGTGGCCGCGGGGCTTGGCCTGGCGACGCTGCTGGGCTGGGGTATTCTCAGCGCTGGTGACTGGCTGGCCGGCCCGGCGGGCGAATGGTTCCAGTGCGCCATGCTGCTGGTGGCCAGCCTGCTGATCCTGCAGATGGTCGGCTGGATGCACCACCACGGGCGCAACCTCAAGCGCAGCCTGATCGACAACGCCAGCGCACACCTGAGCCAGGGCAGCGGCATCGGCCTGCTGGTGCTGGCGATGCTCGCCGTGGCCCGCGAGGGGAGCGAGACGGTGGTGTTTCTCTATGGCATCGGCCATCAGCAGCAAGGCACGGATCTGATGGGCTTCATTATCGGCGGTGTGCTCGGCTTCTTCCTCGCGCTGCTCAGCTACGCCGCACTGCAGGCCGGCAGCCGGCTGTTTTCCTGGCAGCGTTTCTTCAAGGTCAGTGAAGTCCTGTTGCTGCTGCTCGGCGCGGCCCTGCTCATGGCCGGGCTCGACCGTTTCAGCGGCCAGTTGATGGGCATGGACATACCGGAAGTGTTCTACAGCATCTTCGGCGATCCGCTCTGGGACACCTCCGCCCTGCTCGATGACGGTGGCACCCTGGGCAGCACCGTCGCGGGGCTCACCGGCTACCGCGCCATGCCATCGCTGGCCGCCGTGGTGCTGATGGGGCTGTACTGGCTGACCGTCTGGGTCTGGTTACGAGCGAAACCGGAGGCTCACCTGGAGGCTCGCGCCGCATGATTATCAACGCTCCCTGGCTGGTACGCGTCGGTGATCTGCTGCGCCAGCATGCCAAGGCCATCCGGCTGATCCAGTGGCTGGTGGTGGGTTTCTACCTCGTCCTGCTGCTGCTGCCCGCCTTCCTGTCCCTGCCACCGTCCGAGGCACGCATTCTCGACAACCTGACGCTGATGGCGCAGTTCGTGTTCTGGGGGCTCTGGTGGCCCTTCGTGCTGCTGTCGATGGTGTTCTTCGGTCGCCTCTGGTGCGGTGTGCTCTGCCCGGAAGGCTCGCTCAGCGAATGGATCAGCTGGCGCGGGCTGAACAAGGGCACGCCGCGCTGGATCCGCTGGAGCGGCTGGCCGACCGTCGCCTTCATTCTGACCACCGTCTACGGCCAGCTGATCAGCGTGTACGACTATGGCCGGGCCGCGGCGCTGATTCTTGGCGGTTCGACCGTTGCCGCGATGCTGGTGGGTTTTCTCTACGGACGCGGCAAACGTATCTGGTGCAAACACCTGTGCCCGGTGAGCGGCGTATTCAGTCTGCTCGCGCGCCTGGCGCCGGTCCACTACAAGGTGGACGAGGAACGCTGGCAAGCCAATCAGGGGCCGCACCTGCCCACGCCCAACTGCGCGCCGCTGATCGACATCCGCCGCATGCAAGGCAACAGCGACTGCCACGCCTGCGGCCGTTGCAGTGGTCAACGCGGCGCCGTCGCACTGAGTGCACGCTCGCCCAACCAGGAAATCCTCATCGTCGGCAACCCGCCACAACATGGCCACTGGGACACGACCTTGCTGCTGTTCGGCATGATCGGCCTGGCGATGGGCGCCTTCCAGTGGACGGTCAGCCCCTGGTTCATCACGCTCAAGCAGACTGCCGCCGAATGGCTGGTGGATCGCGACATCTTCTGGCCGCTCGAGGCCAACGCCCCCTGGTGGCTGCTGACGCACTATCCGCAGGCCAACGATGCCTTCAGTTGGCTCGATGGCGCGGCGATCCTGAGCTATATCGGCGCCAGTTCGCTGGTGATCGGCGGTGCGCTCTGGTTGCTGCTGCGTGGCGCAGCACGCCTGATGAACCGGGGCGACAACCTGTTCCACCACCTGGCGCTGACCTTGACGCCACTCGGCGGAGCCGGGCTGTTTCTCGGTCTCTCGGCGACAACCATCAAGCTGTTGCGTTATGAAGGCTTCATCCTCGCCTGGGCACAGCCAACCCGAGCATTGATGCTGGCCGGAGCGATCGCCTGGAGTCTCTATCTGGCCTGGCAAGTGATCAGCCGTCACGGCGCCAACGGCCTGCGCCGACTGACCGCCTTTGCCTGTGTGGCCCTGGGCACCGCGGTCGTCGGATATGGTTGGTATCTGCAGTTCTGGGGCTGGAGCTGAGTTTCATCGGCTCGCAGGGTCGAGCCATGCCCTGCTCAACCGCGCAATACGAATGATGGAAACAGCTTGCCCATGCGCTCCCATAGGCGCAGCTGATCATGGGGGGCGCGGCTGTCCGGCAGGCTCTCGTCGAGCATCCGAGCCGTGCGCACGCATTGCACGACGAAGCGCTCGACACCTTGCCTGCGCAAGCGCATGGCCATCTGCCAGAGCCGATCGGCATCGAACAGGTGCCAGTGCACGGTGGTGCGGCACTCATGGGCGACGCCGCTTTCGAGCAGATGGTCGAGGCTTTTCCAGTTGGCCTGACCGCTTCCTTCCACACCGGTGATCAGCGTGCTGTGCTCCGGCAAAGCCTTGATGTCGAAACCCACCCAATCCACCAGCGGCAATACCTCGCGAAACAGTTTGGGTTTGATCCCGGCGCTGTGCAGGCCGACCTTGAAGCCCATGGCGCGCACCTGGGCAATCGCTTCGGGCAAGGCCAGTTGCAGGGTTGGTTCACCGCCGCTGAAGACGACCGCCTCGAGCAGGCCAACGCGCTGTTCCAGGAAGCCGATAATTTCCTCCCAGGGCCTTTCCTGCGTACCGCAGGCCGGGATCAGCTGCGGATTGTGACAGTAGCGGCAGCGCCAGCCACACCCCTGGCAGAACAGCACGCAGGCCAGGTGATCGGGAAAATCCAGAGTGGTCAGGGGGACTAGCCCCCCAACCCGCAGGTTTGCCGTCACGCCGCGGCTACCCGGGCGGCCGCCTCGGTGAAGTGCTGGCGCTCCTGATGCTCGGACTGCTTGCCGGGATTGAACGCGGCAACCGGGCGGTGATACCCCATGACGCGGGTCCAGACTTCGCAGCGCTGGCGTTGGGCTTCGGGCAGTTGGCTGGCTTTCATGTGTCGCTCCTTTTTCGGGTGGGTGAAACGTTGCTCGTTCCCCACGCTCTGCGTGGGGGCGCCGTGATAATCATGACGCTCAGTGTCGCTGGGTCGCGGAGCGTCCCGCCACAGGCTCTCACGCGGGTGCGTAGGAACCATCTTCGGGGGACGCCCAACCTCTGCTCCTACACATTCACGCCGTGCAGTCGCAATCAGCCGGCGCTTTGGCCAGCAGCTCCTCGTCGCATTTCGGGCAGAACTCGTGCTCCCCGGCCAGATAACCGTGCACGGGACAGATGGAGAATGTCGGGGTGACCGTGAGATAAGGCAGCCGGAAACGACCGAGCGCCCTGCGCACCAGGTTCTTGCAGGCTTGGGCCGACGAAATCTGCTCGGCCATGTACAGGTGCAGCACGGTGCCACCGGTGTACTTGGTCTGCAGGTCGTCCTGCAGTTGCAGGGCCTCGAACGGATCGTCGGTAAAGCCCACCGGCAGTTGCGAGGAGTTGGTGTAGTACGGCGCTTCGGCCGTACCTGCCTGCAGTATGTCCGGGAAGCGTTTGCGATCTTCCTTGGCGAAGCGATAGGTGGTGCCTTCGGCCGGCGTCGCCTCCAGATTGTAGAGGTGGCCGGTTTCTTCCTGGAAGCGCACCAGCACCGCCCGCACATGGTCCAGCAGCTCTATGGCCAGGGCGCGACCGGTCGCCGTGTGCAGACCTTCAGAGTCATCGGTGAAGTTGCGCACCATCTCGTGCAGACCGTTCACGCCGATGGTGGAGAAGTGATTGCGCAGGGTGCCCAGGTAACGCTTGGTGTAGGGATAGAGCCCGGCATCCATGTGATGCTGGATGACCTTACGCTTGACCTCGAGGCTTTCTTTGGCCATTTCCAGCAGTACATCGAGGTGCTCGTACAAGCCGTGGCGGTCGCCCTGATGCAGGTAGCCCAGACGCGCGCAGTTGATGGTCACCACACCGAGCGAGCCGGTCTGCTCGGCAGAGCCGAACAGACCGCCACCACGCTTGAGCAGCTCGCGCACGTCCAGCTGCAAGCGGCAGCACATGGAACGTACCTGGTTGGGCTGCATGTCCGAGTTGAGGAAGTTCTGGAAGTACGGCAGACCATAACGCGCCGTCATCTCGAACAGGCGATCAGCGTTTTCGCTGTCCCAGGGAAAGTCGTGGGTGATGTTGTAGGTCGGAATCGGGAAGGTGAACACTCGCCCCAGACCATCGCCAGCCTGCATGACTTCTATATAGGCGCGGTTGATCAGCTCCATCTCCGCCTGCAGGTCACCATAGGCGAAGGGCATCTCCTCACCGCCAATGTAGGGAATCTGCTCACGCAGATCCTCCGGGCAGACCCAGTCGAAGGTCAGGTTGGTGAAGGGTGTCTGCGTACCCCAGCGTGACGGCACGTTGAGGTTGTAGATGAATTCCTGAATGGCCTGACGGATTTCGCCATAGCTCAGGTTGTCCTTGCGCACGAAAGGCGCCAGATAGGTATCGAAGGAGCTGAATGCCTGAGCGCCGGCCCACTCGTTCTGCAGCGTACCGAGGAAATTGACCATCTGTCCCAGCGCGCTGGAGAGATGCTTCGGCGGCCCCGCCTCAACCCGCCCGGGAATGCCGTTGAAGCCCTCGTTGAGCAGCGAACGCAGTGACCAGCCGGCGCAATAGCCAGCCAGCATGTCGAGATCGTGGATGTGCAGGTCCGCCTCGCGATGCGCAGTACCGATCTCGGGACTGTAAACTTCGTCCAGCCAATAGTTGGCGGTGACCTTGCCGGATACGTTGAGAATCAGCCCGCCCAGCGAATAGCCTTGGTTGGCGTTGGCGCGCACGCGCCAATCCTCGCGGGAGAGATATTCGTTCATCGAGGAAGCAACATCGACGATGGCCTTGCGATCACGCCGCAGCCGCCCATGCTGTTCGCGATAGACAATGTAGGCGCGCGCGGTGGCATAGTGTCCCGCCTCCATCAGCACCCGCTCGACGGTGTCCTGCACCTGCTCCACCTCCACGACACGCCGCCGGAGTCGAGCCTGAGCGCTCTCGGCCAATGACTGCGCCGTGGCGATATCAAACTCCCCCGTTGCACTGCCCGCCGCCTCGATTGCCCGAGCGATCTTGTCGCGTTCAAAGGCCACCAGGCGCCCATCGCGCTTACGCAACGAAACCGGATGTCTGTTCTCTGCAAGCTCGCTCATTGCAACCTCATCACCATATATTGGGTAAAAAATAACAACCAAACACAATATGGTGTGCAATGTAGGGAATATGACCGGATAAAGAATTGACCATGGTCAATTCTGGCAGGCTGTTTTTTGCTCAGCGATCGATCCACCTGCGATGGGCAATCTTGTCTGGGATCAAGGAAGAATAAGCGCGCGATTTTTTAGGATGCAGCCTCGAACAATCCCGGCCCCGCGCCAGGGGAGGAAACCATGCTCACCGAAACATCCTTGATCGCGGAGCTGCGTCGTCATCACCTGTTCGCTCGGCTGCCCGAAGCCTCGCTGCAGGAGGTTTGTGCTTCGGCCAATCTCAAGCGCTTGCCGGTCGGCGCAGCCCTGTTCCATCAGGGCGACAAGGCCGACCGCTTCTATTTCCTGTTCAGTGGCCAGGTGAAACTGCACCGGGTCGTCACTGACGGCCAGGAGAAGCTGGTGGAGATCATGCGTCCCGGCGAGTCTTTCGCCGAGGCCCTGCTGTTCACCGGCACCCCCAATTATCCGGTCAGCGCCACGGCGCTCAAGGCCAGCCTGGTCGCCAGCCTGCACGGTGCGCATTACCGCCGCATGCTCGAAGAACATCCGAGCATCTGCCTGGATATCCTGGCCACGCTCAGCATCAGGTTGCACCAGCGCCTCAATGAAATCGACACTCTGACACTGGCAAACGCCAGCCACCGGGTGGTGCGCTTTCTGTACCAGGCTCAGGAAGGCGAAAGCGGCGTGGTTACGCTGGACGTGCCCAAGCGCCTGATCGCCTCGAAGCTGGGGATACAGCCGGAGACCTTCTCGCGCATCCTGCATCGGCTGATCGACTCGGGCATGATCGCCGTACAGCGACGACGCATCGAGATCCTCGACAGCAAGGGCCTGGCAGCCTACCAGGAATAGGCTGCGACCGATTGCCCCAGGGTTCTTGATTGTCGTCAACGCCCCCGGAAGGCTCGAGAGGTGATACTCGCCGGGTCAAACCGTCAGAGGAGAACGCCATGCCCAAGCCAACCACTCTGCCACTGGTGTACTCCTGCTCGGGCTGCTCCAACGTCGCGCAACTGGCCAACACCCTGGCCGTACGCCTGGATCGCGCCGGGCTGGCGGAAATGTCCTGCATCGCCGGGGTTGGCGGCCGGGTCAATTCGCTGGTCAACAAGGCCAACTCGGGTCGCCCCATCCTCGCCATCGACGGCTGCCCGCTGCACTGCGCACGCGCTTGCCTCGCGCAACATGGGGTGACCGCCGACGTGCACATCACCCTCAGCAGCTACGGCTTGCGCAAGCGTTACCGCGAGGACTGCAGTGAAGACGAGACCAATCTGTTGTTCGAAGACATGAAAGGCATCATCGCCAGCGACCGCATGCAGCCCAAGCCCCAGCAAAAGACCAGCCACGGCGGAAAGAGCGTACCCATATCGCTGGTTCGCTGACAGCCCGAAGGCTCCGCAGCCACTCAAACACCCGCGCAAGCCTTCATGGCCGGCGCGGGATGGCCATGTCCATCAAGTAGCCGACTGCGCCCGACCGGCCTGCGCCACTTCCTCCCCGGCACCTTGCAGCCCCTTCCACAGCCAGACCGGAAGCATGTCCGGGTCCAGACTGTCGATCAGATTCTTGATCGCCAGCCCCAGCTCGGTATCCCCCTCGATGACCAGGCGACGGCGGAAGAACAGCGTATCCGGGTCTTCCTGACGACTGGCCAACAGCAGAAACTCGCGCCAGTTGCCGCGGATGGTGACCTGCACCGGAGCCTGTTCGGCGATGCGCAGGCGCTTGCGATCACAGGTAAGGCACCAGCCCAGTTTCAGATCGACCACTTCCAGGCGCATCCAGCAGCCCTCGAGAACCTCGAAGGCATCATCGGCCAGCGGTTCGGCGAACACGTGATTCAGGCTGCGCTCGAGCGCCAGGCGCTGCAATGCGAAGGGCATGCGTGCAGCCAGCGGCAACAGTCTTTCACCCAGGTGCAGCAGATGCGTGCGAGGCCTCAGCATAGTCCGGCCTCCTCGGCGCGCATCATGCCTGGCTGGCCATGCCAGTAGCCGTTGCAGCCATCCACGGCCAGTGGCGGCATGGCGCCGTTGCGCACCGCATCGAACGCCGCGATCACCTCGGGCATGCCCGCCGCGCGAGGACTCAGGCGCAACAGGTCGGCACCGCAGGCCTTGAGCGCCGGGTAGTCGGCCAGCAGGTTGCTGACCGAAGCCGACATGGTCTGGATGCCATTGATGGTGAACAGGGCCTCGCCCTCCTGGCTGAGCAGCGGAATACCCTCGGGGTAGTTCTGGCAGCAGAACTGGCAATCGTCCTTGGGGCGATTCTCCGCGCGGGCGGTAAAGCAACGCGCCGAGTACGCCAGCGGCAGATGCCCATAGGCGAAAATTTCGAGCTCCGGCATGACCACATCGAGGGACGCCAGTTGCGCGCGGGCATCACGAATCATCGCGCCGGATATCTCCACAGGGGGCACCCAGCGACACATGCCACTGCCCACCAGCTCCGCCAGGGCGTAGCCGTTGTAGAGGTTGAGCGCCGGACCGCCGACGAAGGGCAGGCGCTTTTCCGACAGGTACTGCACCGCGCCCATGTCGTTGGCTTCCACCAACAGCTCGCCGTTGTCACACAGACGACGCAGGCCGGACAGCTCGGACGCCGCCTCGACCAGTGTCAGCCCGGACAACACGATCTGCGCCGAGGACTCCTGGGCCAGGTCGCGACCCAGCCCGATCCAGTCGTCCAACCCCATGGCGCGACGCTTGGAGCAGACGGTTTCACCCAGGTAGATCACGTCCAGCGGCAGGTTGGCCATGTCGGCATAGAAGTTCAGCGTTTGCTGGCGGTCCCAGTAGAACAACACGGGGCCGAGACTAAGTTTCATGGTTGATCCCCTTGAAAGAGTTACTGCCACGCCCGGTGATAAGCGCCCAGCGTGGTTTGCGAGCCTTCGGAAAGACCATCCAGAGCCTCGCGCCACGCCGGCTGTACGACATAGCGCTGCGGCGCCTGTTGGTACGAATCCAGAGCGGTACGCCAGACCCGGGTGACCTGCTCGACGTAGGCCGGGCTGCGCTGGCGCCCTTCGATCTTCACCGCCTTGACGCCAATCCCCACCAACTCGGGAATCAGGTCCAGGGTGTTCAGACTGGTGGGCTCCTCCAGCGCGTGGAAACGCTGGCCGTTGACCATGAAACGGCCCTTGCAGAGGGTCGGGTAACCTGCCGACTCGCCCTCGGCATAACGGTCGATCAGTACATTGTTGAGGCGTGAAGTCAGCCCTTCGGGCTCTTCGCTCCAACGTACTGCCTTGGCGGGCGAGCAGACGCCGCAGAGGTTCGGCGACTCGCCCGTCAGGTAGGACGACAGGTGGCAACGCCCCTCGGCCATGATGCACAGGCTGCCGAAGGCGAACACCTCGATGGGCACCGGACTGCTGGCCGCCACCTGCCTGACCTGCTTGAGCGAGAGCACGCGTGGCAACACGGCACGCGTGATACCGTAGCGCTCGCGATAGAAGCCCAGCGACGCGGCATTGGTGGCCGAGCCCTGAACCGAAAGGTGCAGCCTGAGTTTCGGATGTCGCTTGCTGGCATAGCCGAGCACACCGGGGTCGGCGGCGATCAGCGCATCGACCCCCAGGTCGGCAGCCTGGTCGACGGCCCGCTGCCAGCGAGCCCAGCCATCCGGTTGTGCGTAGGTATTGACGGCGATGTACAGCTGACGCCCTTTTTCACGGATCAGTTGCAGGCCCTTGTCGAGCTGTTTGTCATCCATGTTCAGGCCCGCGAAATGGCGGGCATTGGTGTCGTCTCGAAAACCGACATAAATGGCATCGGCGCCCTGCTGGACGGCGGCCTTGAGCGCGGGCAGGCTTCCTGCCGGGCAGACCAGTTGCATGGCAACTCCTGGACATTCGGATTCGTGCGCGCCGACGATGACAGCGGCGCGCTCTGGAGGCTGAAAGGAAAACAAGCCGGCAGTCTAGGCAGATGCCCCATGGCGGACATTGATGAGCGTCAAGGCGCGCTTGCCCTCGAAGTGATGCCCCGCCGTAGCCCTCTTGGATCGATTCGGCCAGCCGCCCGAACCTGGTTTCGCCAACCGGCCACAGACCATGACTGAAGCGATGCTCATCACATGAGCCTCAGCCTGCACGCTGATCGGCCCGCTTTTTACTGCCCTCGCCTGCTAAAATGCGCGCCTTATCCGCATCCAGCTTCAAGCCTCGAGCTTCAAGCTGCTTTGGAGCTTTCGATGTCCGACTACCAGCACCGCGCGCGCAAGCGTTTCGGTCAGAACTTTCTTCACGATGCCGGCGTGATCGACCGGATCCTGCGGGCCATTCACGCCAAGCCGGGCGAACAGCTCGTCGAGATCGGTCCGGGCCAGGGCGCGCTCACCGAAGGCCTGCTGGGCAGCGGGGCGAAGCTCAATGTAGTGGAGCTGGATCTCGACCTGATCCCCATCCTGCAGGGAAAGTTCGCCGACCATGAGAACTTTTCGCTGCATCAGGGCGATGCGCTGAAATTCGATTTCGCTCGGCTGAGCGAGACGCCCGGCAGTCTGCGGGTGGTCGGCAACCTGCCCTACAACATCTCCACGCCGCTGATCTTCCACCTGCTCGATCATGCCCGCCTGATCCGCGACATGCATTTCATGCTGCAGAAGGAAGTCGTCGAGCGCCTGGCCGCACAGCCCGGCGGTGGCGACTGGGGCCGGCTGTCGATCATGGTGCAGTACCACTGCCGCGTGGAGCACCTATTCAATGTCGGACCGGGCGCCTTCAACCCCGCGCCCAAGGTGGATTCGGCCATCGTCCGGCTGGTGCCGCACGAGGTGCTGCCGCACCCGGCACGCGACCATCGCCTGCTGGAAAATCTCGTACGCCAGGCCTTCAGCCAGCGCCGCAAGACCCTGCGCAACACGCTCAAGGGCATGCTGGATGCCCAGGCCATCGAGGCCGCCGAAGTCGATGGCAGCCAACGTCCCGAGCAACTGGACCTGGCCGCCTTCGTCCGCCTGTCCGATCAACTCTTCGCTCGTACCGAGCAAGCCTAGCGAGCAGAACCATGCCTGAAGACCTCCGCTACCGGATCGACGTCAGCGTCACGCCCCAATATCTGCCCGAGCAGTCGCAGCCGGAACAAAGTCGCTATGCCTTTGCCTACAGGGTCACCATCGAAAACAAGGGTCGGCTCTCGGCCCAGCTGCTGTCGCGCCACTGGGTCATCACCGACGGCGACGAACAGGTGCAGGAAGTCCGCGGCGCCGGTGTGGTCGGCGAACAACCGCTGCTGGCGCCCGGCGAACAGCATGTCTACACCAGCGGTACCCTGATGAGCTCCAGCGTCGGCATCATGCAGGGCAGCTACCAGATGCTCGCCGAGGACGGTCACAGCTTCGATGCGATCATCGCCCCCTTCCGCCTGGCCGTTCCCGGAGCACTGCATTGACCACCTACGCTGTCGGCGACCTGCAAGGTTGCCTGGAACCCCTTCGTTGCCTGCTGCAGCGGGTCGATTTCAGCCCGTCCCGTGATTGCTTGTGGCTGGCCGGCGATATGGTCAACCGCGGCCCGCAATCACTCGAGGCACTGCGTTTCGTGCGCGACCTGGGCAGTTCGGCCGTCACAGTGTTGGGCAATCATGATCTGCACCTGGTTGCCGTGGCACACAACATCGAACGCCTGAAACGCGCCGATACGCTCAAGTCCATTCTCGATGCGCCCGATCGCAGCGACCTGATCGACTGGCTGCGCCAGCAGAAACTCATCCACCATGACGCCGAGCGCAAGGCCACCCTGGTGCACGCAGGAATCCCACCGCAGTGGACGCTGGAAAAGGCGCTCCGGCGTGCCGCCGAGGTCGAGCAGGTGCTGCGTGACGATGCGCTGCTGCTGCCCTTTCTGGACGGTATGTATGGCAACCAGCCCGCCAAGTGGGACAAGGACCTGCACGGCGTGCCACGCCTGCGCCTGATCACCAACTACTTTACCCGCATGCGCTTCTGCAAGGCCGACGGCACCCTGAACCTGGAGGCCAAGGAAGGCCTGGACAGTGCCCCGGCCGGATTCGCCCCCTGGTTCAGCCACCCGAACCGCAAGACCCGCGGCTGCAAGATCATCTTCGGTCACTGGGCGGCGCTGGAAGGCCAGTGCGACGAGCCGAACGTGTTCGCGCTGGATACCGGTTGCGTGTGGGGCAACTCGATGACCCTGATGAATCTCGACAGTGAAGAACTGCATCACTGCGATTGCGAGGCCAGACCCAAATGAGCGACTTCAAACGCATCGGCGCCGAACAGGCGCAACAACTGCGCAACGAAGGCGGCGTGATCGTCGACATCCGCGATGCGCACAGCTTCGCCGATGGGCACATTCCCGGCTCCACACACCTGGACAACCACTCGCTGCCCGACTTCATCGCTGCCGCCGACCTGGACCAGCCACTGATCGTCAGTTGCTACCACGGCCACTCCAGCCAAAGTGCGGCCGCCTATCTGGCACATCAGGGATTCTCGGACGTCTACAGCCTCGACGGCGGCTTCGAAGGCTGGCGTACCCGGTTCCCGCAGGAAATCGAACGCGGCTAGGGTCTGTTGCCGTTTCTTCGCAAGGCGCGCACGAAACCAACAGATCCCAGGAGTAAAAAAATAATTCCCTGCCAAGGCCGCAGGTGGCGCGGCCTTGAGCGGATGTTCCGACGAAACGCCGCACTGAAAGCGCCACCCCTCCTTGAATTCACCGAATCCGAACTATCCTTGAGTCAAGGCCATCCAAGCAGGTGAAAGCCGAAAAAACGGCTACCGGGCCTCAGGTTTCGATCGTTAGGTGTTCGGGGGGACTCCACAGGCCGATCCTTGGCCGGCTCCAGAATGCCTGATGACAACACCGGCTCCGCGCATCGTCCGAGGTGAAGTCAATGAGCATTTTCAGCCATTTCCAGCAACGATTCGAAGCGACCCGCCAAGAGGAGCTCTCGCTCCAGGAATATCTCGATCTCTGCAAGGAAGACCGCAGCACCTACGCCACGGCAGCCGAGCGGCTGTTGATGGCCATTGGCGAGCCCGAACTGGTCGACACCTCGACCGATCCTCGCCTGTCGCGGATTTTTTCCAACAAGGTCATCCGCCGCTATCCGGCCTTCGAAGATTTCCACGGCATGGAAGATTGCATCGACCAGATCGTGTCCTACTTCCGCCATGCCGCCCAGGGCCTGGAAGAGAAGAAACAGATCCTTTACCTGCTCGGCCCGGTGGGTGGCGGCAAGTCATCGCTGGCCGAGAAGCTCAAGCAGTTGATGGAGAAGGTGCCCTTCTACGCCATCAAGGGTTCGCCGGTGTTCGAGTCGCCACTGGGACTGTTCAACCCGGCCGAAGACGCGCAAATCCTCGAGGAGGATTACGGCATCCCGCGGCGCTACCTCAATTCCATCATGTCACCCTGGGCCACCAAACGCCTGCAGGAGTTCGGCGGCGACATCAGTCAGTTCCGCGTGGTGAAACTCTATCCCTCGATCCTCAACCAGATCGCCATTTCCAAGACCGAGCCGGGCGACGAGAACAACCAGGACATCTCCGCACTGGTGGGTAAGGTGGATATCCGCAAGCTGGAAGAGTTTCCGCAGAACGACGCCGACGCCTACAGCTACTCGGGCGCACTGTGCCGGGCCAACCAGGGGCTGATGGAGTTCGTCGAGATGTTCAAGGCCCCGATCAAGGTGCTGCACCCGCTGCTCACCGCTACCCAGGAGGGCAACTACAACAGCACCGAAGGCCTCGGCGCCATCCCCTACAGCGGCATCCTGCTGGCCCACTCCAACGAGTCGGAATGGCACACCTTCCGCAACAACAAGAACAACGAGGCCTTCATCGATCGCATCTACATCGTCAAGGTGCCCTACTGCCTGCGCGTGACAGATGAAGTGAAGATCTACGACAAGCTGCTGTTCAACAGTTCGCTGTCCACCGCTCACTGCGCACCGGACACACTGAAGATGCTCGCCCAGTTCTCGGTACTCTCGCGCCTGAAGGAGCCGGAGAACTCCAATATCTACTCCAAAATGCGCGTCTACGACGGCGAGAACCTCAAGGACACCGACCCCAAGGCCAAGTCGATCCAGGAGTACCGCGATACCGCAGGCGTCGACGAGGGGATGAACGGGCTGTCCACACGCTTTGCCTTCAAGATCCTGTCCAAGGTGTTCAATTTCGACCCGCACGAGATCGCCGCCAACCCGGTGCATCTGCTCTACGTGCTGGAGCAGCAGATCGAGCAGGAGCAATTCCCCGCCGAGGTACGCGAACGTTACCTGCGCTACCTCAAGGAATACCTGGCGCCACGCTACGTCGAATTCATCGGCAAGGAAATTCAGACCGCCTATCTGGAGTCCTACAGCGAGTACGGCCAGAACATCTTCGACCGCTACGTGCTCTACGCCGACTTCTGGATTCAGGACCAGGAATACCGCGACCCGGAAACCGGCGAAATCCTCAATCGCATGGCCCTCAACGAGGAACTGGAGAAGATCGAGAAACCCGCTGGCATCAGTAACCCGAAGGATTTCCGCAACGAGATCGTCAACTTCGTGCTGCGCGCCCGAGCCAACAACAACGGCAAGAATCCGTCCTGGCTCAGTTACGAGAAGCTGCGCGTGGTGATCGAGAAAAAGATGTTCTCCAACACCGAGGACCTGTTGCCGGTCATCAGCTTCAACGCCAAGGCAAGCAAGGAAGACCAGAAGAAGCACAACGACTTCGTCGTGCGCATGGTCGAGCGTGGCTACACGGAGAAACAGGTGCGCCTGCTCTCGGAATGGTATCTGCGGGTGCGGAAATCACAGTGACAGCAGCCGCAAGCGGCAAGCTACAAGCGGCAAGAGAGAGCAAAGCGCGCACATGCTCCTTCTTGCAGCTTGTAGCTTGAGGCTTGCAGCTGCCCCGGAGGGGCCTATGAGTTATGTGATCGACCGTCGCCTGAATGGCAAGAACAAGAGCACGGTGAACCGCCAGCGCTTTCTGCAGCGTTACCGTGGGCATATCAAGAAAGCAGTGGAGGAAGCCGTCAGCCGGCGCTCCATCACCGACATGGAGCATGGCGAGCAGATCAGCATTCCCGGTCGGGATATCGACGAGCCGGTGCTGCATCACGGTCGTGGCGGCCGCCAGACCATCGTTCACCCAGGCAACAAGGATTTCGTCGCCGGCGAACGCATCCCTCGCCCTCAGGGCGGCGGGGGCGGGGGCGGCGCGGGCAAGGCCAGCAACAGCGGCGAAGGCATGGACGACTTCGTGTTCCAGATCACCCAGGAAGAGTTCCTCGACTTCATGTTCGAAGACCTGGAGCTGCCTAATCTGGTCAAACGCCACATCACCGGCGCCGATACCTTCAAGACGGTACGCGCCGGCATCAGCAGCGAAGGCAACCCTTCGCGCATCAACATCGTCCGCACCCTGCGCTCGGCCCATGCGCGACGCATCGCCCTGTCCGGCAGCAGCCGTGCCAGCCTTCGCGAGGCAAAGGTCGAACTGGAGCGGCTCAGACGCGAAGAGCCGGACAATTTCAGCGATATCAAGACACTCGAGCAGGAAATCGAGCGCCTGAGCGCACGGATCAACCGAGTGCCCTTCCTCGACACCTTCGACCTGAAGTACAACCTGCTGGTCAAGCACCCCAATCCCAGCTCGAAAGCCGTGATGTTCTGCCTGATGGACGTCTCGGGCTCGATGACGCAGGCCACCAAGGATGTCGCCAAGCGCTTCTTCATCCTGCTGTACCTGTTCCTCAAGCGGAACTACGACAAGATCGATGTGGTATTCATCCGCCATCACACCAGTGCCAAGGAAGTCGACGAGGAGGAGTTCTTCTATTCGCGGGAAACCGGCGGCACCATCGTCTCCAGCGCGCTGAAGATGATGCAGGAGATCATGGCCGAACGTTATCCGGCCAACGAATGGAACATTTATGCCGCGCAGGCTTCCGATGGCGATAACTGGAACGATGATTCGCCGCTGTGCCGAGACATCCTGGCCAACCAGATCATGCCGCAGATGCAGTATTTCACTTACGTGGAAATCACCCCACGCGAACATCAGGCGCTCTGGTACGAATACAACCAGGTGGCTGAGACCTTCCCCGAAAGCTTTGCCCAGCAACAGCTGGTCAATGCGGCGGACATCTACCCGGTGTTCCGCGAACTATTCCAGCGAAGGATGGACAGGGTCGGCTGAGGCCTAACTGATCGAGGGGTACGCCGCATGAAACGACAGCCGATTTCTACCGGTTCGGAATGGACCTTCGACCTGATTCGCGCCTACGACCGCGAGATCGGTCGCATTGCCGAAGGCTACGCGCTAGACACCTACCCCAACCAGATCGAAGTAATCACTGCCGAACAGATGATGGACGCCTATGCCTCGGTGGGCATGCCGCTGGGCTATCACCACTGGTCCTATGGCAAACACTTCCTCAGCACCGAGAAATCCTACACTCGCGGGCAGATGGGGCTGGCCTACGAGATCGTGATCAATTCGGACCCCTGCATCGCCTACCTGATGGAAGAGAACACCATCACCATGCAGGCCCTGGTGATCGCCCACGCCAGCTACGGACACAACAGCTTCTTCAAGGGCAACTACCTGTTCCGCACCTGGACCGATGCCAGCTCGATCATCGATTACCTGGTCTTCGCCAAGCAGTACATCATGCAGTGCGAGGAGCGCCACGGCATCGAGGCCGTGGAAGACCTGCTCGACTCCTGCCACGCGCTGATGAACTACGGCGTCGACCGCTACAAGCGCCCCTACCCCATCTCCGCCGAGGAGGAACGGCGGCGGCAGAAGGATCGGGAGGTGCACCTGCAACGGCAGATCACCGACCTCTGGCGGACCATACCCAAGCTTGGCGACAAGGATGACGAGCGCGAACGCGATACACGCTTCCCGGCCGAGCCGCAGGAAAACATCCTCTACTTCGTGGAAAAACACGCACCGTTACTGGAACCCTGGCAGCGCGAGGTCGTACGCATCGTGCGCAAGATCGCCCAGTACTTCTACCCGCAGCGCCAGACCCAGGTGATGAACGAAGGCTGGGCGACCTTCTGGCACTACACCCTGCTCAACGATCTGTACGACGAGGGGCTGGTCACCGACGGCTTCATGATGGAGTTCCTGCAATCCCATACCAGCGTGATCTACCAGCCGGGCTTCGACAGCCCTTATTACAGCGGCATCAACCCTTACACGCTGGGCTTTGCGATGTACCAGGACATCCGCCGCATCTGTGAGAACCCCACCGAAGAGGACCGCCGCTGGTTCCCGGACATCGCCGGCAGCGACTGGCTGACCACGGTGAAGTTCGCCATGCAGAACTTCAAGGACGAGAGCTTCATCCTGCAGTTTCTCTCGCCCAAGGTAATCCGCGACCTGAAACTGTTCAGCATCCTCGACGATGACCACAAGGACGAACTGCTGGTACCGGCGATCCACGACGAGAGCGGCTATCACACCATTCGCGAGCTGCTGGCCGCGCAATACAACCTGGGCAATCGCGAACCCAACGTGCAGGTCTGGAGCGTGGACCGCCGCGGCGATCGCTCACTGACCCTGCGCCATCAGCAGCACGACCGCAAGCCGCTGGGAGGCTCCACCGAAGAGGTGCTGAAGCACCTGCATCGTCTCTGGGGCTTCGATGTGCACCTGGAATCCATGCAGGACGATGCGCTGGTCAGCCGTCACCACATCCCGCCTCGACCCGAGACGGAGAGCGAAAGCAAGTTCCCCGGCATGAATTTCGCGTCGATGAACTAAAGCTGGAAGCTGGAAGCTGGAAGCTGGAAGCTGGAAGCTGGAAGCTGGAAGCTGGAAGCTGGAAGCTGGAAGCTGGAAGCTGGAAGCTGGAAGAGTGTGTGGGCTGACCTCGAACCTCTGTCAAGCCTTTTCGTCCAACCTTCCGGCCTTCAGCACTTTATCGGCTTCTCCTGGTTGTTACTCGTCGTCGAACTGGTAGCTGCCCGGCGCCAGGTTCTCGAAGCGCGAGTACTTCCCAAGGAACGCCAGGCGCGTAGTGCCGATAGGGCCGTTCCGCTGTTTACCGATGATGATTTCAGCAACGCCCTTGTATTCGGTTTCCGGGTGGTAGACCTCATCCCGGTAGACGAACATGATGATGTCGGCGTCCTGCTCGATGGCCCCCGACTCACGCAAGTCGGAGTTGACCGGGCGCTTGTTGGGCCGCTGTTCCAGCGAGCGGTTGAGCTGCGACAACGCCACTACCGGACAGTTAAATTCTTTCGCCAGCCCCTTAAGCGAGCGGGAAATCTCCGAAATCTCGTTGGTACGATTGTCACCACTGGAGCCGGGGATCTGCATCAATTGCAGGTAGTCGACCATGATCATGCCGATCTCGCCATGCTCGCGTGCCAGGCGCCGGGTACGCGCGCGCATTTCCGAAGGTGAAATACCGGCGGTGTCATCGATGAACAGCTTGCGATCATTGAGCAGATTGACCGCAGACGTCAGCCGTGGCCAGTCGTCGTCGCTCAGTTTGCCTGTACGTACCTTGGTCTGGTCGATCCGCCCGAGCGACGCCAGCATACGAATCACGATGGAGTCGGCGGGCATTTCCAGCGAATAGACCAGAATCGCCTTGTCCGAGCGCAGCACGGCGTTTTCCACCAGATTCATCGCGAAGGTCGTCTTACCCATGGAGGGTCGCCCCGCGACGATGATCAGGTCCGCCGGCTGCAAGCCGCTGGTAGCCTCGTCAAGATCGGTAAAGCCGGTGGACAGCCCGGTGATCGCCTCGCCGGCGTTGAACAACGAATCGATGCGATCAATGGCCTTGACCAGAATGTCATTGATACCGATGGGGCCGCCGGTCTTTGGTCGTGCCTCGGCGATCTGGAAGATCATCCGTTCGGCTTCGTCGAGGATTTCCTCGCCGGTCCGCCCTTGCGGCGCATAGGCGCTGTCGGCGATCTCGTTGCTGATGCCGATCAACTGGCGCAAGGTGGCCCGCTCGCGAATGATCTGCGCGTAGGCCTTGATGTTGGCCACCGAGGGCGTGTTCTTCGCCAGCTCGCCGAGATAGGCGAGACCGCCCACCTGTGGCAGATGCCCTTCCTTGTCCAGTTGCTCGGACAGGGTCACCACGTCGAACGGCGAGTTGCGCTCGGCCAGGGCGAAGATGGCACGGAAGATCAGTCGGTGGTCATGGCGATAGAAGTCGCCATCGGAAACCTGATCGAGCACCCGCTCCCAGGCGTTGTTATCCAGCATCAGGCCGCCGAGCACGGCCTGCTCGGCCTCGATGGAATGCGGCGGCACCTTGAGCGCGGCGGTTTCCAGATCGTATTGCTGAGGGATGCTGATGTCGTTCATAGCCACTCGTAACTTCTTCGGTATCCGTCAGTTTCGCGGCAGGCGAAAACCATCGAATGCCAAGTATTCAGAAAGACAAAGGGCACGCTCCACTCGCATGGAAAGCGTGCCCGATGTTACTCGCCAGGTGCCAGCAGCACCAGACGAGAGGCGGCGTATCAGCCGGCTACGACGATCAGCTTGACGGTCGCTTCGACGTCGGTGTGCAGGTGCACGGCCACGTCGTATTCACCAACCTGACGGATGGTGCCGTTCGGCAGGCGAACTTCGGCTTTTGCCACTTCAACGCCGGAGGCGGTCAGGGCATCGGCGATGTCGGCAGTACCGATGGAACCAAACAGCTTGCCCTCATCGCCTGCGGTAGCAGTGATGGTGACTTCCAGTTCGGCCAGCTGAGCAGCACGGGCTTCGGCAGAAGCCTTGCGCTCGGCAGCCGCTTTTTCCAGCTCGGCACGACGTGCTTCGAACTCGGCGATGTTGGCCGGCGTGGCAGCGGTGGCTTTGCGCTGGGGCAGCAGGTAGTTACGACCGTAGCCCGACTTGACGTTTACTTTGTCGCCCAGGTTGCCCAGGTTCGCGACTTTTTCCAGCAGGATGACTTCCATTTGAGTCTTACCTCTTAACTTTTAACCTTCACCGTTCGCAGGCCCTGCACCACCGTTTTGGGAGGCACGACCGCGAAAATCAAACAGACTGTCGACAATGGCCATTACGGCCAGTAACGGATAAACCAACTGCATGAACAGCACCAGCGTGACATAGAGCCCCACCAGCCAGAACCGGGACATCCGCTTCTGTGCAACCAGACCATGCACCAGCGCAGCGCCAGCGAATACCAGCGGCACACTGCATATCGGAGCCAGCATCGCCATCTGCACGCCAAGGCTGGGACCGAGCAACATACCTACCAGCAACAGCATCGCCAGCAGCGGCGACAACCGCAACGCCCGGAACTCCTCGGCAAAGCCGCCCGGGTTGTACAGCAACGCTTGCCAGTAACGTCCCAGCATCAGGCTGAGCAACGTGACGATCTGCAGCAGCGCGGCGAGCAAACCGGCCAGGACGGGCGCCAACAGCGACTCCAGCCGCGCCTGCTCTTCCGGTGAAAGCTGCTGATAGGCATCCGACAGGACACTCGGCAACGCCTTCTGCAACTCACTGGCCAGAGCCGTGATCGACTCGTCAAACACCATGCCCAGCCCCCAGGCATACAACATCCCGAGGCCCACACTGCACAACATCACACGAGGCCAGGAACCCTGGCTGCGCAACAGCAGCGCCAACGCCAGCGACCCGAGCAATACCAGCAAGGTCCGCGGATCACCGAAATACCACCAGGCCAGAGCGGGCAACACACCCCAGCTCAAGACACCCAGCGCATCGTTGAGACCACGGCGCAGCAACACCAGGCTCCCTGCCGCGGCACTCAGCCAGAACAACATCGGCAACGCCGCCGCACCCGCCACCACGAAGATGGCCTGCATACGGCCGCGCATGATGTACTCAGCCAGGGCGCGCATGCGATCTATCCTTTACTTCTGTCGACCAAGCCCGATCAACGACCGTGGCTGTCGGTGTAGGGCAGCAGGGCCAGGTAGCGGGCGCGCTTGATAGCGGTGGCCAGCTGACGCTGATAACGTGCTTTGGTTCCGGTGATACGGCTGGGGACAATCTTGCCGGTTTCGGAAATGTAGGCTTTCAGAGTGTTCAGATCTTTGTAATCGATCTCTTTCACGTCTTCAGCGGTGAAACGGCAGAACTTACGACGACGGAAAAAACGTGCCATGAAATAGGCTCCTCAATAGATCCGGGGATTACTCGTCAGCGTTATCGCTGCTGTCACTGTCGCTGTCGTTGCCACCGGCATTGTCAGTTTCAGGACGGTCGCGACGCTCGCGGCGTTCGCTACGGTTTTCCTCAGCCTTGAGCATCTCGGACTGTTCGGTCACGGCTTCGTCGCGACGGATGATCAGGTTACGGATGACGGCGTCGTTGTAGCGGAAGCTGTCTTCCAGCTCGGCCAGTGCCTTGCCGCTGCACTCGACGTTCAGCATCACGTAGTGAGCCTTGTGCACGTTGTTGATGGCGTAAGCCAGCTGACGACGGCCCCAGTCTTCCAGGCGGTGAATCTTGCCACCGTCTTCTTCGATCAGCTTGGTGTAACGCTCCACCATGCCACCGACCTGCTCGCTCTGGTCCGGATGAACCAGAAAGATGATTTCGTAATGACGCATGATTGCTCCTTACGGGTTGCAGCCTGCCGCGAAATGCAGTCAGGCAAGGAGTGAATGACTTGTTTTCCTGCCCGTCGACAAGGCGCACAAACGCCTGCCGGACAGGCAAGGGGCGCCATTCTAGAGAAGCGCCGTCACGGGCGCAAGGCACGCTGGCGAATATTTGACCAGCCTGTCAGCCGCGCCGCGCCGCGAGTGCCCGCTCGGCCTGGAGGTTGTCGAGCAGCGTGCGGACCTGGTGAATGTCGTAGGGCTTGAGCATGGTGCGAAGGTCTCGCAGCCCTTCCCGGAGAACATCGACCGGGTAACCCGAGGCGATGACCACATCCACATCGGGATGACGCTCCTGGGCCTGGCGCGCCAGCTCGATACCACTCATGCCGGCAAGCCCGACATCCGTCAGCAACACATCGAACGAATGGCTTTCCAACTGCTCGAGCGCAGTCTCGGCCGACTCGATAAGCGTCACCCGGTGGCCGAGCTCGCTCATGACTTCGCCCGTCAGCATACGCAGCGTAGGATCGTCCTCGACGAACAGGATATCCAGGCCGGCAGGCGGAGCATCAACCGAGGCAGGCGTCGCGCCCTGAACACCGGCCGCCGAGGCCGGTCGGCCCCCACCAGATCCGGCCGCCTCAGGGTCGCGCGGCAGATAGAGATGCACGGCGGTTCCGCCCTGCTCTTCGCTTTCCAGAACGACGAAACCGCCACTCTGTCGGACGAATCCATACACCATGCTCAGACCGAGGCCTGAATTGCTTTCGTGCCGGGTGGTGAAATAAGGCTCGAACGCATGCGCCCGCACCTCGGCGCTCATGCCCAAACCATCGTCGATCACGCTCAGCAATACGTAATCGCCCGGCCCGGCATCCGGCCATACCGCTGCACTTGCGGCGTCCAGCGATCGATTGTGCGCCCGCAGCAGCAAGCTGCCGCCTCCCGGCATGGCGTCGCGTGCATTGAAAGCAAGGTTGAAAAATACTGTCTGCAGGTTGCCGACATCAGCAAGAACCGACCACAGCCCGGAATCGATATCCAGCTCCAGCCGAACGCCACTGCCCAGCGAGCCAGCCAGCAGGCCGCGCATCTCATCAAGCATGCTTCCCAGCTGGATCTGCTGCGGCTGCAACGACTGGCGACTGGCGACGGCGAGCAACTGCCGCGCCAGCTGAGCCCCCTTCTCGACACCACTGACCGCCGATTCCAAGCGGCGTATGGCGGTTTCATCATGGCCCAGACTGCGGCGAAGCAGCTGCAGGTTACCGCCGATAATCTGCAGCATGTTGTTGAAGTCGTGCGCGATCCCGCCAGTGAGCTTGCCAACAGCCTCGAGCCGCTGGGACTGCGCCAGGGCTGCCTCGGCGGTACGCCTCTCGGCCTCGCTCAGGGACAGCTCGCGCGTGCGCTCACGCACAAGCTCCTCCAGCCGCTCACGATACTCCTGCAGCTCCATCTGACTGCGCTGCTGCTCGGTCACCTCGCTACCCTGGACGAAGATTCCCGACACCTGGCCATCGCGCTCGATAATCGGCTGGTAGATAAAGTCGACGAATACCTCTTCCTGGCCCACACCGGGCTGTCGCTGCACGAGAGCCCGCATGCGCTTGCCAACATAAGCTTCACCAGTTGCATAGACGTGATCAAGCAGACCGAAAAACGCCTGCCCCTCCATCTCGGGAAGCCCTTCACGGACCGTTTTACCGATCAACTGCCGATTTCCGGTCAACCGCTGGTACGCATCGTTGACGAACTCGAACACATGGCCAGGGCCACGCAGGAAGCAGATGAAACCTGGCGCCTGGGCGAACAGCATGCGCATCCGATTACCTTCGTCCTGTAGCGTCCTGGCCCGCCAGAGCACGGCGCCTTCGAGCTGCTGCACAGGCTGTTGACCGACGCGACTCTCGCGGAGCGAATCCGTGGCGGCACAGTGCAACTCGGTGATATCCATGGTGTGCTGCAAGATGGCGATGACTTCGCCGCACTCATCCAGGATCGGCGTGTGCGTCGCGCTCCAGTAGCGATCCTGGTGCTCGCCGACGCCCTCCAGAGCAATGGAATAACGGATCACCGGCAGCGGCTCGACGCTTTTGCGGCTGATGGTGCGCTCCAGGGAATCCAGCAGCTCTCGAACATGTGTCGCCTCGGGCCGCCGGGGATCGACGGCGAATGCCTCATGCAGCCGCCGTCCGCGAATCGCTTCGAGCGAGCGCCCCGTCAACGCCAGGTACGCCGCGTTGGCATCGATGATGACCAACTCCGGATCGAGCAGCACATAGGCATTGGGCGACAGACGAAACAGGCTCTCGAATGACGGGCGTTGCGGCATTACCACCTCCATGATGAGACCTTGCTCCGCGCACGACACTGACGGCCCGCTACGCCGCGGGCGCCATGGGAGACGAACCGAACAAACGGGCCGACATCGTGCAGATCATTGACCGCGAACCGAACAATTGGTTTAAGAGGCTGTTGATACGTGAATACCGCGTTTCAACAGCCTCTACAGGGATGAATCGATCGAGCTTCAGCTCCGGGACGTAGCCGCCTGGCGCTGACGCAACGCTTCGAACAGGCAGACACCAGTGGCGACCGAGACGTTGAGGCTGCTGACGCTGCCCGCCATCGGCAGGCGCACCAGGAAGTCGCAGTGCTCGCGCGTGAGGCGCCGCATACCCTTGCCTTCGGCTCCCATGACCAGAACCGTGGGGCCAGTCAGATCCTGAGCATAGATCACCTGCTCGGCCTCGCCTGCAGTACCTACCACCCATAATCCGCGCTGCTGCAGCTTCTCCAGCGAACGCGCCAGATTGGTCACCGCCACCAGCGGGACCACCTCTGCCGCACCGCAGGCCACCTTGCGCACAGTGGCATTGAGCGTCGCGGCCTTATCCTTGGGCACGATGACCGCCAACGCACCTGCGGCATCGGCGGTGCGCAGGCAGGCACCGAGGTTGTGCGGATCGGTCACGCCGTCGAGCACCAGCAGCAGGGGTGGCCCCTCGGCGCGATCGAGCAGCTCTTCGAGCATGGCTTCTCCCCAGACCTGGCTGGGGCTTACCTCCGCCACGACGCCCTGATGAACACCCTCGACCCAGGCATCCATCTCGCGGCGCTCGCACTGACCGACACGCACCCGGGCTTGCTCGGCCAACTCCAACAGGACACGAACACGGGGATCGCCACGCCCCTCGGCCAACCAGACCTGCTTGACGCGCTTGGGATGGTGTCGCAGCAATGCCTCGACCGCATGCAGGCCGTAGACTCGTTCGAGATCGCTCATGACTTGGCCTTACGCTTGCGCGATGCACCCTCGGCAGCGGGCTTGCCGCCGGTCTTGGCATTCGCCTTCGGCTTGCTGGAGTTGCGCTTCGGCTTTCCGGAGGCAGCCGGCTTGCCAGCCTTGGCCTCGGCCAGCAACGCTTTCTTCATCTCGCGACTCTTGCGCACATCCGCTTTCGGCTCCTCGCCTCGCGATGCGGAGCGATCACCCTTGCCCCCCTGCTCGGTCCTGCGCGCACCTGCACGCCCACCATCGGCCGGAGCACCCTTGGCCTGGCTACCGCCGCTGATCAGCTCGAAGTCGATCTTGCGCTCATCAAGATCGACCCGCATGACCCGCACCTCCACGCTGTCGCCGAGGCGGAAGCTGCGGCCGCTGCGCTCGCCCGAAAGGCGATGATGCAGCGGATCGAAGTGGTAGTAATCACCAGGCATCGCCGTGACATGCACCAGACCTTCGACGTAGATGTCGGTCAGCTCGACGAACAGGCCGAACCCGGTGACCGCGGTGATGACACCCGGGAAGGTTTCGCCGACACGATCCTTCATGAACTCGCACTTGAGCCAGTTGACCACATCACGCGTAGCCTCGTCGGCGCGCCGTTCGGTCATCGAGCATTGCTCGCCCAACTGCTCCAGCGCCACCTCGTCATAGGGGTAGATACGCGCCCTGGGCATGCTGGTCGCACCTTCGCGCCGCACGTGCGGCGTATCGCGGCGCGAACGGATGACGCTGCGAATGGCACGATGCACCAGCAGGTCCGGATAGCGCCGGATGGGCGAAGTGAAGTGCGCATAGGCTTCGTAGTTCAGGCCGAAGTGGCCATGGTTGTCGATGCTGTAGACGGCCTGGCTCAGGGAGCGCAGCATCACTGTCTGGATCACGTTGAAATCCGGACGCCCCTGGATTCGCTCCAGCAGTGCCTGGTAATCCTTGGGCGTCGGCCCCTCCTTGCCCTTGTGCAGGGTCAGGCCCAGTTCGCCAAGGAAAGCACGCAGCTTTTCCTGGCGCTCCAGCGGCGGCCCGTCGTGCACGCGATACAGCGCCGGAAGCTCGTGTTTCTCCAGGAAGGTCGCCGTCGCCACGTTGGCGCAGAGCATGCACTCCTCGATCAGCTTGTGCGCATCGTTGCGCTCGGTGGGCTTGATCTCGGCGATCTTGCGTCCGGCGCCGAAGACGATACGGGTTTCCTGGGTCTCGAAATCAATCGCGCCACGGGTATGCCGCGCCTTGATCAGCAAGCTGTACAGAGCATGTAGCTGCTTGAGGTGCGGCAGCACCTCGGCGTATTCGCCGATCAGCCGCTTGCCTTCCGCCGATTTCGGCTCGGTAAGCATGCTGTTGACCTTGTTGTAGGTCAGCCGCGCATGGGAATGGATCACCGCCTCGTAGAACTGATAGTCGGCCATCTTTCCCGACTTGCTCAGGGTGATCTCGCAGACCATCGCCAGGCGATCCACATGGGGATTCAGTGAGCAGAGGCCGTTGGACAACTCTTCGGGCAGCATCGGTACGACACGCTCGGGGAAGTAAACCGAGTTGCCGCGTAGCTCGGCCTCCTTGTCCAGCGCCGAACCGACCTTCACATAATGCGAGACGTCGGCGATGGCGACGTACAGGCGGAAGCCGCCGGCAAAGCGCTTCCAGCCACCGGGCTTCTCGCAATAGACAGCATCGTCGAAATCACGTGCATCCTCGCCGTCGATGGTGACGAACGGCAGGTGACGCAGGTCGACACGCTTCTGCTTGTCCTTTTCCTCCACCTCAGGCTTGAGCCTGGCCGCTTCGCGCAGTACGGCTTCGGGCCAGACGTGCGGGATATCGAAACTGCGCAGCGCCACATCGATCTCCATCCCCGGCGCCATGTAGTTGCCGATGACCTCGACGATATCGCCCTGGGGCTGGAAGCGCTGGGTCGGCCAATGGGTGATCTTCACCTCGACGAACTGGCCCGGTTTGGCGTTCATCGATCGCCCCGGCGTGACCAGCACTTCCTGCTGGATTTTGGGGTTGTCGGCCATGACGAAGCCGATACCACTCTCCTCCTGATAACGCCCCACGATGCTCTCGTGGGCACGGCTGATCACCTCGACGATCGCTCCTTCCCGGCGCCCACGACGATCGAGTCCGGAAACCCGCGCCAGACAGCGGTCGCCATCGAAGACCAGGCGCATCTGCGCGGGACTGAGAAAGAGGTCGTCGCTCTTGTCGTCAGGAATGAGGAAACCGAAGCCATCGCGATGGCCACTGATGCACCCGCAGACCAGATCCAGCTTGTCCACCGGGGCATAGGTGCCGCGCCGGGTGTAGATCAGTTGGCCGTCGCGCTCCATGGCGCGAAGCCGGCGACGAAGCGCTTCGATGTCTTCATCGGAGACAAGCCCGAACTCTTCGATCAGTTCCTCACGCGACGCCGGGGAGCCACGTTCATCCAACTGCTGGAGAATCAGCTCGCGACTGGGAATGGGGTTTTCGTATTTCTGCGCTTCACGCGCTGCCTCGGGATCGAGGGATTGCCAATCGGCCATTAAGAAGTGTCACCTTTGATTCGTGTATAGAGGCAGAACGCCCTGTATCTATTGAAGCGCGAAACGCGCTCAGACGGCAGCTTTAGCGCCAATTATTTTTCTATGCGAGGGCTTTACAAGGCATAACCTCGCCCGTATAGTTCGCGCCCACAATGTCTGGTAGACGTTGTATCACGGAAACGGCCAAGCAACATCGTTTTCAGTGCCCAGGTGGCGGAATTGGTAGACGCACTAGGTTCAGGTCCTAGCGGTGGCAACACCGTGGAAGTTCGAGTCTTCTCCTGGGCACCAACATTCAATGACTTTCCCGCCTCGGCTGGAGATTCATGCAAGACGGAGTTTGTCAGCTCCAACCAGCAATCGACAGCAAGTCGGTGAGTGATCATCGCAATGTGCCCAGGTGGCGGAATTGGTAGACGCACTAGGTTCAGGTCCTAGCGGTGGCAACACCGTGGAAGTTCGAGTCTTCTCCTGGGCACCACTCTTCAGAAAAAACCGAGCCTCTGGTTCGGTTTTTTCGTTTCCGCACCACGCCTTTCTTCATCAACGCATCTCACACGCCAACCCGCATGACGAGCGTAAAGCAGAAGGCCGCCCAAAGGCGGCCTTCTGTTCGAGCCATGCCGACTCAGGCGTACGGATGGCGCAACACTATGGTCTCGTTGCGGTCCGGCCCCGTGGAGACGATGTCCACCGGCGCCTCGATCAGCGCCTCGATACGCTTGATGTAGGCACGAGCATTGGCCGGCAGTTCGTCCAGGCTCTTGGCACCGACGGTCGACTCGCTCCAGCCCGGCATCTCTTCGTATACAGGCTGCAGACCATCGTAGCTGTCGGCATCGGTCGGCGCATCGATCAGCACCTCGCCATTGCGATCCTTGTAGGCAACGCAGATACGGATGGTTTCCAGACCATCGAGCACGTCCAGCTTGGTCAGGCAGATACCGGAGATGCTGTTGATCTCGATGGCGCGACGCAGGATCACAGCATCGAACCAGCCACAACGGCGCGCACGCCCGGTGGTGGAGCCGAATTCATGGCCGCGCTCGGCCAGGCGTGCACCGATATCGTCGAACAGCTCGGTCGGGAACGGACCGGAGCCCACACGGGTGGTATAGGCCTTGGTGATACCAAGAATGTAGTCCAGGTACAGCGGACCGAAACCCGAGCCCGTAGCGGTGCCGCCAGCTGTGGTGCTGGAGCTGGTCACGTAGGGATAGGTACCATGGTCGATGTCCAGCAGTGAACCCTGCGCACCTTCGAACATGATGCAGGCGTCCTGCTTGCGCAGCTCGTGCAGGCGGGCCGTGACGTCAGCCACCATCGGCCGAAGGATTTCAGCATAACCCAGCGCTTCATCGAGAGTTTTCTGGAAATCTACCGGCTCGACCTTGTAGAAATTCTGCAGGACGAAGTTGTGGTACTCCAGCAGTTCGCGCAGCTTGACCGCGAAACGCTCGGGATTGAACAGGTCACCGATACGTAGGCCGCGGCGCGCCACCTTGTCCTCATAGGCCGGGCCGATGCCGCGCCCCGTGGTGCCAATCTTGCCTTCCGAACGCGATGCTTCGCGAGCCTGATCCAGCGCCACGTGGTACGGCAGGATCAGCGTGCACGACGGACTGATGCGCAGGCGCTCGCGCACCGGCACACCCTTTTCTTCCAGCTTGGTGATCTCGCGCAGCAGCGCATCGGGTGCAACCACCACACCGTTGCCGATCAGGCACTGCACGTTTTCACGCAGGATACCGGACGGAATCAGGTGCAGGACGGTTTTCTCGCCGTCGATGACCAGCGTATGCCCCGCGTTGTGGCCACCCTGGTAACGCACTACCGCAGCCGCCTGGTCGGTCAGCAGATCGACGATCTTGCCCTTGCCCTCATCACCCCACTGGGTGCCCAGGACCACGACATTCTTACCCATAACCCTTTGTCCTCATTGGCGAAGCATACCGGCCACACCGGCTAAATATCGGAACCAGCTCAGCGCTACATGCGCGGCTGCCATCAGGACGCCAGTGGCGCCACCGTCCAGGTCTCGTCTTGCAACACCAGCTGACGATCGCAGCCAGCCGCTGCCGCACTCTCACCATTCTGTCCACCCAGCGCCTGCACCACGCGCTCGCCCTCCCGGCGCAAGCGGCTGATCTGCTGCCAAAGCGCCGCATCGTCGCCATACGGCGCCCAGATGCCGCTCAGCCTGCTGTCCAGCTCGGCCTTACCCAGGCTCACCAGGGACTTCAGGTCGGTAGAGAAACCGGTAGCCGGGCGAGCGCGCCCGAAGTCGGCACCGATATCATCGTAGCGACCTCCCTGCGCGATGGATTGACCGACGCCCGGCACGAACACGGCGAACACTACTCCGGTGTGATAGTGATAGCCACGCAGCTCACCCAAGTCGAAGTAAAGCGGCAAGCCTGGATAGCGGAGAGCCAACTGATCAGCGATGCGGATCAGCGCCTCCAGCGCCTCGACTACCGGCGCCGGCGCCTCGGCCAGCACCCGACGCGCCGCATCAAGAGTTTCACGCCCGCCGCACAGGCGCGCCAGAGCCTGCAACATGGCAGCCAGCGAGGGCTCGACGGCGACCGTCAGCTCGGCGATCTCATCCATCGCCTTACGCTGCATGGCATCGAACAGGCGCTGCTCTGCCTCGCCAGAAAGGCCCGCTGCCCGCGTTAAGCCACGATAAATGCCGACATGCCCCAGATCCATATGCACATCTGGCACCATCGCCAACTCGAGCATTTCCAGCATCAGGCTGATGACTTCGATATCGCTGGAGGCGCTGCTATCGCCGTAGAGCTCGGCGCCCAATTGGATGGGACTGCGCGAAGTCGCCAGCGCCCTCGGCTTGGCATGCAGGACACTGCCGGCATAGCACAGGCGACTCGGCCCCTCACGACGCAATGTATGTGCATCGACGCGAGCCACCTGCGGCGTGATATCGGCACGCAGCCCCATCTGCCGACCGGACAGCGGGTCGATCACCTTGAAGGTTTTCAGGTCCAGATCCTGCCCCGAGCCACTCAACAGCGATTCGAGAAATTCCACGTGCGGGGTGATGACCAGCTCGTAGCCCCAGCGCTGGAATAGGTCCAACACTCGGCGTCGTGCCGTTTCGATACGCGCCGCCTCGGGCGGCAGCACCTCTTCGATGCCATCTGGCAGAAGCCAGCGGTCTACCGTTGCCATTTCGCCATCACCTCTCGATACGGCAAGCCTAGTCAAGCAGACGAAACCGAGCTGCAGCCTGGGCCGGCCATCGGTCGCGTGCGATTGTATGTTTTTGAACCATGGCGCCAAGGGCCATGCCCTTTCCAGGGTTCAGCATGGCTAGCCATGCCAGGAGTCAGCCTGCGCCCCACAGGAACGCAGACGTAAAAAAGCCGGGAGTTTCCCGGCTGGCGGATCATAGCAATGTTTTGCCAACGGGTCACCCGACGGGCACTGTCGCCCGCCAGGTGGGTGCCGTCACTGCGCCGTGGAGGACTCCAGATAGCGGAAGAAATCGCTCTTGGGGTCCAGCACCAGCACATCTTCCTTGTTGGCGAAACTCTCGCGGTATGCCTGCAGGCTGCGGTGGAAAGCGTAGAACTCCTGGTCCTGCCCATAGGCAGCCGCGTAGATCGCCGCCGCCTGCGCATCGCCGTCACCGCGCAGCTCTTCAGCCTCGCGGAAGGCCTCTGCCAGCAATACCCGGCGCTGGCGATCGGCATCTGCACGAATACCTTCGGCCAGTTCCTTACCCTTGGCGCGGTGTTCGCGGGCTTCACGCTCACGCTCGGAACTCATCCGCTCGAACACGCTACGGTTCACCTCACGCGGCAGGTCGATACCCTTGACGCGTACATCCACCACCTCGATACCCAGCTCCTGCTGCGCCGCACGATTGAGGCTGTTGGTGACCTGCGCCATCAGCTCGTCACGCTGTCCCGACACCGACTCGTGCAGGGTGCGCTTACCGAACTGGTCGCGCAGCGCGGCTTCGAGACGCCGTGCCAGACGCTCGTCAGCAATCTGCTTCATGCCCGAAGTCGCGGTATAGAAACGCTCGGCATCATCCACGCGCCACTTGGCATAGGAATCGACCATCAGCGCCTTCTTTTCCAGCGTCAGGAAGCGTGACGTGGTGGTATCCAACGTCATCAGACGCGCATCAAACTTGCGCACGCTGTTCACGTACGGGATTTTCATGTGCAGGCCAGGCTTCACATCCGGCTCGACGATACGGCCGAAGCGCAACATCACGGCGCGTTCGGTCTGCGAGACGATGTAGAAGCTGTTCCATAGCACGATCGCCAGCACGACACCTACGATAAGGGCCGTCAGGGACTTGTTGCTCATCAGCGGCTCTCCCTAGTACGCACTTCACGCGGATCAAGCTCTGGCGGCATGCGAGTGCTCTGCACTGCAGCGCCAGCTGGCGCAGCGGCCGAGGAGGAAGTCGATCCACCATTGCCACGACTGTTGATCATCTTGTCCAGGGGCAGATAGAGCAGGTTGTTCTGCCCGCTCTCACCGGTCACAAGGACCTTGCTGGTGCTGCTCATCATTTCCTGCATGGTTTCCAGGTACAGACGCTGGCGGGTAACGTCCGGCGCCTTACGATACTCGGCCACCAGCTTGCTGAAGCGATCCGCCTCACCCTGAGCACGTGAAATCACCGCTTCACGGTAACCTGCAGCCTCTTCGAGCATCCGCTGCGCCTGGCCGCGCGCCTCCGGGATCACGCCATTGGCATAGGATTCGGCCTGGTTCTTCTCGCGCTGCTCGTCTTCACGCGCACGAATCACGTCGTCGAACGCTTCCTGCACTTCACGCGGCGCCGCGGCGCTCTGCAGGTTGACCTGGGTGACGATAATGCCGGTGCCGTAGTTGTCGAGGAAACGCTGCAGACGTTCCTTGACCTCACCAGCCATGGCCTCGCGACCTTCGGTCAGCACCTGGTCCATCGCGGTCGAGCCGACCACATGGCGCACGGCACTGTCAGTGGCATGCTGCAGGCTGACTTCCGGCTGGTCGACGTTGAGCACGAAGGACTGCAGGTTGCTGATCTTGTACTGGACGGTCAGCGGCACCTCGATAATGTTTTCATCCTCGGTGAGCATCTGCCCCTGCTTGGAGTAGGAGCGCTCGCGCGTGACATTCGCCTGGAACTTGCGATCGATCGGCGGGAAGTAGATGTTCAGACCTGGCCCAACGGTCTCATGATACTTGCCGAAGCGCAGCACCACGGCCTGCTCCTGTTCGTCGACGATATAAACCGCATTGAACAGCCAGACCGCCAGCAGCACCACCAGGCCGACCCAGAGCAATCCCAGGCCACCGCGCCGGCCACTGCCGCCACCGCCGGAGCCATTGCCACGCTTCTTGCTGCCGCCAAACATGCCGTTGAGACTTTCCTGCAGCTTGCGGAAGGCCTCATCGAGGTCCGGCGGCCCTTTCTGATCGCCGCCACCGCGTCGACCACCACCGCCGCTACCCCAGGGGTCCTGGTTATTCGAGTTGCCACCCGGCTCATTCCAAGCCATAGCGCTCTCCATTCAAAAAAAGCTAAAGACGCGCCATGCGCACGCCCGCCAATGCTACCGAAAGCCCGACGCCAGCGGCCAACTGCCGCCTCGGGCATTATTGCAAAGTGTGTTGTTCAAAGAACTCTGCCGGCTGGAAGCCTTCCCGGCTGATCAATCGGTGCAACTCTACTCGCTGCAGGCGAACCTGAAGAAGGCTACCGCCCTCTTCGTCATGCGCTTCGGACTGTACCGCACCCAGGCCGAACAGCTGCGCGCGCATTCTCGCAAGTCGCTGCGGCAGCCTCAGGGTACCTATGAACAGATCGTCACCCAGCAGCTCGGCAACGGCCTGTCGCAACAGGTCAAGCCCGAGGCCCTGCTGCGCCGAAACCCACACCCGTCGAGGAACACCATCGGCATCGCGCTGGATCTGCGGCTCGATACCCTCCATCAGATCGACCTTGTTATACACCTCGAGCAGCGGCACTTCCTCAGCCCCGATCTCGCCGAGTACCGCCAGTACTTGCTCGATCTGCTCGTCACGTTCGGGCTCATGGGCATCGATGACGTGCAGCAGCAAGTCGGCGTTGCTCGACTCTTCGAGCGTCGCCCGAAAGGACTCGACCAGCTTGTGCGGCAAATGACGAATGAAGCCCACGGTATCGGCCAGAACCACCGGCCCGAGATCGTCCAGCTCGAGACGTCTCAGTGTCGGGTCCAGGGTTGCGAACAACTGGTTGGCGGCATAGACCTCCGCCTGAGTCAACGCATTGAACAGAGTGGACTTTCCCGCGTTGGTGTAACCCACCAGGGACACCAGGGGTACATCCGCACGACGCCGCCCACGCCTTGCCTGCTCGCGCTGGCCGCGAACCTTCTCCAGGCGCTGCTTGATCTGGCGGATACGAATGCGCAACAGGCGGCGGTCGGTTTCCAACTGGGTTTCACCTGGGCCACGCAGACCGATCCCGCCCTTCTGGCGTTCAAGGTGGGTCCAGCCGCGCACCAGACGCGTACTCATGTGTTCCAGCTGAGCCAGTTCGACCTGCAGCTTGCCTTCATGGGTGCGGGCGCGCTGCGCAAAGATATCGAGGATCAGACCGGTTCGGTCGAGCACGCGGCATTCGAGCGCACGCTCGAGGTTGCGCTCCTGACTGGGTGTCAGGGTGTGGTTGAAAATGACCAGCTCGACCTCATCGTCCCTGACGAGATCATGCAGCTCTTCGACCTTGCCGCTGCCGATCAAATACTTGGCAGAAGGCTGATGCCGAGCCACGCTGACGAAGCCAACGGCCTCAGCTCCGGCCGAACGCGCCAGCTCCCGAAATTCCTGGGGATCTTCACGCGCCGAAGGATCCTGGCCATCCAGGTGCACCAGAATGGCCCGCTCACCACCGCCGGGTCGCTCGAAGAACAAAGACGGCTCCCTTTAGTCGTTGCCCGACTCGGACTGCTCGCTATCCCCGGCAACAGGCAGGCGTACAGGACGGCCCGGTACGACAGTGGAAATCGCATGCTTGTACACCATCTGGCTGACGGTGTTCTTCAGAAGAATGACGAACTGGTCGAAAGATTCGATCTGGCCCTGCAGCTTGATGCCATTGACCAGATAGATGGAAACCGGAACGCGTTCCTTACGCAGTGTGTTGAGGTAAGGGTCTTGTAGCGAATGCCCTTTTGACATGTGCCGCACTCCTTAGAGGATCAATTTTTCGTTAGTTTTTAGAATCAAAGCCGCCCGATCCACTGTTCTGAGAATAGACGGTCAATCTGTCATGTCAGCCCAATATGGAGAGCGATTGCAGGTATTTCAATGCTCGCGGCAGATTGTCGCAGGCCGAACTCTCCAGCCAATGCGTATGCCCCCAGCTTCGCAACCAAGTGAACTGTCGTTTGGCCAACTGTCGGGTCGCAATGATGCCACGCTGAATCATTTCATCCCTGGAAAGCTGACCGTCCAGATATTCCCAGACCTGGCGATACCCCACTGCCCTCATCGAGGGCAACCCAAGATGCAGGTCTCCACGTTCACGCAGCCCTTCGACCTCTTCGACGAACCCCTGTTCGATCATCTGGACGAAACGCTGCTCGATACGCTGGTGCAACAGGTGCCGTTGAGCGGGAGCGATCGTTAGCTGGGCAACAGTATAAGGCAAGACACCCTCGTCCGTAGCGCCACCTCCGGCTTTTTGCGACCTTTGTCTGGCGCGGTGTTCGCTCATGGTCATGCCGCTTACCCTGAAAACCTCCAGCGCACGCACCAACCGCTGCGGATCGTTGGGATGAATGCGCGCCGCCGACTCCGGATCGATTTCGGCGAGCTGACGATGCAAGGCCCGCAAACCCTCGACAGCAGCCTGTTCTTCCAGTGCCGCACGCACCTGACCATCGGCAGCGGGCATGTCGGCCAGCCCGTCGCGCAACGCCTTGAAGTACAGCATGGTGCCGCCGACCAGCAGCGGAATGCGCCCGGCCGCGGTAATTTCGGCCATCGCCGCCAGCGCATCGGCGCTGAATTCGGCAGCCGAATAGCTTTGCGCCGGATCGAGGATATCCACCAGGCGATGGGGAAAGGCCTCCAACAACTGCGCCGATGGCTTGGCGGTGCCGATATCCATCTCGCGATAGACCAGTGCGGAATCGACGCTGACCAGCTCGCAGGGCAGCGCCCGAGCCAGTTCGAGCGCGAGGTCGGTCTTACCCGAGGCAGTGGGACCCATGAGGAAGATGACGGGAGGCAACTGAGGCATCTGAAGGAATCCAGGAAAGCGGGAGGCTTAACGAAAGGCATGCGAGCCGCGACTGCTCACAGCCACGGCGCCAGCTCCTTTATCGTTTCGTGACTTATCGGCCGCGCAGGAACAGCTTGTCCAGGTCCGCCATCCCCAGCTGGGTCCAGGTCGGACGACCGTGATTGCACTGGCCGCTGCGTTCGGTCTGCTCCATGTCGCGTAACAGCCCATTCATTTCCGGCAGGGTCAGGCGGCGATTGGCGCGAACGGAACCGTGACAGGCCATCGTCGCCAGCAACTCGTTGAGATGCGCCTGGATGCGGTCGCTGGTGCCGTACTCCAGCAGATCGGCCAGCACATCGCCGACCAGCCGCGTTGCCTCCGCCTGCTTGAGCAACGAGGGAATCTGGCGGATTGCCAGGCTTTCCGGCCCCAGCCGCTGCAACTCGAAACCGAGCATCTGGAACCACTGCGCATGTTCCTCGGCACAATCGGCCTCGCGCTGACTGAGGGAAATCGTCTCCGGCACCAGCAACGGCTGACCCCGCAGGCCTTCGCTGGCCATGGCCGTCTTGAGGCGCTCGTAGGTGATCCGCTCGTGCGCGGCATGCATATCCACCAGCACCATGCCCTGGGCATTTTCCGCGAGGATGTAGACCCCCTTGAGCTGCGCCAGCGCATAACCCAGCGGCGGCACGTCTTCATGAGACTCCGGTAACGAGGCCGCGCCCTCCTGAGGCAACGGCGCGAAGAATTCGCGATAGGCGCCCTGGGCTTCGGCGGTATGGCTACCCGTCTGCATCGGTCTCGGCGCCTGGTAACCAGCACCAGGGCCACGCCAGGGCTGCGTTTCTGCCTGCGGCTGCTCGAGCACGCTGGCCGACAGGCTCATCTCGTTCTGCCCGGCGAACTCGCCTGCCGCTAGGCCGCTGACCTGGGGCATCGACGTTACACTCGCGGGCGCCGCCAACTGATCCTCCGGCCGCACATCGCCAAGCGCACGATGCAGGGTGCCGTAGAGGAAATCGTGGACCATGCGATTATCACGAAAACGCACCTCGTGCTTGGTTGGATGCACGTTCACATCCACCACGGACGGATCGACATCGAGGAACAGCACGAACGTCGGATGACGACCATTGAACAGCACATCGCGGTAAGCCTGACGCACGGCATGGGCCACCAGCTTGTCGCGCACCATGCGCCCGTTGACGTAGAAGTACTGCAGGTCCGCCTGACTGCGCGAGAAGGTCGGCAGGCCGACCCAGCCCCACAGCCGCAAGCCGCTGCGTTCTACCTCGATCGGCAACGCCTGCTCAAGAAAAGCCGAGCCGCATACCGCTGCGACCCGCCGAGCCCGGGTAGCATCGTCGCCGGCCGCATGGAGGGCGAGTACCGCCTTGCCATTGTGACGCAGGTGAAAGCCGACATCGAAGCGCGCCAGCGCCAGGCGCTTGATGACTTCCTGCAGATGATCGAACTCGGTCTTCTCGCTGCGCAGGAACTTGCGCCGCGCCGGAGTATTGAAAAACAGGTCGCGCACTTCCACCGAAGTGCCGACCGGGTGCGCCGCCGGCTGCACCCGAGCCTCCATGTCGCGGCCCTCGGTTTCCACCTGCCAGGCCTCGGCCGCCTCGGCGGTGCGCGAGGTCAGGGTCAGGCGCGAAACCGAGCTGATCGAGGCCAGCGCTTCACCGCGGAACCCCAAGCTCATCACCCGTTCCAGGTCTTCCAGATCGCGAATCTTGCTGGTGGCGTGACGCGCGAGCGCCAGCGGCAGGTCTTCCGCTGATATGCCCGAGCCATCGTCGCGCACCCGTAGCAGCTTCACACCGCCCTGCTCGACTTCAACGTCGATGCGACGGGCCCCCGAGTCCAGGCTGTTCTCGAGCAACTCCTTGATCACCGAAGCCGGCCGCTCGACCACTTCCCCCGCCGCGATCTGGTTCGCCAGCCGCGGATTCAGCAGTTGGATACGCGCCGTCCCGGTCATGGCTGGGACGCCAGCGTGGTAGCGGGAATCCGCAAGGTCTGGCCAACCTTGATCACGTCGCCCTTAAGCTTGTTGGCGGTGCGCAGCGAGCCCAGACTGACCTGATAACGCTGGGCCAGCAGCGCCAGGCTCTCACCGGAGCGCACGACGTGCTCGCGCGGGCCGCTGGCGATCTTGCCCGAATCGCGCAACCAGGCGACGTAGGTGCCAGGCGGTGGGTTTTCATGGAAGAACTGCCGCACGCCCGCATGAATCGAACGTGCCAGCGCCTGCTGATGAGCGGAGGTCTGCAGCTTGCGCGCCTCGGAAGGATTGGAGATGAATCCCGTCTCGACCAGGATCGACGGGATGTCCGGCGATTTCAGCACCATGAATCCGGCTTGCTCGACCCGCCTCTTGTGCAGCCGCGTGATGCCGCCCATCTTGCTCAGCACCTTCTGTCCCACGTTCAGGCTGGACGCCAGGGATGCCGTCATGGACAGGTCGAGCAGCACCCCCGCGAGCATCTGGTCTTCACCGAGGCTGACACTGCCGGCACCACCGATCAGGTCGGAGCGGTTCTCGCTGTCCGCCAGCCAGCGCGCGGTTTCCGAGGTAGCCCCTCGATCCGACAGGGCGAACACCGAGGCGCCATAGGCCGACGAGCGCGGCGCTGCATCGGCATGAATGGAGACGAACAGATCGGCGCCCTTCTGACGAGCAATCTCGGTGCGTTTGCGCAGCGGAATGAAGTAGTCGCCCGTACGTACCAGCTCGGCGCGAAAGCCCTTCTCGGCGTTGATCTGGCGTTGCAGCTCCTTGGAAATCTGCAACACCACGCCCTTTTCATAGACTTTGCCCGGACCGATAGCTCCCGGGTCCTCACCGCCGTGTCCGGCATCGATGGCGATCACGATGTCACGCTTACTGCTGGGCAACGGTGGCAGTTTGATCGCCGGCAACGTGGGCGATACGGGCGTCGTCGGGGTTTGCGGCGTGGTGGTGACCGGCAGCTTGGCGGGGCCATCGGCGCCCTGATCGAACAGGTCGACCACCAGGCGATGCCCGTACTGCTGGTTCGGCGGCAGGGTGAAGCTCTTGGGCGAGACCTGAGCTTTCAGGTCGATGACCAAACGCAGGGTATTGGCATCGAACTTGCCGGAACGCAGACCGGAGATCGGTGTATTTTCCAGCGCCAGTTCCTCGAAGGGCTTGCTGGCGTTGCCACCCTCAACATCAATCACGATACGATCCGGCGCGGTCAGAGTGAACACCTTATGTTCCACTGGCCCCGACAGGTCGAAGACCAACCGGGTGTTGTCCGGCGCGCGCCAGAGCCGCACGCTCTGGACCTCGGAGGTCGCCTGCACCTGAAACGCCGCGAACATCAATGCCAAACCACTAACCAGCGCGCGTATGCGCATACCCAACCCCATGTTATTCATTGATTACCGACGGTCAGGGCAGAACACCAGGCTTCGCCGCGCTCACTTCGCGGCGTCAAACACAATGTACGGCCGGCGTCACGGGGTGTAATGGTAATGTCCATGTCGGCCTTTGGCAAAATGCCCGCACCGCGCTCCGGCCACTCTACCAGGCACAGCGCATCCCCTTCGAAGTAGTCGCGAATACCCAGAAATTCAAGTTCCTCGGGATCCACCAGCCGATAAAGATCGAAATGAAAGACCCGTACGGCGCCTATCTCATAGGGTTCTACCAGGGTAAAAGTGGGACTCTTGACCTTGCCCTCATGCCCGAAGCCCCGGATCAACCCGCGCGACAAGGTCGTTTTTCCCGCACCGAGATCGCCATGCAGATAAAGAGTGCCCTTGCCACCGGTCACCTCGGCAATCCTGGCCCCCAGCGTCAGCATTGCCGGCTCGTCGCCAGCGAACAATGTCAATTCAGGCATGGTCAATTCAGGCATGGCGAATGGTTCTCCAACAACATGCGAATTTCGGCAAGCAGATCGCTGGCGGCCAGTCCGCGGCCTTGGCGCCCTAAGTGTTCACCCGCTCGCGCATGCAGCCAGGCTGCCAACGTGGCGGCCTCGAACGGCGCCAGGCCCTGAGCCAGCAAGGCGCCGACCACACCCGCCAGCACATCGCCCAGGCCTGCGCTGGCCATGGCCGGATGGCCGCGGTCGCACAACGCCAATCGGCCATCGGGCGAGGCGACCAGCGTGCCAGCGCCCTTGAGCAGCACCGTGCAGCCATAACGCGTCGCCAACTCGCGGACCGCCCCCGGACGATCCGCCTGGATCTGCGCCACACTGGTCTTCAGCAACCGCGCCGCCTCGCCGGGGTGCGGCGTAATCAGGCACTCGTCCGGCAACACAACGGCACCTGCCGCCAACAGGTTCAGCGCATCGGCGTCCCATACCTGCGGCACCTGACGCTGCGCCGCCAGCGACAGCAAGCTGCGCCCCCATGGCGCCTGGCCAAGGCCGGGGCCGACCACCAGCACGTCGGCACGCTCGACGAGCGCTGTCAGCCCATAGGTGGATTCGACGCCATGGCACATGATCTCCGGCTGGCGCACCAACGAGGCCGTGACATGCTGTGGTCGCGTCGCCAGACTCACCATGCCAGCACCACAGCGTAATGCCGCCTCGGCGCTCAGCAGCGCGGCGCCGCCAGTACCCAGGTCACCGCCTATCACCAAGACCTGGCCGAAGCTGCCTTTGTGCGCGGAGGGCGAACGCGGCGCCAGGCGCGGCAGTGTCGATTCACACAGCCGCTGCCCCTCTGGATGCGTCTGCACAAGAACCTCCACTGAGGCCTGAAGATCATCGAAGACCAGCGCACCGACCCGATCAGGGCCCTCCCCGGTGAACAGGCCCAACTTGAGCACGATGAAGCTGACACTCAGGTCGGCACGCACCGCGCAGCCAAGAACCCGCCCGGTATCGGCGCACAGCCCCGACGGCAGGTCCACAGCCAGCACCGACAGGCCGCTGGCGTTCATCGCCGTGATCACCGACGCGTAGGGTTCGCGCACCTCGCCGACAATACCGGTACCCAGCAGCGCATCCACCAGCACGCCTTGCAACGGCGCACCGGCATGCCAGGCCTCGATGGTGACTCCAGCCTGCCGTGCCTCGCCGAGCGCCAGCACCGCATCGCCCTGTAATTCCTGCGGATCGCCCACGGCCAGCACCTTCACCTGCCAGCCGGCACGCTGCGCCAGCGCCGCGATCAGGTAACCGTCGCCGGCGTTGTTGCCGCGCCCGGCCAGCACCGTCAGCACGTCAGCCTCCGGCCAGCGTCGGCGCAGCGCACGCCAGGCCGCATGGGCCGCGCGCTGCATCAGCTCGAAGCCGGGCGTGCCGGCGGCGATCAGACGTGCATCGATCTCGCGCACCTGGGCAGCGGTAAAGAGGGCAGCGGGCAAGGTATCGGTCATCGGCGCAAGGATCATCAGCTGAAATATCTGGCAGAATTATACGCACCCGCCCACTAGATCGCCCCTTCGATGTCCAGTTCCGCCCTAGATCCCGCCGACCTCGCCCAGTCCATCAAAGAGTGGGGGCGTGAGCTCGGCTTTCAGCAGGTGGGCATCACCGGCGTCGACCTGGCCGAGCACGAAGCGCATCTGCAACGCTGGCTGGAGCAAGGCTACCAGGGCGAGATGGACTACATGGCCGCCCACGGCAACAAGCGCTCGCGGCCCGATGAGCTGGTGCCCGGAACCTTGCGGGTGATCTCCCTGCGCATGGACTACCTGCCCGGCGACACACGCATGAACCAGCTCCTGGCCCAGCCGGAGATGGCCTACGTCTCGCGTTATGCGCTAGGTCGCGATTATCACAAGCTGATCCGCAAGCGCATCCAGCAACTGGCCGAGCGCATCCAACAGGTGGTCGGGGCCTTCGGTTTCCGCGCCTTCGTCGACAGCGCGCCGGTACTGGAGAAAGCCGCCGCGCAGCAGGCCGGGCTCGGCTGGATCGGCAAGAATACCCTGCTGCTCAACCGCAAGGCCGGCAGCTGGTTCTTCCTCGGCGAGCTGTTCGTCGACATTGCCCTACCCGTCGACGAGCCGATCACGCGCGACCACTGCGGCAGTTGCCACGCCTGCCTGGACATCTGCCCCACGGAAGCCTTCGTCGGCGAACGGATACTGGATGCGCGACGCTGCATTTCCTACCTGACCATCGAGCTGAAAGGCCCGATTCCGGTCGAGCTGCGCGGCAAGATCGGCAATCGCGTGTTCGGCTGCGACGACTGTCAGATCGTCTGCCCCTGGAACCGCTTCGCAAAACCCACCGAGCAAACCGATTTCCACCCCCGCCACAGCCTGGACAATGCCGAACTGGCGGAGCTGTTCCGCTGGACCGAGGACGAATTTCTCAGCCGCACCGAAGGCTCGCCGTTACGCCGCGCCGGTTACGAGCGCTGGCTGCGCAACCTGGCGGTAGGGCTGGGTAATGCGCCGTCGAGCATTCCGGTGCTGGAAGCCTTGCAGGCGCGGCGTGACGATCCCTCGGAGCTGGTACGTGAGCACGTTGAATGGGCATTGTTACGGCACGGCAACCGTGACGCAGCCGATTGAGAGCTGCTCTATAGCCCGCCGCTCACGCCGAGCCCGACACCAAGTTCCGCCGCCACCGCGAAGGGTAGCAACAGCGTATCCAGCAAAAGGCTGGCCGGCAGGTCCAGGGCCGCATGTTTTGGCGCCATGGCTCCGAAGCGCTCCCGCGGGCAGCAGCCATCGTTGAGGCTGTACCAGTCGAGGCGGGTACCGGAATAGATGATCGGCGCGCCGAGCTTGGCCGCATCGAGAGTGCGCACCGTGGCGCAGCCGGAGACTTGCAGGATGGCGAGCAGCATCAATCCGATGGCAGCGCTAGGTTTCACGGCTGCCCTCCGCCTCTCTCGCAGGTTATCGCTGCGCTCAACAGCATTCTGCACGCACTTCACTCGTCGCTGACGAAATGATGTTCGCCCCAGCGCGGCAGCATGTCCTGCGGAATCTGCAGCAGATTGAGGATGCGCGCGACGACGAAATCCACCAGGTCGTCGAGGGTCTGCGGCTGATGATAGAAGCCTGGCGAAGCAGGCAGGATCACCGCGCCCAGATTCGACAGCTTGAGCATGTTTTCCAGGTGGATGCTTGAGTAAGGCGCCTCGCGCGGCACCAGGATCAGTTGGCGACGCTCCTTCAGCGTCACATCTGCCGCACGCTCGATCAGGTTGTTGCAGGCGCCAGTGGCAATCGCCGACAGCGTACCGGTGGAACAAGGCACCACCACCATGGCAGTCGGCGCGCCGGAACCGGAAGCCGGCGGCGCCATCCAGTCCTCCTTGGCGAACACGCGAATCTGCCCAGCCGCGGCACCCGTGTACTCGCTGAGAAAAGCCTGCATCGCCTGCGGTTTGGCCGGCAGCACCACATCCGTCTCGGTGGCCATCACCAGTTGCGCCGCCTTGGAGATGAGGAAATGCACCTCGCGATCCTCCTGAATCAGGCAGTCGAGCAAGCGCAAGCCGTATTGCGCGCCGGAGGCGCCGGTCATGGCCAAAGTGATGCGTTCCGGTCCGCTCATACAGCCTCCAGTTTCTTTCCAATCCCACACAAGGAAATGCCTTTGGCGATCTCCACCCTACCTAGCCCCGGTCATCGTAGGGTGAAAAACCGCGAAGCATTCTCCACCATGGGCGGTTACCGCAGCGCCTCCGCCAGCTTGCCATGCAGCCCGCCGAAGCCACCGTTGCTCATGATCACCACCTGGGTGCCAGGTGCGACCTGAGCCTTGACCCACTCGATGATAGCCTCCAACGAATCGCAGACCACCGCCGGCACCGGGCAGTTGGCCGCAGTGGCGGCCAGATCCCAGCCCAAGTTAGGCGGCGCGTACCAGACCACCTGATCGGCCTGACGCACCGATTCGGGCAAGCCTTCGCGATGCGCGCCGAGTTTCATCGAGTTGGAGCGCGGCTCGATCACGGCGATGATCGGCGCATCGCCGACGCGCTTTCTCAGGCCATCCAAGGTGGTAGCGATGGCGGTCGGATGGTGGGCGAAGTCATCGTAGATCGTCACGCCGTCAATCTCGGCAACTTTCTCCATGCGCCGCTTGACGTTGCGGAATTCGCTCAGCGCCTCAGCACCCTGCTTAGGCAATACGCCGACGTGGCGCGCTGCCGCCAGGGTTGCCAGGGCATTGGCAACGTTGTGCCGGCCGGTCAGTTCCCAGTCGACGACACCCTGCACTTCACCCTGGAAGATCACCTCGAAACGCGAGCCGTCCTCGCTGAGCAGCCTGGCCTGCCAGTCGCCGCCTTCGCCAGTGGTTTGCACCGACGACCAGCAGCCCATGCCCAACACGCGCTCGATGGCCTGCTCGGTGGTCGGGTGGATGACCAGCCCCTCGCCGGGAACGGTACGCACCAAATGATGAAATTGCCGCTCGATCGCCTCTAGATCAGGAAAGATATCCGCGTGATCGTATTCAAGGTTGTTCAGGATCGCGGTACGCGGACGGTAATGAACGAACTTGCTGCGCTTGTCGAAGAAGGCGCTGTCGTATTCGTCCGCCTCCACCACGAAGAACGGCGTGCCGCCCAGTCGCGCGGAGATGCCGAAGTTCTGCGGCACACCACCGATCAGAAAGCCCGGGCTCATGCCGGCGTGTTCCAGCACCCAGGCCAGCATGCTGCTGGTAGTGGTCTTGCCGTGGGTGCCCGCCGCGGCCAGAACCCAGCGGCCCTGCAGCACATGATCGGCCAGCCACTGCGGGCCGCTGACATAGGGCAAGCCTTTGTTCAGCACGTACTCCACCGCCGGGTTGCCACGCGACAGCGCGTTACCGATCACCACCAGGTCCGGCGCCGGATCGAGCTGGCTCGGCTCATAGCCCTGCGTCAGCTGGATGCCCTGGGCTTCCAGCTGGGTGCTCATGGGTGGATAGACATTGGCATCGGAGCCGGTGACGCGATGCCCAAGTTCCTTGGCGAGAACGGCCAGCGAACCCATGAAGGTGCCGCAGATGCCGAGAATGTGGATATGCATGGATGCCCTCAAAAGCGGTGAGACCCACTGAAAACTGCGGCGCAGATTAGCACAGCAGGTCCCGTCAGCCGACCAGGCGCCGTTAGCCGGATGCAGAGCCGAAATACGACCCACCAGTCACCTTCTTGAGCCAGATCATTTCTCCCTCGGGTTCAGATGCGATGCTGCGAGAACCTCATTCCAGACAAGCACAGGCATTCACCATGAGCAGCACCTTCTTCATACCCGCAGTAAACATGATGGGCACCGGAAGCCTCGATGAGGCGATGGTCGCCATCGCCAACTACGGCTTTCGCAAAGCGCTGATCGTCACCGATGCCGGACTCGCACGGGCAGGCGTCTCCGACAAGGTCGCCGCGCTGCTGACTACCGCGGATATCCAGTCGGTCGTCTTCGACGGTGCGCAGCCCAACCCAACCGTTGGCAACGTCGAGAAAGGCCTGGCCCTACTGCGCGACAGCGCCTGCGACTTCATCATTTCCCTCGGTGGCGGCTCCCCCCACGACTGCGCCAAGGGCATCGCCCTGTGCGCCACCAATGGCGGGCACATCGCCGACTACGAAGGCGTCGACCGCTCCGCCAAACCACAGCTGCCACTGGTGGCGATCAACACCACCGCCGGCACCGCCAGCGAGATGACTCGCTTCTGCATCATCACCGACGAAACCCGCCACGTGAAAATGGCCATCGTCGACCGCAACGTCACGCCGCTACTGTCGGTGAACGACCCGGCACTGATGGTCGCCATGCCCAAGGCGCTGACCGCAGCCACCGGCATGGACGCGCTCACCCACGCGGTTGAAGCCTATGTGTCGACCGCCGCCACACCGATCACCGATACCTGCGCGCTCAAGGCCATCGAACTGATCTCGGCAAACCTGCGCACCGCGGTCGAGAATGGCAGCGACATGCCCGCCCGCGAAGCCATGGCTTACGCGCAGTTCCTCGCCGGCATGGCGTTCAACAACGCCTCGCTGGGCTACGTCCATGCCATGGCTCACCAGCTCGGCGGCTTCTACGACCTGCCACATGGCGTCTGCAACGCGGTATTGCTGCCCCATGTGCAGAGCTACAACGCCAGCGTCTGCGCCGAGCGCCTACGCGACATCGCCACCGCGATGGGCGTAAAGCCCCACGGGCTCGACGCCGCTCAGGGCGCCGAAGCCGCACTCACGGCAATCCGCACCCTGTCGCAGGACATCGGCATTCCGCGCGGCTTGGCCGAGCTGGGCGCCAAGGCCGATGACATCCCGACGCTGGCCGTCAACGCGATGAACGATGCCTGCGGCCTGACCAATCCGCGCCGCGCCACGCAAGCGGAAATCGAAGCGATCTTCCACAGCGCCCTCTGAGCCACTGGGCCGGGGCTTCCACCCCGGCCCAACCGCGCATCAGCGTTCGCTCTTGCGCCGCAAAAAGCGCCTCTGGCCACCGCGACAGTATTCAACTCGTGATCTACGCTTTTTGCAGCGAACCTCCATCCAAGAACAAACTGGAGTCCACCATGATCTACGCCCCTCCCGGCACCGAAGGTGCCCTCGTTACCCTCAAGGCCCGTTACGGCAACTTCATCAACGGCGAGTTCGTAGAGCCCGTCAACGGGCAGTATTTCACCAACCTCTCTCCGGTTAACGGCCAGCCGATCGGCGAATTCCCCCGCTCCGACGCCGCAGACATCGAAAAGGCGCTGGACGCCGCCCACACCGCCGCGGACGCCTGGGGCAAGACCAGCGTGCAGGCCCGCTCGCTGATTCTGCTGAAGATCGCCGACCGCATCGAAGCCAATCTGGAAAAGCTGGCCGTCGCCGAAACCTGGGACAACGGCAAGGCGGTGCGCGAGACGCTGAACGCCGACATCCCGCTGGCGGCCGACCACTTCCGCTACTTCGCCGGCTGCATCCGCGCCCAGGAAGGCACCAGCGCCGAGATCGACGAACACACCGCGGCTTATCATTTCCATGAACCACTGGGCGTGGTCGGGCAGATCATCCCGTGGAACTTTCCGATCCTGATGGCCTGCTGGAAACTCGCCCCAGCCCTGGCTGCCGGCAACTGCGTGGTGCTCAAGCCCGCCGAGCAGACCCCGCTGGGGATCACCGTGCTGGTCGAACTGATCGGCGATCTGCTGCCGCCGGGCGTGCTCAATATCGTCCAGGGCTTCGGCAAGGAAGCGGGCGAGGCACTGGCCAGCAACAAACGCATCGCCAAGATCGCTTTCACCGGCTCCACTCCGGTGGGCTCGCACATCATGAAGCTGGCCGCCGAGAACATCATCCCGAGCACTGTCGAGCTGGGTGGCAAGAGCCCGAACATCTACTTCGAAGACATCATGCAGGCCGAGCCGACCTTCATCGAGAAGGCCGCTGAAGGGCTGGTGCTGGGCTTCTTCAACCAGGGTGAAGTCTGTACCTGCCCGTCGCGCGCGCTGGTACAGGAATCCATCTACTCCTCCTTCATGGACGTGGTGATGAAGAAGGTCGCGCAGATCAAGCGCGGCGACCCGCTGGACACCGAGACCATGGTCGGCGCCCAGGCCAGCCAGCAGCAGTTCGACAAGATCGTCAGCTACCTGGAGATCGCCCGCCAGGAAGGCGCCGAGGTGCTGACCGGCGGCGGCGTGGAAAAACTCGAGGGCTCGCTCGCGTCGGGTTACTACATCCAGCCGACCCTGCTCAAGGGACACAACAAGATGCGCGTGTTCCAGGAGGAGATCTTCGGCCCGGTGATCGGCGTGGCCACCTTCAAGGACGAGGCCGAGGCGCTGGCCATCGCCAACGACACCGAGTTCGGCCTGGGCGCTGGCGTCTGGACCCGCGACATCAACCGTGCCTACCGCATGGGTCGCGGGATCAAGGCCGGGCGGGTGTGGACCAACTGCTACCACCTGTACCCGGCGCATGCCGCATTCGGTGGCTACAAGAAGTCCGGCGTCGGACGCGAAACCCACAAGATGATCCTCGACCACTACCAGCAGACCAAAAACCTGCTGATCAGCTACGACATCAATCCACTGGGTTTCTTCTGAAGCACCGCGCGGGCGGCGTCGTCCGCCCGCGCTCGAACAAGACGCCTGCCGGGCGCCATCATGGTGCCATGGAGCCCGGAAAAGGTGCGTTCCTGCTGCACTCTGCAGACAAAACGCGACGAACCTACAGGTTCTGGCGCAGGCATGACGCTTGCTAGGGTGAGTTGCCAACCACCTGCGAGGAACGATCATGGCTCTCGAACACAGCAGTTCCACGTCACCACAACATGCCGTCGACTTTGAAGCCGTCGGCAGCAGCTATTTCCAGGAGCGCGAACTCAAGAAAGGTGCCGCCGGCTGGGTGCTGCTGGTCGGCCTCGGCGTCGCCTACGTGATTTCCGGCGACTACGCAGGCTGGAACTTCGGTCTGGCGCAAGGTGGCTGGGGCGGGTTGTTCATCGCCACGCTGCTGATGGCGGCCATGTATTTGTGCATGTGCTTTTCGCTGGCAGAGCTGTCGTCGATGGTGCCCACGGCTGGCGGCGGCTACGGCTTCGCCCGCACGGCGTTCGGTCCGCTGGGTGGCTTTCTCACCGGCACGGCGATCCTCATCGAATACGCCATCGCGCCAGCTGCCATCGCGGTATTCATCGGCGCCTACTGCGAGTCGCTGTTCGGCATCGGCGGCTGGATGGTCTACCTCGCCTTCTACATCGTCTTCATCGGCATCCACATCTTCGGCGTCGGCGAAGCACTCAAACTGATGTTCATCATCACTGCCGTTGCCGCGCTGGCGCTGGGCGTGTTCATCGTAGCGATGGTGCCGCACTTCTCGGTGGCCAACCTGCTGGACATCACGCCCACCACCGCAGCGGGCGCCAGCGCCTTCCTGCCGTTCGGCTACGTCGGAATCTGGGCGGCGATTCCCTATGCCATCTGGTTCTTCCTCGCCGTCGAAGGCGTGCCGCTGGCCGCCGAGGAAACCAAGAATCCGCAGCGCGACATGCCTCGCGGGCTGATCGGCGCCATGCTGGTGCTGCTGGCCTTTGCCGGGCTGATCCTGCTGGTCGGGCCGGGGGGCGCCGGTTCCAGCACCCTGATCGAATCCGGCAACCCGCTGGTGGAAGCGCTGACCACCGCCTACGGTTCGTCCACCTGGATGAGCGGCTTCGTCAACCTGGTCGGCCTGGCCGGGCTGATCGCCAGTTTCTTCTCGATCATCTTCGCCTACTCGCGGCAGATCTTCGCGCTGTCACGGGCCGGTTACCTGCCGCGCAAGCTGTCGCTGACCAATCACAACAAGGTACCGGTGCTGGCGCTGGTGATTCCCGGCCTGGTCGGTTTCGCACTGTCGCTGACCGGCGAGGGCGACTTGCTGATTCTGGTGGCGGTGTTCGGCGCGACCATTTCCTACGTGCTGATGATGGCTTCGCACATCGCCCTGCGCCTGCGTCGCCCGGACATGCATCGCCCGTACAGGACGCCCGGCGGCATCTTCACCTCGGGCGTCGCCCTGGTGCTGGGGTGCATTGCCGTGATCGCCGGCTTCCTGGTGGACCCGCGCGTGGTGGTCGGCGCGGCGATCATCTACGGCATCTTCATCGCCTACTTCGCCTTCTACAGCCGCCATCACCTGGTGGCCGGCACGCCGGAAGAGGAATTCGCGGCGATCGAAAAGGCCGAGGCAGCGCTGCACTAACAGCCTGTTCATGATCTAGCGAGCTAGAGTCCTGCAAGGCAAAAACAGGCGGAGAAGCGGAGTTTTCTGATGTAAATGAGTATTCCGAGCCTGTTTTTAACGCAGCTGGGCCGACGCGCAGCAGATCGTGAACAGGCTCTAAGGAGACGATATGGGCTACTCGCACGACGTAGGCGGCACCACCTGGCGCTTCGACGACCTGCGCGAGCTGATGGCCAAGGCCAGCCCGGCGCGCTCCGGCGACCTGCTCGCCGGGGTTGCCGCCGGCAGCGATGCCGAGCGCGTGGCGGCGCAGATGTGCCTGGCCGAGGTGCCGCTCAGGCGCTTTCTCGACGAGGCGCTGATTCCCTACGAGCGCGACGAGGTCACCCGCCTGATCATCGACAGCCACGACGCGGCTGCCTTCGCGCCGGTCAGTCACCTGACCGTGGGCGACTTCCGCAACTGGCTGCTCGGTGATGAAGCTGACAGTGCCGCGCTGGTGGCCCTGGCACCGGGACTGACGCCAGAAATGGTGGCGGCGGTATCGAAAATCATGCGCGTGCAGGACCTGATCCTGGTGGCACAGAAGCCGCGCGTGGTGACGCGCTTTCGCAACACCATCGGCCTGCCGGGACGGATGTCCACCCGCCTGCAACCCAACCATCCCACCGACGACGGTGCCGGCATCGCCGCGAGCATTCTTGACGGCCTGCTCTACGGCAACGGCGACGCGGTGATCGGCATCAATCCGGCCACCGACAGCACCAGCGGCATCTGCGAGCTGCTGAAAATGCTCGACGCCATCATCCAGCGTTACGAGGTCCCGACCCAGGGCTGCATCCTGACCCACGTCACCACATCCATCGAGGCCATAGAGCGCGGCGCTCCACTGGACCTGGTATTCCAGTCGATCGCCGGCACCGAGGCGGCGAACGCCAGCTTCGGCATCAGCCTGGCGACCCTGCAGGAAGGCTACGAAGCCGGGCTTTCGCAGAAGCGCGGCACGCTCGGCGACAACCTCATGTATTTCGAGACCGGCCAGGGCAGCGCGCTGTCGGCGGGCGCCCACCATGGTCTCGATCAGCAGACCTGCGAAGCCCGCGCCTATGCCGTGGCACGCCGTTTCAAACCGCTGCTGGTGAACACCGTGGTCGGCTTCATCGGTCCGGAATACCTGTTCGACGGCAAGCAGATCATCCGCGCCGGGCTGGAGGACCACTTCTGCGGCAAGCTGCTGGGCGTGCCGATGGGCTGCGACATCTGCTACACCAACCACGCCGAAGCCGACCAGGACGACATGGACATGTTGCTGACCCTGCTCGGCACAGCCGGCATCAACTTCATCATGGGCATTCCCGGCTCGGACGACGTGATGCTCAACTACCAGACCACATCCTTCCACGATGCGCTCTACGTGCGCCAGGTGCTGGGCCTCAGGGCCGCACCGGAGTTCGAGGCATGGTTGGCGAAGATGGACATCCTTCGCCAGGAGGGCAAACACCTGCGCCTGGGCGAGGGACTGCCCGAGCCGTTCCGCCGTGCCTTGGAGCGGCTGGCATGAACACTCCGCCGACACCACCTGCATCCGGTGGAAACGCTACGCGGTTTTCCACCCTACGCCGACACACCCACCGCAGCCGTAGGGTGGAAAACGACCGCAGGTCTTTTCCACGCGTCTTGCCGTGATCTCAAAACGAGGTAGCCATGCCCACCCGCTCCCCAACCACGCCCAACCCCTGGCAACACCTGCGCCAGCTAACCCCGGCGCGCATCGCCCTCGGACGTGCCGGTGCCAGCCTGCCCACCAGCGCACAACTGGACTTCCAGTTCGCCCACGCCCAGGCGCGCGATGCCGTGCACCTGCCGCTGGACAGCGAAGCGCTGTTGCAGGCCCTGCAGCAACATCAGCTGGATTGCCTGCGCCTGCACAGTGCCGCTGCCGACCGACCGCTCTACCTGCAACGCCCTGACCTGGGTCGGCGCCTGGACGAACCCAGCGCCGCGCGGCTGGATGAACTCGATCAACCAGCCTGCGACCTCGCCCTGGTAATCGCCGACGGTCTTTCGGCGCTGGCCGTGCAGCGCCACGCCCTGCCGATGGCGCTGAAGATCGTCGAGCACTGCCGCAGCGAAGGCTGGTCGCTGGGCCCGATCAGCGTCGTCGAACAAGGCCGTGTGGCCATCGCGGACGAGATCGGTCAGCGACTCAAGGCGCGTATGACAGTGATCCTGCTGGGCGAACGCCCCGGCCTCAGCTCGCCGGACAGCCTGGGCCTGTATTTCACCTGGGCGCCACAAGTCGGTCGCCACGACGCCCAGCGCAACTGCATTTCCAACATCCGCCTTGAAGGTCTCGCCTACAACCTCGCTGCGCACCGACTGCTGTATCTCATGCGCGAAGCCTGCCGCCGCCAGCTGTCCGGTGTGCAACTGAAGGACGAAGCCGAGGTGCCGACGCTGGACGGCGCGCCCCGCACTGGTAACTTCCTGCTCGGCTGAGCGGGTCAGGTCGGTTGCCAGGGCTCCAGGGTCTGGCTGAAGACGACGCTGCCGTGAATGTCGTGCAGGCTCACTGAAAGCGAGCCGGACTGCCCGTCGATCACGACCTCGCCAAAGAACTGGTAGCCCGCCCGCGGTGAGCTGTGGGGCGTGGGCGCAAACTTCTGGAACACCACCTCTGGGCCGAAGGTGCCATCCAGCGGGCTCGGGCCGAAGCTGGCTACGGCGTTCAGCGGCCCGGCAACGAACTCCCAGAACGGTTCGAACTGCTGGAACGCCGCGCGGTTGGGGTGATAGTGGTGCGCCGCACAGTAGTGCACATCCGCGGTCAGCCACAGGGTGTTGCGTACGCCCGCTCGCTGGATGAAGGCCAGCAGCTCGGCAATCTCCAGCTCACGCCCAAGCGCCGCGCCGTCGTTGCCGTTGGCAATTCCCTCCCAGCGCGACCCATCGGTTATATGAAGTCCAATGGGCATGTCGGCAGCGATGACTTTCCAGGTAGCCGGCGAGGCGTGCAGCTCGCGCTTGAGCCAGGCCAGTTGCTCCTGACCTAAAAAGGCCGTCTCCGGCCCCTGCTCCCTTTGCAGGTTATGGCTGTTCGGCCCGCGGTGGCTGCGCATGTCCAGTACGAACATCTCCAGCAGCGGCCCGTAGCGGACCTTGCGATAGATACGCCCCAGCCCGTCGCCGCGAGTCTGGCGCATCGGTGCGTACTCCAGATAGGCCTGGCGCGCACGGCGTACCAACGTATCGACATCGCGCACCTGGTAACGGCCGTCCAGTTCCATGCCCGGCGACCAGTTGTTGGTCACCTCGTGGTCGTCCCACTGCCAGATCTGCGGCACCTCGGCATTGAACGCGCGCAGGTACTCGTCCAGGAGGTTGTAGCGGTAGTTGCCACGGAACTCGTGCAGCGTCTCGGCGACCTTGCTCTTCTCTTCGGTGACCAGGTTGCGCCAGAGGCTGCCATTCTCGGCCGCCACTTCGGCGGGGATCGGCCCGTCGGCGTAGATCACGTCGCCGCTGTGCAGGAAGAAATCCGGGCGGCGCTGGCGCATGGTCTCGTAGATGCGCAGGCCACCGAAGTCCGGGTTGATCCCGTAGCCTTGGCCGCACGTATCGCCGCCCCAGACGAAACGGATATCGCGCGCCTGCTTCGGTGCGCTGCGCAGATGGCCGAGCCAGGGTTCACCGAGCACACCACTGCCGGCATCCTCGAAGCACGCGCGGTAGAAGATCGACTGGCCCGCCGGCAGCCCTTGCAGGTCGACACGGGCGGTGAAGTCCACGCTGGCATCGGTGAGCGGCGAGATCACCCGCCGCGGATTACCGAAACGGCTTTGGGTATCCCACTCGACGACCAAACGGGCGGGCCGGTCGCAGCGGCTCCATATCAGCGCCCGGTCGCCCGTCACGTCGCCGGATTGCACGCCATCGACCATCTGCGGTCGGGCACGCGGCGCGGCGATGATGGCAGGCGCGAGACCCATCGCCGGCAGCACGATGCCGGCACCGAGGCCCTGCAGCAGCTCGCGGCGCTTGTGGTCCGGCGCACTCATCACGACTCTCCGTGCTCGGCGTTGCGGCTAACAGGCCGTTGAAAAACGTTAGCGAGGCAGGCAATACAAGGCGCAACGACCAGCGGGAGTAACAGCCGCAGGCTGGCCCGAAGGGTGAGCGTAGCGAATCAAACGGCCGAAGAAGCGGAGTTTACGATTGTAAATAAGCATGACTCACTTCGTTCGCCCTTCGGGCCGCGCTAAAGCGCGTTAGCCGCAAGCGGCTTGCTGAGGCCGTTTTTAACGCCGTATTGCCAACGCAGGTAGTTTTTCAACAGCCTGTTAAACCTCGTCCAGCAGCACCACCGCTTCCACCTCAAACAGCATGCCGTCCAGAGCCAGGCGCGGTACCGGGATCAGCGTGCAGGCCGGCTTCGGCCCGCGCCCCAGCGCATGCACCAGTTCCTCGCCGAACACCTGCAGGCGCGCCTCGCTGTGATCCACGATGAGGACGGTCAGTTTGGCAATCTGCTGCGGCGTGCCGCCCACCGCTTCGATGGCGGTACAGAGGTTCTTCAGCGCCTGGCGCACTTGTTCGCAGAAAAGCACCGGAAGTCGGCCCTCAGCCGTCTCACCGCCCTGCCCGGCGATGAAGGCGAGCCGCGCACCTGGCGGCAGCAGCGCCACATGGGAATAGCCGTTGGGCGCCGGATCGTACAGCCCCGGCGGGTTGAGCAGCGACAGGCCGTTACGACCCGAACCTTCAGTCATGGGGTACCCCTCCCGGTTGTGCCTCGCAGATCGGCGAAGCGCTCCAGCGCATGCTTCATCGCCCCGTCCAGATCGCCGGGTCGGTACTGGCCCGGCTCGCGGCCGAAGGCGACACTCAACCGATTCCAGCCGTTGATCGCAACCAGGACAAAGGTCAGCCGGGTGATCGCCCGCGGCGAAAAATGCTCGGTCAACTCACCGTAGCAGCGGTCCAGTATTTCGCCATCCGGCAGCCGGGTGACCGCCTCGGTCCAGGCCAGCGCGGCGCGTTCGGCCGGGCTGTAGACGTTGGCCTCACGCCAGGCCGGGAGCAGCAGGATGCGCGGCAATGGCGTATCCAGCGCCAGCAGGTCCTTGCTGTGCATGTCGATGCAATAGGCACAGCCGTTGAGCTGCGAGGCGCGCAGCTCCATCAGCGACAACAGTTGAGGGTCCAGATCGGATTCGTGCAGGTAGCCACTGATGGCGGTCAGTGCCTGCAACGGCAGTGGGTCGGCGTGCTTGAGGTAATCGAGGCGAACGGTCATGGGAAACTCCAGCTCAGTCGGATGTGACACAGCCAGGACGCAGCATCTCGACGAGTTGTGACAACCCGACATTCACCGCGACGACTGTCACAGCAGCCCCCCCCGATCCGTCCATACTGGACGGACCAACCAAACAGGAATCGCCGTGCAAGCCAGAACGGATTTCTATCAGACCCTGCAACCCAGGCTGTTCGGCCTGGCCTACCGCCTGCTGGGCAGCCGCGCCGATGCCGAAGATCTGCTGCAGGACGCCTGGTTCAAGTGGATCACCGCCGACACCGACACCATCCGCGATGGCGAGGCCTGGCTGGTCACCGTGGTGACGCGGCTGGGCATCGACCAGTTGCGCCGCCGACGCGCCCGCCGCGAGGAATATTTCGGCCCCTGGCTGCCGGAACCCTTGCTCGGCAGCACCGAAAACGAAGCCGAACGCTTGATGGACGTCGGCGCGGATATCTCCATGGCCTTCCTCGTGGCACTGGAGCGTCTGGGGGCGGAGGAACGTGCGGCCTTGCTGCTGCGCGATGTGTTGGACCATTCCTACGAACAGATCGCCGAAACGCTGGGCAAAAGTCCCGCGGCCTGCCGCCAGACCATTAGCCGCGCCCGCCGACGGGTACGCGACGAGCGACCACGCTTCACCGTCGATCACGCGGCGCATCGGCGGCTGGTGGAGCGTTTCGCCGCTACGCTGCTCGACCCGGACGGCATGGCCTTCGCCGAGCTGCTCGCCGAAGACGTGAGCTGGATGGCCGACGGCGGCGGCCAGACGAATGCGGCCTCGAAAGTGCTGCACGGCGTGCGTGCCTCGGTGCGGCTGGCGACCGGCATCGCCCGGCGCGCGGCGGGCCAGTGGCACACCCAGGTCGCCTGGATCAACGGCGAACCCGGCGTGCTGGTGCTGCATGGCAAGCGCATTCACGCGGCGATGACGCTGGTCAGCGACGGCCAGCGCATTCAGCGCATCTATTCGGTGGTCAATCCGCACAAGCTGCCTCAGGCCAGCCGGGACGTCGACCATTGAGGTGCAGCGCTTGCCGCCTGTCGCCACCACGCTTATGGTTGAGCGCCCTTCCGCTGGAACCTCCGCATGTGGTCATTTCGCGCCTGGCAGCGCAAACGCATTCTTGCCCGCAACCCGCTCGATCCGGAGCTCTGGCAACGCGTGCTCGACAGCCTGCCGATGCTCGACGGACTGAGCGATGAGGAGCTGACGCGCCTGCGCGAGCGCGCCGTGCTGTTCCTTCACGAAAAACGCCTCACACCGCTACCGGGCGTAGAGCTGCAACCCGAAGATCGCCTGCATCTGGCGCTGCAGGCCCAGTTGCCGTTGCTGCACCTGGCCGAGCTCGGCTGGTATCGCGGCTTCCACGAGATCGTCCTCTACCCGGACGACTTTCTCAGCCCGCAGAAGCATCGCGATGCCGCCGGCGTAGAGCACGAATGGAACGCCGAACACAGCGGCGAAGCCTGGCTGCAGGGGCCGGTCATTCTCGCCTGGCCGGGCGTGCAGCAAAGCGGCGGCTGGGAAGGCTATAACCTGGTGATCCACGAACTGGCACACAAGCTCGACATGCTCAACGGCGATGCCAACGGCCTGCCACCGCTGCACCGCAGCATGCGCATCGGTGATTGGGCCGGCGCCATGCAGAGCGCCTACGACACCCTGAACAACGCGCTGGATGCCGATCCGGACGCGCAGACGCCGATCGATCCCTACGCAGCGGAAAACCCGGCCGAGTTCTTCGCCGTCACCAGCGAATACTTCTTCAGCGCGCCGGACCTGCTGCAGGAAGCCTTCCCCGAGGTCTACGCACAGCTGGCGGCCTTCTATCGCCAGGACCCGCTGGCCCGTCTCAAGCACCTGCAACAGGAGCATCCGCAATACGTGGAACCTCGCTGACGCCCGATCGTCGAATGCGCGCACCACCCTGCCGGCATCCGTTGCATCCGAGCGGCGTGGCAAAATGCCCGACAGTGCGCCTATAATCGCGCCCACTTTTTTTCGCCCCAGGCCAAGCTGGCCGACCACGGAGCAATCTTCATGAGCTACAGCAAAGTCCCGGCCGGCAAAGACCTGCCCAACGACATCTACGTCGCCATCGAAATCCCGGCCAACCACGCGCCGATCAAATACGAAATCGATCACGACACCGATTGCCTGTTCGTCGACCGCTTCATGGCCACCCCGATGTTCTACCCGGCCAACTACGGCTTCATCCCGCACACCTTGGCTGACGACGGTGACCCGCTGGATGTGCTGGTCGTGACGCCCTACCCGGTCGCGCCGGGCTCGGTCATCCGCTGCCGCCCGGTCGGCGTGCTGAACATGACCGACGAAGCCGGCGGCGACGCCAAGCTCATCGCCGTCCCGCACGACAAGCTGACCCAGCTGTACGTGGACGTTAAGGAATACACCGACCTGCCCCCGCTGCTGATCGAGCAGATCAAGCACTTCTTCGAGAACTACAAGGATCTGGAGAAGGGCAAGTGGGTCAAGGTCGAAGGCTGGGAAGGCGCCGACGCCGCCCGTGCCGCGATCACCAAGGCGGTTGCGGCTTATCAGAAGTAGGCCAATACTGCCAAAGGAAAGCCGGCCCACGAGGCCGGCTTTTTATTTCACGCTTGGCACTATCAACGAGCGTGCGAACAGTTGCACGACAGATTTGAAATCGGCCCTTATTGCCGACGCAGGTAGTTTTTCAACAGCCTGTTAAAGAAGCGGAATGGTATAGGCCAGAATCAGTCTGTTCTCGTCGCGCGGCCCCGTGACGTCACCGTGCACTTCGGCATTACGCAAGCGCACAGATAGGCCTCTCAGCGGGCCACTCTGTAGTGTGTAACTGATATCCAGGTTACGCTCCCACTCCTTACCCTCCTCTCCAGCAACTTCGAAGTTGTCGCCTCGCACATAGCGTACGAATGCAACAAGGCCCGGCACCCCGAGGCCTGCGAAGTCGATGTCGTAGCGGGCCTGCCAGGAGCGCTCTCCTGCACGATCGAAGCGCAACCCCTGAATAGCGTTGGCAGCCCCCGGTGCGTCGGTATCGTGAAGAAAGGGCAACGCGCTATCCCCGGCGTTGTATTGATATCCAAGGCGTAGGGTGTGGATGCCCCTGGAGGCAGATACCAACGCGGAGGTCAGGCGGCTGTCCAGATCGCCTGCCTTCGCCGAGCCTGATTCACGGGAACGAAGATGGTTGAGCGTTAGGCCGAAAGACCATTCGTCGACTGGCACCTGATGGCTGATGCTATAGAGCTGTTGCTGGTAAACATCTTCCAGCCGCCCCGCCCAGACGCTCATTGCCGTTAACGGCTCTGGTTGCCAGGTGCCGCCCAGATAGTCGAACTGATCACCGGTCACGTCCAAATAGTTACCCGCTTGGATGTCCCGACGACCGCTGAATTCCCGATAGTTGACCTGCCGAAGGTGTCCCAGCCCGAATGAAAAATGTTCCAGCTCGCGGATATCCAGCGTTGCCCCCTCGAAGAACTGGGGCAGCAAGCGTGCATCACCAGCAGAGGCCAGCGGCACCGTCGTGAACTGGCCGCCAATCTTCAAAACCGAGCTGGAATACTTCAACTTGATGGCCGCGGTGGCTTCAGAGTATTCGTCGTGAGAACGGGGATCGCTGTTGCGTGGTGCTCCCGCCCGATCATACGCCCCGGGCAGAAGAGCGCTCCCGCTACGATCCGGAGAGGAATCGAGCTTGACCCCGAGACCGGCATATACATCGAAACCTACGCCAATCGGTGTGTCCGTATAGCCGGACTCCCCTTTGAGGATGAAGCCCTGGGCCCATTCCTCAATTTTCGATTGTGCGGGCGCCTCTGAATCCCGCAAATCGTGATTGAGGTAGAAATTACGCATGGTCAGGGAGGCTTTCGCATCCTCGAAAAAGTCCGCATGAGCAGCCAGTGGTGCGATCACGAGTGCCAAAACACAAGTATTTGGGGCAATACGAGGTCGCCCCGACAGTTTGAGGGATTGAGTCATTTTTATTGTTCTCTCACTTGGGTTGATGCAAAGGCAGGGTGTCCTGCCAGGTTTCTTGGCAGACGGGCTACCGCCGATCTACCAGGTGAAGATCAAAACTGAATGACCATCAGGTCACCTCCCGCTAATCGCTGGGCAAAGCCTCCCCGCCCGACAGTGGTCGGTTTTTCTTTTTTGGAGGGGTAAAGCGTTAGATCAGGCGCCTTGGCGGCGGTCTCCAGATCGTGATTGCAGGCAAGAATGCGCGCCTGCTTCCCAGCATCGACTTGGCGAGTCGCTGTCGTATATCCATTCCAGGTATACGCGACGGGCCGAACACTGGACTCACGAGGCCGCTTTCATCTGTCTTCCCATTGCCTCGCGCTCGTCGGTGATCCGGGCCAACGCTTCCTCCTGAGTGATGGTGCAACGAGGGGTGAGCAGAGAAACCACAATGCCGGCCACCATTGCGGCCAGTACCGCAGGAATGCTCGGGTTGCCCCAATAGGCGGTCCAGTCAGCATGGGCGATGATGGAAAGCGAGGTAGTGGATGCAGCGATCAGGGTGGCGATCGCGCCCTGCCAGTTGTAGCGGGACCAGAACTTGCCGAGGATTGCGCATACAAACATGCCGGCCATGACTGTTGCGATCATCTTGGTGATGTAGCTGATGATGTTGTCCGACGTGAGTGCGAATGCGAGCGCCAGACCAATGGTGAACAGCAGCGCGAACCGCGAGTAGCGCACTATGCGTTCGGGCGGAGGCATGTGGCCGGTCACCAGGGTGTAAATGTCTCGCATCATGATCGAGACTCCAGCCAGCGCGTCCGAGCTGGCGCTGGACATGGTGGCGGAAAGGCCGGCGATCATCACCAGCAAGCCCAATCCGAGCGGCAGCACCTGGGTAGCAAGGAAAGGAAAGGCATAGTTGCTGTTCTCCAGATCCGGCGCGAGGGTGTGGGCGGCCATGCCGATGATCGCGGGAATGATGGAGAACCCGAGATACAGCACGCCGGTAATGAGAAAGGAGCGCCGCACGCTGCTGACCGAATCCGCGGAGTAGATGCGCTGGCGAAAGGAGGGAGTCGCGAGTACGCCAACCCCGACCACGACGGCGAGGGAGATCGCTGGAACCAGCCCCAACGTGCCTATCCCAAATGCTCCCGTGGCAGCGGAGTTCATATGGTCGGTGAGGTGCTCGAAGCCGCCGATCTTTATCAGCGCGAACACGGCCATGGCGATAAAGCCAAGGAACAGCAATATCGCCTGGATGGTATCGGTCCAGACTACGGCCAAGTACCCGCCGATGATGCAGTACAGGCCAAAGCCAATGGCGACTACGAGTTTGGCTGTATTCAGGTCGATACCGGTGATCCACGCCAGATACATGCCGCCACCAAGGATGTGCGCACCCAGCCAGCCGATGCTGGCGATGTAGATCAACAGCGCCACTATGTTGCGCACGACCCGGCTTCCGCCCACGTAGTACGCCAGCTCTTCGCTCATGGTCATGAAACGCAATTTGCGTACCGAGGCGAACAGCACGGCCAACAGGAGGATGCCAACCGCACCGCCAATGCCATACAGCGCACCGGCCCAGCCATTGTTGTAACCGAAGCCGACCGCTCCCATGCTCGAACCCGTGCCGACCATAGTCGCAACCGTCGTGCCAATGGTGAGGAAGAGCGGGATGCTACGGCCGCCGAGCAGAAAGTCATCGCCGTTGGAGCGGTGGTTTCGCGAAACCCGCCAACCCAGCCAGATCATGGCCAGGAGATACAGAAAGAAACTGCCGAGAAAGATGTTGCTGTTCATACCGGACCTCAGATTGGAATGATTGTTAAGTGAGGTAGCTGTAATGCGAGCCGGAGAATGCGGGGCACCGGCTCGGTCAAACGGTCATGTGGCTGATCACCTCCTTCGCGGCGAGTGGGTATGGGGTTAGGCGCGAGCCGGGTTAAAGCACTTCACGTCGACCTCGACCTTGCAGTCGACGACTAGGTCCTGAACGCTGCAAATACGCGCCGGCGGATGCTCGCCGAAGACTTCCTTGAACACTTTGTTGAAGGAGCTGAAATAGCGAGCGTCGGTTAGCACGGCGGTCACATGCACGACGTCTTCGACGCCGTAGCCAGCCTCGGCCATGATGTCCAGGCAATTCTGGAAAGCGAGGCGGGATTGCTCAATGATGCCGCCCTCGACGACCTCCCCCTCTTTCATAGGCGTCTGTCCGGACACGTACAGCCAGCCACCGGCTTCTACCGCGCGGGAAAAAGGCAGTTTCTGTCCGCCGGTTCCGGTGCCACCTTCGGCTCCATATCGTTTGATACTCATGTGTTCTCCTTGGATTCGGGTGAGAAACAGGGGGAATGACCAGAGCGCTTGAGCAAGCGGCCAGCACGCTGGACTAGATGTCCGTGCCGGTACGCCACCGCTCCGTTGACCACGACCAGCTCGATGCCCCGAGCAGCTGCGATTGGATCGTCGAAGGTGGCGCGGTCCTGCACGCTGTCGAAGTCGAACAGGGTCAGATCTGCATAGGCGCCTACACGAAGCTCGCCGCGATCGCCCAAGCCGAAGCTGCGTGCCGACAGCCCGGTCATCTTGTGAATGGCCTCAGCCAGGGTGAACAGCCGCTGGTCCCGGCAGAAATGCCCGATGACACGCGGGAACGTGCCCCACAATCGGGGATGCGGGTGGGGATCGTTCGGCAGACCATCGGAGCCGACCATACTCAGCGGATGCTTCAGGATGCGCCGCATGTCGTCTTCCGCCATGTTGTGGTAAACCGCCCCGGCGGGCTGCAAGCGACGCGCGGCATCAAGCAGCGAGACATTCCAGGCGTCTGCTATGGCTCGCAGCGGCTGGCGCGCCATCTCTGGATGCGGATCGGACCAGGTGATGAAAATCTCGATTTCATCGTTTACCTGTCCCAAGTCCAGGGTCGAAGAGCCTGCGGTATATGGATAACAGTCGCAGTGGCAGGTCTGGTGCCGAGCCGCTTGCTCGAGTTTTTCGAGCGCCAGCGGTGCGGTGCCCCAGTTCCCCACTCCTGCACATTTCAGGTGAGAGATGACCAATGGCGCGTCGCCATGGCGAGCCGTCGCCACTGCTTCGTCCATTGCGTCCAGAAGACCGGCGAATTCGTCACGCAGGTGCGTGGTGTAGATACCGCCCGCCGCGCCGACCTCTTCAACCAACGCACGCATTTCCGCTTCCGGTGCGTGCCGGGCGTTGATATAGGCAAGCCCCGAACTCAGGCCGATGGCGCCGTCTGCCAACGCCTGGCGCAGGGAGATGCGCATCCGCTGGATTTCATCTGCACTGGCAGGACGATCGAAACGATCCATGATATTGGCGCGCAAGGCTGTATGGCCGATCAACGCCGCGACATTGACGCTGGGACGGGCCGCCACCACTGCTTGGGCGTACGAGTCAAACGCGGCATAGCGAAAGTCCTCGACACGGCCCAGCAGGTTCATCGGGTCGGGAACGTCATCGCCGGGCAGGCTCACTGGCGAAGCACTGATACCGCAATTGCCGACCACGACGGTGGTTACGCCCTGGGTGAGCTTGGGCAACATTTCCGGCGTACGTATGACATTGATGTCGTCGTGGGTATGCACGTCGATGAAACCAGGCGACAGGCAGCACCCATCGCCCTCGATGCAGGTATCGGCAGACCAGTCGCTCAGGTCGCCAAGGGCGACAATGCGCTCACCGCGCACGGCTAGATCACCGGCATAGGGCGCGGCGCCGGTGCCATCGATGAGCTGAACGCTGCGGATCAACAGGTTAGCGTGCTGAGACATGCATCAATCCCCCAGCGGCTGGCGGTTGTCGCCGCCACGATGGGCATCGAGCGTGAGTTTCAAGCGACGCAGCTTGTCTCGCGAACGTTGCCGGTGCCGTAGCGCCAGGCTCATCGCGAGAACATCAATGGCCGCCAGCATCGCGTAACGAGACGACGTCGGGTGGTAGATGAAGTCGGTCTCGCGCGACGCGATAGGCAACACCACATTGGCCTGCTGTGCCAGCGGCGAGTCGGACGCAGTGATCGCTAGCACCCGTGCGTCGTAACTGCGCGCAATGCGAGCCGCATCGACAATCTCTGGCGTGAAGCCGGTGAGTGACAGGGCGACCACTACGTCCCTTGGGTCGAGCGTCGCGGCTACCATTCGCGGCATCAGTGCCTGCGGGTAGGCGCTGATGGCGTAGCCCAGCCGCACCAGGCGAAATTGCATTTCTTGCGCAAGGACGGCCGAACCGCCGCCTGCGCCAAAGACAAGAATCTGCCGAGCGCCATCGAGCAGGTCGAGCGCACCATCCAAATCTGCGTTGGCAATGAGTTCACGATTGAGGTCCAAGGTCTGCTTGGCGATTTCGTACACCACGCCGATGCCGTCTTCCTCGGTCGCTTCCTGAATGAAGCGGCGACCGACTGCGAGCGACTTTGCGAGCCGTAGCTTCAGGTCACGCACATCCTGGCAGCCGATAGACTTGGCGAAGCGGGTGACGCTGGCATCGCTGACGCCAGCACGGGCTGCGATGGTCGAGATATTGGCGCTGGTAACGAAATCAATGTCCTCGATGACCAACGCGGCGACTTTTCGCTCTGCTTCGCGCAGGGTGGGATAGCGTTCGGTGATGCGCGACAGGATGTCGATTTCCAAATTCACTACAGAACTCCATTGCTGGCCGAAAGCACGACGGGAAGGTCGCTTTCGGGTCGTGATAATTTCTAACTCAAAAAAATCATTTGTGAAAGTTATTTTCCATGATTCAATCAACTCGTCCACTCAGCGCCAGCAAATGCGGCTCTGCGTGGCCTCTCATGACACACTGAGCATCCACTAAGGACCCCGACATGGAACCCACTGCCCTGCCCGCCGCGCTGCAGCCTGCTCTGGAAAAAGGTGCAGTTTTAGGCTCCGGACGATCGCTGCTGCAGAACGTTAGCCTGCCTGCCGCGGTCATCCATGAGCGACCGTTGCTGCATAACATTTCCTGGATGCAGGCCTTCGCCGAACGCCATGGAGCTCGGCTGGCACCCCATGGAAAAACGACCATGACCCCCGGCCTGTTCCACCGCCAGCTCGAAGCCGGGGCCTGGGGCATCACGCTAGCCACCGCCACTCAATGCATGGCGGCTTTCGAGCATGGCGTGACACGGCTGCTGATGGCCAACCAACTCGTCGGCGCGGCGAATATGTCGCTGGTGGCCGGCCTGATTGCCAAGAGCGCCGAGTTCTATTGCCTGGTGGATGGGGCGGAAAATGCCCGCGCCCTTAATACCTTTTTCGCGCGACGCGGGTTGCGCCTGCAGGTGATGATCGAACTGGGCATCGAAGGGGGCCGTTGCGGCGTACGCAATGATGAAGAACTGGATGCGCTGCTCGCCGCTCTAGCCGAGTTGCCGGCTCTCGCCCTGACCGGTATAGAGGGCTACGAAGGGATCGTCGGTGGGCAGGACCCGATCGCTGGCGTCCGCGCCTATGCCGATCGGCTGGTGAGTACGGTCAGGCAACTGAAGCGGCGCAACGCGCTTGCGCTCCCCAAGCCACTGATCACGGCATCAGGATCGAAGTGGTTCGACCTGATCGCCGAAGCCTTCGATCGGGCCGACCTGCGTGACGAGTACACACCTTTGCTCCGTCCTGGCTGCTATGTCGTGCACGATCACAAGCTGTATGCCGGAGCGATGGAGGACGTGAAGGCCCGGCATCCGAATTTGCAGGGTGAGCTGATGCCGGCGCTGGAAGTGTTCGCCCACGTTCAATCTCTACCCGAGCCAGGTCTCGCGATCATCGCGCTCGGCAAGCGCGACATCGGTTGCGATCCGGACCTGCCGATGCCTCTGCAGTGGTACTCCGAAGGAAAACCACCACGGAATGTACGCGACTGGGCCGTGCGACACCTGATGGACCAGCACTTGTACCTCAGCGTGCCGACCGGGACGAATCTTGCCGTAGGCGACATCCTCTCCTTCGGCACATCCCATCCCTGCCTGACCTTTGATAAATGGCGTCAGGTGTTGCTGGTGGACGATGAGCTGAATGTCGTGGAAACGCTAGCGACGCGCTTCTGAGAAATACTCCATCCACAGGGCAACGATGAGCCAGGAGTGCACATGACTGCCGTTCTAGATTCCGTCTCCCCGCTCAAGATAGGGCTGATTGGCGAATGCATGGTCGAGCTTCAGCAGCTTCCTGACGGAAGAATGCGGCAGACCTTCGGTGGGGACACCCTTAATACCGCCATCTACCTGAGCCGTCTGTGTCGAGGCAACGGTATCTCCATCGAATACCTCACAGCGGTAGGTGAGGATGCACTGAGCCAGGCGATGCGCCAGTGCTGGCGCGAGGAAGGCGTAGGCGATGGTCGGATTCGCGTATTGCCGGACAGATTGCCCGGCCTATATCTCATACAGACCGATGCCGATGGCGAGCGAACTTTCCTCTACTGGCGTGGCGAAGCGGCGGCGCGCCATTGCTTCGACGGACCGGGGGCAGACGATCTGTTGGCAGCGCTCGCCGACTTCAACGTGCTCTACCTTAGCGGCATCAGCCTGGCAGTTCTCACCACGGAGGGACGCGAGCGTCTGCTTGGCGCACTGAAGCAGGCTCGCAGTCGCGGCACGCGCATAGTGTTCGACAACAATTATCGCGCACGCCTCTGGAAGGATGCCGCTCAGGCCCGCGCTCAATACGAAGCGTTACTGACCATCACCGACATGGCACTCGTAACGTGGGAGGATGATGTCACTCTGTACGGTTTTGAATCTCCGGAACAGCTGTTCGACCATTACGCCGCGCTAGGGGTAGGCGAAGTCGCGCTCAAACGGGGCGCTCAAAGTTGCCTGCTGGCAACGCGCGATGAACGGACCGAAGTGATGGCGGAGCGGGTAGAGCATGTCGTGGATACCACCGCCGCGGGTGACTCCTTCAGCGCCGGCTATCTGGCGGCCCGCCTGCTGGCAGGTGATCCGAAGAGAGCAGCGACCTGGGGGCATCGCCTGGCGGGTACGGTGATTCAGCATCCTGGAGCGCTGATCCCCCGACACGCCATGCCGATAATGCCGTAGCGCGCATCACATACGCAGCGGCAACGCCGCACCAATCGCCACGAAAACGCCGCCGCAGGCCTGGTTGAAACGTCGTCCGACGCGGGCGAGCCAGGGCCGGACTCGATGCGCACCGCTCGCCAGCGCGAACTCGGTGACGATCTCGGTCACCGCGAAGGTGGCGGCCACCACGACGAATTGCTGCAACAGGCTGCGCTGCGGATCAATGAACTGCGGCAGAAAGGCGCTGAAAAAGAGCAGGCACTTGGGATTGGTAGCCGCCGAGAGCAGGCCCTGCCGGAACAGCCGCCAGCCTTTTGCCTCGATCCGTTCGCTCACGGTCACCGAGATGGCAGGCGAGCGCCAGACCTGGATACCAAGCCAGACGAGGTAAAGGCCGCCGAGCCATTTCAGGGCCGTCAGCCAGTGCACGGAGGATTGGATCAGCGCGCCGATGCCGAACATGCACAGCGCGATGACCAGCACGAAACCCAGCGCGCCACCGAGGATGGTGAACGAGGTCTTGCGACGACCGTGCATGGCGCCATGGGTCAGCGCGAGCAAGCCATTGGGCCCCGGCGACAATGACAGACCTGCCGATGCCGCCAGAAAGATGAGCCAGGTTTCGAATTGCATAAGTCAGTTCGCTCTGCTGAGGCTGTCGGAGAGCCCGGTATCGAGGCAGTGTACGCGCTCTGCGGGCCAGGTCTGGAGAAAGTTTCCACTCTCGGTCAGCGCCTCACCGAGGGCCGCATCCCATCGCTCCTCGGAGGGTCGCGTTGTTCATTCGTGACCCCGACGGCAAGGCACCCGCGGTTCTCGCGCTGCTCGATGCGCTCCTGCACCGCCACGACTGGCTGGCGCTGGGACGACCGACGATTGCCGATTGCCGATTGCGCGGTCTACCCCTACGTCGTGCTGTCGCCGAAGGACGGCGTGGAGCTGGAGTCATACAGCCAAGTCGCGCGCGGGATGACGCGGATGGAAGAGCTGCCCGGTTTTCTGCCCAAGCCCTAGGGTCTGTTCCCGTTTCGTCGCACTCCGCGTACGGAACGGGAACAGACCCTAGCAGGCTGATTCGACTGCTGACACACATGATCCGACGAACTGCCTGGCACCCTCCGGGAGCGCCCGGCTGATTACCAAACCAGCCCCCGTCACAGCCTCGCTCCGGTTTGCCGTCGTTCGCCGCAAACCCACGCATCACCGCCCTTTCAGGCCTGGCGACCGCGTCACCACGACAGGCTGCGGGCGGTCGTGCAAACCCCGCTGCAAGGCCCGGACAAAAGCGCCAACAGCCCTGCGCCGCACGTCTGCGACTGGTCGCCGGTCGGAACCAGCCCCCGGATATCGGGTCAACCCTGCGTCGAAACAGGTGCCCCCGCAGGCACCGCGAACTCCGAGGCCGGCTTCACCCGATGAGCGCAACCGCAATCCGATCCCTCTACCAGAAGCTGCGACTGTACCTGTTCAACACCTCATGGATGATGGCCGAGCGCCTGCTGAACATTGGCGCGGGTTTTGTCGTGGCAATCCTGCTGGCCCGTTACCTGGGGCCGGAGCGGTTCGGTATTCTTTCCTACGCGATCTCGGTCACGGCGATCTTCGCCTCCGCCGGCCACATGGGCCTGGCCGGGCTGGTGGTGCGCGAGGTAGTGCGCGAGCCGCACGAGGTGCCGAAGATACTGGGCACCACCTTTATGCTGAAGCTGGCCGGCATGGCCATCGGCTTCCTGCTGGTGCTGGGTTATGCAGTGCTGTTCGAGGAGGTCGGCAGCCTGGAGTTCTGGATGCTGCTGATCGTCGCGTCGGCGATCTTCTTCCAGACCTTCGATGTCGTCGAGTACTGGTTCCAATCCCAGGTACAGGCCAAGTATCCGGCCATCGCCAAGTCCAGCGCGGTGCTGCTGGCCGCGGCGCTGAAGGTCGGATTGATTCTCTCCGGTGCCGGCCTGCTAGCCTTCGCGTTCGCCCATACGGCGCAGTTCGTCGTCGCCGCACTGATTCTCGCCTACCTCTACAAGAGCACGACCCGCACATCGGTAATCGACTGGCAGGCAAACCTCGCCAAGGCCAAGCAGTTGCTCAGTCAGGGCTGGATCATCTACCTGAGTTCGATCTTCGCGGTGATCTACATGAAGATCGACCAGATCATGCTGAAGTGGATGGTCGGCGCGCAGGAAGTGGGTGTCTATGCCGTGGCCGCGCAGTTGTCGGAGGCCTGGTATTTCCTGCCGATTGCCGTGGTCGCGTCGTTCTTTCCCAAGCTGATCAAGCTGCGCGACAGCGACAGCGAACTGTTCAACCGGCGCCTGCAACAGCTGTTCGACTTCCTTTTTCTGATCGCCATCGCCGTGGCGCTGGTGGTGACGCTGGTCGCCGGACCGGTGATCGCCCTGCTGTTCGGCAGCAACTATCAGGACTCCGCCTCGGTGCTGACCATCCATATCTGGGGCGGCGTATTCATCTTCATGCGCGCTCTGTTCAGCCGCTGGATCCTGATCGAGAACGCACTGATGTTCTCGCTGATCACCCAGGGCCTGGGCGCGCTGTTCAACATCGGCCTCAACGTCCTGCTGATTCCGCGCCACGGCGCCGAGGGCGCTGCCATGGCGACGGTCATCTCCTATGCCGTCGCCTCCTATGGCGCGCTGCTGCTGCATCCAAAGACCCGTCCAGTTTTCTTCATGATGACCCGATCCCTTTTCAGTCCATTTCGCTATGCATACAGCGCCGTAGGAGCGCCCCGATGAACCTCAAGTCAATCGCCCAGGCCCTGCCCGAGCCGCTCAAGACACCCCTCAAGCAGGCCCGCGACGGCATTGGTCTGGCACTGATCAGGCTGTGTTCCCGCAACGGCTTCATGGCCTCGTTTTACTACTGCTTCCTGAGTCGCGAATTCAACCGCGAGCACCGCGCAGTGCTGCTCGGACGGCTGCGCTTCGCCCGGCTGATGCGCCGCAAGGGCGAGAACGATCCCTTCCTGCGACGCAATGTGCACCGCCTGGAAAAAGGCCTGATCATGCGGCCGCGGCGCGCCACCTTCGCTGACGACTACATAGGCGCCACCGTGCGCTGCTACGCCGATGCAGCCCTCAGCAGAGGCATGCTGACCGGCCAGCAGCGCTGGGCCGGCGACGTGCTCAACGATTATTTCGCCACCGTGGGCAGTACGCCTCGCATCGATTCGGCGCGCGATACCTTCGCCAGCGTGCAGACCCATGGCGACGCCAGCCGCTGCGTGCCCTACCCGCACAGCCAGTTGCCCGAATGCCCGATCAGCTACGAACAATTGATGGTGCTGTTCCGTCGACGCCGCTCGGTGCGCTGGTATCTGGACAAGCCGGTGGACAACGAACTGATCCGCCAGGCGGTCCGCGCTTCCAGCCTGGCGCCCTCGGCATGCAACCGGCAACCCTTTCGCTTTCACGTCATCAACGATCCGATCAGGGCCGCGGACGTCGCCAGTTGTGCGGGCGGCACGGCGGGCTTCCACGACAACCTGCCCTGCCTGATCGCCGTGGTCGGCGACCTGGGCGCCTACCCCGAGGCGCGCGACCGGCACGTCATCTACATCGACGGCTCGCTGGCCGCCATGCAACTGATGCTGGCGTTCGAGAGCCTCGGGCTCTCCACCTGCCCGATCAACTGGCCGGACATCGAATCAGCCGAACGCAGCCTGGCGCAAAAGCTGAGTCTGCCCTACCACGAACGCACCGTGATGCTGCTGGCGGTGGGCTACGCCGATCCATCCGGAGGCATCCCCTACTCGGACAAGAAGACCGACGAAGAATTGATCGTATTCACATGAGGTAAACGATGTTCATCGAAATCAGAAAGGCCGGATTCATCAACAAGGGTGCGGAGCTGATGCTGCACGCAGCCCAGCAGAAGCTGAAGGAGCGCTATCCCGACGCCACCTTCGTCATGGCGCCCACATCCAAACGTTCGGATCATCCCTACCACAACCTGGTGAAGCTGGGGTTCTATCCCAAGGCCTCGCTCTGGCGCTACGGCATCCAGTGGGGCACCCTGGCCAACCTGGCGCCACGCCCGTTGCGGGAAATGTACGGCGTGGTCCTCGACCGTGAAGTCGACGTGGTGATCGACGCCGCCGGCTTCGCCTACAGCGACCAGTGGGGCGAAGGGCCGTGCAGCGAGCTGGCGCAGTCGGCCAGAGCCTGGAAGAAGAACGGCACCAGCGTCATCCTCCTGCCCCAGGCGCTGGGGCCGTACGCCTCGGAGCGCAATCGCAAGGCGATGAAGACCGTGGCGGAGAACGTCGACCTGATATTTCCCCGCGAGCGGGTCTCCTACGAACTCCTCACCGAGGTGGTGGGCGAGCAGCCGAACATCCGCCAGGCGCCCGACTTCACCAACCTGATTGCCGGCGTACTGCCATCGAACTTCGATGCCGAGCAGAACCGCTTTTGCATCGTTCCCAACTGCCGGATGCTCGACAAGACCGACCAGGCAACGCGCGATGCCTATCTGCCTTTCCTGATCAAATGCACCGAACTATTGTTGCGCAAGAACGCCCGGCCCTTCGCCCTGGTGCACGAAGGCAAGGACGACCGGGCGCTGGCAGACAAGCTCTCGGCAGCCGTCGGCGGCATCCCGGTGGTTCAGGAAAAGGACGCGCTGCGGATCAAGGGCATTCTCGGCGTCTGCAGCGGTACCCTGGGCAGCCGCTTCCATGGTCTGGTCAGCGCACTGTCCCAGGGCGTGCCGTCGCTGGCGACCGGTTGGAGCCACAAGTACCAGATGCTGTTCGAGGACTACGGTTTCCCCGAGGGCCTGCTGGAGGTCGGCGCCAGCGATGCCGAGATCGAGCGCAAGATCGCCTGGGTAACCGACGACTGTGAGCGAATCCAGGCACAACTCAAGACGCGCGCCGAACAGCTCAAGGCGCAATCCGAGCAGATGTGGCAGCAGGTGTTCGCAGTGATCGACCAGCGTACCGAGCAGCGACAGGCCCGGCGCTCGGCCTGAGCACATCCAACCCCTTGATGGCGCCCTTGCCCTGCATGGGCGCCCCGATATCGAATCCCGCCTTTCAGCGTCTTTATGCTGGCTGCTTGTCCCTGGCCGCTGCTTTTTTCGCCCAGCTCTGCTAGTGTCGCGACCGTTTCAGAACCGCCGCACAGAACAGGTTCCGCCATGGCCCGCAAGAAAGTCGCCCTCGATTTCGAACAATCCCTCGCCGAGCTGCAGCAGTTGGTCGAACGACTGGAAAGCGGCGAGCTGTCGCTGGAAGACTCGCTGACCTGCTTCGAGCAGGGCATCGGCCTGACCCGCGACTGCCAGGCGGCCCTCAGCCAGGCGGAGCAGAAGGTGAAGATTCTGCTGGAGCGTGACGGCGAGCTGCAGGAAGCGCCCTTTGAGGCGGATCCCGAAGCATGATCGCCTATCAGCAGCGCTGCCAGACGCGCGTCGACGACTGCCTGAACGCCCTCTTCATCCCGCCCCGCCCACAACTCGAACGCCTCTACCAGGCCATGCGCTACATCGTGATGACTGGCGGCAAGCGAGTGCGCCCGCTATTGGTCTACGCCGCCTGCGCAGCACTCGAAGGCGATGCGGCCCAGGCCGATGGTGCCGCCTGCGCGGTCGAGCTGATCCACGCCTACTCTCTGGTGCATGACGACCTGCCGGCCATGGACGACGACGACCTGCGCCGTGGTCAGCCCACCACCCACAAGGCCTTCGATGAGGCCTGCGCGATCCTCGCCGGCGACGGTCTGCAGAGCCTCGCCTTCGAAGCACTGGCGGCAGCGACGCACAACCCTGCCGATCCGGCGTTGCGTCTGGAAATGTTCAGCAGCCTGGCACGAGCCGCAGGGCCGGCCGGCATGGTCGGTGGCCAGGCCATCGACCTTGGTTCGGTGGCACGCAAGCTCGATCGCGAGGCGCTGGAGCTGATGCACCGGCACAAGACCGGCGCCCTGATCGAGGCGTCCGTGCGCCTGGGCGCCCTGGCCAGTGGCCGCGCCGACGACACCAGCCTCGCCGCGCTGCAGCAGTATGCTCAGGCCGTCGGCCTGGCGTTTCAGGTGCAGGACGACATCCTCGACGTGGAAAGCGACACCGCCACACTGGGCAAGCACCAGGGTGCCGACATCGCACGCGACAAACCCACTTATCCGTCACTGCTGGGCGTGGACGCAGCAAAGGCCTATGCGCTTGAACTGCGCGACCTGGCCCTGCACGCGCTGCAACCTTTCGGTGCAAGCGCCGACCCACTGCGTGAGCTGGCCCGTTTCATCGTAGAGCGCCGCAGCTGAGCACCCGCGGGTTGCTCGTATCCCGGCGTTCCGGCGACCGTTGGCGCCACGGTCATTCTTATCGTCGGGCCCATCGGGTAAACTGCGTCTCTTTTTTCAGATAAAAATGATTCGCCCGATGCTCAAGACGTTCCATGAGATCCCTCGGCTTCGCCCCCAAACACCCATTCTTGACCGCGCCGCCACGCCCGCGCAGTTGCGTCGCCTGGGCGAGGCGGAACTCGAAGAGCTCGCCAACGAACTGCGCCAGGAACTGCTGTTCAGCGTCGGTCAGACCGGCGGGCACTTCGGCGCCGGGCTCGGCGTCATCGAACTGACCATCGCGCTGCATTACGTTTTCGATACGCCTGACGATCGCCTGGTCTGGGATGTCGGCCACCAGGCCTACCCGCACAAGATCCTCACCGGCCGTCGCGAGGCCATGGCCAGCCTGCGCCAGAAGGACGGCCTGGCTGCCTTCCCGCGCCGCTGCGAAAGCGAGTACGACACCTTCGGCGTCGGCCACTCCAGCACCTCGATCGGCGCCGCTCTGGGCATGGCTATTGCCGCTCGCCTGCAGGGACAGCAGCGCAAGTCCATCGCCGTGATCGGCGACGGTGCACTGACCGCCGGCATGGCCTTCGAGGCACTCAACCATGCGCCGGAAGTCGGTGCCGACATGCTGGTGGTGCTCAACGACAACGACATGTCGATCTCGCGCAACGTCGGCGGCATGTCCAACTACCTGGCGAAGATTCTCTCCAGCCGCACCTACAGCAGCATGCGCGAAGGCAGCAAGAAGGTGCTCTCACGCCTGCCCGGCGCTTGGGAAATCGCCCGTCGCACCGAGGAATACGCCAAGGGCATGCTGGTACCCGGCACCCTGTTCGAGGAGCTGGGCTGGAACTACATCGGCCCCATCGACGGCCATGACCTGCCGACGCTGGTCGCCACCCTGCGCAACATGCGCGACCTCTCCGGGCCGCAGTTCCTGCACGTGGTGACCAAGAAGGGCAAGGGCTTCGCCCCGGCGGAAGTCGATCCCATCACCTGGCATGCGATCAACAAGCTGGAACCGCTGGACGCCCCCAAGAAGCCCAAGGCACCCTCCGGCCCGCGTTACTCCAACGTGTTCGGCCAGTGGCTGTGCGACATGGCCGAGGTCGATGCACGCCTGACCGGCATCACCCCGGCGATGAAGGAAGGCTCCGACCTGGTGGCCTTCAGCGAGCGTTTCCCCGAGCGCTACTTCGATGTCGCCATCGCCGAACAGCATGCCGTGACCCTGGCGGCCGGCATGGCCTGCGAGGGCGCCAAGCCGGTGGTGGCGATCTACTCCACCTTCCTCCAGCGCGCCTA
>JBKEBY010000045.1:0-7833 GCA_047973445.1 Pseudomonas sp.
ATCCTCGGCGTGGTGATCGGGGTCGCGGCGGTGATCGCCATGGTCACGGTGGGGCAGGGATCGTCGCGGCAGGTCGCCGCGTCGGTCTCGAGCCTCGGCTCGGACGTGCTGGTGCTGCGGCCCGGCCAGCGCGGCTTCGGCCCGCCCGGCGGCGGGCCGTCGCGGCGCTTTACCCTGCGCGATGCCGAGGCGCTCGCCACCCTTCCGGTGGTGCGGCAGGTGTCGCCCACGGCCAATGCCTCGGCCACGGTGGTCTATGGCAACGCCAACGTGACCGCCTCAATCACCGGCGGCACCGATGCCTATATGCAGGTGTCGAACTGGACGCTGGCCGAAGGCCGCAACTTTACCCCGGCCGAGGTGCGGGCCGGCGCCCCGGTCTGCATCCTTGGCGAAAGCACAAGGCAGCGGCTCTTCGGCAGCGCCAGCCCGGTCGGCCAGCCGATCCGGGTCAAATCGGTTTCCTGCCAGGTGATCGGGCTGTTCGCGCCCAAGGGGGCGGGCAGTTTCGGCCAGGATCAGGACGATCTGATCCTCATGCCCATCCGCCTTGTCCAGCGCCGGCTGAACGGCGACAGCGATGTGAATGCGATCCAGATCTCGCTTTCCGGCGGCGTATCCACCTCCGAGGGGATCCGCGCGGTTCAGGCGCTGATGCGCGAACGCCGCCGCATCGGTCTTGGCGAGGATGACGATTTCTCGGTCACCGACATGAAGGAGGTGGCCTCGATGCTCGGCTCGGTCAACTCGGTCCTGTCGGGGATGCTGTCCTCGGTCGCGGCGGTCAGCCTGCTGGTGGGCGGCATCGGCATCATGAACATCATGCTGGTCTCGGTCACCGAACGCACCCGCGAGATCGGTGTGCGCATGGCGGTCGGCGCACGGCAGAGCGACATCCTCCGGCAGTTCCTGATCGAAGCGGTGTTGGTCTGCCTGATCGGCGGCACGCTGGGCGTGCTCGGCGCTCTCGCCTTCGGCGCGGTGTTTGGCCGCTTCACCAGTGAATTCAGCCTGGTGTTCTCCAGCGGCTCGATCGTTGCCGCCTTCCTCTGTTCCACCGTGATTGGCCTGGTGTTCGGCTTCCTGCCGGCACGCAACGCTGCGCGCCTGGACCCCGTCGATGCCCTCTCGCGAGAATGACGCCGTGAACCGAACTCTGCTGCCCCTCGTTTTCGCTCTGGCCCTGGCCGTTTCCAGCTGCGCCAGCCTGAATAGCGACTACCAGCGTCCGGCGACCCAACTGCCGGTCAGCTGGCAGCAGCTCGCCGAAAGCCAGGCCGGCGCCAACCCCGATTGGTGGAAGGCGTTCGGTGACCCGACCCTCGACCGCCTGGTGGATGAGGCCCTGGCGCGCAACAACGGCCTGGGCAACGCCCTGCTTGCCGTCCGCCGCGCCCGCCTGCAGGCTGGCCTGGCCCGCGACGCGCAATGGCCTCAAGCCAGCGCCGGGCTGTCCACCGACCGCACCCGCGCCCTGCGCGGCGAGGGCAGTACGTCCCATAGCTATTCGCTGACCGGCTCGCTGGGCTGGGAAGTGGACCTGTGGAATCGCCTGGGCAGCGCCACCGATGCCGCCGAACTGGAAACCCTGGCTACGGCCGAGGATCATGCCGCTACCCGTCTGGCGCTGATCGGTACCGTCGCCGAGTTCTACTGGCAGTTGGCCTATCTCAACGAGCGTCTGGTCTCCAGCGCTGCCAGCATCGACTACGCCCGGCAGACCTTGCTGATAGTGCAGACGCAGTACGATGCCGGCCAGTCGTCCGCGCTGGAGCTGGCCGAGGCGCGGCAGAGCCTGGAAACCCAACTGGCCGCCGACGTCGCCCTGCGCCAGGAACAGGTGGAGCAGCGCAACGCCCTGGCTGTGCTCTACGACGGCCAGCCGCCAGTGTTCGATGAGCCGGGCCGGCTGCTGGATGCCGTGCTGCCGCCGGTGGCCGCCGACCTGCCGGCGTCCCTGCTGAACCGTCGTCCCGACCTGCGCGCCAGCGAATTGCGCCTGCGCGCCAGCCTGAAGAGTGTCGATGCGACTCGCGCCAGCTACTACCCGGACCTGTCGCTGACCGGCACCCTGGGTTACTCCAGCGAGGCGCTGGGCAACCTGCTGCAGAACCCGGTCGGTGCCCTCGGCGCCGGGCTGACCCTGCCGTTCCTCAAGTGGAACCAGATGCAGTTGCAGGTGGATACGGCGCGCACCGATTACGCGATCGCCGCCAACGATTTCCGCCAAGGCCTTTACGAAGCCCTCGCCGAGGTGGAGAACAGCCTTGCCGGTCGACGCCATTTCGCCGAGCAGGAAGCGAACCGCCAGCGCGCGCTGGGCGCAGCCCGCGAGGCCGAGCGCATCTACCGGGTGCGCTACGAGTCCGGTGCCGAGAGCCTGCAATCCTGGATCACCGCCCAGCAGACCCGGCGCAACGCAGAGATCACCCTGGCCGAGAACCGCCTGGATCAGTTGCTCAACCACGTTGCTTTGACCCAGGCCCTCGGCGGCGGCGCCGAGCAACCGGTCGATGTCGAAGTGCTATTGAGCGAAAGCCGCGAAGCGTCCGAACGCTAACTCCGACAACAAGGTCATCTGCACGCGAACCCTCGTACGGTGGATAACGTGAAGCTTATCCACCGTTGTGCCCTGTCCGGCATCATCGCCCAGGTTGGTATTGGCATACGCGTGGAAAATGCTGCGCAGTTTTCCACGGGCATGCATCGGTTGTGGCTCAGGCCTCGGTGCTTTCGTCCTGCAGCGTTGCGTCGGGCGCATGGCGGCGCACCGAGTCGCAGCCCTGTTGGGCGCTGGATGCGCTGGTGTACATCTGGCTCTGGCCGACGACCTGGCCGTTGGTGGCCTTGAGTACGAAGTAGTGCTTGCCGTTGCTGGCCTGCTTGGTCTCGAACGCACCCTCGCGCACCGCGTTCTTGCGTACCGAATCGATGCCGTTCAGCGCCGAGGCATGGGCTTTGTACTGTTCGCTGGACAGCACGACCTGGCCGTTGCCGGCCAGCAGGTTGAAATGGAACTGACCGTTGCTGGCTTTCTTTAGCTGGAACTTGCCGGACATGGCGACACCCTCTTGTTGGTGGTTTGCGCTTGCTGTGATGCAGCAAGGCAAGCGTAGCCGCAAGTGGAGGATGTCGCTGCTTCGTTTCAGCGCTTGAGGGTCTGTACGCCGTCCTGGGTGCCCAGCAGCAGTACGTCCGCCGGGCGGGCGGCGAAGAGCCCGTTGGTGACCACGCCGACGATGTTGTTGATCTGTGCTTCGACATCCGGCGCGAAACCGATCATCAGGTTGTGCACATCGAGGATGACGTTACCGTTGTCGGTCACCACGCCGTCGCGGTAGACCGGGTCGCCGCCCAGCTTGACCAGCTCACGCGCCACGTAGCTGCGGGCCATGGGGATGACTTCCACCGGCAGCGGGAATTCACCGAGACGCTCGACCCGCTTGCTACCGTCGGCGATGCAGATAAAGGTGCGTGCCACCGCCGCGACGATCTTCTCGCGGGTCAATGCCGCGCCGCCGCCCTTGATCAGCTCCAGGTGGTCGTTGGCTTCGTCGGCGCCGTCGACGTAGAACTCCAGCTCGGCGACCGAGTTCAGGTCGTAGACCGGGATGCCGTGCCCCTTCAGGCGCTCGGCGGTGGCTTCGGAACTGGCCACCGCGCCATCGAAGAAGCCCTTGTGTTTCGCCAGCAGGTCGATGAAGAAGTTGGCGGTCGAGCCGGTGCCGACGCCGACGATGCTGCGATCGTTGAGCTGCGGGACGATGAGGTCGACGGCGGCTTGGGCGACGGCCTGCTTGAGTTGATCCTGGTTCATGGCGTTCTAGGGTCCGGGCGGAAGAATCGAGGGGCGAAATTATAGCCGGGCCTTACCGGTGGGTCTTGTTCGTGAAGCTGTACCGGTGTGTTGCGTGCCGATTGCCGGTGGTCGACGGGTTTCCTGCGGAGTAGACTCGTGGGCCCCGCAAAAGCCCGCCAAGATAGCCAGAATGCTCGAACAGTACGTCAAGAAGATTCTCACCTCGCGCGTCTACGACGTGGCCGTCGAAACCCCGCTGCAGCCCGCCCGCCAGCTTTCCGAGCGGCTCGGCAATCAGATTCTGCTCAAGCGCGAGGATCTGCAGCCGGTGTTCTCCTTCAAGATTCGCGGCGCCTACAACAAGCTGGCGCAGCTGACGGCCGAAGAGCTCGCCCGTGGTGTGGTTACCGCCTCGGCTGGCAACCATGCGCAGGGCCTGGCGCTGGCGGCACGCGAACTGGGCATCAAGGCCACAATCGTCATGCCTCGCACCACGCCGGAGCTGAAGGTGCAGGGCGTGCGCGCCCGTGGCGGTAAGGTGGTGCTGCATGGCGATGCCTTCCCCGATGCGCTGGCGCATTCGCTGAAGCTGGTCGAGGAAAAGGGCTTCGTCTACATCCACCCCTACGACGATCCGGACGTCATCGCCGGGCAGGGCACCGTGGCGATGGAAATTCTTAGCCAGCACCAGGGACCGCTGGATGCGATCTTCGTCCCGGTGGGTGGCGGCGGGCTGATCGCCGGCGTCGCGGCCTACATCAAGTACCTGCGCCCGGAAACCCGTGTGATTGGCGTCGAGCCGGACGACTCCAACTGCCTGCAGCAGGCCATGGCCGCCGGCGAGCGGGTGGTGCTGCCACAGGTCGGGCTGTTTGCCGACGGCGTGGCGGTGGCGCAGATCGGTGAGTATTGCTTTGATATCTGCCGGCAGCATGTCGATGAAGTGATCACGGTCAGCACCGACGAGCTCTGCGCGGCGATCAAGGACATCTACGACGACACCCGTTCGATCACCGAACCGGCGGGTGCGCTGGCTGTCGCTGGAATCAAGAAATACGTCGAGCGTGACGGCGTCGCCAATCAGGTGCTGGTGGGCGTCGATTCGGGCGCCAACGTCAACTTCGACAGACTGCGCCACGTCGCCGAGCGTGCCGAGCTGGGCGAGAAGCGCGAGGCGATTATCGCCGTGACCCTCCCGGAGCAGCCGGGCAGCTTCAAGGCCTTCTGCGAGGCTATCGGCAAGCGCCAGATCACCGAGTTCAACTACCGTTATCACCAGAACGGCGAGGCACACATCTTCGTCGGCGTGCAGACGCATCCGGAAAACGATCCGCGTGAGGCGCTGGTCGCGGGCCTGCAGGAAAAGGGCTTTCCGGTACTCGACCTCACCGATAATGAACTGGCCAAGCTGCACATCCGTCATATGGTCGGTGGCCATGCATCGGGTGTAAGCGACGAGGTGGTATTCCGCTTCGAGTTCCCCGAACGTCCGGGGGCGTTGTTCAACTTCCTCAGCAACCTGGGCGGGCGCTGGAATATCTCGATGTTCCACTACCGCAACCATGGGGCTGCCGATGGGCGTGTCGTAGCTGGGCTGCAGGTGCCGGCCGAGGACCGTCACAGGCTGCCGGCGGCCCTGGACAAGATCGGCTACCGCTACTGGGATGAAACAGGCAATCCGGCCTATCGGCTGTTTCTCGGCTGAACCGCCGCGCGAGGATCAATGGAACACTATCAGCTGCTGAATATTACCCATACTGCGCTGGCGATACTGCTGACCCTCGGGCTGATCGCCCACATCGTCATCCTGTGGAAGGCCTGGCGTCATGCCGATGCCGCGGTGTTGCAGCAGAAACTGCGCCGCACCTGGCTGGTCTCCCTACCTCTGCTGGCGGTGCTGGCATTGCTGTTGCCACTCAGTGGCTGGTGGCTGGCGCATTTGGCCGGTTGGCCGCTGGGTCAGCTGTGGTTGCTGGCCAGCTCCGTGCTCTTTCTGGTGCTGGTGCCGCTGGGTTTGCTACTCGGCGGGCGATTGCGTGCCTGGCAGGGGTTGGGCGAGGCGCCTGCGCCGGCCCGGTTACCGCGCTTCGCGCTGGCCTATGCCGGGCTGATCCTGTTGGTGCTGGTGGTCATCATGGGCCTGATGGGGGCCAAACCGGTCTGAATCGCTGCTGGACTTTCTCAGCCAAGCAGCCGGGGTACGCGCTCTGCGCCACCAACAAAGCGCCAGAGCCACCGGCTTGTCGATGCTCGGGCTTCGGCGCGGCCGCGGACGAAATGACAACAGGCCCTAGCGCAGGCTGAGAATCTTCCAGTCACGGGCCTCGGCAATCTCTCGCAGGGTTGGATCAGGATCCACCGCCACCGGATGGCTGACGCGCTCAAGCAACGGCAGGTCGTTGCGTGAGTCGCTGTAGAAATAGCTGCCATCCAGGCTCTGTCCGGTTTCTGCGAGCCAGCGTTCGATCCGCGTGACCTTGCCTTCCTGGAAACAGGGAATGTCGGTCAGGCGACCGGTGTAGCGGCCGTCGAGCATCTCGCATTCGGTGGCCAGCAGGGTGTCGACGCCCAATCGCGTGGCAATCGGCCCGGTGATGAAACGGTTGGTGGCGGTGATGATCACCACGCGATCTCCCGCTTCATGATGCTGGCGCACCAGCGCCTCGCCCTTGGCGAGCACGATGGGCTCGATGAATTCGGCCATGAACTGCCGGTGCCATTCTTCCAGCTGTGCCATTTCGCTGCGCCCGAGCAGTTCCTGACAGAAGTTCTGGTAGGCCAGCACGTCCAGTTGGCCGGCCAGGTAATCCTGATAGAAGGCGTCGTTGCGTGCCTTGTAGTGGGTAGCGTCGACGATGCCGCGGCGGCAGAGGAACTCGCCCCAGGCGTGATCGCTGTCACCGGCCAGCAGCGTATTGTCGAGATCAAATAGAGCCAGGCGCACGCAGGAATCCTCGCGATGGAAAACGCGCAGCATAGCGGGAATCGCCACTCCCGACAGCCAGCAGACAACGTCCAGGCGAGTCTGTGGTGCCGGTCTAGAGCCGTTGAACATCCAGCTTTCGGCGTCGCGCCTTTTTGTGGAACAATGCGGCGCACATGCGTCTGCGAGGTTGTATGCCGTGATCGACCCCGATGGTTTTCGCCCCAACGTCGGCATCATCCTGACCAATGATGCCGGGCAGGTCCTATGGGCGCGCCGGATCAATCAGAATGCCTGGCAGTTTCCCCAGGGCGGCATCAATTCGAACGAAACACCGGAGCAGGCCCTGTACCGCGAGCTCAACGAGGAAGTAGGGCTCGAACAGCAGGATGTGAGGATTCTGGCTTGTACCCGCGGCTGGTTACGCTATCGCCTGCCGCAGCGCCTGGTGCGCACCCATAGCCAGCCGCTGTGCATCGGCCAGAAGCAGAAGTGGTTCCTGCTGCGGCTGGTCTCCGACGAGCAGCGAGTGCGCATGGATGTCACGGGCAAGCCTGAATTCGATGGTTGGCGCTGGGTCAGCTACTGGTATCCGCTGGGTCAGGTCGTCACCTTCAAGCGCGAGGTTTACCGTCGCGCCTTAAAAGAACTCGCCCCGCGCCTGATGGCGCGGGACTGACGGGAGAAAGCCTCTGAGCATGCTCGGCACGCTGCGCAAGATTGTCCAGGAAGTGAACTCCGCCAAGGACCTCAAGGCGGCGTTGGGCATCATTGTGCTGAGAGTTCGGGAGGCCATGGCCAGCCAGGTCTGCTCGGTCTACCTGCTCGATCCAGAATCGGATCGCTTCGTCCTGATGGCCACCGAAGGCCTGAACAAGAAGGCCATCGGCAAGGTCAGCATGGCCCCCAATGAGGGGCTGGTCGGTCTGGTGGGCTCTCGCGAGGAGCCGCTCAATCTTGAGCATGCCTCCGAGCATCCGCGCTATCTCTCCTTCGCCGAGACGGGTGAAGAGCTCTATGCGTCCTTCATCGGTGAGCCGATCATTCAGCACAGGCGGGTGATGTGCTTGCTGGTCATCCAGCAGAAGGAGCGCCGGCAGGGCGAGGAGGG
>JBKEBY010000056.1:0-50329 GCA_047973445.1 Pseudomonas sp.
CCTTCGGTCGGGAGCCTTCAGATATAAGGTTCAAACCCGCCTGCCAATACATCGCAGTGCAATTGATCGTCATGGCTGCGGCCAATCCGGTTTCAGCGACAGGAAGGAGGCTGGCTGAATTGCGGGGAGGTGTCGCAGGGCTGTTTCTGGATCACCGTCCAAGGCCAGGAAGGCCAAGGACGGTGAAGATTTCCAAAACCCGATATCCGGTGGATCGTAAGGCTGCTCCGCTTAAGTGAACAGCATTACGCACCTCGATGCGGGTTTTTCATTCAGGTGGTGCAGTGCAGCAGATCAACCAGCCGGTTTGCTGTCGTCCGCACCGTGCTCGCTGTCGTCAGGCCGCTGGTTGCGGCTGGCCATCACTTGGTCGATCCGGTAGTTGTCGACGTCCATCACCTCGAAGGTGTAATCGCCCCAGACCACGCGATCGGTGCGCTTGGGAACGCGTCGAAGCATGGTCATCAGGAAGCCGGCGAGTGTCTCGTATTCGTCGTCATGGGGGATGCTGTCGATATCCAGGGTGCGGCGCACATCCTGGATCGGTGTGATGCCATCAATTAGCCAGGAATGTTCGTCGCGACGGACGATCTGCTCTTCGTACCAGGGCGATACAAGATCTCCCATGACGATGCTCATTACGTCGTTGAGGGTGATCAGGCCCACCAGCATGCTGTATTCGTTAAGGATCAGCGCAAAGGTCTCGCCAGCCTGGCGGTACTGCTTCAGTACTTCGGCAAGTGTCAGGCGGTCCGGCACCACCAGCGGTTTATGGATCAGTGTCGGGTCGGTGAGGGAGATGGGTTTGTCGCTCAGCACGCGCTGGAACAGGTCCTTGATGGTGACGTAGCCGATGATGTGATCGATGTCACCGTCGCAGACTGGATATGCTGAATGCGGCTCGCTGGCGATGCGTGAGCGGACCACTTCGTCAGGGTCGTCGTGCAGAAAGAACACCACGCTGTCGCGATGGGTCATGGCGCTGGGTAGGGTGCGGGTTTCCAGCTCGAAGATGTTCTCGATGACCTGCTGTTCGCTGGCGGCCAGGGTGCCGGCCTGGGCGCCGGCTTCGGTCATGGCCAGGATATCCCCCGGAGTGATCAGTTCTTCGCGTTTGTTGGGCAGGTTGAACAGTCGGATCAGGCCGTTGGCCAGCCAGACGTAAAGCACCACCAGTGGCTTGAGCAGCGTGTTGAGCATCCGCATCGGGCCGATCACCCGCAGCGCCAGATGCTCGGGCATCGCCATTGCTACCTGCTTGGGAATGAGGTCGGTAATGACGATGAATAACGAGGTGGTGACGGCGAACGAAATGACGAAGCCCAGAGTGGCGGCATGGGCGGCGGGCAGGTAGTTGCTCAGCAGCTCGGTCAGCGGCGGGCTGAGAACGCCTTCACCGACGATGCCGCCCAGAATCGCCAGAGCGTTCATGCCGATCTGCACCACGGTCAGGTAGTTGCCGGGATTGTTCTGTACCTCAATCACGTGCTGCGCCTTGTCGCTGCCTTCGTCGGACATCTGGCGCAGTTTCAATGGCCGCGAGGCGGCGAGGGCAATTTCAGCCAGGGCGAAGAATGAGCTGAAAAGAATCAGCAGGAACAGCAGAAACAGGCTTTGAGTAACGCTCATGGTAGGCATATCGAAATGGGCGAGGCGCGAGATTAACATGGCGCGTGAGGACGGCTGAGCGAATCACCAGCCTGGCTGGCGGGTCGACTGTTGCGCTGGACAAGGCGGACGAACATCCGCAGGATTCCGTCGAAGCCGATATCAGCGCCAGTGGGAAACCGATGAACACAAGCATGCAACTGGACGAATATCAGCAGACCATCCGTGCGTTGTCCGACCGCATCGTCACGGCGCAGACGCCGGTAAGGGTGCTCGATGCGGTGAAGTGGGACGACAATGTCCGCCAAGGCTTCTTTGCGGCTGGAGGGCGTGAACTGCCGAAGGTGGATCGCGCTTATTACGAAGGTCGCCCACTGGCCTTCGACTCCAGCGCCAAGAAGGAAGAATTCCAGAACATCGAGCGTGATATCACTCGGCAGTTGGGGCAGTTCAATCCGGTCGGGCAGATCATGCGACGCATGTGCAAGGAATACCGGATGGTGATTCGCATGCTCGAAGCGCGTGGCACCGCCGATTTCGGACTGATCTCTCAGGAGCTATACGGCGCCGCTTCGGATGCCTTCCACGCCGGCGACCCGACGCTGTCCGACCTGGGGCTGATGCTCTCCGACTACCTGAACAACATCGCCGACCGCGGCGACCTCAAGGACGAAGCCAAGACGCTGAATGCCCAGCAGGCAGTGGAAATGCTGCAGTGGCGGCTGGATCAGGTTTTCGGTGAAGGCGAGGGCGTGATCCGTGTCTTCGAGTCCGACGGCATCCTGGCGGATGCGGCGGCCGGCGCCGACTACATCAAGATTCGCAGCGATGCGATGTTCAACGAGCGCGATGTGCGCGCGCTGGAGGTACACGAGGGGCTGGTGCATGTCGGCACCACGCTCAATGGCCAGAATCAGCCTATCTGTACCTTCCTGGCCAAGGGGCCGCCATCGTCCACCGTGACCCAGGAAGGTTTGGCGATTCTCATGGAGGTGATCGCCTTCGCCTCTTACCCGACGCGTCTGCGCAAGCTTACCAACCGCACCCGGGCCATTCACATGGCCGAGGAGGGCGCGGATTTCCTCGACGTGTTCGCCTTTTTCCGCGAGCAGGGCTACGCCGAGGACGAGTGCTACAGCAACGCCAACCGCGTGTTCCGTGGCTCGCTTCCGAACGGATTACCCTTCACCAAGGACCTGTCCTACCTGAAGGGTTTCATCATGATCTACAACTACATCCAGCTCGCGGTGCGCAAGGGTAAGTTGGAGCAGATCCCGTTGCTGTTCTGCGGCAAGACCACCCTGGAGGACATGCGTACCCTGCGCCAGCTGGTGGATGAAGGCATGGTGGTGCCACCCCGATATTTGCCGCAGCAGTTCCAGGATCTCAACGCGCTGTCGGCGTGGATGTGCTTCTCCAACTTTCTCAATCACCTGAGCCTGGACCGGATCGAAGCGGATTACGCCAATATCCTTTGACGCCTGCGATCGGGCACAACGTGAAGAGGTTCTGCATGGCGAGCCATGAGCTGGAATACGAAATCCTCGGCGGTTCCGCACAGAGCGTCGAGATCATCCTCGATCCGGGCGAGACGGTGATCGCCGAAGCCGGCGGGATGAACTACATGACGGAGGGCGTGCGTTTTGAAACACGCATGGGGGATGGCTCCAGCAACGGCATGCTGAGCAAGCTCTGGGGCATGGGCAAACGCATGCTCACCGGCGAATCGCTGTTCCTGACGCATTTTTCCAACCAGAGCAAGGGCAAGGCCCGCGTGGCTTTCGCCGCGCCTTATCCGGGTACTGTGATTCCGGTCGACCTGGCGGCGGTCGGTGGTCGGTTGATCTGTCAGAAGGACAGCTTTCTCTGCGCGGCACACGGCACCAGGGTCGGCATCAGTTTCAGCAAGCGCCTGGGCTCCGGCTTCTTCGGGGGCGAAGGCTTCATCCTGCAGCGCCTGGAAGGTGACGGGCTGGTCTTCGTGCATGCCGGTGGCGCGGTTATCCGTAAGGAACTGAACGACGAAACCTTGCGCCTGGATACCGGTTGCCTGGTGGCCTTCACCTCAGGTATCGATTACGACATCCAGCTGGCCGGTGGCCTGAAGAGCATGCTTTTCGGCGGTGAAGGCATTCTGCTCACCACTCTCAAAGGCACCGGCAGTGTATGGATTCAGAGCCTGCCGTTCTCCCGCCTGGCCGAGCGGGTATACGAGGCTACCTACCAGGCGCGCGGTGAAACGCGGGCGGGTGGCCAGTAAGCTGGCATCGGGTTGCCGATAATTTGCGACAATGCCTTTCTTTCACTTCGACGAGAACTTTCATGTCCGAACGTAACGCCATTCCCCTGATTCTCACGGCCATCGGCAGCGTGATGGGTACGGTTGCGGTACTGGGTTACTACGGCTACCTGCACATCGCCAAACCCGAGGATGCGCTGTTGCTGGCCGATTACACCATGCTGAAGACCATTCCTGGTGAGGATTACCGTGTATCGCTGAAACCGGCGACACAGGTGGCGCAGTGTATCGATGGCGTGCTGGTGCTGTTCGACACTGAACAGAAAGGATTGACGGGCGTGTTGGTGGACAGCCGCAAGCGTGCGGTGCGATGCGTGGAGCAGGGCGTGCCATCTGCGCCAATGCAGTAGGTCAGAGCGATCGATTCAAGAGTCCCGCACCGGAAACTTCATGTCAGGGTTTCCGGTGTGGGGTGGCTTGCACTAATACCTTTATTGCACCGATGAACGTGGCGCCACGTGCTGGTCATCATGGGAAATGGTCACTTCCACGCGGCGGTTCATGGCTCGACTCGATGCCGAGTCATTGCTGGCAACCGGATAAGCCTCGCCATAACCGACGGTCTGGATTCGTCGCGGATCGACACCGGCATGGGTAAGTGCACGGCGTACGGCTTCGGCGCGACGTTCGGACAAGCCCTGGTTGTACGACTCGGCGCCGGTGCTGTCGGTATAGCCTTCCACGATCAGCTTGCGGTCGGGATTCTCGTTAAGGAAGTCGGCTAGCTTTTGTACGTCACGTATGCCGCCAGGCTTGAGATCTGCACGGTCGTGGTCAAACAGCACGTCGCCGAAGGTGACAAGCGTGCCGCGCTTGGTCTGCTTGGCTTGCAGGTCTTCCTGTAGCTTGCGGATTTGTGCTTCACGGGACTCCAGGCGCGCCTCGATGCGTTGGGTGGATGCCTTCTCGATCTGCTGCTCTGCAGTACGCAGAGCGATGGTCTGCTCTGCAAGCTCGATGCGGCGCTGGGCGAGGTAAGCCAGTTGGTCGACCTCTTCCTTGTCGGCATCATCGGCGTAGGCGCGACTGGCTTCCTCCACCATCTTGCCGGCATCTTCGGTTTCCAGCGCGGCGAGCGTCGCAGAGCGCGCATCGCTTTGCAGTTGTGCGTAATCGCCGCGAGCTTTCTCGAGCTGCATGTTGGGTTGGGACGAGCAGGCGGCAAGGCCGATGCTCAATGCCATCACCGTGGGTAGGGTCACTAGCTTATGCATGTCGATTCATCCTGTTCTGGAAGCGTTTCGGAAATAACGGTTACTGAATGCCGCGCATGCTTTCTTCACGCAGTTCCTGGATGCCCCGTTGGGCGTCTTCCACCGCTTTCTGCGCCTTGGCCGCCTGGGTCTTGCGTTCCGCAACCCGGGCGTCCCACTCGGCCTGTTCGGCCAGCTTGCGAGCTTCGTCGTAGTCTTCCTTCTGCATGGCCAGCTCGGCCTGCTTCCATTTCTCTTGGGCAGCGCGCATTTCCACTGCAGCGTATTCGGTGCCACCGGCACTGACTGCGCTACGCACCGCCGATTCGGTTACCGCGAACTGTTCGTTTGGCGGATTGCCTGCGCAACCGACCAGCAGTGCGCCGCCCAGTGCCACGGCTGCGAACTTGGGTAGCTGAAAGCACAATAGGAGCTTTTCTGGGGTTTTCATTTTCATCGTCAGTTCTCCAAAGAGCATTGCCTGAAGAGCCAGGACACCTGTCTGCACCGACCCGGATACGCCGCATGGGGGCAGGGCGGCGTGAGCGGCCTATTTTTGTGAGGCCTTTTGGCGCCAATCGTTCCGATGATGCCGCCTCGGGATGGTGCTAAGGTGCCTTCGTAGGGCCGTCTGCCGCTTCCAGAGTTACCGTTTCGGCTTGCCATGGTCGGGCGTGCTGGGCACCCTGCCAGCAAGAGGATCACCGTCGTTCAGTTCCGCTGGATAGGATCGAACGCTTCGTTTCGCTGTTGAGGAGGGCCGCATGGCCAAGATCGATGCGCGTCTGCGCGAGAATGTCCACCTGCTTGGTGATTTGCTCGGCAGGACCATTCGTGAGCAGCATGGCGATGTCTTCTTCGAGAAGATCGAGCGAATCCGCAAGGGCGCCAAGGCCGCTCGCCGCGGTTCGAGTGATGGCGCGCAGTTGCTGGGCGATACCCTGGATGGGCTGGCCGACGACGAACTGCTGCCGATGACACGCGCCTTCAGCCAGTTCCTCAATCTCGCCAATATCGCCGAGCAGCACCATAGGGTGCGGCGTCGGCATGCCGGTGATGCGCCGCCGTTCGAGGACGGCGTCTTTTCCGGGCTGCTCGAGCGTCTGAAAAGCGAAGGCTGTGACGCCGAGTTCATCGCCCGTCAGGTCGGTAGGCTGGATATCGAACTGGTGCTTACTGCGCACCCCACCGAAGTGTCGCGGCGGACGTTGATCCAGAAATACGACGCTATCGCTGAACAACTGGCGGCGCGCGATCACCTCGACCTTTCGGTGACCGAGCTGGCACAGATCGAGCAGCGCCTGCAGCGTCTGATCGCTGAAGCCTGGCATACCGAGGAAATCCGCCGCAGCCGGCCGACACCGCTGGAAGAGGCGAAGTGGGGCTTCGCGGTGATCGAGAACTCCCTCTGGCAGGCGTTGCCGCGTGTGCTGCGCAAGGCCGATCAGGCCTTGCAGCGCAGTACCGGCCTGCATCTTCCGCTGGGTGTTGCGCCGATCCGCTTCGCTTCCTGGATGGGCGGCGACCGCGATGGAAATCCCAACGTGACGGCAAGTGTGACCCACGAAGTGCTGCGGCTGGCACGCTGGGTAGCGGCTGACCTGTTTCTGCATGACGTCGAAGGGTTGATCACCACGCTCTCGATGCAGACAGCCAGCCCCGAGCTGCTGCGCCAGACGGGCGATACCGCCGAGCCCTATCGCGTCTTGCTGCGGGCCTTGCGCGAACGCCTGCAGATCACCCGGGAATGGGCTGGCGGTGCACCTGTGGCGCAGCAGGCTGCATCACAGGTACTGCACGACAATCGGGAACTGTGGCAGCCGCTGGAGCTCTGCTATCGATCCCTGCATGCCTGTGGCATGGGAGTGATCGCCGACGGTACGCTGCTCGATACCTTGCGCCGCGCCGCCGCATTCGGCCTGTTCCTGGTGCGCCTGGATGTTCGCCAGGATGCAGCCAGACACGCCGCGGCGCTTGGCGAGATTACCGATTACCTCGGCCTGGGTGACTACCAGACATGGGATGAACAGCAGCGCCTGGATTTTCTCCAGGCTGAACTGAACAACCGCCGTCCACTTCTGCCGCCCCATTATCAGGCGTCCGAAGACACGGCCGAGGTGTTGGCCACGTGCCGGGTTGTTGCGGATGCACCTGCCGCGTCCCTGGGGTCCTACGTCATCTCCATGGCCCGCAGTGCGTCCGATGTGCTGGCGGTCCAACTGCTGTTGAAAGAGTCCGGCCTGCAACGATCGATGCGTGTGGTGCCGTTGTTTGAGACCCTCGCCGACCTGAACGATGCCGGGCCGACCATGGGCCGGCTGCTGGCCCTGCCGGGTTATCGGCAACGCCTGCGCGGGCCGCAGGAAGTGATGATCGGCTATTCCGATTCGGCCAAGGACGCCGGCACCACGGCTGCGGCCTGGGCGCAGTACCGCGCCCAGGAAAACCTGGTGGACGTCTGTCGTGAGCACGGTGTTGAACTGCTCCTGTTCCATGGGCGCGGCGGTACCGTCGGGCGTGGTGGCGGACCGGCCCATGCGGCCATCCTGTCGCAGCCGCCGGGCTCGGTCGCGGGGCGTTTCCGCACCACTGAACAGGGCGAAATGATTCGCTTCAAGTTCGGCCTGCCGGACATCGCCGAACAGAACCTCAATCTCTACCTGGCTGCCGTTCTGGAAGCCACGCTACTGCCACCGCCAATGCCCGAGCCGGGCTGGCGGGACCTGATGGAGCACCTGGCAGAGGAAGGCGTCGCGGCTTATCGCGGGGTGGTGCGCGACCATCCGCAGTTCGTCGAGTATTTCCGTCAGGCGACGCCGGAGCAGGAGCTCGGCCGCCTGCCGCTCGGCAGCCGCCCGGCCAAGCGCCGCGAGGGTGGTGTGGAAAGCCTACGGGCGATTCCCTGGATATTTGCCTGGACGCAGACGCGCCTCATGCTGCCCGCCTGGCTGGGTTGGGAGCAGGCCTTGCAGAAGGCTCTCGATCAGGGCGAAGGCGAGCAGCTGGCGGCGATGCGCGCCGGTTGGCCCTTCTTCGCCACGCGGATCGACATGCTCGAAATGGTGCTTGCCAAGGCGGATGATGAAGTCGCCGGGCGTTACGACGAGCATCTGGTGTCTGCTGAGCTTCAGGGGTTGGGTGCTGATTTGCGTGACAGATTGTCGCATGCGATTCGGGCGGTACAGGCGCTGACAGGGCAGAGCGAGCTGCTGATGCACAGTCCCGAAACTCTTGAGGCGTTCAGCTTGCGCAATACCTATCTCGATCCGCTGCATCTGATGCAGATTGAGTTGCTGGCCCGCTCCCGGCATCAGCCAAATCCGGCGCAGAGTCCGTTGGAGCAAGCCTTGCTGGTCAGTGTGGCGGGTATCGCCGCAGGCCTGCGAAACACCGGCTGAGCGCCATGTCGGATAGGGTGAAGGTGTCAGGTTCACTCCTGTCCGACGCGATAGCTGGCTAGCTTATTCGTCATTTCTCGCCGCTTTTTTTCGAGCATCGTTTCCGCTCTGTGCGCCGCTTGTGTGACTTCTGCTCGCTGTGTATCGTGTTCCCCCTTTTGTCGCATGGCGGCAAAGCAAAAATTTTGATTCGTCAGAATTCGGCCGCTTGATCGGTCCTGGCGAGGTCACCTTGCAAAAACTTTGAGGATTCATCCATGCGCGTGATTCTGCTGGGAGCGCCCGGTGCTGGCAAAGGTACCCAGGCCGGCTTCATTACCAAAAAATTCGGCATTCCGCAGATTTCCACGGGCGACATGCTGCGCGCGGCGGTCAAGGCTGGTACCGAGCTGGGCCTGCAAGCCAAGAGCGTGATGGATGCCGGCGGCCTGGTTTCCGATGACCTGATCATCAATCTGGTCAAGGAGCGTATCGCTCAGCCCGATTGCGCCAATGGTTTTCTGTTCGACGGTTTTCCGCGCACCATTCCGCAGGCTGAAGCGTTGCAGGAAGCGGGCGTGCGTATCGACAACGTGATCGAAATAGCCGTCGACGACGAAGAGATCGTCGGCCGCATCGCCGGTCGCCGCGTGCATCCCGCCTCGGGTCGTGTCTATCACACCGAGCACAAGCCACCGCAGGTTGCGGGCAAGGACGATGAAACCGGTGAAGAGCTGATCCAGCGTGATGACGACAAGGAAGAGACCGTGCGGCATCGCCTGTCGGTCTACCATGCTCAGACCAAGCCGCTGGTGAATTTCTACCAGAACCTGGCGGCTGCAGAAGGTACGCCGAAGTACAGCCGGATCGAGGGGGTTGGTTCGGTGGAAGATATTACAGCCAAGGTGCTTGCGGCGTTGAGCTGATTGCTTCTTAGGTTGTAGTGGTTGTGGAAAATGCCCGTATCGCAGGATATGGGCATTTTTTGTTTGTGGATGCTGTTGTTGGTGATGTTGGGCTATCGGTTTCAGGGCGATTGCCGAGTCACTTGACTCGCTACGCTCGCCCTTTGGGCCAGCCTGCGGCTGTTACTCCGCTTCGCTTCGTTGCTCTTGTCTGGTCAAGAGAAAGTAACCAAAGAGAAGGTCACCCCGACATCCGGGTCTGGCCTGCGGCCAGACTTCCCTCGCTCCGGTGTTGCTCCGGGGGTCGAGTCGCCTGGAAGATCTTGTTGCTTGTTTTGGCTTGGTTGCACGAACCAACAGGCGACACTAAATGCCCCTTTCAGAAGGCCGAGTGGAGTCACTGTGTAGGGGAGCGAGCGGCATGGATGCCGCGAGAGGCGTAAAGGGCCAAGGATGGCCCTTGTACGCCGGCCGCCGGAGCAGTGATGGAGCGAGGGAACCCCGGCGTAGCCGGGGCCGGATGGAGGGGCAAGACTTTTTGGTTTCTTTTGGGGCGACTGCCAAAAGAAACTCGCCCAGCAGGGCGAAACCAGAAGGGTCAGCAAACTCGGCAATAGGTTGGACACCGATGCCCAAGACTAAACATCCAAAAGAACCCACCCCTCGAATACGCTAGAATCCGCCCCTTTTAACCAGCCCCGGAACTACCGATGACCACTCTGCTGGCCCTGGATACCGCCACCGAAGCCTGCTCCGTCGCCCTGCTGCATGACGGCGAGATCCTGAGCCACTACGAGGTCATCCCGCGCCTGCATGCCCAGCGACTGCTGCCGATGATCCAGACCCTGACCGCCGAGGCGGGCATCGCGCTCTCTGCCGTCGACGCTATCGCCTTCGGACGCGGGCCCGGCGCCTTCACCGGTGTGCGCATCGCCGTGGGTGTGGTGCAGGGGCTCGCATTCGCCCTGGAGCGCCCGGTGCTGCCGATCTCGACGCTGGCTACCATCGCCCAGCGCGCCTACCGTGAGCACGCGGCCGAGCAGGTGGCGGTGGCCATCGATGCGCGGATGGACGAGGTCTACTGGGGCTGCTACCGAGCCAGCCAGGGCGAGATGCAGTTGGCCGGCCTTGAGGCGGTGTTGCCGCCCGAGCAGGCACAGTTGCCGCGCGGTGTGAGCGGTGAATGGTTCGGTGCCGGTACCGGCTGGTGCCATGCCGCGCGAATCCCAACGCCCGTGTCGGGGATGGACGCCTCGCTGCTGCCACATGCCGAAGATCTTCTGCGCCTGGCCAGCTTCGCCTGGCAGCGGGGCGAGGCGGCCGATGCGGACCAGGCTCAGCCGGTCTATCTACGCGATAACGTGGCGACGCCGAAGAAGTGATGCTGGCCGTTGTCAAAGCCCGGGCGGGCCGTTAGAGTCGCCCAATTGCTGAACGAGTCGAAAGATGCGCGTCGAAGGTTCCTTTCCTGTCCCCTACTCAACGGATCGTACTGCCCGTACCGGCAGCGCGAGGGACGGCTATGGCGAAACCCAGCGCATCGCCGAGGCCGAACGCCAGGTCGACAACCGTGCAGCCACCGGGCAGGACTACCAGCCGCAAGCCGCGCGCCCGCAGCAGCGGGTCAATGAAAGCGCATTGATCGAACGTTATGCGGCATTCCGGGACAACCAGTCCCAGTTCCAGCCCGAGCATACCCTTCCGGCTCGTGTCGCCCAGGCGTTGGCCAGCTATGCCAGTACCGCCAGCTTCAACAGCGATTTCGGCGCCCACGAGGTGCTTGGCCTCGATCTCTACGCCTGATCCAACCTTGCTTCCCTATTTTCTCGGTTGTCCGTCCTGGAATGAGGGCGCTTGGCTGGGTTCGTTGTACCCGACGGGAACGCCCGCCACAGAGTTTCTGCCACGCTACTGCTCGATGTTCAACAGTGTCGAGGGCAACACCACGTTCTACGCCTGGCCCTCGGAACAGAAGATCGAGCGTTGGGCCGAGTTGATGCCCGAGGGATTCCGTTTCTGCGCTAAGTTGCCACGCGAGATCAGCCAGGCGGAAAACCTGCGCGACGTGCTGGACCTGGCGCTGACGTTTCGGCGCTTGCTGTCGCCGTCGGGCGCGCGGGTTACGCCGTTCTGGTTGCAGTTGCCTGCCAGTTTTGGGCCGGACCGCCTTGGGGAACTGGCGGCGTTGATCGACGGCTTTGGCGCGCCGTTGGCGGTAGAGGTACGGCATGGGGCGTTCTTCGAGCGGGGCGAGGAGGAGCGCGCAATGAACCGCCTGCTGCTCGACAGAGGCGTCGAGCGCATCTGCCTGGATTCACGCGCGCTGTTCAGTTGCCGGTCGCGGGAACCGGCGCTGCTGCACGCGCAGAGCAAGAAATCCCGTGTACCGGTACGCCCGACAGCCTTCAGTGATTCACCTCAGTTGCGCTTCATTGGCCACCCTCAGCTGGAGGCTAACGACGATTTCATGGCTCCCTGGCTGGACAAGGTCGCAGGCTGGATCGAGGCCGGTAAATCGCCGCACGTCTACCTGCACACGCCCGACAACCACCGTGCGCCGGAGCTGGCGCAGCGTTTCCATGAGCAGCTGGCCGGGCGCCTGCCGGGACTGCCGCCGTTGCCGCCCTTCGAGCGTGCGCCGCAGTTATCCCTGCTGGGCGACTGACCTGTTTTGTAAAACATTCGATTCAATTTCCATCCCGTTGTGTTGCCCATAAGGCATGACCTTCGGACGATTCTGCCTGCAGTCGCTCCTGGTGCTGGCCGGCTTGCCCATTTCAGTGGCTTCGGCATGTGTCGCTGAGAAGGTGTCTACAAGCTCTGCCTGTGGCATGGCGATCGCTCGTTGCATTTGTAAGCACCTGCTGAGGCAGCGCGGTCGTGGCTCTGGCAGAATGCTGCGTTTCCCGCTGCCGCCGTTGAGCTCTCGTATGAATTCCGCATCCCCTCTGGTTCGTGTCGAAGCCCTTGCGCCGCAATATGCCGAGCAGGCGCGTGCCTGGGCCGCGCGACTGGGGCTGCCAATGAACGCGGATGACGCGCAGTTCGCCTTGCAACTGGGCGAGGGCGGGTTGCAGCTGCAGTTGCTGGACGAGCAGGCGCCGGGGCCGGTTCGGGTGGATTTCGTCGAAGGCAGCGCGGCCCATCGTCGACAGTTCGGTGGCGGCAGCGGGCAGATGATCGCCAAGGCGGTCGGCATCCTGCCCAGCATCCGCCCCCGCGTGCTGGATGCCACCGCTGGCCTCGGACGTGACGCTTTCGTGCTGGCGAGTCTGGGTTGCGAGATGGTTCTGATCGAGCGTCAGCCGTTGATCGCCGCGTTGCTGGAGGATGGGCTCGCGCGTGGCCTGGCGGATGCCGAGGTGGGGCCGGTGGTGCAGCGCATGCAGTTGTGTCAGGGCAATGCCATCGAGCTGATGCAGCATTGGCAGGATGAACCGCCGCAGGTGGCTTATCTCGACCCGATGTTCCCGCATCGGGAAAAAAGCGCTCTGGTGAAAAAGGAGATGCGCCTGTTCCGGCCCTTCGTTGGCGACGATTTGGATGCATCGGCCTTGCTCGCCGCCGCTCTGGCGTTGGCGAGCCATCGCGTAGTGGTCAAACGCCCGCGCAAGGCGCCGAGTATCGAGGGACCGAAACCCGGCTACAGCCTGGAAGGAAAATCGAGCCGCTACGACATCTATCCGCTGAAGAAGCTGCAACGCTGAGATAGCGCTGTAGCGGTCGATACGCTGCAGCCTTCACCGCCCGTAGGCGCGCATGAATACCGCTACTACGTCCTGTACATGTGCCTCGGCGGTGCTTTCGTCCGGTGCGTCCGAGTAACCGATCAACAAGCGAAAGTGTTGGACGCCCTTGATCAGCGAGCAGAAATGCTCGGCCGCGCGCAGTGGCTCGGGTGTCCGCAGCAGGCCGCGGGCACTGGCCTGGCCGAAAAGCTGTTGCAGATCGACCAACAATTGCTGAGGGCCCGCTTCGAAGAACGAGCGCACCAGCGCCGGGTTCTGCGTCGCCATGGTCACCATCACCCGATGCAGGCCAATCGACTCGGGGCTGTTGACGAGCGCATGGACGGCTCGGGTGATGTCCAGCAATACCTGTTCGATCGAGGCCTCATCGTCCAGCTGAAACAGCCGGCGCGGCAAGCGGGTCTCGCAAGTGGCTTTTACCGCGGCGCAGAAGAGCGCCTCCTTGTCGCCGAAATGGCTGTACAGCGTGAGCTTGGAGACGCCGGCCTCGGCAGCGATGGCGTCCATGCTGCTGCCCTCGTAGCCGTTGCCTAGGAATAGCACCTGGGCTGCGGCCAGTATCGCCTCACGTTTGGCTGGGTCTTTGGGGCGGCCTGGGCCGGGTGCGGAAAGGCTGGGATTCATGGTCACTTTTAATACTGGACTGGTCGGTAGGCTATTTTTACTATACCCGGCAGTATAAGTATTCCAATCCGCTCAGCGACAGAGAGAGTTTCGCCGTGCCCCGCTCAGTTCTTCCCTTCGTTTGTGTGCTTGCGAGTGCGTTGTTGCTGACGGCCTGTGGCGACGATGTCGCTGTGGAGGTGCCCGCTCGCCCGGTGATGGTGATGCAGCCGCAACTGGCCGGCGAAACCCTGGAGAGCTATCCCGGTGCCGTGCACGCGCGCTACGAGCCGGAACTGGCGTTCCGTATCGGTGGCAAGGTGGTCGAGCGGCTGGTCGAGGCCGGCGATCGGGTGAGCAAGGATCAACCCCTGGCCCGGCTCGATCCGCAGGACGTGCGCCTGCAGCTCGATGGCATGCGTGCCCAGGTGACGGCTGCCGAAGCCAACCTGCGGGTAGCCAAGGCTGAACATGACCGCTACAAGACGCTGCTTGGCCGGCAACTGGTCAGCCAGTCGCAGTTCGACAGCGCCGACAATGCCTATCGCTCGGCAGCCGCCCGCCTGCAACAGGCGCGGGCCGAGTTCGAAGTCGCCAGCAACCAGGTCGATTACGCGGTACTGCGCGCCACGCGCGATGGCGTGGTGGTCCAGCGTCTGATCGAGGTGGGACATGTAGTGGCGGCGGGACAGGTGGTCTTCGTCCTTGCCGCCGATGGCGAGCGGGAAGTGGTGATCCACCTGCCGGAGCAGTCGCTGGAGCGCTACAAGGTCGGCCAGAGCGCTTCGGTCGAGCTCTGGTCGCAACCGGGGCGCCAGTATTCGGGCCATATCCGCGAGCTTTCACCGGCGGCCGATGCGCATTCGCGTACCTTCGCCGCACGTGTCGCTTTCAGCGACGAGGACGTAACGGCGGAGCTGGGCCAGAGTGCCCGGGTGACGCTGCAAAGTGCCGGTGCAGCGGCGTTGGCCGTGCCGCTGTCGGCGCTCAGTGCCGAACGGGGCGTGGCCTATGTCTGGCGGCTCAGGCCTGACTCCACCGTGGAGCGCGTCGAGGTGCGTACCGGCCCCTATGGCGAGCGGCTGGTGCCGGTGCTGGAAGGTCTGCGCGCCGATGACTGGGTGGTGATGGCAGGCGTGCAGATGCTTCAGCCGGATCAGCCGGTGCGTCCGGTCGATCGCGACAACCGTCCTGTCGCGCTGGCCGCCGAGGAGTAGCCCCAATGCGCTTCAATCTTTCCGCATGGGCGCTGGGCAACCGCCAGATCGTCGTATTCCTCATGCTGCTGGTGGCGGTGCTCGGGGTGCTGTCCTACGGCAAGTTGGGGCAGAGCGAGGACCCGCCGTTCACCTTCAAGGCCATGGTCATTCAGACCAACTGGCCGGGCGCCAGCGCCGAGGAAGTATCTCGGCAGGTCACCGAGCGCATTGAGAAGAAGCTGATGGAGACCGGCGAGTACGATCGCATCGTGTCCTTCTCCCGCGCCGGCGAGTCCACGGTGACCTTCATGGCGCGTGATTCGATGCACTCCGAGGAAATTCCCGAGCTTTGGTACCAGATCCGCAAGAAGGTCGGTGATATACGGCATACCCTGCCGCCGACCGTGCAAGGCCCGTTCTTCGACGATGAATTCGGCACCACCTTCGGCAATATCTATGCGCTGACCGGTATGGGTTTCGACTACGCGGTGCTCAAGGACTATGCCGATCGCATCCAGCTGCAACTGCAGCGGATCGGCAACGTCGGTAAGGTCGAACTGCTCGGTTTGCAGGACGAGAAGATCTGGATCGAACTGTCCAACCTCAAGGCGGCCACGCTCGACCTGCCCCTGCAGGCCGTGCAGCAGGCGCTTGAGGCGCAGAATGCGGTAAGTGCGTCGGGCTTCGTCGAGACCTCCAGCGACAGGGTGCAACTGCGCGTGACGGGTAGCTTCGAGACGGTCGAGCAGATCCGCAATTTTCCCATCAGGGTCGCCGGGCGGACCTTCCGCATCGGCGATGTCGCTGAGGTCTATCGCGGCTTCAACGACCCGCCAGCCCCACGCATGCGTTTCATGGGTGAACCGGCCATTGGCCTGGCCGTGGCGATGAAGGATGGCGGCGACATCCTGAAACTTGGTGAGTCGCTGGAAAGCGAGTTTGGCCGTCTGCAGGCTGAGCTTCCCGCCGGCATGCAACTGCGCAAGGTGTCCGATCAACCGGCGGCGGTGAAGACCAGCGTCGGTGAGTTCGTCCAGGTGCTGATCGAGGCCCTGGTGATCGTGCTGCTGGTGAGCTTCTTCTCGCTGGGTGTGCGCACCGGCCTGGTGGTGGCGCTTTCGATTCCGCTGGTGCTGGCGATGACCTTCGCGACGATGCACTACCTGAACATCGGTCTGCACAAGATTTCCCTCGGTGCCCTGGTACTGGCGCTGGGGCTGATGGTGGACGACGCGATCATTGCGGTGGAGATGATGGCGATCAAGATGGAGCAGGGCTACGACCGGCTCAAGGCTGCCAGCTTCGCCTGGACCAGCACGGCGTTCCCGATGCTCACCGGCACGTTGATCACCGCCGCCGGCTTCCTGCCCATCGCCACTGCTGCATCCAGTACCGGCGAGTACACCCGCTCAATCTTTCAGGTGGTGACCATTTCGCTGATTACCTCCTGGATCGCTGCGGTGATGTTCGTGCCGCTGCTGGGCGAACGCCTGCTGCCGGATCTGGCCAAGCGCGCGGCGGCCAAGCACGGCGGCAGTGCCGACGGCCATGATCCCTATTCGACGCCGTTCTACCAGCGCGTGCGTCGCCTGGTGCAGTGGTGTGTGCGGCATCGCAAGACGGTAATCGTGCTGACGTTGCTGGCCTTCGTCGCCTCGGTGGGCCTGTTCCGTCTGGTGCAGCAGCAATTCTTCCCGGTGTCCGGGCGTCTGGAACTGATGGTGGACCTGAAGCTGACCGAGGGCGCCTCGCTCAAGGCCACCGAAGCCGAAGTGCTGCGCCTGGAGAAAATGCTCGCCGGGCGTGCCGGGGTCGACAACTACGTGGCCTACGTGGGTACGGGTTCGCCGCGCTTCTATCTGCCGTTGGATCAGCAACTGCCGGCCACCAGCTTCGCCCAGTTCGTGGTGCTGGCCGATAGCCTGGAGCAGCGCGAGGTACTGCGCGGCTGGCTGGTCGAGGTACTGCGCGATGAGTTTCCCAGTCTGCGCGGGCGTGTCAGCCGGCTGGAGAACGGTCCGCCGGTGGGCTATCCGATCCAGTTCCGGGTCACCGGCGAACACATCGACGTGGTTCGCGGACTGGCGCGCCAGGTCGCCGCCAAGGTGCGAGAGAACCCGCACGTGGATAACGTGCACCTGGATTGGCAGGAGCCGAGCAAGGTGGTCTGGCTGAATGTCGACCAGAACCGCGCGCGTGTCCTGGGGGTGAGTACCGCCGAGTTGTCGGCGTTCCTGCGGCGCACCTTCACTGGCGCCAGCGTCAGCCAGTTCCGCGAAGACAACGAGCTGATCGAAATCCTGCTGCGCGGTACCGAGCGTGAGCGCCTTGAATTGTCGATGCTGCCAAGCCTGGCAATCCCCACCGAAGGCGGGCGCAGCGTGCCGCTGTCGCAAGTGGCGACGCTGGAATATGGCTTCGAAGAAGGAGTGATCTGGCACCGCAACCGTCTGCCGACCGTGACGGTGCGCGCCGATGTCAACGGCGAACTGCAGCCGGCCACGCTGGTGACGCAGATCGAGCCGACTCTGGACGAGATACGTGACGCGCTGCCTGGCGGCTATCTGCTGGAAGTGGGCGGAACGGTAGAGGATTCCAGCCGCGGTCAACGCTCGGTGATGGCCGGCATTCCGTTGTTCATCATCGTCGTGGTCGGTCTGCTGATGATCCAGCTCAAGAGCTTCTCGCGCTCGGCCATGGTGTTCCTCACCGCGCCGCTGGGGCTGATCGGCGTGGCGCTGTTCCTGCTTGCGTTCGGCCAGCCGTTTGGCTTCGTCGCCATGCTCGGCACCATCGCGCTGTCGGGCATGATCATGCGCAACTCGGTGATTCTGGTGGATCAGATCGAGCAGGACATCGGTGCCGGCCGTGATCGCTTCACCTCGATCGTCGACTCGACAGTACGGCGCTTCCGGCCCATCGTGCTCACTGCGCTGGCGGCGGTACTGGCGATGATCCCGCTGTCGCGCAGCGTGTTCTTCGGACCGATGGCGGTGGCCATCATGGGCGGACTGATCGTGGCCACGGCGCTGACGCTGCTGTTCCTGCCAGCGTTGTATGCGGCCTGGTTCAGGGTCAGGGAAGGGGAATAGTCAGTTTTCGACAGTGGCGGGATGCTGCGCTCCCACCGCTGCCGAGGTCCCGTTGATGCTGCTGCCAATTTTCCAGGTCGATGCCTTCACGATTGAGCGTTCAGGGCAACCCGGCCGCTGTGGTGTCGCTGGGGCGGTAGCTAGAACGACTTCACCATCCTTCCCAGTAGCTCCATCGCTTTCTCGCTGCGCGCATCCCACGGATGGCCGTGATTCAGGCGTGCGCAGTTTCGGAAGCGTTGCGTGGCGGAGAAGATCGGACCCGGTGCCAGGCTGATGCCCTGGGCAAGGGCGAGTTGCAGCAGTTGCAGCGAATCCACCTGCTCGGGAAATTCGAACCAGAGAAAGTAGCCACCGCTGGGGCGCGTCACCCGCGTGCTGGCCGGGAAGTGACGGGCAGCCGAGGCGAGCATGGCGCCCTGCTGCATTTCCAGCGCGTGGCGCAGCTTGCGCAGGTGGCGGTCGTAACCACCGTGCTGCAGGTAATCGGCGATGGCGGCCTGTGCGGGCACTGACGGGGAAATGGTGGTCATCAGCTTGAGCCGGCTGATCTGCTCGGCGTAACGTCCGCCGGCCACCCAACCGATCCGGTAACCCGGCGCCAGGCTCTTGGAGAAGGAGCTGCAGTGCATCACCAGGCCGTCGCGGTCATGGCTCTTGATCGGTTTCGGCGGCTCGCGGGTGAAGTACAACTCGGCATAGACGTCATCCTCGATCAGCGGCACCTGATGGTGCTGCAGCAGATCGTAGAGTTGCCGTTTCCTGGCTTCGCCCATGCTGGCGCCCAGCGGATTCTGCAGGCTGCTCATGAACCAGCAGGCCTTGATCGGCAGGTTCGCGAGGCTGTCGGCGAGCACGTCCAGGTCGATGCCGTGACGAGGATGCACCGGGATGTCCACCGCCTTGAGCTTGAGTCGTTCCAGTACCTGCAGCGTCGCGTAGAAGGCCGGCGCTTCGATGGCCACCAGATCCCCCGGCTCGGTCACCACCTGCAGGCAGAGATTCAACGCCTCCATCGCACCGCTGGTGATCACCAGTTCCTCCATGGGCGACATCACGCCGCTGACCATGTAGCGCAGGGCGATCTGTCGTCGCAGATCGGGATTGCCGGCGGTCATCTCGGCGATCACTCCGCTGGCCGGCATGGCCCGGACGCTTTGGGCCATGGAGCGGGCCAGCCGCTGCAGCGGGAAGAGCTCCGCACTGGGAAAGGCCGAGCCGAAGGGCACAGTGTCCGGGTCGCGCAACGAGGCGAGCACGGAGAACACCAGCTCGCTGACGTCCACGTCGGTGGTTGCCGCGAGGCGGGCGCCGATGTCGGGTTCGTGCAGCGGGCGTTGGGCGTGCTCGCGGACGAAATAGCCCGAACGCGCCCGCGCCTGGATCAGCCCGCGATCTTCCAGCAGGTAATAGGCCTGGAATACCGTGGACGGGCTGACGCCGTAGGTACGGCTGGCGTGGCGCACCGAAGGTATCCGCTCGCCGGGAGCCAGCACGCCGCTGCGGATCAGTTCGGCAATTTCGTCGGCGAGTTTCTCGTAACGCTTCATCTGCGCAATTCCCGTGAAAATGCCGGGTGATCTTACCGGACGCCTAGCGAGCCGGGGCGACGAAGGTGCTACGGGTCTCGACGACACTGGCGGGATCGTCCAGGTCCCGTACTTCAAAGCGCAACTCGCGGGTCAGACCCTGCGTCTGTTTCGTGTCGATCAGCGTCACGCTCACCGGCAGGTCGAGGATCTCGCCCGGTGCCAGACTGATCTGACGCCGGCCGTGCAGCTCGAAGGGGCCCTCGCCGAGGGCGACGCCGTATTCACGCTGCTGCTGTGTCTTGTTGATGAGCTTCAGGCGGTACATGTTCTCGATCTGCCCGTGCGCGTTCTCGCGATACAGGGTGCGATCCCGAGTGACGTCTAGCGACAACAGCGGGCGCTCATCGAGCGCCCAGACGAAGGCGCCGATCATCACCAGCAGCGCCGCCGCATAGCCCACCAGGCGCGGCCGGAACAGCTGCGTACGACCGCCTTGCAATGCATTTTCGGAGGTGTAGCGGACCAGCCCGCGTGCGTAGCCCATCCTGTCCATCACGCTGTCGCAGACGTCGGCGCAGGCGCCGCAACCGATGCAGTCCAGCTGCAGGCCGTCGCGGATGTCGATGCCGGTGGGGCAAACCTGTACGCACAGTGTGCAGTCGATGCAGTCGCCCAGGCCCTGGGCACGCGGATCGCTTTCCTTACGCCGGGCGCCGCGGCTTTCGCCCCGCGCGGCGTCGTAGGCCACCACCAGGGTGTCGGCGTCGAACATCACGCTCTGGAAGCGCGAGTAGGGACACATGTGCAAACACACCTTCTCGCGCAGCCAGCCGGCGTTGATATAGGTGGCAGCGGTGAAGAAGAACAGCCAGAAGCCCGCCGTCATGCCGATCTCTAGCGTGATCAGGTCGGTGGCGAGCTGGCGAACCGGCGTGAAATAACCGACGAAGGACACTGCGGTGGCCAGGCTTACCGCGAGCCAGAGCAGGTGCTTGGCGGTGCGACGCAGCAGTTTGCCGGCCGACCAGGGTGCGGCATCGAGCTTGATGCGCTGGCTGCGATCGCCTTCGGTGATTTTCTCCGCCCACATGAAGATCCAGGTCCAGGTGCTCTGCGGGCAGGCATAGCCGCACCAGACGCGGCCGGCCAGGACGGTGATGAAGAACAGGCCGAAGGCGGCGATGATCAGCAGCGCTGACAGCAGGATGAAGTCCTGCGGCCAGAAGGTCGCGCCGAAAATGTGGAACTGCTGGGTGCCAAGGTCCCAGAGCACCGCCTGGCGACCATTCCAGTTCAGCCACAGCGTGCCGAAATAGAGCAGGAACAGAACGGCACCGCCGAGCAGGCGCAGATTGCGATACAGGCCCGTGAAGCTGCGTGTGTGAATGTCTCCGCCGGCCTGCGCCGGTGTCAGGCGCACCGGCTTCTTGCGGTCGAGAGTTTCGATGATTCTGGCGGGTATTCGATCGGTCATGACAGGGCCTCGGAGGCTTTTTCAGGCGAGGCGGATCATCGTCTACCGAGCTTATTCGTAACAGGCTCAGGTATTGACTGAAAATACGGATCAGATGGCCTGCTACAAATTAGGATCGCGAGGTGATGCTGAGGGAACTACCTATCTCGCCGTTGAGTCTGCCGCCGCGATGAAAAAGCAGGTATGGTCGCCTGCCGTTGTGTCTGACCGGAACTGATCCGCTTTTTTCAGCGGCATCTGCGCCTGTTCCTGCTTTTCACGCCGGGCCATAGTCCGAGGCTTTTGCGGCGTTGCCGGCTCAGGCAAGGGCCGTTGAAGGCGCAGCATATCTCCTGGCCTGCGGGCTCGTTCGATCCTTCTGTTGAGTTGACCAAAGGAAGCACCATGATTCTCAAAGGCCTGACCTGGCTGGTATTGCTGCAGCTGCTTGGCAGCGTCGTGAACCTACTGCTGTTGCCTGCGCTGCCGGGGCCGATCATCGGCATGGTGCTGCTGTTCGGCCTATTGCTGGTGCGCCGGGGTATTCCTGAATCGCTGGAGAAGACTGCCGCGCTGTTGCTGCAGTATCTGCCATTGCTGCTGATCGTCCCGGCGGCGGGCATCATGACCAGCAGTGATGCACTGCTGGGCGACCTGCCGGCCATCGCTGCCGGCCTGGTGCTGTCGCTGGTGATCACGGTGCCGTTCTGCGGCTGGCTGATGCAGGTGCTGATCCGCCGCATGGACCGCCGGCAGGAGGATAAGGCATGACCAATCTCGATATCGCCACCGTCTGGGCGATGACCCTGGAGCACCCGCTGTTCTCCGTGGCGCTGACCCTGATCGCCTTCCAGTTGGCGCTGGCCCTCTACCGCCGCAGCGGCTGGCTGGTGCTGCAGCCGGTGATGGTGGGGATGCTGCTGGTGGTGGGCACGCTCTACCTGTGCGGGCTGGACTACGCGAGCTACCGCGACGGCGCATCGATGATCGCCGTTCTGCTCGGTCCGGCGACCGTGGCGCTGGCGGTGCCGCTGTATCGTCACCTCAAGCGCATCCAGCAACTGTTCTGGCCGATTCTCATTACCCTGGTGGTCGGCGGTGTGCTCAGCGTGGTTCTGACGCTGGTGATTTCCGGAGCCATGGGCGCCGATCTGTCGGTGCTGATGAGCCTGTCACCCAAGGCGGCAACCATGCCGATCGCCATGCTGGTGGCCGAGCAGATTGGTGGCCTCGCTTCGCTGGCGGCGGTGTTCGTGATGCTTACCGGGGTGATCGGTACTGCGATGGGGCCGCTCCTCTTTCGTTGGGCTGGCGTCAACCATCCGGCAGCGCGTGGCATGAGCTACGGCATCAACGCCCACGCCATCGGCACGGCACGAGCGCTGGAGGAGGGCGACGAATGCGGAGCCTTCGCGGCACTGGGAATGAGCCTGCTGGGCATTCTGATCGCGCTGTTCCTGCCGCTGGCACTTGGCTGAGCTGGTGGTAAACCAATCGATTTGTTCGATTTGTTCGATTTGTTTGAGTGGAATAATTCAGCAATATCGTTGCTGAATCGATGGATGATGGCCTCATCCGATGCAGGGCTCCAGGTAACAACTGGAGTCAGCATTAACGAAGAGGCTGAATCCATGATCGAACTACGTCCTCGGGCCGAGCTGGGCCGTGCCAATCACGGCTGGCTCGATACCCATCACCATTTCTCCTTCGCTGACTACCACGATGCATCGCGCATGCATTGGGGAGGGTTGCGCGTCTGGAACGACGACAGTATCGCGGCGCACTCGGGTTTCCCGCCCCATCCACACCGCGACATGGAAATCGTCACTTATGTGCGCAAGGGCGCCATCAGTCACGAGGATAGCCTGGGCAATATCGGTCGTACGGTGGCGGGTGATGTGCAGGTGATGAGCGCCGGCACCGGCATCGTCCATAGCGAATTCAACCGGGAAGACGAAACCTGCGAGCTTTTCCAGATATGGATCTACCCTGAGCGAAGCGGCTTGCCGCCTAGTTGGGGCACCCGACCTTTTCCGCGCGGTGAGCGTGCCGGCGCCTTCGTGACTCTGGCCAGTGGCATCGAGGGCGATGCCGATGCACTGCCGATCCGTGCCGATGCTCGGCTGATCGCAGCGACACTTTCGGCTGGCCAGGTTGCCGAATACTCCATCGGCGCCGGCCGAAAGGTTTATCTGGTGCCGGCCAGTGGGCGGATCGAAGTCGGTGAGGTGATCGCCGCCGCCGGTGATGGCGTGGCCATTCGTGATGAAGCGCTGCTGCGGGTCAAGGCGGTTGAAGATAGCGAAGTGGTTCTGGTGGACGCTCGCTGAGCTAGGGTCTGTTGAGGTTTCGCTCGCTCTCGCAGCAACGCGGCTCGCGACGAAACCTCAACAGACCCTAGCGAGCAAACGAATATCCACAAGAGGAACGACAAGATGGCAAAGATTCTCGTGCTTTATCACTCCATGTACGGACATATCGAAACCATGGCCAACGCCGTTGCCGAAGGCGCTCGCAGCGTCGAGGGCGCCGAGGTGACCATCAAGCGTGTGCCGGAAACCATGCCGGCAGAGGTATTCAAGAATGCCGGCGGCAAGTCCGATCAGGCCGCCGAGGTGGCTAGCCCAGCCGAGCTGCCTGGCTACGATGCGATCATCTTCGGCACGCCGACCCGCTTCGGCAACATGTCCGGGCAGATGCGCAACTTCCTTGATCAGACCGGCGGCCTCTGGGCCAAGGGCGCGCTGCACGGCAAGGTCGCCAGCGTATTTACCTCCACTGGCACTGGCGGCGGCCAGGAAATGACCATTACCTCCACCTGGACCACGCTGGCCCACCACGGAATGATCATCGTGCCCACCGGCTACGGTATCGGTGAGTTCTTCGACATTTCCGAAACCAACGGCGGCACGCCCTATGGTGCCTCGACCATCGCCGGCGGCGACGGCTCGCGTCAGCCGTCCACCAAGGAATTGAATATCGCGCGTTACCAGGGTGAGCTGGTGGCCAAGACCACGGTCAAGCTCAAGGGCTGAGGTCTCGCAGGCGCCGGGAACGGCCTGCCTGCTCAACAGCCTGCCTGCGAGCCGGATGGCACTGCATGTCCGGCTCGCTTTCCGTTTCCCTGTGATAACTGGGTGTCATCATCGAATGCGGTGATAATGCGAGCCTGCTGTGACGCCAGACAATCGCGGCGCACACATGGCCCGACAGAACCAACAATCGAGGAAGCCGATGCCCGCCTTTGAAATCAAGCCCCTGAATCCCGAAACCTACCGCCAGCAGACTCGACGCAGCACTCTGATCGTCGCAGTGACCTTCGTGGTGCTGGCGATGGGCTTGTCCACTGCGGCGGTGGCGATGTTCGGCGAACCGGGCGGCGACAACCTGCGCCTGAATATCGCCGGTGTGGCGCTCGGGCTCGGGGTGACGGTGTTGCTGGTGCGCCTGGTCTACTGGCAGCAGCCGTGGATGGCGTCGGCGGCCTACGGCTGGCGGCTCAAGCGCAGCCTGATGAGCGTGACCAACGTCATGCATCACGTAAAAGCGGGTGTGGCGATCGAGGATCACACCGCAATGAAGCTGCTGCGTTTCTACCACCAGGGGCTGGAGCAGATGCACCAGCTGGATGCCAACAGCGGCTCTCTTCTCGAAATGAGAGCGGAGATCGAACAGCATCGCAGCGCCATGGAAGCGGCGCGCCTGGATGTCGATCAGTCGCGCCTGGAACCAGGCTGGATCGAGACTGTAAAAAAGATCGACGCCGTGAAATGAAGGCGGTAATAATCGCCGTCTCGCTTGTGCTCACCTGAGCACGGGCGGAAACCTTTCTTCCCCAGAGGCGTCCTGCCTCTGGGTTCGCATTCTGGTGCGGTCATTCTCAGTCATGCCACTACACAGTGATCCAGGGGTCCAAGTGAAGCGTAGCCCTGCGCCTCCAAGACACGTTTGCGGAAAACCCATCATGAAAAGGCTGTGTCTGCTCGGCTTGATCGCTCTTTCAGTAGCCTGTCCGGTTCTTGCCGAGAGCAGGCTGGACGATAAGCCGGCGTTCATCGAGCAGCTGCTGCAGCGGATGACGCTGCAGGAAAAAGTTGGCCAACTGCGTTTGATCAGCATCGGCGCGGATATGCCCAGGGAGCGGCTTGCCGAAGAGTTGGCCGCGGGGAACGTCGGCGGCACCTTCAACTCGGTCACCCGGCATGACAATCGCCCCCTGCAGGATGCTGCGCTGCGTAGCCGGTTGAAGATACCGATCTTCTTCGCCTACGACGTGATACATGGGCATCGCACCATCTTCCCCATAGGTCTCGGCCTGGCGTCGAGCTGGGACATGCAGGCGGTTGCTACGGCGGGACGTGTGTCGGCCATCGAGGCCAGTGCCGACGGGCTCGACATGACCTTCGCACCCATGGTCGATATCGCCCGCGACCCGCGCTGGGGACGAACCTCGGAAGGTTTTGGTGAAGATCCGCACCTGGTCTCCGAGATCGCCCGGACCATGGTCGGTGCCTATCAGGGCAAGTCGTTGCAAAATCCCGACAGCCTGATGGCCAGCGTCAAGCATTTCGCCCTCTATGGCGCGGTCGAAGGCGGGCGCGACTACAACGTGGTGGACATGAGTCCGCTGCGCATGCACCAGGATTATCTGCCGCCCTACCACGCCGCCGTCGATGCTGGGGCAGGCGGAGTGATGGTGGCGCTGAACACCATCAATGGCGTGCCGGCCAGCGCCAACCGCTGGTTGTTGCGCGACCTGCTGCGTAAGGACTGGGGCTTTTCCGGCGTGACCATCAGCGATCACGGGGCGATCACCGAGTTGCTCCGCCATGGCGTGGCCGCCGATGGGCGCGAGGCGGCGAAGCTGGCGATTGATGCCGGGCTCGACATGAGCATGGCGGACTCGCTCTACGGCCAGCATCTGGCCGAGTTGGTGCAGGCCGGCGACGTGCCGATGCAGGTCGTGGACCAGGCGGTGCGCGAAGTGCTGGGCGCGAAATACGATCTGGGGCTGTTTCACGATCCATACCGGCGTATCGGCAAGGTCAGCGAAGACCCGCCCGAGGTCAATGCCGAAAGTCGCCTGCATCGCCAGGCCGCGCGAGAGGTGGCACGCCAGTCGCTGGTACTGCTGGAAAACCGCAACAGCGTCCTTCCGCTCGACAAGAGCGGCCGCATCGCGCTGGTCGGGCCGCTGGCCGATTCGCATATCGACATGCTCGGCAGCTGGTCGGCGGCGGGTGTGGCAAAGCAGACGGTCACGCTACGCCAGGCCATGCAGGCGGCCCTCGGTGAACACGGACGGCTGGTTTACGCCCGCGGTGCCAACGTCACCGACGATGAGAAGCTGGTCGAGTACCTGAATTTCCTCAACTGGGACGACCCCGAGGTAGTGCAGGACCCACGCCTCGCCGATCAGATGATTGCCGAGGCGGTGGCCGCGGCCCGGCAGGCCGACGTCGTCGTCGCCGCGATAGGGGAGTCGCGCGGTATGTCCCATGAATCGTCCAGCCGCACCAGCTTGCAGCTTCCCGCCAGCCAGCAGGCGTTGTTGCGCGCTTTGAAACAGACCGGCAAACCGCTGGTGCTGGTGCTGATGAACGGCCGTCCGCTGAACCTCGCATGGGCGCAGGCCAATGCCGATGCGATGCTGGAAACCTGGTTCAGCGGTACCGAAGGCGGACATGCCATCGCCGAGGTACTGTTCGGCGACTACAACCCCTCGGGCAAGCTGCCGATCTCGTTCCCGCGCTCGGTCGGGCAGATTCCCGTCTACTACAACCATCCGCGCCTGGGCCGACCCTTCGTCGAAGGTAAGCCGGGCAACTACACCTCGCAGTATTTCGACGAGCCGAACGGTCCTCTGTACCCGTTTGGTTACGGCCTGAGCTATACGCAGTTCAGCCTGTCGCCCCCGCACCTGTCGACCGATGTGCTTTCACGTGGCCAGAGTCTGGAAGTCAGCGTGACGCTGAAGAACACCGGCAAGCGCGATGGCGCGACCGTCGTGCAGTTGTATATCCATGACCTGGCGGCCTCGGTAGTGCGCCCGGTCAAGGAGCTGAAGGCGTTTCGCAAGGTCTGGCTCAAGGCTGGCGAAGAGCAGCAGGTGCGTTTCAGTGTTGGTGAAGACGAGCTGAAGTTCGTCGACGCGCAACTGCGGCAGCTAGCCGAAGCGGGGATGTTCGAGGTGCAGGTAGGGCTCGATTCGCAGCACGTCCAGACGCAGCGATTCGAGTTGCGCTGAGGATAGCTGCTTCGGTTGCAGGGGAATCATTTGTGCGTGGCGTAGACCAACGAACGCGAGCAGGCGCAGTCCCGCATCGCTTTTTTCATCGTTCAGGAGGCACCGTGTTTACCACTTTGAAGCAAGGACCGAAGGCTCGTGTCAGAAGTCGGGCGTTGGGCAATCTGCTGGGGCTATGCATGGCTTTCTGCGTTGGCAGCAGTTGGGCCTTCAGCCTGGATGACGTGGCCAGCAAGGCCGAGAAACTGGCTGCGAAAGCCTACATGCCGACCGAGAGCAATCTGCCGGCGGTGTTTCGGGAGATGGCTTTCGCCGATTACCAGCAGCTGCGCTTTCGCGAAGACAAGGGCTACTGGCGCGATGCCGAAACACCTTTCGAGCTGCGTTTCTATCATCAGGGCATGCATTTCGACGTGCCGGTGAAGATCAACGAAGTCACTGCCACGCGTGTTCGCGAGATCCCCTATGACCCCGAATCGTTCGAATTCGGCAACGTCGATATCGATCCCGCCGCGCTGGAAAATCTTGGTTTCGCCGGTTTCAAGGTGCTCTATCCGCTGAACAGGAAGGACAAGCAGGACGAGCTGATGACACTGCTCGGCGCCAGCTATTTCCGCGTGGTCGGCAAAGGACAGGTCTATGGCCTGTCGGCGCGCGGGCTGGCGATCGACACGGCGCTGCCGAGCGGCGAGGAGTTTCCCCGCTTCACCGAATTCTGGGTCGAGCGCCCTCAGGCCGATCGCGGTAGCCTGCTGATCTACGCCTTGCTGGATTCACCGCGTGCCACCGGCGCCTACCGCATGGAAGTCACGCCGGGCAAGGACAGCATCGTGGATGTACAGGCCAAGGTCTTCCTGCGTGCGCCGGTGGAAAAGCTCGGCATCGCGCCGCTCACCAGCATGTACCTGTTCGGTGCCAATCAGCCCAGCCAGCAGCTCAACTACCGGCCACAGCTGCATGACTCCGAAGGCCTGGCGATCCATGCCGGCAATGGCGAGTGGATCTGGCGTCCGCTGAACAACCCCAAGCGCCTGGCCATCAGCAGCTACAGCGTCGAGAACCCGCGGGGCTTCGGTCTGCTGCAGCGCACCCGCGATTTCGGCCGTTACGAGGACCTGGATGACCGCTACGAACTGCGGCCCAGCGGCTGGATCGAGCCGGTTGGCGACTGGGGCAAGGGGCATGTGGAACTGGTCGAGATTCCCACGCCGGACGAAACCAACGACAACATCGTCGCCTTCTGGGTGCCGGAGAAGGTGCCGGCGCCGGGCGAGGCGATCGATATCGCATACCGGCTGCACTTCAGCATGGACGAACCCGGGCTGCATGACCCCAAGCTCGCCTGGGTCAAGCAGACGCGTCTGTCGGCTGGCGACGTGAAACAGTCCAACCTGATTCGCCAACCTGATGGCAGCACAGCGCTGATCGTCGACTTCGTCGGGCCGAACCTGGCCGAACTGCCGGCCGATGCGCCGGTCAGCACCCAGGTCAGCGTCGATGACAACGTCGAGCTGGTGGAGAACAACCTGCGCCATAACCCGGTCACCAAGGGCTGGCGGTTGACCCTGCGATTAAAGGTCAAGGACCCGGCGCGTCCGGTGGAACTGCGCGCTGCGCTGGTGGATGGCGAGACCATGCTGTCCGAAACCTGGAGCTATCAGATACCCGTCCATGACTGAACACGCGCAACGACCGTCCGCCCAACACTATCTTGCCGAGCTTCCCCTCGATGCGGCCCAACGTCAGATGTTGAGCGAGCAGGTGGACCAGCAGGGGGGTGAACTGGCCGATGTCCATCAGGCACTGGCGCAGGAGGCAGCCAAAGGAACTGCTTCGCCGAGTGATCCGCTCGGTTCGGTCGCGGCGCGGCTGAAGCTGGCCTGGGGTGAGATTTTCGAGCGCGCCGGGGTGCTGACCGAGGATCATCAGGGGCGCACCTGCATCCGGTCGACGCCGCCGATCGTGCGTACGCGAATGGTGCCGGAGCCCTGGCATACCAACGTGCTGCGCCTGAGCTGGTGGCGGCTGTTGTTCAAGAAGAACCGTACGGTGGAGCAACCCGACGCACCGCATCCGCTCGACAGGTCGGGCTGGCGCCGGGTCGCCGCGTACCGACGCGCTGCGCTGCTGTGCCTGATGCTGGTACAGACCGCCATCGCTACCTGGCACATGAAGTCCGTGCTGCCTTATCAGGGCTGGGCCCTGGTGGACCTGCAGGAGGTCTATCGCCAGCCGCTGCAGGAGTCGGCACGGCAGATCCTGCCCTACCTGGTGCAGACCAGTATTCTGCTGCTGTTCGCGCTGCTGTTCTGCTGGGTCTCGGTGGGTTTCTGGACGGCGCTGATGGGCTTCTTCCAACTGCTCAAGGGGCGCGACCGCTACAACATCTCCGCCACCAGCGCGGGCAACGAACCGATTCCGACCGAAGCGCGTACCGCCTTGGTGATGCCCATCGCCAACGAGGACGTTCCACGGGTGTTCGCCGGGCTACGGGCGACCTACGAGTCGCTGCTGGCCACGGGCGAGATCGAGCACTTCGATATCTTCGTCCTCAGCGACAGCAACGACCCCGATACCTGCGTGGCCGAACAGAAAGCCTGGCTGGAGCTATGCCGCGAGGTCGACGGCTTCGGTCATATCTTCTATCGCCGTCGCCGACGCCGTGTGAAGCGCAAGAGCGGCAACATTGACGACTTCTGCCGGCGCTGGGGCAGCAACTACCGCTACATGGTGGTCCTGGATGCCGACAGCGTAATGAGCGGCGACTGCCTGACCAGCCTGGTGCGGCTGATGGAGGCCAATCCTGGCGCCGGCATCATCCAGACCGGGCCCAAGGCTTCCGGCATGGACACTCTCTACGCACGCATGCAGCAGTTCGCCACGCGGGTCTATGGGCCGTTGTTCACCGCAGGCCTCAATTTCTGGCAACTGGGCGAGTCGCATTACTGGGGCCATAACGCGATCATCCGGGTCAAACCTTTCATCGAGCACTGCGCGCTGGCGCCGCTGCCGGGCAAGGGGTCATTCGCCGGCGACATCCTTTCCCATGATTTCGTCGAGGCGGCCCTGATGCGCCGTGCCGGCTGGGGCGTGTGGATCGCCTACGACCTGCCCGGCAGTTACGAAGAGCTGCCGCCGAACCTGCTCGACGAGCTCAAGCGCGACCGCCGCTGGTGCCATGGCAACCTGATGAACTTCCGGCTGTTCCTGGTCAAGGGTATGCACACGGTGCACCGCTTCGTGTTCCTCACCGGCGTGATGTCCTATCTGTCGGCACCGCTGTGGTTCGCCTTCCTGGCGCTATCCACCGGCCTGCTGGCGATCCATACGCTGATGGTTCCGGAGTATTTCCTGCAGCCCAACCAGCTGTATCCGCTGTGGCCGCGGTGGCATCCGCAGGAGGCGATTGCGTTGTTCTCCGCGACGCTGACGCTATTGTTCCTGCCCAAGCTGCTCAGCGTGGTGCTGATCTGGGTCCAGGGCTCACGCGAATATGGCGGCGGCATCCGCCTGTTGCTGTCGATGATCCTGGAAACACTATTCTCGATGTTGTTGGCGCCAGTGCGCATGCTGTTCCATACCGTTTTCGTCACCGCGGCATTCCTTGGCTGGTCGGTGCAGTGGAAGTCGCCGCAACGTGCCGACAACGCCACGCCCTGGAGCGAAGCGCTACGCAGGCATGGTTCGCAGATACTGCTGGGCGTGCTCTGGACGGCGCTGGTGGCCTGGCTCGATCCGGCGTTCCTCTGGTGGCTGGCCCCTATCGTGGTGTCGCTGATTCTCTCGGCGCCGGTCTCGGTGCTCACCAGTCGTACCGGGCCTGGACTGGCGGCGTTCCGGCGCAAGCTGTTCCTGATTCCGGAGGAGTTCGCCCCGCCCGCCGAACTGGCCGCCACGGACCGTTACAACCAGCAGAACCAGGCCAACGCGCTGCAACAGGGCTTCATCGCCGCCACGGTGGACCCGTCGTACAACGCGCTGGTTTGTGCCATGGCGCGCGCGCGGCACGCCAAGGTGGTGCCGGCCGCGGAAGCTCTGCGAGAGCAACGCCTGGGTGAAATTCTCGCCGCTGGGCCCAAGGGGGCTGACGAGGCGACGCGCTGGCGGCTGCTCAACGACCCCGAAGGCATGGCGCGCTTGCATGAACGCGTCTGGCAGGACGAGCAGCACCTGGCCTGGCTTGAGGCGTACGAGCGGCGGTAGCGCGCCAGCAAAAGCAAAAAGCTTCGCGCTGGGGGCGGCAGTCCCACAAAAGCAAAATCTCACACCGAGCTGCTTTTGTGGGAGGCGCGCTCTCGCGGCGAATGCAGGCGTGAGCCTGCCCAGCAAAAAACTGAACATCCACGTTAACAAGCAAGGCTCAGGCGGGATGGCTACTTCCACGCGTCGGTCGCTTGCCGACGCTGGCATTCTTGCGCGGCGCTGCCTTGCGCTTCTTCTTCCAGGGCGCGCCTTTGCCCGGCGGGTTCGGCGGGCCGCTGATGGTCAGGCGCATGTCGCGGCAGCGCTCGACCTGCTTGCTCATCCAGGCGGATTGCTTGGCGACGAACTCCTCCAGGCTCATCTCGCCGTTCTGCACCATGTCCAGCGCCTGTTCCCAGATCGCCGTGGTGCCGGGGTCGGCAATCGCCCGTGGCACGGCGTCGATCAGGCTGAAGGCCGCCGGGCTGGCTGATAGCGCCTTGCCCTGTTTGCTCAGGTAACCGCGATCCAGCAGCCCCTGGATGATGCCGGCCCGCGTCGCTTCGGTGCCTATTCCGGTGGTGTCCTTGAGCTTCTGCTTCAGGCGCGGATCGTCCACCAGTTTGGCGACGTTCTTCATCGCCTTGATCAGGTCGCCTTCGGTGAAGGGCTTGGGCGGCTGGGTCCAGAGGTCCTTGAGGTTCAAGCCGATGACGTTGCATTGCTGGCCCTCGCTCAACGCCGGCAGTGCCTGGGCCGGTGTCGGCTCGCGACCCTTGGCGGGTGTCAGGGCTTCGGGCAGCGCGCGGCGCCAGCCGGGCTCGACGATCACCTTGCCCACCGACCGTAGCGCCTGCCCGTTGCAGTCGAAATCCGCCTGGGTGCGATCGTATTCGTGAGGGGGCAGGAACTGCGCCAGGTAGCGGGCACGAATAAGCGTGTAGACCGCGTGTTGCTTGCCTGCCAGGCGCGACAGATCGGTCGCGGCGGCGGTGGGGATGATGCCGTGGTGAGCGCCGACCTTGCCATCGTTCCAGGCACGCGAGCGGCGTTGTGGCTGTATGTGTGTGAGCAGTTCGGACAGCGACGGATCGCTGCGACCCAGGGCGGCGATGATTGCCGGCGCCTCGCCGTGCTGGCTCAGCGGCAGGTAGCCACAGTCGCTGCGCGGGTAGGTGATCAGTTTGTGGGTTTCGTAGAGCGCCTGGGCGATATCCAGGGTTTCCTGGGCGCCGAGACCGAGCTTCTTCGAGCAGATTTCCTGCAGGGTGCCGAGGTCGAAGGGCAGCGGTGGTGCCTCGCGCATGCGCTCGGTGCGTAGCTTCACCACCTGTGCCTGGGCGGCGCTGCCAATGGCGGTGGCTGCCTGGCGCGCATGTTCCGGGTCGAGGCAGCGCCCCTGATCGTCGCAGCGATCCTCGGCTGCGCGCCATTGCGCAGTGAAGGGTACATCGCCGGCCTGCAGCGCGACCTCGATGGCCCAGTAGGGCACCGGCACGAAGTCGGCGATGCTGCGGTCGCGATCCACCACCAGGCGCAGGGTTGGCGTCTGCACGCGGCCCACCGGCAGCACGCCCTGGTAGCCGGACTGCCGCCCGAGCAGAGTGAACAGCCGGCTCATGTTCATGCCGATCAGCCAGTCGGCGCGCGAGCGGCCCAGCGCCGAATGGTAGAGGCTGAAGGTTTCGGCGCCAGGCTTGAGCGCGGCCAAGGCCTTGCGGATCGAGGCGTCGTCCAGCGCCGACAGCCAGAGACGCTGGATGGGACCGCGATAACGGCAGTGTTCCACCAGCTCGCGGGCGATCATCTCGCCTTCGCGGTCGGCGTCGGTGGCGATCACCAGCTCGCTGGCTTCGAGAAGCAAACGCTTGACCGCCTTGAACTGGCCGGCGGTCTTCGGTTTGACCAGCATCTTCCAGCGCTCGGGCACGATCGGCAGGTCGCCCAGCACCCAGCGTTTGTAGCGGGCGTCATAGGCATCCGGCGGGGCGGTTTCCAGCAGGTGGCCGATGCACCAGGTCACCGTCACGCCGGGGCCGAGCCAGCAGCCGTCGCCACGCCTATTGGCGCCGAGCACCTTGGCGATGTCCTTGGCTTGGGAAGGTTTTTCGCAGAGAAACAGCTGCATTGCCGTCATCTATCCATTTTTGCAATGGGCATAGCATGCGCAGCGTAGCGGCTTTGGGCAATCTTTATCTGTATGGATATACAGGTTTATAACCTGTTACGTCTGTAGCGCCGAATTCGGCCAACAGCCTGCTAGGCCACGTATCCCGCAATCGCCACAAAATGCAGCAGGCTGCCGGCCATTACGAACAGGTGCCAGATGCCGTGCCAGTGGCGAAAACGCTGGTCGTAGGCAAAGAAGATAATGCCCACCGTATAGAGCACGCCACCCGCGACCAGCCAGGTGAAGCCGACGCCGCCGAGCGCTGCGAGCAGCGGCTTGACCGCTACCAGCACGATCCAGCCCATCACCGCGTAGATGACCACCGACAGCACGCGTGCTTCCGAACGCGGCTTGATCTCCTGCAGCATGCCAATGACAGCCAGGCCCCAGACGATACCGAACAGCCACCAGCCCCAGTTGCCGCGCAGGGTAACGAGGCAGAAGGGCGTGTAACTGCCGGCGATCAGCAGATAGATCGACAGGTGGTCGAGCTTGCGCATGACCACCTTCGCCCGACCGCGAAGGCTGTGGTAGAGCGTGGAGATGCTGTACAGCAGCACCAGGGTGAACCCGTAGATGGCCACGCTGACGATCTTCACCAGGTCGCCGCTCAAGGCCGCCATGACCAGCAGCCAGACGCTACCGATCAGGGCCAGCACGCCGCCGGTCAGGTGTGTCCAGGCGTTGAGTTTTTCCCCGTGATACATCGGTGTTCCGTGCTGATCAGTTGCCCATCAGCACGCCGAACACCTTCTTGGCCATGTTGGTGGCCGCCTGGGTCGGGTTCTGGCGGATGCTTGCCTCCTGCTCGGCGATGACGGCGAACAGCCCGTCGAGCGCCTGCTCGGCGACGTAGCCTTCGATGGTGCCGTATTTGGCATCGACCGCGCCGAGGCCGGACGCCTTGGCTGCGAGCGCGTTGTACTGCTGGGCGACGTCGACCTGGTCGGTGGCCTGCTTGATGATGGGCATGAACTTGTCGCGAATCTGATCGCGGCTGGTCTTGTCCAGGTACTGGGTGGCCGAGTCGTCGCCGCCGGCCAGGATCGCCTTGGCGTCGGTCACGGTCATCTTCTTCACGGCATCGAGCAGCAGCGCCTGTGCCTGGGGCACGGCGGCTTCGGCGGCCTGATTCATGCTGTCTTCCAGGGCCTCGACCTGCGAGCCCATGCCCAGCATCTTCAGCATGCGCGAGGCTTTGCCGAGGTTGCCCGGCAGTTCGATGCGTACATCGGGATCATTGCTGAAACCACCGGGTTTGCCCAGTTGCTGCACGGCGACCTTGGCCCCCTGGCTCAAGGCATCCTTGAGCCCCGCGCTGGCGTCGCCCTGGCTCAGGTCGGACAGCGAAAGCGCGAAGGCACCGGTGGACAGCAGCAGGCCGGCGATAAGGGTGGTGATGTGACGCATGGGCAGATCCTCTGGTGGTGATGCGGCGAGCTTAACAGGTCTCCAGGGCGCGCTATATGACGTCGAAATGCGTCTTGCGCCATTGTTGCGGCGCTATCCCGCTCCAGCGCTTGAAGGCACGGGAAAAGGCCGTCTCGTCGGCGTAGCCCAGGTGCAGCGCCAGATCGGTGATGGATTGCGCGGAAAGCCGCAGCTGCTGGCGCGCCTCGTCGTAGCGAACGTCGTCGAGCAGGCTGCGAAAGCTGTGACCCTGGCGCTGCAGCGCCAGTTGCAGGCTGCGCGGATGCTGGCCGAGCAGGCTGGCGACCACTTCCAGCCGAGCCTCGCCGGTGGAGAGGATCGATTGCAGGATATAGCGCGTGCGCTCGACGTGGTCCGTTGATAGCTGCGAGTTGTGGTGAAACTGTTCGATCAGGTGCGACTTGAGCTGGCTGCGCTGTTCCACCGGGCGCAGGTTGAAGATGTCGGCGTCGGTGACAAAACCACTGCAAGGCTGCTCGAACAGCACCGGACAGGGAAACAGCCGCGCGTATTCCTGCGGTTCGCCCAGCGCCGCGTGGCCGATCAACAAGCGGCGTGGCTGCCATTCACCGGCGAACAGTCCGGCCATGGTCCGCTGTGTGACACCAAGGCCCAGTTCGCGCAGCTGACGCAGATCCACCGGCTCCTGCAACTGCAGGCGGTACTCGACCTGCAACTGCTCGCCTTGCGTTTGCAGATGCAGCGAGATGCCCTGGGCATGCAGGTGCACGTATTGCTGGGTGAGCTTGAGCACCTCGGCGAAGCTGTCTGCCTGGGCCAACAGCAGGCCGAACGGGCCAAACACCAGGTAGTCGTGGTATTCGCTCAGTTGCAGGCCGAAGCTTGGCGCGGGACCTTCGACGGCGGCCAGGTTGAGCGCCTGGGCGAAGCGCGCGTAGGGCACGTAGAGATCGGGGCGGCGCAGCACCAGCGGGTCCAGCTCGCAGCGGCGCAGCAGCTCGTGGGGGTTGAGGCCATGGCGGCGACAGAGGCTGTCGAAGCCGATGAACACGGCGCTGCGGGCTATCTGGGTCATGCAGAGTCCTGGACGAGTCCTTGGTATTCGCTCCCGTAATCTGTCGCATATTCGCAATATGTCAACTTGGCCTTCGTGAAATGTCAGGCCAGGTGGCGTTTGCCGGCCTAGTCTCAAGGTTGTCGCTGCATCTGCCAGGAGGCTCCATGATTGATGTTCATCGTTGTCAGACGCTGGTACTCGGCGCCGGGTTGGCAGGGATAAGCACCGCGCTGGAACTGCTCGACCAGGGCCGTGAAGTGCTGCTGCTCGATGCAGCGCCGCGCAGCCATTGCGGTGGTCAGGCCAACGATGCCTTCGGCGGCATGCTGCTATGCGGCACGCCCGAGCAGCGCCGCAACAAGGTGCAGGATTCGCCGCAACTGCTGCTCGAAGACTGGTTGCGCGTGGCCGCCTTCGATTCCGACGATCACTGGGGGCGGCGTTGGGCCGAGCACTATGCCGAGCGCAACAAGGCGGACATCTACGACTGGCTGCGCCAGCGTGGTGTGAGCTTCTTCCCGGCGGTGCAGTGGGTTGAGCGCGGCAATTTCGGCGACGGCAATTCACTTCCGCGCTACCACGTGGCCTGGGGCTGCGGACGCGGGATCGCCCAGACGCTGGCTCGGCTGATGTTTGAGCATGACAGGCTGAATTGCCTGTTCGAGCATCGGGTGCTGGGGCTGGAAACACGCGACGGGGCTGTGGTGGGCTGCCATGGGCGCGGCCCTGAGGGCGACTTCTGTATTGAGGCCGAGCACGTGGTGGTGTGCAGCGGTGGCATCAATGGTGACCTGGCCAAGGTGCGTCAGCACTGGGACCCGCTCTACGGACCCTTCCCCGAGAACATCCTCAACGGCACCGACCCGCGCGCCGACGGCGAGCTGCACGCCCTGGTGCAGGCGGCGGGTGGGCAAGTGGTCAAGCTCGGGCGAATGTGGAACTACGCCGCCGGCATCGCCCATCCCGAACCGCAATATCCGCAGCATGGCCTGAGCCTGATTCCTTCGCGCTCGGCGCTCTGGCTCGACGCCACTGGCCGGCGCATCGGCTCGCAGCCTCTAGTAGGAGGCTTCGATACCCATGACCAGTGCAAGCGCATCGGTCAGTTGCCCGGCCAATACGGCTGGCAGTTGCTGAACTGGCGCATCGCGATCAAGGAAATGGCCATCTCCGGCACCGACAGCAATCCGCATTTTCGCGATCACAAGCTGCTGCGGCTGCTGTGGCAGCTGTTCACCGGCAACCGCGAACTGGTGCGCGGGCTGATCGAGCGTTGCCCCGATGTGCTAGCCGCCGCCGATCTGCCGCAGTTGGCCGGCAAGATGGCCGCCCTGGCCGGCGATGGCCGGCTCGACCCGAACCTGCTGGCGGCCACGGTACAGCACTACGATGCCGGTATCCGCCGCGGCCCGGCGCTGTACAACGACGAGCAGTTGCGCCGCTTGCAGCAGCTGCGGCAATGGCGTGGCGACCGGCTGCGTACCTGCCGCGTGCAACCGATCATGGATTCCGGTGGTGGCCCGCTGATAGCCATCCGCACCCGGCTGATCAGCCGCAAGAGCATGGGCGGGATGCTCACCGACCTGCAATCACGTGTGCTGGATGCCCAGGGCGAGCCGGTTCCCGGTCTGTACGCAGCGGGGGAGGCGGCGGGCTTCGGTGGCGGCGGCATCAGCGGCATTCGCTCGCTGGAAGGCACCTTTCTGTCCAACTGCATCCTCAATGGCCGCCGCGCCGCGCAGGCCATCGCGGGTGGAGGGTGATAACGACCGATGGCAGACGATGGTTCCACGCAAGGGCGCGGGACGATCCATACGACTTACAAGAACAAGGAGCACCACCATGAAGAAAACCGGCGCCGCACTGGCACGTTTCGCCCTGGAACAACTGGGCGTCAGCCACACCTTCGGTATCCCCGGCGTACACAACACCGAGCTGTACGACGAACTGAACGCCTCGGAAAGCATTCAGCCGGTGCTGGTGACCCACGAATGCGGCGCGGCCTTCATGGCCGATGCCTTCAGCCGCACCGGATCGAGCATCGGCACCTTGGTGATCGTCCCGGCAGCAGGCGTCACCCATGCGGCTAGCGGCATCGGCGAGGCAGGGCTGGACGGCATTCCCATGCTGATCATTTCCGGCGGCATCCACAGCGAAAACGGTCGACGCTACCAGTTGCACGATATCGATCAGCACGCGCTGCTGGCGCCGATCACCAAGGCCACCTTCCGCATTCTCAGCCACGCCGAGGTGATTCCCACGCTGTACGAGGCCTACCGCATTGCCATCAGCGGCGAGCCGGGGCCAGTGTTCGTCGAGCTGCCCTACAACATCGGCAACTTCCTCGGCGAAGTCGCGGAGATGCCGCCCTTCGTCGCCGAGCCGCTGGCGCCCAGCCATGATCCGGCGCAGCTGCGCGAAGCCGCGCGGTTGCTGGTCGAGGCGCGCCAGCCTGGCCTGTTCCTCGGCTGGGGTGCGGTGGGTGCGCAGGCGGAACTGATCCAATTGGCCGATCTTCTGGGTGCGCCTGTCTGCACCACCCTGCAGGGCCTCAGCGCCTTTCCCGCCACGCATCCGCTGCATGTGGGCATGGGCTTTGGCGACTACGCAGTGCCGGCGGCCGCCAACGCCTTCGGCGATTGCGACTGCCTGCTGGCGGTGGGCACGCGCTTCGCGGAAATCCCCACCGGCAGCTACAGCATGCCGGTGCCGGAGAACCTGATTCACCTGGACATCAACCCGCAGGTACTCGGCGCTAACTATCCCGCGCGGATCGCCCTGGCCGGGGCCGCGGAGCAGTTGGTCCCGGCGCTGCTGGCCGAGGTCCGGGCGCTGCGCAGCGAGGCGCCGGCCAGCCCGCTGCCGGCGCGCATTGCTGCCGACAAGGCCGCCTATTTGAATGAATGGCTGCAGCACGACAGCGGTGGGCGAGTGAACCCGGCGACGTTCTGCCAGGCCCTGCGCGAGCAACTGAACGACGAGACCATCGTGGTGGCCGACGATGGCAACCACACCTTCCTCCTGGCCGAGCTGATGCCCATCCACAGCCCGCGCGGTTTCATCTCGCCCAGCGATTTCAACGCCATGGGTTACTGCGTGCCAGGGATCATCGGCGCCAAGCTGGCCAACCCCGACCGCCAGGTGGTGGGTGTGGTGGGTGACGGCGCGTTGCGCATGACCGGGCTGGAACTGGTCACAGCCAGCAGCCTGGGACTGGGCGTGGCGTTGTTCGTATTCAACGACGGCGAGCTGTCGCAGATCGCCCAGGCCCAGGAAATTCCCTACAACCGCAAGGCGTGTACCGTACTGCAACCGCTCAACCTGGCCGCGCTGGCCGAGGCCACCGGCGCCGCTTTCGTCGCCATCGAGAGCAGCGATCAATGCGTGGACGGCATCGCCCGTGCCATGGCGCTGGCCGACGAGGGGCGACCAGTGCTGATAGATGTGCGCATCGACTACAGCAAGCGCACGCGCTTCACCGAAGGCGTGGTCAAGGCCACCCTCAAGCGCTTCACGCCGCGCGACAAGGTACGGGTGGTGAGCCGGGCGCTGTGGCGCCGGGTGACAGGTTGAGGAGGGCGATGCCATGAACCACAGCCTGGCCGCCAGCTACGACGACTACCGACGCCTGGCCGAGCGCCGCTTGCCGCGTTTCCTGTTCGATTACATCGACGGTGGCGCGGGCGACGAACACACCCTGGCTGCCAACTGCCGGGACTTCCAGCGCGTGCACCTGCGGCAGTGGGTGCTCTGCGACGTGGAAAATCCCGATACCCGCTGCGAGCTGATCGGTCAGGCGGCGAGCATGCCTCTGGCGCTGGCGCCGCTGGGCATGGCCGGGCTCTATGCACGCCGTGGCGAGGCCCAGGCCGCGCGGGCGGCGGCTGCGGCCGGGGTGCCGTTCAGCCTGTCCACCGTGGGCATTTGCTCGCTGGCCGAGGTGCAGGCGGCCAGCGGGAAGAATGCCTGGTTCCAGCTCTACATGCTTCGCGACCGCGAGGCAGTGCAGCGCCTGCTGCAACAGGCGCTGGCCAACGGCTGTGACACCCTGCTCTTCACCGTCGACCTGCCGGTCGCGGGGATTCGCCGGCGCGACATCCGCAACGGCATGCTGGACCCCGGCTGGCGCGGCAAGCTGGCCAAGGCCAGCCAGCTCGCGCGGCGACCGGGCTGGCTGCTGGACGTGGGCATTCGCGGCAAACCACACCATTTCGGCAGCCTCACCGATCAAGTGACCGGCCCCAACGATCTGCGCGCCTTCAAGGCCTGGCTGGATGCGCAATTCGACCCCCGCGTGACCTGGGACGATATCCGCTGGCTACGCCAGCAGTGGCTGGGCAGGCTGGTGCTCAAGGGCATTCTGGAGCCGGACGACGCCCTGCAGGCGCTCGATTGTGGCGCCGACGGCATCGTTCTCTCCAACCACGGCGGGCGCCAGCTCGATGGCGTGTCTTCCACAATTCACCAGCTGCCGGCGGTGGCCGGGGCGCTCGACGGGCGCCTGCCGATTCTGCTCGATGGCGGCATTCGCAGCGGCACCGACATCCTCAAGGCGCTCGCCCTCGGCGCCCAGGGCGTGATGATCGGCCGTCCCTGGGCTTGGGCGTTGGCCGCCGGTGGCGAGGCGGCTGTCGCGCAGTTGCTGGCAGGTTTGCAGTGCGAACTGGCGGTGGCCATGGCGCTCTGTGGCGTGAAGAGCCTTTCTGCGATCGATGGCGATCTATTGACGCGTAGTCAGAGTGGCTGATCGCCCTCCGGTTGCTCGACCGGCGTTTCCTCATCGTGCCGTTCCAGCGCTACCTGATGGATCGACAGGCGAATCTCGGCCGGCAGCACGCGCTTGGCCACGCCTTCTGCCAGTTCGCCGAGCTTGTCGTGGTAGCCGAGCTTGCCGGTTTCGTCCTGATGCAGCACGCCTTCGTCCTGCAGGCTCTTGATGAAATGGCGGAACAGGCTCTTATCGAAGAACTCTGGCGCGTTCAGGCCATGCAGGATCGACAGCCGCTGGGCCATCACCGTGCAGAGCGTTTCCAGCTCCTCGGCAGTGAGGCTGTGCTGGCCGCTGTTGAGCAGCAGCGAGATCGCCATGTAGAAGCGCTGTAGCGTCTGCACGATGACTCGCGCCAGCAGCGTCAGCAGCACGAACTGTCGCGAGCTGGGTGCCGGGCGCACATAGGTTTCGCCATCGAGCTTGAGCAGGCCCTGTTCGACGAAGGCCGCCAGCCACTGGTCGATCACCGTCTCCAGTTCTTCCGGCTCCCAGCGCATGAACAGCTCGGCCCGCAGGTAGGGATACAGCGCCAGGGTGAAGCGCAGAATCTGCTCGCGGCTGATTCGCGAGCTGCTCTGGAAGAAGCTCGCCAGCAGCGCCGGCAGGGCGAAGATATGCATCACGTTGTTGCGGTAATAAGTCATCAGGACGGCGTTCTGCTCATCCAGATAAAGAATGTTGCCCAGCGCATCCTTCTGCTCGGCCAGCAGGCCGAGGGTCTTCACGTAGTCGATCAGCGCTTCGCCGTTGCCCTCCGGCAGCGTGGTATGGGGCGAGTAGGGCACGGCGCGCAACAGGCTCTGGTAGAGATCGAGGATGCGTGCCAGGGAACGCTGGTCCAGCGCCTGACGGCTGGTGGACAGCATGGCCAGTGCCACCAGGTTGACCGGGTTGACCGCCGCTGCTTCGTTGAGCTTCTGGGCGATGCGCTCGGCGAGGCGATTGGTGGTGTCGTTCAGCCATTCCGGGCGATAGCCCGGCGCCAGTTTCTGCTGGCGCCAGTCGGGTTGTTCCCTGTCGAGAAATTCGTTGAGCTTGAGCGGTTCGCCGAAATTCACCCAGACCTGGCCGAAGCGCTGCTTCAGCGCGCCGATGACCTTGAAGATGTCGAAGATCGATTCTTTCTTCTTCTGCGCACCGCGCAACTCGCCCAGGTAGGTGCGGCCTTCCAGCACGCGCTCGTAGCCGATGTACACCGGCACGAAGAGGATCGGCAACCGCGGCGAGCGCAGGTAGCTGCGCAGCGTGATTGCCAGCATGCCGGTCTTGGGCTGCAGCATGCGCCCGGTACGCGAGCGGCCGCCTTCGACGAAGTACTCCACCGGGAAGCCACGGCTGAACAGCGTGTGCAGGTATTCGTTGAATACCGAGGTGTACAGCGGGTTGCCCTTGAAGGAGCGGCGCATGAAGAAGGCCCCGCCACGGCGCAGCAGGCTGCCGATCACCGGCATGTTGAGGTTGATGCCGGCGGCGATGTGCGGCGGCGTCAGGCCGTTGCGGAACAACAGATAGGACAGCAGCAGGTAGTCGATATGGCTGCGATGGCAGGGCACGTAGATGACTTCGTGGCCCTGCACCGAATCCTGGATCTGCTCGATATGGTTGACCCGGATGCCGTCGTAGATCTTGTTCCAGAACCAGGACAGCACCACTTCAAGAAAACGCACCGCGGTGTAGGCGTAGTCCGAGGCGATCTCGTTGCCGTAGCGCAGGGCCTTGGCCTCGGCTTTTTCGATGGAGATGCCCTCGCGCTCGGCTTCCTCACGGATCGCCTGGCGCACCTGCGGCGCATGCACCAGCCCCTTGACCAGGTTGCGTCGGTGCGACAGGTCCGGGCCGATCACAGCGGTTTTCTGGTTGCGGAAATGCACCCGCAACATGCGATGGGCCATGCGCAGCGTGCGTTCGTGACCCTTGTTCTGCGCCACCAGCTCGCTGAGCTGGATGGGCGTGGAGAACTGCACACGGGTCTTGCGTCCGAGGATCAGGATGCTCAGCAGCTTGCGCAGCCGCCCGGTCACTGCCCAACTGTCGGCGAACAGCAGCTTCCAGGGGCTCGTCTCGCGATCCGGCGACTGCCCCCAGAACACGCTCACCGGGACGATCTGTGCGTTGTCCACGGCATTCTGTTCCAACGCGCCAACCAGTCGCACCAGTGCAGCCGGCGGTACCACTCGGGTGCGCCGGCCGAACCAGCTGGCGCCAGGGGTGAGGAAGATGAACGCCGCCGGCTCGATATGGTTGCCCACGGCAACCTCAGCCACCGGACGCGGCAGGCCGGTCTTGCCACACTCGTGGTCGAGCACCGCCAGGTCGCTCAGCGAGGCGCGCTGCAGCACGTAGAACACCGGCTTGCTGCGGTCCAGCTTGAGGTTGAAGGCGGACTGGCTGATGGTTTCCGAGCGAACCCAGAAATACAGGACGCGGCGCACGATGGAGAAAAGCAGACGACGGATCGGGGAGCGGGTCATACGAAGATTCGGCTAAAAAGGGGCAGGGCCCTCGAAGGCGGCAAGTGTGCCGCAAGCCGCGAAGGTGGGCAAAATTTCTCAGGAGTTGGAGGCCTGTGTGACGACATAGCCTATCGCCGATTTGCCCAAGGCCTATGACCGCTTCCTCGCGGATCGAGTGAGTAGGTTGCTAAACTGCCTGGCGCTGAAGGTACTGGCCCGCGCGCTCTAGCCTGGCGATATTTGGCGCGGCAACGCGGTTCGCGACGAAACGTCAACAGGCCCTGGCGCTGTGTTAAGCGTTTGATCATCGAAGGAAGTTGCATGGATTCACGCGGACTGCGACGTACATTCATAACGAGGCTGCTTAGTGGCCTACGGGTGGTGTGGCCAATACTGTCGGTGCTGATCTTTCTGGTCGCAGCGCTGGGCTTGGTTGTCGGCCGACTTGAAGGCTGGTCGGTGCCAGAATCGCTTTACTTTGCCTTTATAACCGCGTTGACCATCGGCTACGGTGATCTGGCTCCAACCGGGCTGCTGACACGCACGCTGGCAGTTCTGATCGGCGTATGGGGTATCTTGTTCACCGCGTTGGTGGCAGCGGTCGCGGTGAAGGCTCTGACCCTTGCCACTGATGGCAAACCGCTGGGCGACGATAAGGACTAGACCCTGTACACAATGTGCCTGCGCTCGGAGGCTTTTCAAACTGATAGGAGACCGAGATAGCCACAGTGCCTCGCTCTGACATTTGTCAGACCGGCAGCCTCGTGAAAACTGGATATCTTGAAGAAAGTGACTAGTACTGAAACGCAGGGGGCACAAACGTGGCCTCTGGAAGGCTGGCTCTTATACCCCCAATAGAAGAGAAAGCATGACTATGGAAGCGAGAAATCTACCGAACCTAATTTCGGCCATCACCCTAAGCCTTTGCATGACGGGGCAAGCACTGGCACAGGAAATACTACCGTTCCCCCCCGTTCCGTCAGCCTCGACCGCCGGTATAACCGTTGCGGACTCAACACATAAAAAGCGAGAAGCCCCGCAATACCTGCCCGATGATGCGCCCAACATCGTCATTGTCCTGCTCGATGACGTAGGACCAGGCCAGGCCGGCACTTTTGGCGGCGAATTCAAAACCCCCACGCTCGACAAAATTGCCGCCGAAGGCATTGCCTATAACCGCTTCCACTCCACCGCGATGTGCTCACCCACTCGCGCCTCCCTGCTGACCGGCCGTAATCACCATCGGGTTGGCAATGGCCAGATCGCTGAATACTCCAACGACTGGGATGGCTACTCCGGCGTGATCCCACGCAGCAGCGCCACCTTTGTCGAAGTGCTGAAAAACTACGGTTACTCCACCTCGGCCTTCGGCAAGTGGCACAACACACCATCGGTCGAAACAAGTGCCGCCGGCCCGTTCGACCGCTGGCCGACCGGTTATGGCTTCGAGCACTTCTACGGCTTCCTCGCCGGCGACTCCACTCAATACGAGCCGACGCTGTTCGAGAACACCACGCTGGTGGACCAGAGCCGTATACACAAAGAAGGCTATCACCTGAGCGAAGACCTGGCGGATCAGGCCATTAAGTGGGTGCGCCAGCACAAAGCCCTCTCCCCGCAAAAGCCCTTCCTCATGTATTGGGCCAGCGGTGCGGTACACGGCCCGCACCATGTCGCCAAAGAGTGGGCAGACAAATACAAGGGCCAGTTTGACGATGGCTGGGACGAGTATCGTAAGCGCGTCTATGAAAAAGCCAAGAAAATGGGCTGGATTCCGCAAAATGCTCAACTGACACCACGCCCGGATAGCCTGCAAGCCTGGGAAGACGTGCCCGAGGATGAAAGAGCTTTCCAGATCAGGCTGATGGAGGTCTACGCCGGCTTCGCCGAGCACGTGGATGCCCAGGTTGGCCGAGTGATCGATGAGATAGACAACCTCGGCTACAAGGACAACACCCTGGTGTTCTACATCTGGGGTGATAACGGCGCCTCCGCCGAAGGGCAAAACGGCACCATCGCCGAGCTGTTGGCACAAAACGGCATTAAAACCACGACCAAACAGCAACTCGCCGCGCTCGAAAAAGTTGGCGGCCTGGATGCCCTGGGTGGTAACAAAGTTGAAAACATGGCACATGCCGGCTGGGCATGGGCAGGCAGTTCCCCTTATAAATCCACCAAACTGGTGGCCGCACACTTTGGCGGCACCCGCCAACCCATGGCCGTTCGCTGGCCCAACGGCATCAAACACGATGGCACGCCACGCTCGCAGTTCCACCACGTCAATGACATTGCCCCGACCATCTACGACATCCTCGGCATCACTCCGCCCCGGACCGTGAATGGCGTCGAACAGACGGACTTCGATGGCGTCAGCATGAAGTACACCTTCGACAACCCCAAAGCCGAAGGCCAGAAGCACACGCAATACTTCTCGATCCACGCCAGCCGCGGCATCTATAAAGATGGCTGGTTTGCCAGCGCATTCGGCCCCCGTACTCCATGGGTACAAGGCCTACCGGACTTCAGCAGCTGGCACCCGATGAAGGAGCAATGGGAGCTGTACAACCTGGAGGAAGACTGGACGCAAGCCAATGACCTGGCAAAGAGCAACCCGGAGAAACTTGAAGAGCTTAAAAATGCCTTCCTGATGGAGGCGACCAAGAACAAGGTGCTGCCAATTGGAGCCGCGTTCTGGTCCACCGCGGCAATGCACCCCGAGGATGCCCCTGTCAGTCCGCTGACCGAATGGAGCTTTGTGGGCACAACCGAAAGGATCCCAGAAATTATCGCGCCACGTTTCGGCAGTGTTTCCAACCAGATGGACTTCGATATCACCGTACCTAAGGACGCCAATGGCGTTCTGGCTTCGGTGGGCGCCTTCGCTGGTGGCGTTTCGCTCTTCGTCAAGGACGGTTACTTGACCTATGAATACAACTACTTCCTGATGAATCGCACCAAGATCACCGCCAAGGAGAAACTCCCGGAAGGCAAGGTGAATATTCAGGTGGTGTCCAAACTGCAAGGCAAACCCGCCTCGCCGATGGACGTAACCATCAAGGTCAACGGCAAAACCGTCGCCCAAGGCCAGGTGCCCAACTCCATCGCCTCGACCATTTCGTATAACGATGGTTTCGATATCGGTCGAGATGGAGGCTCGCCCGTCTCCGAGGATTACTTCGACAATGCGCCATTCGCCTTCAATGGCGAAATTAACAACGTCAAAGTGAAGTACCTCGACTAAAAGCGGTAATCTTCCATGAGGTAGTACCGTGAATGATAGAGTGGCCCCGGCAAGGGGCCATTCTATTTTTTGAGATTGAGATAAGGCCGAACTGAATTTCTACGACATTGTTTTGAGCAGAGAAAAAGCTTTGCCCACTACTTGTGGGGAGAGTCCATGTACGCACCGTTAGGCTCCTGCAGCAATGTAGCCTGATGTTAATTTGTACTTATTTGATATTTCTGAAATGTGATCGTTTAGGCCTGTTTCTTGGTGTAGGTCGGAAAGCGTTTCTATTGCTGCTTGCACCTTTGCTTCGTACTTACTTACTGAGTTTATGAGTGAGTGTTCTGCAAGCGTTGATTGGAGATAACTGATTGCGACATCGATTCGATCAATGGTTCGTAGTTGTCAGTCATTTGAGAGCCTAACGTTTGGTTAAGGGGCGGACTTTAGCCCGTCCCAGTGAGCGAATCGAACGATTTGAACCAGTTGTTAGGCGACGAAGTGTTCGTGATTACTGCTCAGGTGTAGCATTTTCTTTGCTGCTCCAGCTGATTTGTATTGATAACTTGCAGTCTGTGGATGTTTGTAAAAAGCTGTTGAAACCTAGGCTCTTGTTTCCGGATACAAAGGTGTCAACTTGGTTTCGTATAACTATATTTGCATCGTTTGCTTTTTCTTTGGTGAGTCCGAATACTTCAGAATAATCTTGAATATTTGTTTGTTTCCACGAGGACTCGTCGGATTTTTTTAAAAATACTGTATCCGCATAGAGACCGTCGCTGGCGATAACTCGCGCTTGTATTTCCGTTGCTGGGTAGGCGGCATTGGTTTTAGATATTTCAATTTTTAGCATTTTGTTGCACCTTGAGCTCTGATTGAGTTGCCTAACGTTTGGTTAAGGGGCGGGCTTTAGCCCGTCCCAGTGAGCGAAGCGAGCGGTTTGAACCAGTTGTTAGCTGTATTAACGCATGAGCTGAGAATAGGGCGCACTAACAATGTTGGGTATGCTCGCAGGATCAATAAGGCCTAGTAACGCTTTGAAGTTGCTACGGTAAGAACCACCCGCCTGTACGCGCCGCCCAAGTGGGTTGTTATTTGTGATCGCAGACTGAATTAGAGTGGTTATTTCTCGCGGAGAAAAACTCTGCACCATTTGGTCGTAGTGCTTGACCGCTGCGTTAGACACACCATATCCGTTCCCAACTCTACAGCACGCAACTGTTTGAACATACTCTTCTTGTACCGTTTCGGGTATTGCCCCCTGCATTGAAAGCTCCAAAAGGCGCTCAGCAAATGCTGGTTCATTGTAGAAGTTATTCATACCGTTATGAACATTCCACAGTCGCTCAACGGCACGAGAGAAAATATGGTGCTGCTCAGATTCATTAAGCAGGCCTAGTAATCCGAGTTTTTCAAAAAACTGCAACGAGGCTGCGTGCTTATCTTGGTAGCCTTTTGCAACGTACTCGGTGTGAGTGTTGATTAATTCGGATTTTATGGATGCAGTAAATATTCCGATTAAATTACTGCATATATCCAGAGAGTTGAGGCGTGCTTGTTCTGGTGTGTTGGGGTCGCAATAAATGCCATGAGTCATTGCGACAAGCATTTGTCGCTGGGCATCATGAGTCTCAGTCAGCCTTTGAACCCAAATGCCACACTGATTGTTATTGAATCTGGCGCCTTTTATTGCGGAAATAAAAGCACCAATATCTACTCCTTTCGGTGAGGCTGAGTCGGCAAGTGCATAGCGGACGCAACGATTAAGGAAAGTGGTAAATTCTCTATCATTTACTTTTCCAAGAGTTGGGTGTGCCGCAGAAAAATTATTTCTTACGTCCCTGCATTGATCGAGGAAAAAGAAACCATCTTCATCAATTATGTTTAGTTTCAAAGATAGCTCAAGCAGTCGGCTGTCTTGGAGTTCTAGAAGATGCTTTTCTTCGAAGTCGCTTTGTCTTATTTGTGCTACGACCGGAAGGCCAAATACGCGAATTTTGTCGCGCAAATGAAGGATGGCGGCGTTCCATATATAGTTCATTGCCCCATCAAATAGCCCGGTGCTTACAGCAACACACATGCGTGCAATCAGCTCTCCTCTCAATGCCTCTGGTATCTCTCTCAACTCCCGAGGTAGGTCTCTCCATGCATATTCAATTTCTTCAGCGCTTGCCAAAGCATTTCTGGGTATCCCAAGCGTTTGGACTAGCTGTTCGATTGCAGGCAGTACCGCAGCAGGAAGAGAGGGTAAAGTTGGTGTGTTCTTAACGATCAACTCATTCATGTGTGGCTACCTTCAGTATTTATTCGAAATACAGCTAACGATTAAGCTAACGGACGGCCAAAAGCGCAGCTTTTGGACGTCCAGCGAACGAAGTGAGCGATAGTTGAGCGCATTGTTGTATGCATTCAGCACCGATGAATGATGCTGCAGTACTTCCAGAAATTATTACCATTAACTATGAGTGGCGTAACAGCATCGGCTGCAACCTCTATGCAAAGCCTCACTTCAGATTGATGTTTATATGCTTCGTCTTTAGCAAAAGCAATAGATGGGATAGGGCCTAGTGTGTCGACCCAATTTTTGGGGCCGTAAGAGCACCTAGCTATTTTCCAATTTATTACGGACAGGCGGATATTCGAAATAATGTTTTTTGCGAACAACTCAAAGTCATTTATAGCTACGCAGCAATTGCTTCCTTCAAATGACTTATATAGCTCGTCATCTCTGCGCTCGACCGCGGAATAAACTAAGAGGTTAGAGCTGGTGATGGCGCAGAAGTGATGGCCTTCATTCTCCCCCTTGACCCAAGCAAAGTTAAAATGCTGATTTTTGCCTAAGCCAGCCATGAACTCATCACTTATTTCAAATTCAGAGTTGTATTTTAAATGATAAGAACCTTCCGACTTGTCTCCTATCTGGTTTCCTAGCTCTTCTTCTCGCCGGTAGTCGTATAGAGTTCCTAGCCGAAACGACCAAGGCTTGCAGTATGCTGAGTTTGTGTATTTATAGACTCTCATGCTGCCGCCGACCTTTTAAATGCATACAACGTTTGGTTAAGGGGCCGGCTTTAGCCGGTCCCAGTGAGCGAAGCGAACGATTTGAACCGCCTGTTAGGTTTTGTGGCCGGAGCTAGGATGTGTTTTCTAGTTTTGTTCTAGCCATTGCCTTGCATGCATTTCAAGTAAATTGCTTTTGGGGATTAGCTCCCTGTGCTCTCTCGGTGCAGTAGTATATGTTCCATTGTTAGGTAGCCCAAATTCCACCTTGCCTGATGCTGGATTTATATATGCATTGTACCTGTGAATTGTTTCATCCTGTGCGTTTGTTAAGTAAATGGTGCAGCTTGCATCGATAGTGCTTGGGGTTTTGTGGTTTTGGAATTTTTTATCTTTAATTAATGCTGGGAAGCAAATTATCATGGATTTCCCATATTTTAATTTATCCCTTCCCGTTGTATTTTCGAACCATACGCCGTCTTGGTTTATTTCGTCATTAAGTTGTGATGGCGTTTGTGCGAGGGCTGATAGCGAAGCAAGTAGTATCAGAGCAAGAATTGTATTTTTCATTTTTTCTCCTGCCACTTTGGTGTGATTACTAGGGGCGGCGGCAAAAACTGAGTGCAACACCTGACCAATCCGGTACGGTGCTGCCCCTATGTCTTATGTCGAACTCAGCGTTGAAGAACGCGCCACCATCCAAATCGGCTATGCCCAAGGCTTCAGCCTGCGCAGGATTGCCCGTCTGATCAATAGATCGCCTTCGACCATCAGTCGAGAGGTGCGGCGTAACCGAGATGCCTGCGACGGCTACTCGGCTC
>JBKEBY010000051.1:0-13972 GCA_047973445.1 Pseudomonas sp.
GAAGTTGAAAAGATCGCCCAGAGCGGCGGTACGCCTCTGCTGGTTGCCGCCGATGACCAGCTGCTCGGCGTCATTCATCTCAAGGACGTGGTCAAGCCCGGCATCCGCGAGCGCTTTGCCGAGCTGCGCCAGCTGGGCATCCGCACCGTGATGGTGACCGGCGACAACCCGCTGACCGCTGCGGCCATCGCCGCCGAGGCCGGCGTCGATGATGTGATCGCCGAGGCCACCCCAGAGAAGAAACTGCAGCGCATTCGTAGCGAGCAGGCTGACGGCAAGCTGGTCGCCATGTGCGGCGACGGTGCCAACGATGCGCCGGCGCTGGCCCAGGCCGATGTCGGCCTGGCGATGAACGACGGCACTCAGGCTGCGCGCGAGGCCGCCAACCTGGTCGATCTGGACTCCGACCCGACCAAGCTGCTCGATGTGGTGCAGGTGGGCAAGGAGCTACTGGTGACCCGCGGCGCGCTGACCACCTTCTCGGTGGCCAACGATGTGGCCAAGTACTTCGCCATCCTCCCGGCGCTGTTCGCTGGCATCTACCCGCAGCTCGGCGCGCTAAACCTGATGCAGCTGCACAGCCCGCAAAGCGCGATCCTCTCGGCCATCGTGTTCAACGCGCTGATCATCATCGTGCTGATTCCGCTGGCGCTGCGCGGCGTGCGGGTCAAGGCACTCTGCGCGGCCAGCCTGCTGCGGCGCAACCTGCTGATCTACGGCCTGGGCGGCATAGTCGCGCCCTTCGTCGGGATCAAGCTGATCGATGCGCTGCTGGTGGCGGCAGGGCTGATTTAAGGATTGAGGGGCGCCAGTAGGGTGGAAAACCGCACAGCGTTTTCCACTAGCGCCCCGAGCAGTGCAACGGTGGATAAGGCTACGCCGTTATCCACCCTACGCAGGTTCAGTTCGTGGCCCGGATGGCATTCGGGCTGCACAAGAGTGGAGATACATCATGTTCAAGCAAATTCGCCCGGCAATTGCCACGCTGGCGTTCATGACCCTGCTTACCGGGGTGGCCTATCCGCTGGCCGTCACCGGCGTGGCGCAGGTAGCGTTTCCCCAGCAGGCAAATGGCAGTCTGGTGCGCGATGCCAACGGCCAGGTGCTGGGCAGCAGTCTGCTGGCGCAGAAGTTCGAGGGTGCCGAGTGGTTCTGGTCGCGGCCATCGGCCGGAGATTTCGCCACCGTGTCCAGCGCTGCAAGCAACCTGGCGCCGAGCAACCCGGCGCTGGCCGAGCGTATCGCCAAGGACAGCCAGCAGCTGGCAAGCGCGGGTGATCTGCCGATACCGCTGGATTTGGTCACCACCTCCGGTAGCGGCCTCGATCCACATCTGTCGCCTTTAGCAGCACGCTGGCAGATCGCGCGCGTGGCGGCAGCGCGTGGTGTACCGACAGAAGCACTCGAACGACTGATCGAGCAACACACCGAGCGGCCGCTGGTGGGCCCGGCCGTGGTCAATGTGCTGGCGCTGAACCTGGCGCTGACGGAAAATCCCGGCATCCTCCGTACCGAGCGAACTCCATGAGTGATGCCCAGCGTGCCGATGCGTTGCTGGCCGATCTGCCCCGCACTGGGCGGGGCCGGCTGAAGGTCTTTCTCGGTGCGTCACCCGGCGTGGGCAAGACCTACGCCATGCTGCAGGCGGCGCAGGCGCAACTGCGCCAGGGCGTCGACTTGCGCGTCGGCGTGGTGGAAACCCACGGCCGCGCCGAGACCGAGGCGATGCTCGCCGGCCTGCCACAGCAGCCGCTGCAACGTCTGGAGTATCGCGGCATGCCGCTGGCCGAGATGGATCTGGACGGCATCCTGGCCCAGCTGCCGCGCCTGGTGCTGGTCGACGAGCTGGCTCACAGCAATGTGCCCGGCAGCCGTCATGCCAAACGCTGGCAGGACGTGCAGGAGTTGCTCGCCGCCGGCATCGATGTCTACACCACGGTCAACGTCCAGCATCTGGAGGCGCTCAACGATCAGGTGCGTGACATCACTGGCGTGCAAGTCCGCGAGACCCTGCCGGACTGGGTGCTGCAGGAGGCCGACGAAATCCTGCTGGTCGACCTGCCGCCGCGTGAGCTGCTCGAACGCCTGCGCGAGGGCAAGGTCTACGTGCCCGAGCAGGCCCGCGCGGCTATCGATGCCTTTTTCAGCCAGACCAACCTGACCGCCCTGCGCGAGCTGGCCATGCAGACCGCCGCGGCGCGGGTCGATGCCGATCTCAACCGGCGCTACCGCCAGCAGGGGCAGCAGGCGCCTACCGTGCGCGGTCGTCTGCTGCTCGGTATCGACGGCGACGCCCAGGCCGAACGGCTGGTGCGCCATGCCAGCCGGGTCGCCGAGCGCCGCCACCTGCCCTGGTCGGCGGTGCATGTGGATACCGGTGGTGAGCGTGACGAGGAGCGTCTGGCCAGCCTGCAGGCCGCGCAACAACTGGCCGAGCGTTTGGGCGGCGAAGTGGTGGTGCTGCGTGGCGCTTCGGTGGCCGACACGCTGGTCGACCATGCCCGCGAGCGGCGCGCCAGCCTGGTGCTGGTCGGCCGCAGTCGTGCCCGTTGGCGGCGTCGCTGGCACCTTGGTCGCGGTCTGGCCGAGCGCCTGCTGAGCCTGGGCCGTGGCCTGGAAATCAGCGTGCTGGATACCGAGCCCGAGCAACTGGCGGCACCCGTGCGCAGCCATCAGCCGCTGCTGTGGGGCGACTACCTGCTGGCCCTGCTGGCGACCGGCGTGGCCAGTGCGGCGGCCTTTGTTCTGTCGCGGGTGCTGGCGCTGCCGAACATTTCCCTGGTGTTTCTCTCCGCCGTGCTGCTGGTCGCGGTGCGCAGTTCTTTGGGGCCGGCGCTGGCCTGTGCCGGGCTGTCGTTCCTGGCGTACAACTTCCTGTTTATCCCGCCGACCTGGACCCTGACCATCGAGCGCCAGGAGGACGTGCTGACCCTGCTGTTCTTCCTCCTGGTGGCCGGCCTTACCGGCAATCTTGCCAGCCGGCAGCGCCGCCAGTTGCAGGCGTTGCGGCGCAACCAGGCGGAGACCTCGGCGCTATTGGAACTGTCGCGCAAGCTCACCGCCGCCACCGACCGCCAGGCGGTGCTGGCCGCCGCGGTGCAGCAGTTCGCCGCCTGGCGTGAGGGCGAAATCAGTCTGTTGTCACGCAGCAGCGATGGGCTGTGGAAGGTCGAGGCCGGCGTGCAGCGTCTGCTCGCCGAGCAGGAGCGCGCCGCTGCCGATTGGGCCTGGCAGCACGAGCAGCCGGCAGGCCTGGGTACCGGAACCTTGCCGGGTGGACGCTGGTGGTGGTGGCCGCTGTGTGCAGAGCAAGGCCCGCTGGTTTTGCTCGGGGTGGCGCCCAGAGACGAGCGACCGCTGTCGCCCGAGCAGCGCCGCCTGATCGCGGCCCTCGGTCAGCCGTTGGTCCAGGCCCTGGAGCGCGCGCAACTGGCCGAGGAGCTGGAGGCCGCGCGGCTGTATGGCCAGACCGAGGAACTGCGCAGTGCACTGCTGGCTTCGGTATCCCACGATCTGCGCACGCCGTTGACCGCCATGCGTGGCTCGATCGACAGCCTGTTGGCGCTCGGCGAGCAGATCCCCCTGGCTGATCGCCGTGAGCTGCTGGAAGGCACCCGCGACGAGGCCGAGCGCCTCGACCGCTATATCCAGAACCTGCTGGACATGACCCGCCTGGGGCATGGCGGGCTCAAGCTGGAGCGCGACTGGGTGGCCCCGGCGGATATCGTGGCCAGCGCCGTGCAGCGCCTGCGCCCGGTGCTGGCACCGTTGCAGCTGGAACTGCAGGTGCCGGCGGAGCTGCCGTTGCTTTATGCCCATGCCGCGCTGATCGAACAGGCGCTGGTCAACGTGCTGGAGAACGCCGCACGCTTCTCTCCGCCTCAGGGGCGTCTGCGCGTGGCAGTGGAGGCCGGCCAGGACGAGTTGCGCTTTGCCGTCAGCGATCAAGGGCCGGGGATTCCCGAAGCAGAACGGGAAAATATCTTCGATATGTTCTATACCGCTGCCACGGGCGATCGCGGAGGGCAGGGCACTGGCTTGGGCCTGGCGATCTGCCAGGGCATGGTCGGTGCCCACGGCGGTAGGGTCACGGTGAGTGAAGGCCTGGAGGGCCGCGGCGCCTGCCTGAGCCTGCATCTGCCGCTGCACCCGCAACCTGTAGTGGAAGATGAGTAGGCATGACGAGTAATCAGACAAGCATACTGGTGATCGACGATGAGGCGCAGATCCGCAAGTTCCTGCGCATCAGCCTCAGCGCCCAGGGCTACAAGGTGATCGAGGCCGGCAGTGGCACTGAGGGCCTGGCCCAGGCTGTCCTCGCTAGGCCGAACCTAGTGGTGCTGGACTTGGGCCTGCCGGACATGGATGGCAAGGATGTACTCAGTGAGTTGCGTGAATGGAGTCAGGTACCGGTGCTGGTGCTGTCAGTGCGCGCCAGCGAGGGCGAGAAGGTGCTGGCGCTGGACGGCGGCGCCAATGACTACGTGACCAAGCCCTTCGCCATCCAGGAGTTCCTTGCCCGGGTGCGTGTGCTGTTGCGTCAGGCAGGTTCCGGGGAGCAGCAAGAGGCGGTGGTGAAAAGCGGGTCTCTGCGTCTTGACTTCGCTTACCGGCGGGTCACCCTGGATGGCGGTGAAGTGGCACTGACACGCAAAGAGTATGCGGTGCTGGCCATGCTCGCCCGCCATCTAGGGCGGGTGGTGACCCAGCAGCAACTGCTCAAGGAAGTCTGGGGGCCAAGTCATATGGGGGACAGCCACTACCTACGGGTGGTTGTCGGCCACTTGCGGCAAAAACTAGGCGACAATCCGGTGGCCCCGCGTTTCGTTATTACCGAGGCTGGAGTCGGTTATCGCCTTGCAGAAGCGTAGTGATTTAAGCTGATTTGACGTGATGCAGATGTCCGCTTCTGGTCGTGAGCTGCTTTTGACGAATGGCAGAGACCGGCCAGAAGTGGTCATCGAGTATTACAAAATCACGGGCGATTCAGGGCGGTACCCAACGATATCCAGAGTCTCTGCGCTGCGTTCATACGTTCATTCAGCTGTAGAAGCTCGAAGGCGGAACGCCGAACTGCCGGCGGAAAGCCGCAGCGAAGGAGCTCTGGCTATCGTAGCCGTGCTGTAGGGCCACTTGCAGCACCGGCAGTCCTTCGGCCAGGGCTTCCAGCGAGAGCAGCAGGCGCGCCTGTTGGCGCCAGCGGCCGAAGGTGATGCCGGTGCTGCGAAGGAAGCGCCGGTGGAAGGTCTTCGGGCTCATAGCTAATTGTTCCGCCCAGTGCTCGGCGCTGCCTTGCTGCGCCGGGTTCTTCGCCAGGGCGCGGCAGACCCGGGCTATGCGTTCGTCGTCCGGCCAGGGCAGGTGAAAGGGCAGCATCGGCAGGCTGCTGCGCAGTTCGTCGAGGAGGAAACGTATCAGCCGGCCGTTCCGGCTGTCCGCGCGGTACTGCGCCGGCACCTGGGTAGCGGCCTGGATGAGTTCGCGCAGCAGTGGCGACACGTCGATCACACAGTTGCCCGTGGGCAGGCCGTCGATGGCGTCGGGGTTAACGAACAAGCTGCGCATACACGCCGTGCCGCGTATGCGTAGAGAGTGCTCGACGCCAGCCTGCAGCCAGACGGCACGGGTCGGCGGTATGACCCACCGGCCCGCCGGAGTCTCCACCACTAGCACCCCGGTGATGGCATAGATCAACTGCGCGCGCGGATGGCTGTGGGCAGGCACTTGATGGCCGCTGGGGTAGTCGAGTGCGACGCCGGTGACCGGCATGGTCAGGGATTCGTAGGGCAGGTGGCCGTGGTCGACCATGGGCAGGTCCAGAGTGTGCGGCTGGCCAGCTTAGCCGCAAGGATGACCATTTAGCGATAACAATTGACCATTTGTCGTGAATATCCGGGTGCGCGGCTGCCTATGCTGGGCACATGTCTCACCGGAACGCCGCCATGAACGCTCCACTTCCCTCGCTAACGCTACTCACCCTGAGTCCCGGCCGGGATCTGTCGCCGCGCATCCGACGGCGACTTGCGATCTCCCCCTGATCCCGGCCTTGAACAGCCCGCCATGGCGGGCAGGGGAGATCGGCATCGTCCGTTTTCCCGCTTGAGGTCCGACCCATGCTCCGTAATCCGCAAACCAAGTACCGTCCCTTTCCCTGCATCGACCTGCCTGGTCGCCGCTGGCCTTCGCACCGTATCGCTCAGGCGCCGGTGTGGCTGTCCACCGACCTGCGCGACGGCAACCAGGCACTGTTCGAGCCGATGAACCGAGAGCGCAAGCTGCGCCTGTTCGGCGAGCTGGTGCGGCTGGGCTTTAAGGAGATCGAGATGGGCTTCCCGGCCGCCTCGCGCACCGACTTCGAGATCATCCGCCAATTGATCGACGAGCGCGGCATTCCCGATGACGTCACGCCCATGGTCATGACCCAACTACGCGCGGATCTGATCGACGAGACTGTGCGCGCCGTGGCCGGCGCGCGGCGGGTGATTGTGCACCTGTACAACGCCATCGCCCCTGTTTGGCGGCGCGTGGTGTTCGGCCTCTCGGTGGACGAAGTGGAGCAGTTGGTGGTGCGTCACGTGCAGTTGCTTAAGGACAAGGTGGCCGCGCACCCGCAGACCGAGTGGGTGCTGCAGTACTCCCCGGAAACTTTCTGCATGGCCGAGCTGGAGGTGTCGCTGCGCATGTGTAACGCAGCCATCCGCACCTGGGACGCCGGCCCCGGCCGGCCGATCATCATCAACCTGCCAACCACTGTGGAAGTGGCGACGCCGAACATCTTCGCAGACCAGATCGAGTGGATGCACGAACGCCTGGAGCGCCGTGAGCATGTGGTGCTCTCGGTTCACCCGCACAACGATCGCGGCACAGGCGTGGCCTGCGCCGAGCAGGCGCTGCTGGCCGGGGCCCAGCGCGTGGAAGGCTGCCTGTTCGGCACTGGTGAGCGCAGCGGCACCCTCGACCTGGTGACCCTGGCGTTGAACCTCTACACCCAGGGCGTCGATCCGTGCCTGGACTTCTCCGACATCGCCGGCGTGGCACGGGTCGCCGAGGCTTGCACCGGGTTGCCGATCCACCCGCGGCATCCCTATGTCGGCGACCTGGTGTTCACCGCCTTCTCCGGCTCGCACCAAGACTCCATCGCCAAGGGTTTTGCGGCACAGGACCCGGAGGGTTTCTGGGAGGTGCCCTACCTGCCGATCGATCCCAAGGACCTGGGACGCACCTATGACAGCATCGTGCGGGTCAACAGCCAGTCGGGCAAAGGCGGCATTGCCTACCTGCTGCAGCGTGACCACGATGTGTTGATGCCGCGGCGGATGCAGGTGGAGTTCAGCGCCATCGTGCAGAAAATGGCGGACAGCAGCGAGACAGAGCTGACCAGTACCGAGCTCTGGGAACTGTTCCAGCGCACCTATCTGGCGCCGGCACGCCCCGATGGCAATCTGGTCTATATCGGCCACCAGCTGTTCGAGGACGGCGCCGACCAGGGTGTGGTACTGAAGATCGCGTTGCCCAATGGCCGTAAACAGAATCTGCAGGGCGTGGGCAGCGGCCCGATCGACGCGGCGGTGGCCGCCCTAGGCCTGCCCATACGAGTCGACAGCTACGAGGAGCGCAGTTTGGGTGGTGGTGCTGGAGCCCAGGCCCTGGCGCTGGTCGAGGTGGCCTGGCCGGGCGTGGCTGGCTCGCGCTTCGGTGCCGGCAGCCACGCGAACATCGTCATTGCGTCGATCCAGGCGTTGCTCGTCGCGGTGTCACGCTTCGACGACGGCCCGGCGCAGCTGGCCAGACGCTGAGCTAGATCGCGCGTCAGGCGTAGGGTGGACAACGTTTACTTGCCCACCAGCCTGCTCCTGGCCGCTCCTGGCCGCTCCTGGCCGCTCCTGGCCGACTCCTGCCAGATGCGACGGGCACAACGCGGCCAAAAGCAGCCCGTCATGATTGGCAGGACACGATCCAAGCAGCCTAGGCGGCAAAGATTTCATGCGACATGTCGCTGCTTGGGTTCAGGCGATTCCGTATCATTTAGCCTCACCTAGCGCGCATGCGTCTGATACTCAACAGGCAATAGAGATCAAGGAGTGGTTTATGGACGGGATGAACAGGTTTGGCTGGGCCAGTGCAATGTTGGCTGCCACCATAATGTTGAGCGGTTGCAGTTCGTTTATGCAGGGCGATCAATACGTGTTTCCGCTGGCCGATGAGCCCTCTGCAACCTTACGCACACAATATAAAGCAGGCACTGACCTGCATCTTATGAACCTTAATGACAAAGGTTGTTACGCGGGCTATACCCCATTGCCCTACATCAACGGAGTCATCGAGTCGCCTGTAGCAGTAGAGAAGGAGTTGGTGGTTACCTATCGCCGCGAATCCGTCGGGAAGGTATGCCAGATAACCTTTTCGTTCATTCCGGAAAAAAGCGCAACCTACACCGTGACAGCAGGCTCTTGGAGCGAAACTAAGAAGGGCATTGTCCCTTGGCTCACCGCTGAGCAGCAGTTCTGCGGCGTCGCGATGGTTAAAGAAATCGGTGGGACCGAGACTATCGAACCCGTTCAAAAGCTGCGCATTGATGCGGGAATTACCTGCCATAAGTTTGTTAAGTGAGGGCGGAAGAGCAATCACGTCAAAAACTTGAGAATTTAGGTTGCGTAGGACGTCTCATGATCTGCTGTTAACTTAAGTTGCCGCCCGGTTATGTCCGCTTTTGGCCGATTGCAGCCGGTGACGACGGGCAGTTACCGGCCAGAAGCAGCCGTTCAGGTTTAGAAAAAAAGTGCCTAGGAGGCGCTACCGAAAGAGTCAGTTAGATGCAGCAGAATTCACTTGTCGTCTGGCCGAAAATCGGCTCGCTGCTCAATGTGCGAATTCCATCGAGGCCACTTTCCAATAGTCTCCGCTCGCTGTCGGACATCAGGCGTTCCAGCTGGTAGCCCGCACCGCTCAAGATGCACGAGATTTCCTGCACTGCCTCCAATCCCAAGGGGACGCTGGAGTCAAAGTGTCCGAGCAGCTTGTTGCCCTGGCGAACCAGCAATCGATATCTCTTCATGTGTTTTGCTCGGCGGCGGTAAGCCAGCGGTCGATGGTCTGATGCGCGGCGCGGGTAAGCGCCGGCTGAGTCTGTTTTGCCTGGCTACGCAGCGCGCGTGGGTCGATACCCGCCTGGTGCAACTCGCTGGCATGGCCGACCAGCCAGCTTTCGATACGGGCGGGGTCGGCCTCCAGGTGGAATTGCAGGCCGAGCACCTGGCTGCCCAAGGCGAAGGCCTGATGCGCGCCGATGGTCGTGCTGGCCAGATGTGTGGCGCCAGAGGGGGTGTCGAACTGATCGCCATGCCAGTGCAGCACGGGCACACCGTCGAGGGCTGCCAGTGGTGAAGCGCTTCCTGCGTCGGTCAGCGTCAGCGGGGCGAAGCCGATTTCCTTGGTGCCCAGCGGATAGACGCTGGCGCCCAGAGCGCGGGCAATCAGCTGGGCGCCAAGGCAGATGCCCAGCAACGGGCGGGCGCTGTCCAGACGCTGGCGCACCAGTTGCACTTCCGCATCGAGAAAGGGATACAGGGCGTCGTCGTAAGCGCCGATGGGGCCGCCAAGCACTATCAACAAGTCTGCGCTGCACACATCCAGCGTCGCGAGGTCATGCAGCGGTGCTTCGATGTACTGCACCCGATAGCCTCGGGCATGCAACAGCGGCTCGAGAGTGCCGAGGTCTTCGAAGTGCAGATGGCGCAGGGCGAGGGCGGTTTTCATCATCGGTTGTCCTGCCAGAAAGCGCAGTAGCTGCCGGCCAATTCAACCCGGCCAAAACTTGCTCCGGGGTCCAGCGGGGTGATCGCAAGTAGACGGTCCAGGCGGATTTCCTGCTTGCCGGATTCGCCTTGCAACACCAGAAATTCCTCCTTGCTTGGCGCCGTGCGCGTATCCAGCGCCCTGGCGATGAAGCTGGCGCCTTCGATCACCTCGACCTGCAGGCGATAGCCGTGCATGCAGGCAATTTCCAGAAAGTCGTGCAGATCGCAGTTCAGGGGCTGGTACGGGGTCATGGCGCAGTCCTCCTAAAAGCCTTGGAGCGGGATGATGAAGTAGCCTTGTTTGGCAATCTCTGCCGCGATTTCCGGGTGGGCCGGTTGGCTGTGGCAGAACTGGCAACGGCTCTGCGAGACATCCGCCTCGGCGACGCCGCGGCTGGCAAGCCAGTCGCGGGCGTAGCGGGCGGCGAGTGCCTGGTCGTTGCCTTCGATAAGCACGTCGAAGTGCAGGTAGCCTCCTTCGGTCGTGCGGACATGGGTATCGAAGACCTGGACGTTCACGGCCTTCTCCTTACTTCAGATCGTCGATGGAAGCGCCGAAGTTCAGGTGCAGCACTTGGCCTTCAACCACCAGTGCTGGCACCGACTTGACGCCGGCTTCCTCAGCTTCAGCCACGAGTTGCGGCTGGTCGCCAAGGTGGACGATCTCGACCCTCACCTGAGGGTCTAGCAGGTTGAGCAGGGTTTGCTCGGCGGAAACGCAAACGGGGCAACCAGCGTGATAGAAGCGTGCGGTAGTCATGGTAAATCTCCTTCGGTTAATTTGGTATCGAATCGATACTGATTCGAAGGCTACTCCGGTACTGCTCTTTGTCAATATAGTTTTTAGTCGATACTATGTTTCGACAGGAGTGATGATATGACCGCGACGACCTTCTTCGATCTGCTTGAACGCCTGACCAGCTTGATGCGTATCTGGAATCGGCAGCACCCGCTGTTGGCGGAACTGCAGCCGATACAGGTCAGTGCGCTGATCTACCTGTCACGCTGCAATCGCTACTCGAATACGCCGCTGGCGGTCACCGAGTACCTAGGGCTGACCAAGGGCACCGTGTCGCAGTCGCTAAAGGCGCTGGAGGTCAAAGGGCTGATCGAGAAGCACCAGGATCCGCAGGATCGACGCAGCGTGCATCTGCAACTGACCGAGCCGGCTCGCGACTTGCTGGAGGCGGTGGCGCCACCAAAATTTTTGACCACGGCACTTGCAGGCATGGGCGAACGGGCGCAGGAGCTTGAGCTATTGTTCGGCGACCTGCTGCGGCAGATTCAGCGTGACGAAGACGTACCGGGGTTCGGCCTGTGCAAGACCTGCCGTTTTCACCAGCAGCGCGATGGTCGGCCATTCTGTGGGTTGACCCAGGAGCCGCTGCAACGCAGCGATGTTGAACTGATCTGCCGTGAACACCTTCCGCCGGAGGCCGCATGAGCCTGCCCACTGTTGATCTCGATGTTTTGCTCACTGGGCGGGCGCAAACCTTTACCCGCCCAGGTTCGCGCAGCGCCATAGCTAAGTCGCCCTGCCGCGAAACGCTGCGTGTTACCACGCTTGGCTTGGAGGGTGACGAACAGGGCGATCTGCGGGTGCATGGCGGCGTCGAGAAAGCCATCCATCACTACGCCATCAACCCCTTCGACCTGACCAAGGTCTGGCCACACAAGGACTACCCGCTGATCGAGGTCGGCGTGCTGGAGCTCAATCGCAACCCGGAGAACGTCTTCGCCGAGGTCGAGCAGGCCGCGTTCAACCCTGCCCACGTGGTGCCCGGCATCGGCTTCTCGCCGGACAAGATGCTGCAGGGCCGGCTGTTCTCCTACGGCGATGCGCAGCGCTACCGACTGGGAGTCAACAACAGTCATATACCGGTCAATGCGCCGCGCTGCCCATTTCACAGCTACCACCGTGACGGCCAGATGCGCGTCGATGGCAACCATAGCGCGCGTTTGGCATATGGGCCGAACAGCCGGAGTACGCAGAGCCGCCACTAAGCCTGGAGGGTGCCGCCGACCACTGGAACCATCGCACTGACGAGGACTACTACTCGCAGCCCGGCGCACTGTTCCGCCTGATGTCGTCGGCCCAGCAGCAGGCGTTGTTCGACAACACGGCGCGAGCGATCAGGGGGGCGACGCGAGACGTTATCGAGAGACATATCAGCAACTGCAGCAAAGCTGATCCGGCCTATGGGGCAGGTGTCTCCGCTGCAATCAATCGCATCGACCAGTAGTCCCTTTACCTCTTTTCATGAAGCCCTCCTGAGGGCCTTCATGCTGCTGCGAACATAGGTAAAGCCAGATACTGGACGGCTGCTTTTGGCCGAAAGTTGCCATTGTGAACTAGCCGCTCTGAAGCTAAGCGAAACCCCACTCTGGGCGTCAGTACCGAGTAAAGGGCAATTAGCGGGAAGTGGCCGATAAATATGCTGGGCGGCGTTCTCAAACCCCCGCCTGCGCCTGTTGCCGGCGCCACATGCGCTTGAGCCAGCGCCAGGTGATCCAGCCGGCGCCGATCAGGTAGACCAGCCCGCCGGGTACCCACATGATCAGGCCAGCCAGCTGCTGGTCCTGGATATCCCGTTCGGCGCCGTAGAACGACTGGGTGCCGAAGGTCAGCAGGGCGCCGAGCAGGCCGGTGTGCATCAGGGTGATGAGGATGGCCATCAGGGCCTGGGGCACCTGTTTGGGGTTGGCGCGCAGCACGGACCACCAGAACAGCCAGGCGGTGAACAGGAAGCAGGCGTGCTCCACCGCGTGCCACCAGAGGTTATCCAGCGCCAGCAGGTAGAGTTTCGGCGTGTGCCAGATCCAGATGACGGCGCCGTGCAGCAGCGCCAGCAGCGTGGGGTAGCGGCCAGCGCGCAGGATGGCTGTCCAGAGCGGCTGGGCGAACGACCCGGTGACGCCGCGCCATTGCGGCAACGGCCGCGCCAGAGCCCACATGGGCGCGATCACCAGCATGAACAGCATGTGCTGGGTCATGTGCCAGCTGGTGCTGGTTTCCGCCCAGTCATCGATGGGGCCGAATACCGTGAGCACTACCAACAGCATCGCGCCATGGAACCACAGTGCCTCGCCGCGCCGCGGCGGCGCCTTGCGTGCGCCGACCACGTACAGCAGCCAGGCAGTGGCGACCAGCAGGGCGGTCAGGAGCAGCGGTGCGCGTTCACTGAAGTGCGCATTGAACAGCCCGTGAGCCAGTGCGGGTGCAGGTAGTGCCAGCAGGCCTACGGACCCCAGCGCGATACAGGGGGTGAGTCTTCTCGAAAAGTTCATAGGCATGGTGGAAGTTGCAGGAGGGGAAGGCCGACGAAAAGGGTCGCCACGGCTGCGGTCAGGTGGATGCTTGCGGTCAGGCGGGTCACGAACTGCTGGCGCTCGTCCAGCGCCTGTTCGGCGCGGGAGAGTCGCCAGAAATATCGGGCGAGCCACAACAGCAGTACAGCAGTCAGCAGCGTCAACAGCCCGAGGCTGGCGTTCAGCCAGTTCCAGATACCCTGCTCGGGTGCCGGCGGGCTGATGGCGCAGGCGACCGCCTGGCCACCGTAGAGCGCGACGAACCAGAGGCTCCAGATGATCAGCCCGATGGGGATCTGTACCGGATGGAAGGGCGAGGTGCGCGGGTGTTTCATCAGGCGGCTCCCCAGGTTGCGGGAAACAGGACGATCGCCACGTAGCTGGTCCAGAGCACGCCCAGGTTGTAGAGCCAGAGCTGTTCGACCACGATCGGCTCGTAGGGCGCTTGCTCGCCGACATAGCCGTAGCTCACCCGCCAGGCCTGCAGCGCCGTGAGTACCACTGCCAGCGTACAGTGGATGAGGCTGTAGGCGAGCATCACGAAGATGATGGCGTCGTGCGCAGTGGCCTTCGGCTCGAGACCGGCGGTGAGCAGCAGCCACAGCAATGTCGCGGACTGCAGGAAGGCCAGGCTGGCGAGCAGCGCCAGATTGGGCAGCAGGCGCCGGATATTGCCCGCGCGCAGCTGCCTGATTACCTGATGCAAACCGAAGGTGCCAACGCTCAGGAGCAGGGCGCTGGTCAACATCAGCCAGCCGTTGAGCGATCTGTCCGGTACCTGCCAGTCTGGCGAGACCGTCCACAGGTAGAACCAGCCGAACAGCAACGACAGGTACAGCGCACCGTTGGCCAGCAATGTCACGCCC
>JBKEBY010000091.1:0-17161 GCA_047973445.1 Pseudomonas sp.
GCGGTACCTGGGCAAGCCGCCGCTGGCACCCCACGGACGCAACTCGCTGGACTGGCAATGCGGGCAGCTATTGGGCGTGGGGATCATATCCTGCGCAAGAGGTCCTGATACCGAAAGGCATCTCGCCAATTGCTCACGCTGCCCCGGGCTGAGCTGGGAGAGTCGGGCAATCCAGCTGTTGAAATGACTCGCTCTCATGATTCACCTCCCGTATGTGGAGACGTCATGATCAGCTTAGCCTGTTGCAACAGTTAGCTCAGACATAGCCTTTTTCAAAGGCCTGCTATCGGAATTCATTGGTACTCGAGACCCCAGCCATGCGCAGACGCTGCCAATCGAATGCAGGCCCCGGGTCGGTCTTGCGGCCGGGCGCAATGTCGCTGTGGCCGCAGATGCGCTCCGGCGTGATGGCGGGATAGGCCTGCTGTAACAATCGGCACAGCGGGATCAGCGCTGCATACTGCGCGTCGTTGAACGGTTCGAAGTCGCTGCCCTCCAGCTCGATCCCGATGGAGAAGTCGTTGCAGCCCTCGCGCTCGCCGTAACACGACACACCCGCATGCCAGGCGCGATCCAGGCAGGAAACGAACTGGGTAATGGCGCCATCGCGTTCAATCAGGAAATGCGCGGATACCTGCAGCTCGCAAATCGTCTCGAAGAAGGGGTGCTCGCCGGCCGGCAGGTCGTTCTGAAAGAACTGCTGAACCTTGCCGGTCCCGTAACAACCCGGCGGCAGGCTGATGTTGTGGATGACCAGCAGCGAAACCTCGCCATCCGGGCGCTTGTTGAAGTTCGGTGAAGGGCAATGGCGAATGCCTTGGCACCAGCCCGTCGCGGTATCCAGTTGCATCTGGCTGATCCTTGATCGCAGCAACCCGCAGGCTATCGCCTGCCAGATGCCCGCTGCAAGCGCACCGGCGCCACTGTCCTGTCGATATCAGGTTTTCGGCAGCTTCTTTTCATCCCGGCGTGAAGCCAGGCGATCGGCCAGGCGAGTGGGTTCGGGCAATCGATAGCGGGTCACGTACTGCATCACCAGGCGCGGCGCAGTGATCAGGCTCACGCGGTTCCCCGGCGAAATGATCAAGGGCCGCACCTTATCCTTGCTGCGCAACACCGTGCCGATGGCCCGACCGCCCCTGTCCAGCAATTCGACCCTGTCACCACGTTGCTCGCCCAGTGGTTCATGGTGGCCGGTAAGAATCTTCTTCGCCACGCCGATGGCTGGCAAGCCGGTCACCACGCCCAGGTGCGCTGCGATACCCAGTCCGCGCGGATGAGCGATGCCATGGCCGTCAGAGAAGATGAGATCGGGCACGTGCGGCAGCGCCTCGAGCGCCTGCAGCACCGCGGGCAGTTCGCGAAATGACAGCAGCCCCGGAATGTAGGGCATCGAAGTCGGGACCCGCGCCAACGTCTGGGCGATAGGCTCCAGGCTCAATGCGTCCAGCAGCACCACGGCAGCGCGAGTGATAGCGCTGCCTTCCTCGAAACCCACGTCGACCCCGGCAATCAGCCGCAACGGCGGAAAATCGTCTTCCAGACAGACCTGCGCAGCCAGGGTCTTCTGCATCTCACGGGCCGCGGCGGGACTGCCGTCCCACCCGGTGAATGCATTGGCGTAACGGCCTGGCGAAACGGTCATCTACGTCTCCTCTGGTTTCCGCGGCTCATGGAAGGGGCTTCGGCGCGGTCACGGATGAAATGGCAACAGCCCTAGACAGCTCGCCTGAAAAATAAGACGATCCAGCCGTCTTGCGACCGTTTTACCCCCGAAAAGCATCACAATCACAACGACAAGAACAACGTATGCGTACCACTCAAGCGTTGAAGCACATCAGCATCCTGGCCACGGAAGGCGTCTTCGCCTCCACCCTGATGCACGCCAAAGACTTCTTTCACATGGCCAGCCTGCGCTACGGCAAACAGCTTGGCCTGGACCTGACACCGGCATTCGAAACCCGGCTGGTGAGCCCCGATGGCCAGCCGGTGCAGACCTTCAGTGGCACCAGCATAGCGGTGGACGGCGCGCTGGGCGCGACTGACATAGTGATCCTGCCGGCCTTCTGGGGCAATTTCGATGAGCTCTGCCGAAACTACACGCAGGTTCTACCCTGGCTGCGCCAATGTCACGCGCAAGGCAGCGCGATCTGCGGAGAGGCGACAGGCGCATTCTGGATGGCCGCGGCCGGGCTTCTGGACGATAAGGAGGCGACCACGCATTGGCGCTTCGCCGAAGAGTTCAGCCGACGCTTCCCTCGGGTGCAGTTCACCGCTGACAAGCACATGACCGACAGCGACAACCTCTATTGCGCCGGCGGCACTACCTCGGCCTGCGATCTGTACATGTATCTGGTAGAGCGCTTCTGTGGCGCGAATATCGCCCAGGGCATGGCGCGCGACGTGCTGTTCGAGGTGCAGCGCAACTATTGTCCTGGCCGAATCGGCTTCGGCGGCCAGAAGCTCCACCTCGACACCCGCGTACTACAGATCCAGGAATGGCTCGAAACGCATTTCGCGGACAAGTTTCGCTTCGAGGATGTCGCCCGCGAACACGGCATGAGCATCCGCAATTTCATGCGTCGCTTCCAGGCGGCCACCGGCGACAAGCCCCTGCACTACCTGCAGCGCCTGCGCATCGAAACGGCCAAGACCCTGCTCTCGACCACGCGCAAGAGCATCAAGACGATCAGCTACGAGGTGGGCTACGACGACGCGAGCTTCTTCGCCCGCCTGTTCCGCCAGCACACCGACCTGTCACCTAACCAGTATCGGCAGCAGTATCGGCATAAAAGCGGCTGAAAGCTGTAAGCGTAAAAGACCGCAAGCTTGCACGGCTTCCTGCAGGAACCAGACTGCTGGCGATCAGCACGCCAACAGCATCGCCAGCAAGCTGGCGCCACAGAAGCCCTTGGCTAGTGAGACCGTAGAACGACCTGCCAAGCTTTTGCCTTCTCTTCAAGCTTCCAGCTTCAGGCTTCCAACTGCTTTCTACGGCTTGTGCGGCCGCGCCAGGTATTCGTGGGACTGCATTTCCAGCAAACGGCTGAGGGTGCGCTGGAATTCAAACTCCAGACGGCCGCCCGCATAGAGGTCTTTGAGTTCGACTTCAGCGGACAGGATCAGCTTGACGTTACGGTCGTAGAACTCGTCGACCATGTTGATGAAACGACGCGCCATGTCGTCCTTGGCCACGTTCATCTGTTCGATGTTGGAAACCAGCACTGCATCGTAGATCTTGCCCAGTTCGATGTAGTCGTTCTGGCTGCGGGGGCCGTCGCACAGCGCGCGGAAGTCGAACCAAGCCACGTCGTTGGCCACCTTGCGGGCGATGATCTCGCGGTTCTCGACGATCAGCGCCTCGTTCTCCAGCACCGTGCAGTTTTCCGTCAGCAGGCTGCGGAAGCTCTTCTCCAGGCTCAGCTCGGCCTCGACATCCAGCGGGAAATGATAGAGCTCCGCCTGCTCCAGGGCTCGCAGCCGGTAATCGATGCCGCTGTCGACGTTGACGATCTCGGTGTGCTTCTTCAGCAACTCGATCGCCGGCAGGAAGCGCGCACGCTGCAAGCCGTCCTTGTAAAGCCCGTCGGGGACGATATTGGAAGTGGCCACCAGGCTCACGCCATTCTTGAACAGCTCTTCAAGCAGAGTCGCGAGGATCATCGCGTCGGTGATATCCGAGACGAAGAATTCATCGAAACAGATCACCCGCGTCTCGTCGGCGAAGCGCTTGCCGATGATGGTCAGCGGGTTCTTCTCGCCCTTTAGGGTGCGCATTTCTTCGTGCACACGCTTCATGAAGCGGTGGAAGTGGGTGCGGGTCTTCTGCTTGAACGGCAGCGCATCGAAGAAGGTATCGACCAGATAGGTCTTGCCGCGCCCAACCCCGCCCCAGAAATACAGTCCCTTGACCGGCTCCTGCTGCTTCTTGCCGAACAGCTTGCCGAACAGCCCGGACTTGCCACGCTCATCGGCTACCAGGTCGTCATACAGGCGCTGCAGGTGGCGCACCGCATTTTCCTGGGCGGCATCATGGAAAAAGTCGGGACGTTTCAGGTCTGCCTGGTAGCGCTCAAGAGGGGTCATGGCGGAGTCTGGGTAGTAAAACGGGGCGGACACTTTAGCGGTGCCCCCGGCGGTTGGCAATTTACGCAGATCGTTCAAGCAAGGTCTCCATCAAGGCCAGATGGTCGCCGAGCCTGTCAGGTGGTTCGCGGGTGGCCGCGAACCGGTTCGGCAGAGAATCAGTCGGTTACGCGACGAGCGTTGCGAGGGCCTGACGCAAGCGCAGCATCGCCGCCTCGAGCAGCTCGATGCTGGCGTAGTCCGGGCTTTCGGCGAGGCACTCGCCGTCCAGCCAGAGCGTGAAGCGGTCAGCCTCGTCCGTACGCAGCTCCAGAGCATCGACGCCCTCGGCGATCAGCCGCTGACTGCAGACTCCGATCGCCTTGGGGTCGTTGAACGGGCGCGAGAGCAGCAGCTCTTCACCATCGGCGGCGAAGAAGCGGAAGCGGAAATTGCCATCCGCCTCACGGAAGCTCGCGAAGCGGGCCGTCTTACCGGCCTTCTTCTTCACCGCAGACTTATTCTGCACCGCGCTGCGGAAGTTGCGCAGACCCACCGCCTCACGCAGTTCACCAAGGAACGGCGTGGCGATCCGGCGCGCCTTCGCGGCGCCTGCCTGGAGAATGTCCTCCAGATCGCCGGGCTTGGCGATGAGCGCATGGTAGCGCTCCCGCGCCTCGCCCAGCTCGTTGTCGAGCAACTGGAACAGACGCTGCTTGGCCTCACCCCAGGCCAGACCGGCCAGCAGCTCGCTTCTGAATTCGGCCAGTTGCGCCGGAGTGGCGAACGCTTGGTAGAGGGTGAACAGGTGGGAATTGTCAGGGTCCTTCGGCTCGCCGGGCAGCTTCGAGTCGGTGACGATGCGTGCGATGGTGCTTTTCAGCTCCTTGGCGCTGGCGAACAGCGGGATGGTGTTGTCGTAACTCTTGGACATCTTGCGGCCATCCAGCCCCGGCAGCGTCGCCACGCTCTCCTCGATCAGCGCCTCCGGCAGGGTGAACAGCTCCTTGCCGTTGCCGAACAGGTGGTTGAAGCGCTGGCCGATATCACGCGCCATTTCCACATGCTGAATCTGGTCGCGACCGACCGGCACCTTGTGCGCGTTGAACATCAGGATGTCCGCCGCCATCAGCACCGGATAGCTGAACAGGCCCATGCTGACGCCGGCATCGGGGTCCTCTCCCTGTTCCAGATTCTTGTCCACCGAAGCCTTGTAGGCATGGGCCCGATTGAGCAACCCCTTGCCCGCGACGCAGGTGAGCAACCAGGTCAGCTCTGGAATTTCCGGGATATCCGACTGCCGATAGAAGGTCACCCGATCCGGGTCCAGCCCGACCGCCAGCCAGGTGGCAGCGATCTCCAGGCGCGACTGCTGGATGCGCAACGGATCATCACACTTGATCAGCGCGTGATAGTCGGCCAGGAAGTAGAAGGAATCGGCATCGGCGGCGCGGCTGGCAACGATGGCCGGGCGAATGGCGCCCGCATAATTGCCCAGGTGCGGCGTCCCCGTGGTGGTGATGCCGGTAAGGATTCGGGTATTCATAACATCATCTCGATTTCAGTCGTTGCACAGGGCAAGGCAAAGCGGTTGAAGGTGGAGAGGGCGAAGGCCGTGCATGAGCATCATGGCATTCGCGAACCAGTCGCTTCAGACAGCCGGATCGGCCAATCGCGGCGCCACAAGTTCCTTGAGTTCCAACAGCTTGCCGTGAAAAAAGTGGCTGCATTCTGCCACTTTCAAAAGTTCGTGGGGACGCGGCAAGGCTTCGGAAAAGGCGAATACCGAAGCAGGATCAACCACTTCGTCCTCTTCGGGCTGAATGATGCTCATGCTGCAGCGCTCGGCCAGCGGCTGGTCCGTCAGACGCGACACAGCAGGAGCGATCATGAACAACCGATCCAGCGAACCGCCACGCGCTTCGATACGCCCGGCCAACGCCGCCGCGACAAAGCCGCCGAAGGAGAATCCCAGCAGCGTCAGCGGCAACTCCGGATGCTGTGCCTGCAACCAGGCCAGCGCAGCCTCGGCATCATCGACCTCGCCCTGGTTCATGTCGTGCGCGCCGGCACTGCCGCCCACCCCGCGGTAGTTGAAACGCAGGGTGACATATCCCGCATCACGCGCCGTGCGCTGCAGGGTGGACACCACCTTGTTCAGCATGGTCCCGCCTTTGACCGGGTTGGGATGGCATATCAACGCCAGTCCGCGGGCATCGAACTGATCGTGGTAGAGGCCTTCCAGCACACCGGCGGGACCTTCGAGGGTGATGGGGCTTTCGCGTTTCAACAAAATGAACTCCGTGACCTTGGATGAAGTCGACTCGTCTTGCTTGAGCAGCCCGGTGACCGCCGCATCGCGTCACGGTATACAGGGCAGGTAGGAGACGTTAACGTATCAGGCGGTTGAAAAACCACCGCGACGGGTGATGCAGTACCGGACGCAGCACGTTTCCGCTGTTGTCGGCCTGCGCGACCACGCCTGGATTTTCATGATCTGAACAGCACAGCCGTTTTATATAGAGGAAGGACTCGTGGAACAGACCCTCGCGACCTGGTTGCTCCCGATCGTCGGCGTCATCGTCGGCATCGCCATAGGTTTCCTGGTGGCTCGCAACAGCGCACCCAATCGCACGCAGCGTCAGGTGGACGATCTGCAAGAGCGCTTCGATACCTATCAGAGTGAAGTGGTGACCCACATCAACACCACGGCGAGCCTGCTGCGCAAGCTCACCAACAGCTATCAGGACATTCAGGATCACCTGTCCGAAGGGGCCAACAAACTGGCACTCGACGAACAGACCCGCCAGCGTTTGTTCGCCGCCCTGCACAGCGAAGAGACCCCTTCTCATCGCGAACGCTTGTCATCGCCAGCCTTTACCGAGCCGCCCAAGGACTACGCCCCCAAGAGCGATGACACGCCCGGCACACTGCATGAGAACTTCGGTCTGAAAAGCCGGCCCTGACACCATGGCGGCACAGCCTCGCCTGCCGCCATTCACCTCACCCGATCACTGGGCCAGGCGCATCGACAGATCGATCGCCTGGACATGCTTGGTCAGGGCTCCGATCGAGATATAGTCCACGCCGGTTTCGGCGATACTGCGCAAGGTCTCTTCGCTGATCCCGCCTGACGCCTCCAGCTTTGCACGGCCGGCATTGATGGCAACCGCCTTGCGCATGTCCTCCAGGCTGAGTTCGTCGAGCATGACGATGTCCGCTCCCGCCGCAAGCGCCTGCTCCAGCTCGTCGAGGCTTTCCACCTCCACCTCCACCGGTTTGCCCGGTGCGATCCGGTGTGCGGCGGCAATGGCCTCGGCGATACCACCACAAGCGGCAATATGGTTTTCCTTGATCAGGAACGCGTCGTAAAGGCCGATCCGGTGGTTGTGGCAACCGCCACAGGTCACCGCATACTTCTGTGCCAGACGCAGCCCGGGCAGGGTCTTGCGTGTATCCAGCAAGCGCACGCCAGTACCTTCCACCAGACTGGCATAGTGACGGCAGCGCGTGGCGACACCGGACAGGGTCTGCAGGAAATTCAGCGCCGTACGCTCCCCACTGAGCAGCGCACGCGCTGGTCCTTCGAGATGGAACAACACTCGACCCGCCTCGACCTGTTCACCATCGACCACCTGCCAGTGCACCGCAACACGCGGATTGAGCTGCCGGAACACGCCATCCACCCAGGCCGAACCACTGATGACGGCTGGCTCACGAGTGATGACCGAGGCATGCGCCAGGCGCTCCACGGGGATCAGTTGCGCGGTAATGTCACCCGTGCCGATATCCTCGGCCAGCGCGCGACGAACATTGCTTTCGATTTCAGCGCCAAGATCAGCGATAACGAGATTGGTCACAGGCAGGCTCCAGTGGAATTCAACGCGATTATAGAGGCTCGCCTGGGAAAAGGCGCAGGCGCTAGAACGGTGCGTTGCACCCCGCTCACGACCGTCCGTAGGAAAAGCCAGGGCTATCTGTGAGCTGAGTCATGTCCAAGGGCAAATACACGATAGGGAGATGGACAGGATGCTTATAATGCTGTCAGAAATTGACGCCAGCGAAATGGCGGACCCTCGAATTTGAGAATTTTAGAATGATCGTTGTCTGACCGGCTGGCAATGCACTGAATCGCCACGAGACCACCTCGCCGGCTGGTTCTTTTCCGTTGCCCCTATCAGCCATCAGCGGCATGCTAAGCGCTGTCGATTGCCGACAGCAGCTGACCGCAGGGAGAGAGTCTCGATGCGAACCGATGCGAAAGTGGTGCACCTGAAGGCCGTTCCGGAGAAGCCTGCTTCGCCGGCTGGCCGGCTACCGGTCGCACTCATCAGCGTGCGCGACAAGGCCGCCCAACAGCTGCGCCAGGCACTGCAGGTTCTGCTCGACAATGCTGACGATTCCCTGTTCGAAATCGCCGACCGCGCCACCAGCAATGCAGAGCAGAATGCCTTCTTCGAAGCCATGCGCGACCTGCGCATGAAGCGCCGCAGTATCGAGCGCAGCTTTCTGCAGCAGATTTTCGAGTCGTTCGCACGACTCAACCAATATGAAATAGGCAAGCCGGCGGAGCCGGAAAATCTTTCTTTCGACAACCTGACTCTGGTACAGAACGACGAACTCGAAGAGTCAGTCGCCATCGACACCATGGTCGCCAAGGTCACCAGCCGCGCCGCCCTTCCGCTCACTCATCTGACCACGCGCATGAACGCGCTGGTGAGTCGCAAGCTCGATGACAAGAGCAACCCGCTCGGGCCGCAGGCGCTGTGCCAGTACTTCCTCGAGTCATGCCGCAGCCTGGGCGTGGAGATCAAGGTCAAGCTGATCATTCTCAAGCTCTTCGAGCGCTATGTGTTGTCCGATCTCGACCAGCTCTATGCCGAAGCCAACCAGACGCTGATTGGCGCAGGCATCCTGCCCGAACTCCAGTCGGCACCACCACGTCGCAGCCAGCGCCACGCACCGGCAGCGACAACCGATGGCGCCTCGAGCGCAGCCTACGGCGACGCTGCAAGTCATGCCGAGGATGTCGGCATGCACGAAGCCTTCGGCGCACTCCAGAGCCTGCTCTCGGAACTGCGCGGCAGCGCCCTGCCTGCACGTAGCATCCCCAACGATGCAATACCCATTTCCAGCGGCGACCTGATGCGCCTGTTGTCGCACATGCAGGCCCGAACGCCACAGCTCGTCGATGACTTCGACCTGCAGGGCCAGCTCGAACAGCTGCTGCACAAGGTCAGCACCAAGAGCGGCAAGTCGCGCGTGGTTGGCGAGGTCGACGAAGACGTCATCAACCTGGTTTCCATGCTGTTCGAGTTCATCCTCGACGACCGCACCTTGCCGGATTCGCTCAAAGCACTTATCGGTCGCCTACAGATCCCGCTGCTCAAAGTCGCCGTGCTGGACAAGTCCTTCTTCAGCCGCGGCAGCCATCCAGCCCGTCGCCTGCTCAACGAGATCGCCACCGCAGCCATGGGCTGGGGCGATCAGGACGAAGCCCAGCGCGACAGCCTCTATCAGAAGATCGAACAGGTAGTGGCACACCTGCTCAACGACTTCGTCGACGACCCCGGAATTTTCTCCGAACTGCTTGCCGACTTCCTAGCCTTCACCGGCGATGAACGCCGCCGCAGCGAACTGCTCGAACAACGCACCCGCGACGCCGAAGAGGGTCGCGCCAAGGCAGAGATGGCTCGCCAGGAAGTCGAGCAGGTGCTGAACGAGCGCCTGCTTGGCAAGACGCTTCCAGAGGTTGTGGTTCGCCTGCTGCAGGAAGCATGGAGCAAGGTGCTGCTGCTGACCTGTCTCAAGCATGGCACCCAGTCCGAGCAATGGGATGCCGCGCTGGCGACCATGGACGATCTGATCTGGAGCGTCGCCCCGCATGACGATCCCGAATCTCGCGAACGCCTGCTGAAGCTGGTGCCCAGCCTGCTGAAGGCGCTGCGCGAAGGCCTGGTCAGCGCCGCTTTCGATCCCTTCTCCACCGGCGAATTCTTCACGCAGCTCGAAGCGCTGCATGTACAGGCTCTGCAGCAGTTCGATCAGCCGAGCACGCAACCTGCGCCCGTCGCGGTGCCGCCCTCCTCAGCCGCTATTACAGGCGAACGATTCGAACCTTCTCCATCGAAGCCAGCACCCGCGCCAGCCATGATCGAGGTGGTGGAAGAAATAATGCTGCTGGCACCCGGCGAAAGCCGCGAGCAAGAGCCGGAGATCAACCTCGACGACAACGACGAAGCACTGACGCAGGTGGACAACCTACGGGTAGGCAGTTGGGTGGAGTTTCAGGAAGACGAAGAGCACAAGCTTCGCTGCAAGCTGGCGGCGATCATCAAGCCCACCGGCAAGTACATCTTCGTCAATCGAACCGGAATGAAGGTGCTGGAGAAAACCCGCATGGGTCTGGCCATCGAATTCCGTCGCGACGCGATCCGCCTGCTCAACGACACTCTGCTGTTCGATCGCGCCCTTGAGTCGGTGATCGACAACCTGCGAACCCTCAAGAGCGGTAATCGCTAACACTTGTCGCAAGCGTTCCGCGCCGCCTCGTCTGGCGGCGCGCTTCTCTTGTGGGTAGCCCAGCGCTGCAATCCTTGGCTTTTGTTCCTGCACCGCTAGAATGCTTGCATTCCCTTCGAGGTGCCCATGCCCAGCCGCCTGAATCCCGACGACCAAAAACGCGTTGACGACTACCTCAGCGCGCCTCAGCACCGGATCGAACGCCGCCCCTTCCGGCCGTTCTTCCTGCTTGCGATGGTGCTTGTCGTGGTGATCGGCCTGGGCCTGTTGAGCCGCCTCCTCAGCCGCCTGGTGCTATGAGCCATTTCGCGCTCGCCCGGACGCCCAAGCCGATTTCGCAAAACCTTATGAGTCCTTTCCATGACACATCGCATCGTAATTGTCGGCGGCGGCGCCGGCGGCCTGGAACTTGCCACCCGTCTGGGTAATACACTCGGTAAACGCGGCAAGGCCCGCGTGATCCTGATCGACGCCAATCTGACCCATATCTGGAAGCCGCTGCTGCACGAGGTTGCCGCCGGCTCGCTGAACTCGTCGGCCGACGAGCTCAACTACGTGGCGCAGGCCAAGTGGAATCACTTCGAATTTCAGATGGGCCGCATGAATGGCCTGGACCGCGAACACAAGCGCGTACATCTCGCCGCATCATTCGACGAACAAGGCAACGAACTCGTACCCGCTCGCTCGCTCGATTACGACACACTGGTGATCGCTGTCGGCAGTATCACCAACGATTTCGGCACCCAGGGCGCAGCGGAACACTGCATCTGCCTGGACACCCGGAAACAGGCCGAGCGCTTCCATCGCCAGCTGCTGAGCCATTACATGCGTGCGCACGCCAGCCAAGGCCAGCACAACACTATCGGCGTGGCCATCGTCGGTGCAGGAGCGACGGGTGTCGAGCTCGCCGCCGAACTCCATCATGCGGCGCGTGAGCTGGCGGCCTATGGTCTGGACGGGATCAAGCCCGAGGATGTCCACATTACGCTGATCGAAGCTGGCCCACGGGTACTGCCGGCACTGCCGGAGCGCATCAGCCAGCCGGTGCATCAGACATTGCGTGATCTGGGAGTGACCGTACTGACCGATGCAGCGGTCAGCGAAGTGACGGCGGACGGGCTCCATACGCGAAACGGCGACTTCGTCCCGGCCAGCCTGAAAGTCTGGGCGGCGGGCATCCAGGCACCGCAATTCCTGCACGAAATAGGTGGCCTGGAGAGCAACAAGATCAATCAGCTGGTCGTGCGCCCCACACTGCAGACCACCCGTGACGAGAACATTTTCGCCTTCGGCGACTGCGCCGCCTGCCCGCAGCCGGACAGCGACCGCAACGTGCCGCCACGCGCCCAAGCCGCTCACCAGCAGGCCTCACTACTCGCAAAATCGATCGCACTGCGCCTGGAGGGCAAAAGCCTGCCCTGTTATCGCTATCGTGACTACGGCTCGCTGATCTCGCTTTCGAGCTTCTCGGCGGTGGGAAACCTGATGGGCAATCTGACCGGCAGCATCATGCTCGAAGGCTGGCTGGCGCGCATGTTTTACATCTCGCTCTATCGCATGCATCAGATCGCGCTGTACGGCGTCATCCGCACCACGCTGATGATGATCGGCGACAAGCTCAGCACCACGGCACCGCGCCTGAAACTGCACTGAGGCCGACACGGAGGCCAGCGATGCTGGCCTCCGCACATACAACCGAAAGGAAGGTGAAAACGAAAAAACCGAAAGCCCTTGCGAACTTTCGGTTTTTTCTGGCTTCCTGCGAAGCGAATATGGTGGGTCGTGTAGGATTCGAACCTACGACCAATTGGTTAAAAGCCAACTGCTCTACCAACTGAGCTAACGACCCGAAGTTGGTCGGGGTAGGGGGATTCGAACTCCCGACATCCTGCTCCCAAAGCAGGCGCGCTACCGGACTGCGCTATACCCCGATAGGAATTTGGCTCCGCGACCAGGACTCGAACCTGGGACCCAATGATTAACAGTCATTTGCTCTACCGACTGAGCTATCGCGGAACTTCACTTCCTGCCCTGCTGGTGGATTGCGATACTGCTTTGCAATCCCCCCTCAGAGGCGCGCCATTTTACGGTTCTCGACGCGCCTGTCAACCAGAAAATTCGATTTACTACAGGACCTTGCGCGAAAAACGCAGCGGGCCGAATCCGGCCCACCGCCACCTCATCGCGATCAGGCGAACACGATCTCGTCGCCCTCCACCTTACCTTCCACGCGGGCACCGGGAGCGAATGCGCCGGAAAGTATCTTTTGCGCCAGCGGGTTCTCGATCCAACGCTGAATAGCGCGCTTGAGCGGTCGCGCGCCATACACCGGGTCGTAGCCAACCGCGACCAGTTTATCCATGGCCTCGTCGCTCAACTGCAGGCTCAACTCGCGCTCGGCCAGACGTTGCCGCAGTCGTTCGAGCTGTATCTGCGCGATACCAGCGATCTGCTCCTTGGCCAGCGGGTCGAACACCACGACCTCATCGATACGGTTGATGAATTCCGGCCGGAAGTGGCTGCTCACCGCATCCATCACCGCGGCGCGCTGGGCATCGGGATCGCCGACCAGCTCCTGGATCTGCGTCGAACCCAGGTTAGAGGTCATCACGATCACAGTGTTGCGGAAGTCGACGGTACGTCCATGGCTGTCGGTCAGGCGCCCATCCTCCAGAACCTGCAGCAAAATGTTGAACACATCCGGATGGGCTTTCTCCACCTCGTCGAGCAGGACGACCGAGTAGGGCTTGCGCCGCACCGCTTCAGTCAGGTAGCCGCCCTCCTCGTAGCCCACATAGCCCGGCGGGGCGCCGATCAGACGGGCCACGGAATGCTTCTCCATGAACTCGGACATGTCGATGCGAATCATCGCCTCCTCCGTATCGAAGAGGAACTCGGCCAACGCCTTGCACAGCTCGGTCTTGCCCACACCGGTGGGGCCAAGGAACAGGAAGGAGCCGCTCGGGCGGTTCGGGTCCGCCAGCCCGGCGCGCGAACGGCGCACGGCGTTCGCCACGGAAACCACCGCCTCATGCTGGCCGATGACTCGCTGATGTAGCAGGTCCTCCATCTTCAGTAGCTTGTCGCGCTCGCCTTCGAGCATCTTCGAGACGGGGATACCGGTCCACTTGGAAACTACCTCGGCGATTTCCTCGTCGGTGACCTTGTTGCGCAGCAGCTGATTCTCGGACTTGCCGTGCTGGTCGACCATCTGCAGGCTGCGCTCGAAGTCGGGAATGATGCCGTACTGCAGTTCGGCCATGCGCGCCAGATCGCCCTTGCGCCGGGCCGCCTCGAGTTCGGCCTTGGCCTGCTCGATCTTCTGCTGGATCTGCGCCGAGCCTTGCACCTCGGCCATCTCGGACTTCCATATCTCCTCGAGATCGGCATATTCCTTCTCGAGTTTGACCACCTCCTCCTCGAGCTTGGCCAGGCGCTTCATGGTCGCCTCGTCATCTTCCTTCTTCAGCGCCTCGCGCTCGATCTTCAGCTGGATCAGCCGTCGATCCAGACGGTCGAGCGCCTCGGGCTTGGAGTCGATTTCCATGCGAATGCGGCTGGCGGCCTCGTCGATCAGGTCGATGGCCTTGTCCGGCAACTGACGATCGGTGATGTAGCGATGCGACAGCCTGGCCGCCGCGATGATGGCGCCGTCAGTGATGCTGACGCCATGGTGAACCTCATAGCGCTCCTTGAGACCGCGCAGGATGGCGATGGTGTCCTCTTCGCTCGGCTCTTCTACCAGCACTTTCTGGAAGCGTCGCTCCAGCGCGGCGTCCTTCTCGATGTACTGACGATACTCATCGAGCGTGGTCGCGCCCACGCAGTGCAGCTCACCACGCGACAAGGCTGGCTTGAGCATGTTGCCGGCGTCCATGGCGCCCTCGGCCTTGCCGGCGCCGACCATGGTGTGCAACTCGTCGATAAAGAGAATCACGCGCCCTTCCTGCTTGCTCAGCTCGTTGAGCACGGCCTTCAGGCGCTCCTCGAACTCGCCGCGAAACTTGGCGCCGGCAATCAGCGAGCCCATGTCCAGCGACAGCAGACGCTTGTCCTTGAGGCCATCGGGCACCTCGCCGTTGACGATGCGCTGCGCCAGCCCTTCGACGATAGCAGTCTTGCCGACACCCGGCTCGCCGATCAGCACCGGATTGTTCTTGGTGCGGCGCTGCAACACCTGAATGGTGCGGCGAATCTCGTCGTCACGTCCGATCACCGGGTCCAGCCGCCCCTCCTCGGCGCGCTTGGTCATGTCGACGGTGTACTTGTCGAGTGCCTGGCGCGATTCCTCGGCGTTGGGGTCGTTGACAGCTTCGCCACCGCGCAGGTTGACGATGGCGTTCTCCAGCGCCTTCTTGCTCACGCCCTGGGCCAGCAGCAATTTGCCCAGGCGGGTGTTGTTGTCCAGTGCGGCGAGCAGCACCAGCTCACTGGAGATGTACTGGTCGCCCTTCTGCTGCGCCAGCCGATCGGCCTGGTTGAGCAGGCGCGCCAGATCAGGCGACATGTTCATGTCACCTGTAGGGTTCTGCAGTTTGGGCAGTTGGTCCAGCTCCTTGGCCAGGGCCTGGCGCAAGCCGTTGATATCGAAACCGACCTGCATCAGCAGCGGCTTGATGGAGCCGCCTTGCTGCTCGAGCAGCGCCTGCATCAGGTGCAGTGGCTCGATAGAGGGATGATCCAGACCGACAGCGATGGACTGGGCATCGGACAGCGCGAGCTGCAACTTGCTGGTCAAACGATCGATACGCATGTAATCACCTTTCTAGTAAGCAGGCCGGCGCAGCGGATCGCACCTTGAACATAAACCTGCGGGATGAAACTTAGATAAGGATGATTGTTGGAGATTCAAGCCGAATGGCATTGATGCAAGTCATGCGTGCGGCTGGAGGCTGGGGAGCGTCGATCAGAGGCCCGCATCCATCACATCTCTGAGCAGTGGTGGACTTCCAGCCTCTGTACGGGATAAGCGTCCGCTCAGCCCAGCTCGACCATCTCATAGTCATGAGTGATTTCGACGCCCGCACGGCCAAGCATGATCGAGGCCGAGCAGTACTTCTCGGCCGACAGTTCGACCGCGCGCTTGACCTGGGCCTCCTTTAGGCCGCGCCCTTTCACTACGAAATGCAGGTGGATCCGAGTGAACACCTTGGGGTCTTCGGCCGCACGCTCGGCCTCCAGGAAAGCCTCGCAACTTTCCACCGCCTGGCGGGATTTGCGGAGAATACTGACCACGTCGAAGTTACTGCAGCCTCCAAGACCCAACAGCAGCATTTCCATCGGTCGCACGCCGAGATTACGCCCGCCATTCTCCGGCGGCCCATCCATCACCACCACGTGACCGCTACCCGATTCACCGAGAAACATTGCTTCGCCGGCCCACTGGATGCGCGCTTTCATCAATACTCTCCGCCGAGAAAGGAGCAAAGCTTAGCATGGTAGCCTCAACCGGCCGCAGGCCGCGCGCGGTAAAAAAAAGTTGCACCCTCGCCGATATTCGTGTCGCAGTTTTGCTATCCACACGGACCGGTCTGTTAAGCTCGCCGCACTGACAGCGAACGCAGTCATAGAAAATAAGAAATTAGCCTCCCTATTGGACTATTTCCGGGACTACAGCATGGTTGCTATTACGCTCACCCCCAAGATCAAGAACATCGACAAGCTGCTCGCACATTGCCATCGCCGCCGCTACACCGCGAAGAGCACCATCATTTATGCAGGCGACCGTTGCGAGACCTTGTTCTTCATCGTCAAAGGATCGGTCACCATCCTCATCGAGGATGACGATGGCCGGGAGATGATCATCGCCTACCTCAACTCCGGCGATTTCTTCGGCGAAATGGGTCTGTTCGAAAAAGAAGGTGCCGAGAAGGAGCGCAGCGCCTGGGTCCGCGCCAAGACCGAGTGCGAAGTGGCCGAATTGAGCTACGCCAAGTTCCGCGAACTGACGCAGCAGGACCCCGACATTCTCTATGCGCTGGGCAGCCAGATGGCCGAACGCCTGCGCGCCACGACTCGCAAAGTGGGCGACCTGGCGTTTCTCGACGTCACCGGTCGCGTCGCGCGCACCCTGCTCGACCTGTGCAAGCAGCCCGACGCGATGACTCATCCCGACGGCATGCAGATCAAGATCACCCGCCAGGAAATCGGCCGTATTGTCGGCTGCTCACGGGAAATGGTCGGTCGAGTACTCAAGAGCCTCGAAGCTCAAGGGCTGGTATACGTCAAAGGCAAGACGATGGTGGTATTCGGCACACGCTGAACGCCCCCTCCAGCATGACGTGAAAAAGCCGGCGCATAGCCTAATGCTGTTCACTTAAGCATTTGAGTCCTAGCCGGCGGTTCTAGAAAATCCGATACCAGCCCACTGGTATCGGATTTTTTATGCCCATTCAGCAGCAATTACTCGACCTCGGTGACCTCTTCAATTTCTCTGATCTGAGTACCTTCACGCAGAACATCCCTATCGAGTGGGTCGCCAGTGCGCTGAACCTTTCAGCGCAAGCCACCATAAGGCGTCGTCGCCTGCCAAGCGACCAGGTTCTCTGGTTGGTGCTGGGTATGGCCCTGTTCA